>DXZX01000001.1:0-30464 GCA_019419445.1 Collinsella sp.
GATTATGCCCACGCTGGTGCTGGCGGCGCTGGCGGCGGCGGGGCGCATCCTGTTTGGACCCATTCCCGACTTTAAACCCGTGAGTGCCATCGCCATTATCGCCGGGGCGACACTCGGTCGTCGTAACGGCTTTATGGTCGGTGCGTTGGCGGCGCTGACCAGCAATTTCTTTTTTGGGCAGGGCATGTGGACGCCGTGGCAGATGTATGCCTGGGGGCTCGTGGGATACGTTGGCGGTGCGCTGGCGCATGCCGGCGCTTTTGATCGCGCCGATGGCGCCGTGCGTATGCCGGCGCTGCTGACCTACGGCTTTGCTTCGGGTTTGCTGTACGGCGTGGTGATCAACGCCTACGACATCATCGGTTTTGTGCAGCCGCTCACGTGGGCGGGCGCCGTGGCGCGTTTTGCCACGGCGGTGCCGTTCGATATCACGCACGGCCTTGCGACCTGCGTGTTCTTGGCTGCCCTGTATAAGCCCTGGTGTCGACGGATCAACCGAGTCGTCGTGAAATACGGGCTGTAGGGCTGGCTGCGTTCCCTTACGAACTTGCGGTGGAATAGTTCTCGTTTTTGGCTGTTTGGGGCCGAAGCAGGAACTATTCCACCGCAACTTATAGGGGGACGAGGTCAGATGATCCCTTTTCCTCCGTCCCCAGGGGGTCAGTTGGGGCTAGAACTCTAGGGTGAGGGTGACGGGACAGTGGTCGCTGCCAAAGATGTCGCCACGGATACCGGTGTCGCACACATTGCCGGCGATTGCGTCGCTCACCAGGAAGTAATCGATGCGCCAGCCTGCGTTGTTCTTGCGGGCATTAAAGCGGTAGCTCCACCAGCTGTAGACGCCCTCGACGTCAGGATTGGCCGCGCGCCAGGTGTCGGTAAAACCGGCGTTGAGCAGCTCGGTAAACTTGCCGCGCTCCTCGTCCGAAAAGCCGGCGTTGCCGCGGTTGGACTTGGGGTTCTTAAGGTCGATTTCCTCGTGCGCCACGTTAAAGTCGCCACAGGTTACAACGGGCTTGCCGGTCTCACGCTCAAGCGCGCTCAAAAAGTCGCGATAGGCATCGTCCCAGGCCATGCGCACGTCGATGCGCGCGAGCTCATTTTGGGCGTTAGGCGTGTAGACGTCGACAAACCAAAACTTGTCGAACTCGAGCGTGCAGACGCGGCCCTCGGTTGCGGCTTGGGCGACGAGCTCGGCCGCCTCGCCCTCGCCGGCATAAGGCAGCAGCGCGTCGGCGCGCAATACGCGCAGCGGTTCCTGGCGGCTAAAGACCGCAGTGCCCGAATAGCCTTTGCGCTCGGCATAGCTCCAGGTTTGATGATAGCCGGGCAGGTCAATATCGACCTGCCCCTCCTGCAGCTTGGTCTCCTGCAGCGCCAAGATATCGACGTCGAGTTCTTGCGCGATCTGGATAAAGCTCGGGTCCTTTTTGAGCACGGCGCGCAGGCCGTTGACGTTCCACGAGGCGAAAGTGTAAGTCTGAGGCATGGTGTCCTTTCGACGGGGTTGGCAGGCTTAAGATTAGCGCAACAGGGGCGGTGGTGGGCTCCGCGCGTGCTGACTCAAAGGCCGTATGCCGGGATGTCGTCCGACGCTGCCCGACCAACAAGGACGGAGGACTCATATGACGCAGGCGATAACGGATCCCAAGCAGGCCTCCGCCGCGCTGGCGGAGCTGTTTGGCACCCACAAGCGCGTGGTCTTCTTTGGCGGCGCGGGCGTTTCCACGGCGAGCGGCATCCCCGATTTCCGCAGCGTGGACGGCTTGTATCACCAGCAGTTTGCCTACCCGCCCGAGACCATGCTCTCGCATAGCTTTTACGAGGCGCATCCGGCCGAGTTTTTCGACTTCTACCGCACCAAGATGATCGCGCTTGGCGCCAAGCCCAACCGCTGCCACACCAAGCTGGCCGAGCTGGAGCGCGCCGGCAAGCTAAATGCCGTGGTGACGCAAAACATTGACGGTCTGCATCAGATGGCCGGCTCGCAGCGTGTGTTCGAGCTGCACGGCTCGGTCCATCGCAACATTTGCCAGTCGTGCGGCGCGGTTTATAGCGCCGAGTGGATTTGCTTGCGCGAGCACGAGGACGCCGCGGGCGTGCCTGTGTGCCCTGCGTGCGGCGGGCGCATTAAGCCCGATGTGGTGCTCTACGAGGAGCCTCTCGACGAGCATGTGCTGACCGGCGCCGTTGCCGCCATCGCCGCGGCCGATGCCCTCATTGTGGGCGGGACCTCGCTCGTGGTGTATCCGGCGGCGGGCCTTACGCGCTACTTTACCGGCGATACGCTGGCCATTTGCAATCTTGCTCCCACCGATCAGGATGCAAATGCCGACCTGCTGATTTCTTGCGACATCGCGGCCGCGTTTGCGTTCTAGCCCGTGTACGCGGATACAATAGAAAGACTGATTGCAAAGCGACCCCGCCGCCAGCGCCCAAGCGCGGCGGCGCGGGCATTTTAGGAGGATGTTCATGGCGAACGATAGCAAGACATGGCGGTGCGGAAAGTACGAGCTCAGCTTTGACCGCCCGCGCATCATGGGCGTCCTCAACGTGACGCCCGATTCGTTTAGCGATGGCGGTGAGCACTTCGACCCGGATGCCGCCATCGAGTACGGCCTGGCGATGCTCGACGCCGGTGCCGACATCATCGACGTGGGCGGCGAGTCCACGCGTCCTGGCTTTACCCCGGTCAACCCCGACGAGGAGGCTCGCCGCGTGCTGCCCGTGGTACGCGCGCTGGCCAAAGAGGGTGCCATCGTCTCGATCGACACGCGCCACGTGGCGGTTGCCAAGGCGGCCGTGCGCTGCGGCGCCTCGATCGTCAACGACGTGACGGGCTTCACCGACCCCAAGATGGTCGAGTTTGTCGCGACGAGCATCTGCGGCGTCATCGTGATGCATGCCGGTGAGGTCGCGGCGCCTACGCGCGCGCATGCAACGGTGCAGCTCGATACCTCGGCCGCGGCGTTTGTTGCCGAAAAGGCGCGCGAGGCGGCCGCCGAGGCTGCGCGCGAGGCCGAGAAGCCTGCCCGCCGTCGCCGTGGCAAGTTGCTGGGCGAGCCCAAGACGGAGGCAAAGCTCCCGGGTGGCGTGGTGCAGCCCTCGCTGCCGTTCGGCGATCCGGAGCCTGCACCCGAGCCTACGGACGAGCAGAAGCAGGAGGCACCGGCCGCCGAGCAGGCTATCCCTGTCGCCGAGGCCGTCGCGACCCCTGAGCCCGCGCCGGAGCCCAATGACCACCTGGCAGCCATGATGCGCCGCAGTGCCCGCCGCGAGGAAGCCTACGTGCCCACCTCGCAGCTCCGCCGCTTTACCCTGCCTGATTCGGCGCCCATCATGCGCCGTGTCATGGGCTTTCTGTCCGACCAGGCCCGCACGCTCATCCATGCCGGCGTGTCGCGCGACCGCATCTGCATCGATCCCGGCCCGGGCTTTGGCAAGACGGCCAACGAGGATATCGTCATCCAGCGTGAGACCGCCAAGATGGCGTCGCTGGGCTATCCGCTCATGTGCGCCGTGTCGCGCAAGCGTTTTGTGGGCGCCGTCTCGGGCGTGACCGAGGCCGCCGCGCGCGATGCCGCCACGTTTGGCGTATGCCTGGGCGCTATCCAGGCCGGTGCCAACATCGTGCGCGTGCACGACGTCACTGGCTTTGCGCACTTCCTGAACGGCTACTGGGCTGTCGCCAAGCCGCAGCCGCGCCGTGCGTTTGTGGCCGTGGGCTCCAACCTGGGGCATCGTTGCGACAACATCCGCGCCGCACGCGACATGATCGCCGAGATTCCGCTCACCTGCGTGTCCAACTGCTCGCGCATCTACGAGAGCGAGCCGGCCTACGAGACGCGCCAAGATGCGTTTGCCAACGCCGTCATCGAGATCAAGACCGAGCTGGCGCCGCTGGTGCTGCTCGACGAGCTTATGAAGATCGAGGCTGAGCTGGGGCGCGACCGCTCCAAGAAGGCCAAGGTCAACGGTCCGCGCACCATCGACCTGGACCTGCTGTGGATGGACGGCGAGATCCATGGCGGCAAAAAGCTGCGCCTGCCGCATCCACTCATTGGCGAGCGCGACTTTGTACTGGTGCCGCTCGAGGATCTGATGCACGACCCGGCGCGGTTCTTCCGCTACAACGGTGTCGAGGTCAAGGAGCCCGAGGACCGCGTGGGCCATATCGTGGGCGAATTGGGGCGTATGTAGATGATTGAGATGAATGTTGTAGCCGCCGGCACCGAGCTTGACGCCGCGCGCGACGCGGGTCGCGAGGGTGTGTCCGCGGGCTGGTGCGCTTGGAGCGCGGGCGAGGCGTCGTTGACGTTTTCGCTGGTCGTGCGCCCGGACGTGAATATGCATGCCTTCCACGGCCTGCCGTTTGTGGCGGCGATGGGCATGATGGACGCGCTCGCGGGCACGGCGTCGACGCCGGGCCTGGGCCTTGCCGGCAAGGTGGGTATCCGGTGGCCGAGCGATATCGTGTGCGGTGCGCCTGCGTTTGAGACGTCGCTCGCGCGTGTTGCCGTGAACGGCGGTGCCGGTGCCGCGGGCATGTTCGGTGCCGTGACGGTGGATATTGAGCGTTCGGCGTTGAGCGAGCTTGGTGTGGACGTGGCTGACGAAGCGCTGGTCGAGGCGCTGGCCGCCGCCGTGCTGGCCCGCGTGGACGCCTGGGCGGTTGTTGCCAACACGCCGCAAGGCGCCGCAGGGCCGTTGGCCCCCGTGTTGGGCGAGTACTTCGATATGGTGCCGCTGCTCGGTCGCCAAGTTGCGGCGGTGTCGCCCAACGGCTTGCCGCTTGCGGTCGGTGTGTTTGCGGGCCTGGACATCTGGGGTCGCGCGACCATCAAGACCGATGCCGGCGAGCAGGAGTTTCCGCCTGAGGCCGTACGGATTCGCGGACTGTAACGCGAGGCGCCCGCGCTCAAAGACAACGATGACAACGAAGCCCTCTTCGGCCTGTGCCGGGGAGGGCTTTGCGTGACTGCGGGGTAGCACCTCGGACCTATTCCTCAAAACTGAAAATTTTTCGATTTTGAGGAATAGGCTTGGCGAGCATTTGCGGGGACTGTGGCATCGGGCGTGCTTGACTTAAGCCCCTGCTCTATCCCAGCTCCTGCATGCGGCGGTAGATTTCGCAGATGCCTTTGATGGTGAGTTGGCCGTCGACTATGTCGAAGGCGTCGGTCGAATCGGCGACGATGCTGGCGAGGCCGCCCGTGGCGATAACGGTGGCATCCTCGCGCCCTAGCTCGCGCTTCATGCGCGCGACCAGGCCCTCGGCCATGGCGGCGGCGCCCGTCACGGCGCCCACCTTGATGCACTCCTCGGTATCGCGGCCGATGGCATGCTCGGGCGCCTCGAGCGGAACGCTGGCGAGCTTGGCGGCTCGGGCGGCGAGCGCGTCCATCGAAATGCGGATGCCCGGCGCAATCGCTCCACCAATGTAATAACCGTCCTCATCGATGACGTCGATATTGGTCGCGGTGCCAAAGTCCACCACGATTGCCGGCGCGCCGTAGAAGGTCTCGGCCGCAACGGCGTTAGCGACGCGATCGGCGCCTACGGCCTGGGGACGCGCCGCGCGCAACTTGGTCACCGCGGCCGTCTGCGGCCCGATAACGATGGCGTCCGCGGCAATGCGGTCGGCCACAGTGTGCCACTCGCGCGAGAGCTGCGGCACCACGCCGGCGAAGGCGATCGCGTCGACCGCGTCGAGCGAGAGGCCGTACATCTTAAAGAAGCCCATCAGGCGCACATGGATCTCGTCGGCGGTATAGGAGCGGTCGGTGGGCATGCGCCACGACTGCACCAGCTCGTCTCCGTCAAACAGCCCCATGGCCGTCTGCGTGTTTCCCATATCGATAGCGAGCAGCATGTCTACTCCCGGTGTTGGCATAAAAGGACGCGTACCATTGTATACGTGCCGTCGACGGCGCTCGGCTGCGATTCGTTTACGGTGATAGGGGCTGAGGGGTTTAAATATGAAGGAATTATGCTCTACGAGATTTTCCTTGCCGTTTACCGAACTCCCGCGTAATATTCTTTCTTGCGCACATGAGGCGCCCAGACATTGCGGGGTGGAGCAGTCTGGTAGCTCGCCGGGCTCATAACCCGGAGGTCGTAGGTTCAAATCCTGCCCCCGCGACCAAGAACTTGCAGCTCGTCGGCCTAGCCGGCGAGCTTTTTTGTTATTCCGGGACCGTGTTTTCGGTCCAATTCTCGGCCTCTCAAACAAAATCTCGATCTGTAACATCTAGACCCGATTTAGGCGGCTGGGTGTTACAGATCGAGATATACCGGTGGGTTGGGTCGTGTTTGTCTAAATCTGTAACACGAGGGACGGATTTTGCCGAGTTGTTGTTATAGATTGAGATTTTCTAGCAGGCGGGTTTGGTTTGTCTCGATCTGTAACAGGTAGGGGTCAAAAGTGGGCCTAGCTGTTACAGATCGAGATTGTTGAGGATGGGTCGAGAGGAATATCTTGATCTGTAACAGTAAGACCCAGTTTTGCCGCGTAACTGTTACAGATTGAGATAAACCGACGGGCCGCCCCGCCCATCCCCATCCACCTGCCGCTACCTGCTGTCCGCCGATTTTCGTTGTGCCGCTGTGCCCCCATGCCATATCCTCTAGACAACTACGCGGCATCATCGCCGCCGCGCCTACAAGAGAGGAATATCCATGACCGCACCTGCATCCAAGCTGCTCCAGCCCATTACGGTTGGCCCCCTTGAGCTCAAGAACCGCATTATGTTTCCGCCGCTGACCACCGGCTACGAGGAGCGTGACGGTTCCATCGGCGAGCGCAGCCTGGCTTTTTACGAGCGCTTGGCCCGTGGCGGCGTGAGCTACATCGTCATCGGCGACGTCGCTCCCGTCATGACCGCAAGCCCCACGCCCAAGCTGGCAACCGACGCCCAGATCCCCACGTTTAAGGCGCTGGCCGATGCCGTCCACAAGCACGGCGCCAAGGTCGCGCTGCAGCTGTTCCACCCCGAGTACGATGTGCCCGGTGTCGGCCGCATGGTCATGGGCTCCATGGCTGCCGCCAAGGCCGCGCAGGAGGCCAAGGCCGCCGGCGACGAGGAGACCTTTGCCGCCAAGATGGCCGAGTCCAACGAGATCCGCAACCAGGCCTACGCCAAGCTGCACCACGACATGCAGCACTTTGTGAACGAGGCGAGCGTAGAGCAGCTCACCCAGATCAAGGAGGCCATCGCCGCCTCGGCCGCCCGCGCGGAGCAGGCCGGCATCGACGCCATCGAGGTCCACGGCGACCGCTTGGTGGGTTCGCTGTGCTCGGCCATCCTCAACCAGCGCGCCGACGAGTACGGCGGCTCGTTCGAGAACCGCGTCCGCTACGCGCTGGAGGTCGTCGCCGCCATTAAGGAAGCCGCGCCGCAGCTGATGGTGGAGTACAAGCTCCCCGTGATCATGGAGAACCCCGACGGCACGCCGCGCGGCAAGGGTGGCCTGCAGCCCGACGAGGCCTGCGAGTTTGCCAAGCTGCTCGAGGGCGCGGGCATCGATATGATTCAGGTCGCACAGGCCAACCACACCGGCAACATGGGCGACACCATTCCGCCCATGGGCGCCATGCCCTACAACTGGACGCTGCCCGTGGCCGAGCGCGTCAAGGCCCTGGTCTCCGTGCCGGTGGCAACCGTCGGCCGCGTTGTCTCGGTTGAGGCCGGCGAGAAGATTCTGGAAGACGGCGCGGCCGATATCATCGCCTATGGCCGCTCGCTCATGTGCGACCCCGACATTGCGCTGAAGGCCGCCACGGGTGAGCCCATCCGCGAGTGCCTCAACTGCAACAAGGGCTGCGTCGACGCGATTCAAAATCGCAAGTACATCTCGTGCGTGCTCAATGCCGAGAACGGCGACGAGGCGACCATCGCCATTAAGCCGGGCGAGGGCGACAAGAAGATCGCCGTGGTGGGCGGCGGCATCGCCGGCCTGGAGGCCGCACGCGTGGCGGCCAAGCGCGGCTACGACGTGACCATCTACGAGGCGAGCGATCACTTGGGCGGCCAGATTGTGCTGGCGGCTGCGCCTCCGCGCAAGGACGAGATCATGCGCTCGGTCGAGTACTACGAGAAGATTCTGCCTGGCCTGGGCGTGAAGGTCGAGCTCAACCACGTCGCTAGCCCCGCGGACCTCAACGCCGCCGATGCCGCGATTGTGGCTGTGGGCGCGCACGACGTGGTCATCCCCGTTCCGGGTGGCGACTCGGACAAGGTCGTCTCGAGCTGGGACGTGCTGGCCGGCAAGGTGGAGCTCAGCGGCCGCGTCGCCGTCATTGGCGGTGGCCTGGTGGGCACCGAGACCGCCGAGTATCTGCTGCAGCACGGCTGCGAGGTGGCGATCGTGGAGATGCTCGACAAGATTGCCGCGGGCGAGTCCGAGACCATTCTGCCGCTGATTATGAGCGACTTTGCCGAGCACAACGTGGAGCAGCACGTGAAGACCCGCCTGACCGCCATTACCGACGAGGGCGTGGAGGCTGTTCGCACCACCGAGGACGGCGCCGAGGAGCCGGTGAAGATCGCCTGCGATTACGTGGTGATGGCCGTGGGCTCCAAGGCCAACGCGTTTGACCTGGATGGCGTGACGGTGCCCGTGACCTGCGTGGGCGACTGCTCGGGTGAGCGCACCGCCGACATTGCGAGCGCCATTCGCACGGCGTATCACGCGGCCAACGAGCTGTAGTTGAACATCGCGGCCAGGCGGGGCGGTAGCACGGATCCGTCTCGCCCGGCTGTGCCCCGTCGGGTGTCAACCGGTGCGGGGCCTGCAAGCGCAGCAGGTCCCGCCCTTTTTGTTTTGCTCCGGTGGATGGCAATGCGCGGTAACCATGAGGAGTGAGGACGTCTACTGCCTCGCAGATCACTCAAAATTATTGGGGGAGGGGTTAATAACTATATCCTCTATATCAAAGGACATAAAGAGATGCCAATTTTGTTGACAAGCGAATGACGATTAGCTGCGAGTCAGCTACCAGCGTAAATAATCGATAAAGAAATGTCGTAATTTGGTGCCAAATGCCCAGATAACGCCGCGTCTATTATAATTAACTGCTTTGAGCAAACAGTAAAATGCTACTATCTAACTTGCACGTAAGAAAGCAGATTAACGGTTAAGGCTAAGAAGTGGCAGGTATGTCGGAAGCAACTAGGACTCGCACGCATGCGCCCGAGGTTAGGCAGCGCGCCGTCGAGATCCTCCAAGAGGGGGTCGGTCATCGCGCCCTCGCCGCGGAGCTTGGCATTCCCCAGGCCACGGCTCGTCAGTGGGCCCGCGCGTATGCCGTGGGCGGTGCCGACGCCGTTCTCAATGCCGGTTCGCATCATCACACCTACTCGTACGACGTAAAGCTCGCTGTGGTTAAGGACCGTCTGGAAAACGGCTTGACGGTTCGCGAGGCCATGATCAAGCACAAGATTCCCAGCGAGTCTTCGGTCAAGGCTTGGTGCCGTCAGTACCGCGAGAGCGGTGAGGCCGCACTGGTCGATAAGCCGCGCGGTCGCAAGCCGCGCGTTAAAAAGGCGGAATAGCAAACGGGATGGTGCGCCCATAGGGGCGCATTTTTCTTGCCGCGCCAACTTTTTGGACCGGCGCGAGCCTGTCGGGACATCCTCCAAAGTGGCCAATAAACCGCGCGCAGTGGCCCGCGCGCCTGTCGCTGCGATAGGGGAGCGTCGCCCCACTGCTCCAAAGCGGACGTGCCCTTACCCCGTACGCCTAAAACTCCCCAGTTGACCGAAAACCTGCCGCCGCTGCTCCTCAATTGAGCTATAACGTTAAACAATTGCAGCGTTTTTGCATGGGGGAGTGATGGTATGACGCTACTGTATTTCCTTACCCTGTTTCCGCTGGTACCGGCGCTGAGCATGCTGCTCGCGCGCGGTGACCGCGCCCGCGATGCGGTGGGGCTCATAGGTTCCGGCATTATTATGGCGGTGACGGTTGTAGTCGCCGTCATGTTTTTTGGCACGGGTCCGCAGAGCTTTGAGGTTGCCCCCGGTACCTCGCATGTGCTCTCGATCATCAGCTCCGTCATCGACGTCATCCTGTGCGCCGTCATCCTATACAACGCGTACAAATATAGGAACGCGCTCACCACGGTGCTCGGCATAGTCCAACTGGTGGGCTCGCTCGCCTTTGCAGCCATGACGCTGCCCGCGACCGAAGCCGTCACCGCAACCCCGCTCTACCTGGACTACATGAGTGTGATCATGGTGCTCGCCGTTGGCATTGTCGGCAGCCTTATCTGCGTGTATGCCCTGGGCTACATGAAGGACTTCCAGGCCCATGACGAGCACGAGGCCGCGCTGCGCGGGCAGACCGCGCCCGACCGTCGCCCGCAGTTCCTGGCGCTCATGTTCCTGTTCCTCTCGGCCATGTTCGTCATCGTGACGAGCGACAACCTTGAGTGGCTGTTCTGCGGCTGGGAAATCACCACCGTGTGCTCGTTCCTCATGATTGGCTACACGCGCACGCCCGAGGCCATCAAAAACGCCTTCACCCAGATCATCCTCAACATGCTGGGCGGCATCGCGTTTTTGGCGGGCCTTATGTTTCTGCACGTCAACGGCATGCCGCTGACCATCTCGGGCATGATCGAGCTTTCCGGCGCCGGTACCGCGCAGTCCGCACTGCTGGTGATGCCGGTCGTCCTGCTATCGCTCGCCGCCCTTACCAAGGCCGCACAGATGCCGTTCCACACTTGGCTGCTGGGCGCCATGGTTGCCCCCACGCCCACGAGCGCCCTGCTGCACTCGTCAACCATGGTCAAAGCCGGCGTGTTCCTGATGGTCAAGATGAGCCCGCTCTATGCCATCTATCCCGTGACCGGCTTTATGGTCACGAGTGTGGGTGCCATCACGTTTTTGCTCGCTGCCCTCATGGCCATCTCGCAGAGCAACGCCAAGCGTGTGCTCGCGTACTCCACCATTTCCAACTTGGGCCTCATCAGTGCCTGCTTGGGTGTCGGCGCGCCCGAGGCCGTATGGGCGGCCATCTTCCTGATCCTGTTCCACACGGTGGCAAAGTCGTTGCTGTTCCTGTGCGTGGGCACGGCCGAGCATCATATCGGCAGCCGCAATATCGAGGACATGGACGGTATGTTCAGCCGCATGCCGCACCTGACGCGCCTGATGATGCTGGGCATCATGGGCATGTTTGTGGCGCCGTTTGGCATGCTCGTGTCCAAGTGGGGCGCCCTGGTGGCGTTTGCCCAGACCGGCAACGTGCTCATGATCATGGTTCTGGCCTTTGGCTCGGCCGCGACGTTTTACTTCTGGGGCAAGTGGCTTGCCAAGCTTTCGGGCGTCGACCCCACGGCTCAAAACGTTGAGGTCAATGTTCATAAGACCGAATGGATGGCCCTCAACACCATCGCCGCGCTGCTGATTCTGTGCTGCGTGGCGTTCCCGGTTATCTCGAGCGGTCTGGTGTCGCCTTACTTGGCCATGGTGTTTGGCCGCGTGCCGTACGTTATCGGCAAGGACGCCATGTATCTGATGGTGGTTATCGTGGCGTTTATCGCCGTGGTGCTGCTGACTTCATTCCGCGTGAGCAATAAGCCGCACGTCAACGTGTACCTTTCGGGCGTGGGAACCGATAAATATCGCCATTTCCGCGGCTCGATGGGACACGAGGTAAAGGCTGAAAAGCGCAATTGGTACTCGGAGGACGCCCTTGGCGAGAAGCGTATTGGTCCCGCGGGTAGCGTCGTGTGCTGCAGTATTATCTTGTTTGCGCTGCTGTGTTGCGCGTGGATTGGGCCCGAGCGGCTTGCCATGAGTGCGCCCTCGGTGCTGCGCGGCAAGTATTTTGAAGGCTCGGGCGTCGTGGGCATATTTATTGGTACCGTGGTGTTTGCCCTGCTGGCGCCTTTGGTTGGTGGCCTGATCGACGGCGTTGACCGCAAACTTTCGGCCCGTATGCAGGGCCGCGTGGGCCCGCGCCTGCTCCAGCCTTTCTACGACGTTGCCAAGCTGCTGCGCAAAGCCCCTGCCAGCGTAAACACCATGGACGATACCTACATGGCGTGCGCGCTCATCTTTACCGTGGTGGGCGGCGGCATCTTTGTGTCGGGCTCCAACACGTTGCTGTGCGCCTTTATGGTTACGCTCGCCGCGATCTTTGTGGTGCTGGCGTCCGCCTCGACGCAAAGTCCGTTTGCCCAGGTTGGCGCCGACCGCGAGCTGCTGCAGGTCATGAGTTACGAGCCCGCCGTTCTGCTGATGAGCGTGGGCCTGTACCTTGCCACCGATAGCTTCGATTCCATTGCCGTGACGGGGCAGTCGGCCCCCATCATCGTGTACAGCGCGCCCATTTTCCTCGCACTGCTCGCGGTGCTTACCATCAAGCTGCGCAAGTCGCCGTTTGACCTTTCGTACTCGCATCACGCGCACCAGGAGATCGTCCAGGGCGTCGCCACCGAGATGAGCGGCGGCACGCTGGCCAAGATGACCCTTATGCACTGGTGCGAGACCGTGCTGTTTTTGATGTGGGTGGGCATGTTCTTTGTCTGGGACAACCCGGTGAGCTGGGTCGTGGCCCTGGTCGTGATGGCTGCGACATATTTTGTCGAGGTGCTGATCGACAACACCTTCGCACGCAGCACCTGGCGCAGCTGCTTTAAGCTCGGCTGGGGCGTGGCGCTGGTGTTTGGCCTGCTCAACCTTATGCCCATCCTCGTCGACGTGTTTATTTAGGAGGCGGCATCCATGGATCATAAAATGTCGCGCTCGCCGTGGGTTATTCATTACGACGGCTCGAGCTGCAACGGATGCGATATCGAGGTGCTGGCCTCGCTCACGCCGCTGTTCGATGCGGAGCGCTTTGGCGTGGTCAACACCGGCAACCCCAAGCATGCGGACATCTTTTTGGTGACGGGGTCGGTCAATGCCCAGAACCTGCCCGTCGTGCGCCAGATCTACAACCAGATGCTCGAGCCCAAGTGCGTGGTGGCGTGCGGCATCTGCGCGTGCTCGGGCGGCGTATTCCGCGATGCCTACAACGTGATCGGAGGCGTGGACCGCGCGATTCCCGTGGACGTATACGCGCCCGGGTGCGCCATTCGTCCCGAGACGGTGATTGATGCCATCGTGGAGGCGTGCGGCATCCTGGACCAGAAGGAGGCCGTGATGCGTGCTGGCGGCGACCCGCTCACCGTGGGCGGTGCCGCTACCTGGGACGGTGGCGTTGAGCTGGGCGAGGACGGGTTTGTGGCTGCGGGGGCCGGGGCTGACGGTGCCGGTGACGCGCCTGCCGGGAAGCCCGCCGCGCCCGTCGCTGGCGACGCATCTGCTGAGACGCCCGCCGCTGCAAAGGAGGCCGAGTAATGCAAAAGGCTATCTATACCACCGTCGGGATCGACGAGCTCCTGTCGCATGTCCAGGCGCTCAAGGGCGTCGGCGCGCGCTTTGTGCAGATGCACGCCGAGCGCAACGTCGACGACGGCACGTATCGCCTGGTCTATACGTTTATTAACGTTCGTGCTGCTCAGGAGCAGAGCGCTCAGGACGGCAGCTATGCGATCGAGAACCTTGTGGTTGAGGGCATCGACCAGAATCAGGAGATTCCGTCCATCAGCTCGTACTATCCGGCGGTGTTCCCGTTTGAGAACGAGGCACACGATCTGTTTGGGCTTGCCATTGCCGATATGCAGATCGACTTTAAGGGCTTTTTCTACCAGGTCTCGACTGCCGAGCCCATGAGCGTTATCACACCCGAGGTGAAGGCCGCGCGCGAGAAAGCCATGAAGGTCCGTGCCGCCGCAGAGGCCAAGGCGCGCAAGGCTGCGGCCGAGAAGGCCGCTGCCGCCGCTGCTGCGGGGGAGGGCGCCGCAGGCGCCGGCGATGCTGCGGGCGCTGCCGTCGCCCAGTCCGCTGCGACTGCCGGCTCCTATACTCAACACGATGAAGCTGCTGCGAAGGCCGCGCTCAAGGCCGCCGAGCTGGAGGCAAAGCTCGCCGCCATGGATCCCGAGAAAGCGGCCAAGGTCCGCGCGGCGCTTGCCGCCAAGGCCGCCCGCGACAAGCAGAAAAAGGAGGCGTAAGGTCCATGGCACATCGCTCCGTTATTCCGTTTGGCCCGCAACACCCGGTGCTGCCCGAGCCGCTTCATCTGGACCTGGTGATCGAGGACGACCGCGTCATCGAGGCAATTCCGCAGATCGGCTTTGTGCACCGCGGACTCGAGAAGCTCACCGAAAAGCGCGACATGCACCAGTTTGGCTACATCGCCGAGCGCATCTGCGGCATCTGCGCCGTGGGCCACAGCTATGGCTATGCCAGCGCCTGCGAGCGCATGCTCGACATCGAGGTGCCCGGCCGCGCGCAGTATATCCGCACCATTTTGCACGAGCTTTCGCGCATCCACTCGCATCTGCTGTGGCTGGGCCTGCTCGCCGATGCCTTTGGCTTCGAGGCGCTGTTCTATCGTTCGTGGACGCTGCGCGAGCAGATTCTCAAGATCTTCGAGAGCACGTGCGGTGGTCGCGTGATTCTGTCGATCAACGAGATCGGCGGCCTTAAGCACGACATTGAGGACTCCGAGCTGGCGGGTATTGTCCAGACGCTCGATGCCATGCGTCCCGACTACGAGGCCCTGGTGCATACGTTTTTGGACGACAATAGCTGCGGCGAGCGCCTGCATGGCGTGGGCGTGATCAGCAAGAAGGACGCGCTGAATCTGTCGATGGTCGGCCCGTTCGGTCGCGCCTCGGGCGTGGATTACGACGTGCGCATGTTTGGCGACGGTGCCTATGCAGGCCTGGCAGCATTTGAGCCCATCGTTGCTACCGACGGCGACTGCTATGCCCGCTGCCAGGTGCGTTGTGCCGAGGTCACGCAGGCCATGGACATCATCAAGGAGCTTGTGGGCAAGATCCCGCACGACGGTATCGGCGGGCGCACCAAGCTCACGCCGGCCGACGGCGCGCGCGGCGAGGTTGTGATTGAGCAGCCGCGCGGCGAGGCGTACTACTATGTGCGCGGTAACGGCACCAAGAATCTGGACCGTTTTCGCGTGCGAACGCCGACGTCGCAAAACCTGGCGGGTCTGACACATGCGCTGCAGGGCGTGCTCCTTGCCAACGTTCCTATGATTATCCTGACCATCGACCCCTGCATTAGCTGCACGGAAAGGTAGACGCGGCATGAGTTTACTGACATTTGCCAAGACGGCCTTGGGCTCTATGGTCAAGCAGCCGGTCACGGTGTGCTATCCGCAGGAGAAACTGACGACGCCCGAGCGCTTGCGCGGACATATCGTTAACGACATGGACGTGTGCATTTGCTGCGGCATGTGCGCGCGTCGCTGCCCGGCGGGCGCGCTCGCGGTCGATCGCAAAGGCGGCGCCTGGTCGATTGACCCGTACGCCTGCGTGGTGTGCGGCGAGTGCATCGAAAGCTGTCCCAAGCACTGCCTGACTATGGATACCGCCCGCACTCCAGTTGCGGCGGATAAGACTCCCACGGTAGAAACTAAGCCGGAGTAGCGCTGGAATAGAGCTGGAATAGGGGCCGGTGGGGCAAAATTGCCCCACCGGCCCCGCGCGTGAACGCGCGGTTGGGCCGCTACGAATAAAACTATGCCGGATTACGGGACTGGATTGCGAATCCCCAACCATATCGAAGACCACGAAAATAAAACCGCAGGTAGATAGCTTGCCGTTTTTGAAAAAATGAAGGTATGGATGAGGGCTCCGGCTTTAGCCCCGTAATCCGACATAGTTATGAAATGGCACCATATCAGTACCAGCCCCTGATCCCTCGGGGACGGAGAAAAACGGATCATTTTGGCCTTGCGATGGCTGCCGCGTGACCTGTCTGCCGATCTCCGCGGGCGGAAGAAAAGGGATCATTTTGGTCCCGCGAGGTTTGTGGAGGTGCTCGTGCAGGGCCGCCCGAACAAAACTATGTCGGTTTACTACGATGAATTCGACATTCCCGACCATGACTGCATTTTTCTAAATATTGCAAGCGCTCTACCTGCGGTTTTGCAAGTGCGCAATTTGCTGTGGTCGAAGGTGGGCGATTCATCGTAGTAAACCGACATAGTCTCGAAATGGTATTAAATCGGTGACAGCCATTTTACTCTGCCGGGGCGGTCGGTCGCTGGGTAATTACCCTCGCAGGTAGGCGATGGCAATCTGCGTGCGGTTGCGCAGGCCCATTTTGGCAAGGATCGAGCTGATGTGGTTGCGCACGGTGCCTTCGCCCATATAGGCGGTGGCGGCGATCTCCTTGTTGTCGAGGCCGCGGGCGATGAGCTCGGCGACTTCGAACTCACGGTCGGTCAGGCTGGCAAAGGCGGCGGGCCGGCGGGGCATGCCCGCCGCGGCACCCGCCCCATCAAAGTTGATGTCCTCGATCGCCTTACCCTCGAGCACACGTTTGCCGTCCATGACCTGCGTCAACGCCGGCGGAATGGCGGCGACATCGGTCTTGATCAGGTAGCCGCGGGCGCCCAGTTTGAGCGCCGACACAATGTACTCGTCATCCGAGAATGTCGTCAGAAACACCACGCGCGCCGAAGGGTCGCGCTCAAGGATCTCGCGTGCCGCCGAAAGTCCGTCACGCCCCGGCATCTGAATGTCGAGCAGTGCGATATCGGGCGCGTGTTCGGCATAGAGCGAAACCGCATCGTTGCCGTTGGCACCGGTGCCCACCACTTCGATCTGCGGCTGGGCGCCCAGGATAATCTTGAGCGAATCGACCACCAAGCGGTCGTCGTCGACAACGATGAGCCTCATCGGCCCTCATCTCCTTGCTGTTTGGGAACGGTGGCAAACACGCGCCAGCCGCCGGCGCTGGCACGCGGGCCGGCGGTGAAGGTGCCGCCAAGCGCCTCGATGCGCTCGCGCATGGAGGCGAGCCCCATGCCCTCCGCGGCGCCGCGGCTGCTTGCTTGGACCCCGCCCGTGCCATCGTCGGTAACGATGAGCTGGTAAAACGACGGATGCTCCATGCATCGTACAGTGACAGCATGGGCGCAAGCGTGGCGCATGGTGTTGGAGAGCGCCTCGCGTAGGACCGCCGCAAAGCAGTTGGCGACGTTTGCGGGTGCATGCTCGGCCATAACTTCAAGCTCAATCTGCGGACCGCCGTCCGAGCGCGCGCCTTCGACAATGCGTTCGAGCTGCACGGAAAGGTCGACGGCGTTGTCGTTGAGCGCATGGACGCTGGTGCGCACAAGCTGGAGCGCCTCGTCAACCGTGCGTTTGACGTCGGCGAAATCGGCGGCAACCCTGGGCTCGTCGGCGTGCACGACGCGCAGGGCCTCGGTCTGCAGCGAGGCGCGCGTGAGCTGGTGGCCGACGTTATCGTGGATCTCGCGCGCGATACGGGCGCGTTCGGCGAGTGTCGCGAGCTCGACTTCGTAGTCCTGGCGATCGGCAAGGTCGCGGTTGCGCGCTTCGAGCGCGAGAGCTCGTTCCTGCAGCTCGTCGCGGATGCGGCGCATGCGCTGCTGCTCGCGCTCCAACTGGGCGGTACGTAGCGATAACAAGGTGGCGGCAACTGAAAGGATGGCGGTCAGTAGAAGCGTTCGGGCGGTGAGCGCGTCGGCGCGTAGGTCCGCGACGAGTGCGAAGACAAAGGCGACGCCAATGCCCAACGCGACCCAAACGTGTTCACGGCGCACGCGCCGCGCAATGTCATAGAGGGCGAGAGGCGCAAACGGCACAAACGGCGGCGCAAAGACGGCCGCGATGATGTAAGCGTAACTCGCGGCCTTGCTTACACGGCGTGTGCGTTCCCCCTTTGCGACCTCGGCCAGCGAGGTGGCGATAACGCCAAGGCAAAACGCCGCGACCAGGCGAGCGTCCACAGCAAGGCCCGTGGCGGCCGCAATGCAGCACGCCAGAACGATCGATTTGTCGAAAAGCCTGTTCATACGGGTATTGTACGCGAAGCCGCGCGTGGTGGAGGGGCCGCCTGCGCAACCGTGACATTCCTCCCGCGCGGCAAAGCGGGGGCGTCGGCGGGCTGCACGGTCAAGCCCCGCACTCGTGACAAAGCTCACTGGCGCGCGCCGGCGACTCCTGCGATGATGCAATCGTACCGGGCCACAATCAACAGGAGGGCCGCCTCATGACAGACATCGTCCACGTCGAAAACCTCGTCAAGCGCTACGACGATCTTATCGCGCTCGATCACTTTAACCTGAGCATCGCCCCCGGCGAGATCTTTGGCCTGCTGGGCCCCAACGGCTCGGGCAAGACCACGTCCATCAACTGTATTCTGCAGCTGCTTGCCTACGACAAAGGCACCATCGAGCTGTTCGGCGAACCCATGACGCCCGCCCGCTACGACCTCAAGCGCCGCATCGGCGTGGTGCCGCAGCAGGTGGCGGTGTTCGACGAGCTCACGGTGCGCGAGAACATCGACTATTTCTGCAGCCTCTACGTTAACGACCGCAAGCGCCGCCGTGCGCTGGTGGACGAGGCAATTGACTTTGTCGGGCTGGGCGACTTTACCAAGTTTCGCCCCGGCAAGCTCTCGGGTGGCCTGGCGCGTCGCCTCAACATCGCCTGCGGCATCGCGCACAAGCCCGAGCTCATCTTCTTTGACGAGCCCACGGTGGCAGTCGATCCGCAGAGCCGCAACGCCATCCTGGAGGGCATCTGCCGCCTGCGCGACGAAGGCGCCACGGTGGTGTATACCAGCCATTACATGGAGGAAGTCGAGCAGATCTGCAGCCGCATCATGATCATGGACGGCGGCCGTGTGCTGGCGCAGGGCACCAACGACGAGCTCAAGCGCATGATTCAGATGGGCGAGCGCGTGACCGTCGAGGTCGGCGCCGTCGAGCCCGCCACGGTCGAGCGGCTGCGCGCCCTCGAGCACGTGCTTTCGGTCGAGCTGTCCGGCGGCGAGCTCGTCTGCACTTGCGAGGCGAGTCCGCACAACCTGGTGGACATCCTCGACACGCTGCGCGCCGCCGACGTGGCGCTCGGCCGCGTGTGGAGCGAACCGCCGACCCTCAACGACGTGTTCCTCGAGATCACCGGCCGCGAGCTGCGCGACTAGGGGGCGGCCATGTTCAACACCATCATCACCACGCTCAAGACGCTATTGCGTCGACCGAGTACATGGGTCTGGGGCGCGATCTTTCCCATTGCGCTTTCAACGATGTTCATGTTTATGTTTGCGAACCTCAGCTCCGACGGCAAGATCGACCCAGTGCCGGTAGCCGTTGTCGCTGACGAAGCCTGGGGCGCTTCGTCCTTTAAGGACGTGGCGACCTCGCTTGCCGAGGAGGGCGACGATCAACTGCTCGATGTGAGCGAGTACGAAGACTTGGCTGCCGCGCGCAAAGCGCTCAAGTCCGGCGAGGTCGCGGGCATCTACACGGTCGATGCTGCGGGCACGCCCAAGCTCACGCTGCTTTCGAGTTATGACAGCTCGCGCGCCTCGTCGGTGCTCACCGACCGTAGCATCCTCGAGACGGTGGCCAGCTCGTATACGCAAAATGCCGAGCTCATGTCCCAGATTGCCCAGGACAACCCGGCGGCGCTCGCCGACCAGGAGGCGGTTGCGCGCGCCCTGTCGCTCGAGGGCGGAACCCGCCGTGTGAGCCTGACACGCATCACGCCCGATGGCACGGTCATCTACTATTACGCGCTTTTTGGCCTGGTCGCGATGATGTCTGCCGAGTTTGCCGCCTTGAGTGTCGTCGATTTACAACCCAATCTGTCTGGCCTCGGCGCGCGTCGCTGCGTGGGCGGCCTTTCCAAAACGGCGTCGCTGGCCGGTATCTTTGTGGGCTCGTGGCTGGTCTCCTTTGCCTCGATGGCGGTCGCGATTGGCTACGTGCGCCTAGTTGTTGGCGTCGACTTTGGCGGGCGCGAGGGGCTGTGCTTGGTGGGCGGAGCCGCATCCGCGCTTGCCGCCACGGGCCTGGGACTTTTTGTGGGGACGCTCCCCGTTAAGGGCGGCAAGGCGTCCAAGTCGGGCATCCTCACGGGCTTTGCCACCACGTGCGCCCTGTTCGCCGGCCTCTACGGCGAGCCGGCGATGGCGCTTGCCGACGACGTCGCCCGCGCCTTCCCGGCCGAGTGCTGGCTCAATCCCGTCAAGCTTATCTGCGACATGTTCAACCGCCTGTATTTCTTTGAGGACCTGGGGCCCTTTGTCGTTCGCGCCGGCGCGCTTGTCCTCATGACCCTGGTGTTTGTTGCCGTCGCTACGCTGATCTTTGGAAGGAGCCGCTATGAGCACCTTTAAGACTGCGCTTCGCATGGCGCTGGCGCACCCGTTCTACCTGCTTATCTATACGGTGTTCATCTCGCTCATGGGCGTATTCATTGCGGCCTCGGTGAGCTGGAACTCGTCGCAGCTCACCGAGTACGAGCCCTACGACACCAACGTGATCGTGGTCGACCGCGACGACAGCGATCTTTCGCGGGCGCTTACCAAGCACCTAGGTTCGCGCTTTGACCTGGTCACGGGCGTCGGCGAGGACACGTACGACCTTGCGGACGCGCTCTCCAAGAGCAACAGCGCCAAGGGCAGCGCCGATTGCGTGTTCTTTATCCCGGAGGGGTTCGAGGACGATCTTGTTGCAGCTTCCCGTGCGGGGGAGGCCCTGCCAAAGCTCGATGTGACCTACGGCTCCGGCACCATGGCGGCGGCACTTTCGTCTGCCGAGGCCTCGCGCTGGATCTCGCTCGCGGGCGCTGCGGCGGCGCTTGAACCCGCTGCCTCCAACGGTGACGTCGCAAGGGCCGCCGAGCACGCGGCCGCAAAGCGCGCGGAGGTCCAGATCGAGCAGGTCAAGGTCGACTCGACTGCTGCTACCACGCTCGAGTCGTACTTCAACTTTGGCGCGTACGCGATCATCTCGTCGGTCATCGTGTCGGTGGGACTGGTGTTCTCGGGCATGAACGAGCCCGAGCGCGTGCGCCGCATGGATGCCAGCCCGGTCTCTGAGCGCCAGCGTTCGCTCGCTGTGTTCGCGGCCGCCGCCGTGCTCACCGTCTGCATCTGGCTCGTGTCGAGCATGATGGGCGTCGTGGGCTTCGCCAGCGCGGTTGCCGAGGTCGGCGTGGGTCGCGTGTGCCTGGCGCTGGCGGCAACGTTTGCCCTAGCGTGCACGCCGCTGGCCGTTGGCTTTGCCCTGTCGAGCCTGGGCGCGCGCGAGGAGCTGCTCAACGGTGTGGGCAACCTGCTCGGCATGCTCATGACGTTTTTGGGCGGCGCCTGGATGCCGCTGTCGCTGATGGGTTCGGCCGTGCAGACGGTGGCGCACTTTGTGCCGACGTATTGGGTGAACGACGCGATCGGCAAGGCGCTTGCCTCGGACCTGACGTCTGCCGTGCTGGGCGACATCGCCTGCGACCTGGGCGTCACGGTGCTCTTCGCCGCCGCCATCGCCGCCGTAGGCCTAGCCCTCGCGCACAACAAATCCCACGCCTAGCCACCTAGTCATTGGGGACAGTCTTTGCCGATTCGCCGGCAGGGCTGGCAGGGACTGTCCCAATATGTCGGCACTTGGGGACGCTCCTTTCCTGCCGGCACTCATTGGGGACAGACTTAAATGAGCGATTTCACTCATTTAAGTCTGTCCCCAATGAGTAGGTTGGAAAAAAGCCGTGCACGTCGCTTAAAAATAGTTCGCCCGGGTTTACTATTAGCCTAGAAAAGTAGCAGAAGGCTAACAACGGGGGATAACATGGCGACAAAGCAAGCCTATGTCCAGGTCAAAGGGCTCAAGAAACACTATGGCGACGGTGATGCGCGCCTGACGGTGCTCGACGGCATCGACACGTCCATCAACCGCGGCGAGATCTGCGTCATGCTGGGACCCTCGGGCTCGGGCAAGTCGACCTTTCTCAACCTCATTGGCGGCCTGGAGGATGCCGACGGCGGCTCCATCATGGTGGACGGCTGCGACCTCACCGCGCTCAAGCCTGCCGATCTGGGCGAGTACCGCCGCCGCGAGCTGGGCTTTGTCTTCCAGTTCTACAACCTGGTGCCCGACCTTACCATCAAGGAAAACATCGAGGTCACGGCGCACCTGTCCAAAAACCCGCTCAATGTCGACGACCTGCTGCGTTCGCTGGGCCTCTACGAGCACCGCAACAATTTCCCACGCCAGGTCTCGGGCGGCCAGCAGCAGCGCTGCGCCATCGGCCGTGCACTCGTCAAAAACCCAGGCCTGCTGCTGTGCGACGAGCCCACGGGCGCGCTTGACTACAAGACGTCCAAGGAAATCTTGCAGCTCATGGAGGATGTCAACCGCACCTACGACTGCACCATCATCATTGTCACCCACAATGCCGCCATCGCGCGCATGGCAAATCGCGTGCTGCGCCTGCGCGACGGGCGCATCGTCGAGGATGAGCTCAACGAGTCACCCGTCGCGGCCGCCGAGCTCGATTGGTAGGCGGCGCCATGACACCTCTCGCAAAACGTCTCCCGCGCGAGCTGCGCCGCAATATCGGCAAGTACCTGGGCATCTTTTTGCTTATGTGCGGAAGCATCGCCCTTACCTCGGGCTTTTTGCTCGCGGCGCATTCCATCGGCTGCCTCATCGACGACATGCGCGACGAGTACACGATCGAGGACGGCCGCGTGACCACCTCCTTCGAGGCTACCAAAGACCAGCTCAAGGCCGCCGAGGATGCAGCCGGCGACGTCGGCGGCGTTACGTTCTACAAGAACTTCTCTATCGACGCCATCATCAAAAAGGCGGCTGGCGACGACGGCACCAAGCGCACCCTGCGCACCTACGCGCATCGCACCAAGGTCGACATTGCGTCCTACTGTGAGGGCAGGCAGCCCAAGGCGGACGACGAGGTGGCCATCGACCGCGTCTTCGCCACCAACAACGACCTCGCCGTGGGCGATAAGGTCGAGCTTGAGGGCCGCACCTACATCATCTGCGGCATCATGACCCAGCCCGATAGCCAGGCGCTGTTCCTCAACAATTCGGACTTCACAGTGAACACCATCACGTACGGCGTGGCCGAGGTCACCGACGCCGGCTTTGCCGCGCTTGAGGACGCCGGCGGCGCGCCTGCCTACACCTACTCCTTTACCTTTACCGATCGCGACCTCCCCACCGCGGATCGCATCGATACGGAGCAGGATATGGTCGAGGCGCTGGCCGATGCCGATGCGCGCGTGGACGATCTGATCGATGCCGATTCCAATCAGGGCATTGGCTATGCGCGCGACGACGTCGACGGCGACTCCATGATGTGGATGACGCTGCTCGACATTATCATCGTGATCATGGCGTTTGCCTTTGTGGTCCTTACCGACGCCACCATCGAGGAGGAGAGCGCCATTATCGGCACGCTGCTCGCCAGCGGCTATCGCCGTCGCGAGATCGTGCTGCATTACCTGGCACTTCCCGCCATCGTGGGCGTGCTCGCGGCACTTTTGGGAACCGCGCTCGGCGTTGCGTTCTTTACCGAGCCCATGCGCGGTCTCTACTACGGCTCGTACAGCCTGCCGCCCTTCCAGGTGTACTGGAGCTGGGAGATCTTCGTGAAGTGTGCCGTGGTCCCCGCCGCTGCGCTCATCCTCATCACGCTGGTGGGCCTGCTTCGCAAGATGGGCAAGACGCCGTTGCAGTTCCTTCGTCACGAGGCGAGCGGCAAATCGGGCACCAAGCGCGGCCTGCAGCTGCCGGAGTGCATGGGCTTTGTCTCGCGCTTCCGCCTGCGCGTCTTCCTGCGCAACCTGGGCAACTTCGCCACGCTCTTCGTGGGCATTGCATTCGCCTCGCTGCTGCTGCTCTTTGGCCTGGCGATTTTGCCCACGATGACGCACTACGCCGACAACCTCGAGACGAGCCTGGTCGCCGAGCATCAGTACACACTCAAGGCGCCGCTGGAGCTCGAGGGCACTACCGAGGAGCGCGAGCAGTGGTCGGCACTCGAGCGCTTGCAGTCGGTTGACGGCGCGCTGCTTTCTGCCGCCCAGGATGCCGATGACGAGCTTGACGACGCGGCCGATGCGGCGCAGACGGCGACCGATGCCGCGACCGCATCTCCGTCTGCCGAGAGCCTGACTGCGGCGCAGGATGCGCTTGCCAAGGTCCAGGACAAGAAGGATGCGCTCTACGCGCGCCTTGACGATCTTGCCGATGCCCTCGGCTGCAACCGCGATGAGGCCATCGATCTGATCGACAAGGCCTCCAAGATCGACACTGACAACGACGATATCCATCCGGTCAATACGACCGACAACGGCGCAGGAGCAATCGCGCAGGCCGAGAAATATGCCGTTTACCAGCTGCAATACGACCGCGGCGATGGAAATGGCGAGGAGACGATTTCCGTCTACGGCATCTCGTCCGATTCGCGCTACTGGAAGGGCCTCAACATCGGCGATGGCCGCGTCGTCTTTGGCGGCGGTCTGCTCGATAAGTTTGGCTGGAGCGAGGGCCAGAAGGTCACGCTCGGCGACAAGTACGAGGGTGAGCATTATTCCCTTGAGTACGCGGGCAAGGACTGCGCCTGGGGCTCCAAGTCGGACATGAATATCTATATGAGTATCGACGACTTTAATGAGCTGTTCGACAACGACGCCGCCTACTTTAACGGCTATGTGAGCAACGAGAAGCTCGACCTCGAAGCTCGTTACTTTGCCGGCGACACCACGCCCGATGACATGCGTGCCGTGGGCGACCAGTTCATCGGCATGATGAGCAAAATGATCGGAATGATGGTCGGGCTCGCGGTGTTTATCTTCCTGCTGTTTATGTACCTGCTGACCAAGGCCGTTATCGATCATAGCGCCCGTTCGATCAGCTACATGAAAGTCTTTGGCTATCGCGATAGCGAGATCTCGCATCTGTACATCCGGTCGATCACGCTGTGCGTGGCGGCGTCGCTCGTGCTGAGCCTGCCGGTCATTATTGGTTCACTCACGGCCATCTTCCGCTCGATGCTGCTCGCCTACAACGGCAATATCGAGATCTACGTGCCCGCTTGGTCCATGACGGCGTGCGTGGGCATTGGCTTTGCGACCTACCTGGTCGTGGCGCTGCTACACACGCGTTCTATCAAGCGCGTCAGCCTAGCCGAGGCCCTTAAAGTCCAAGAGTAGTCGTTTAAGAACCTCCCCAACGACTAGGTTTCGCGCTTGACTTTGACCCTACTTCAACGGGTACCATCCTCTATGTCTGTAACGCCATATAGACCGAGGGGATATAACTATGACCGCAACTGCACCCGCAGCACCCGCTAAGGTGTACTTCACCAACCTGCGCACGCATGCTCGCGAGAGCCAGCTCGACAAGCTCAAGCGCCTCATCCGTCACGCCGGTATTGAGCAGATCGACTTTGAGAACAAGTTCGTCGCCATCAAGATTCACTTTGGCGAGCTGGGCAACCTGAGCTTTTTGCGTCCCAACTACGCCCGCGCCGTCGCGGATGTCGTCAAGGAGCTGGGCGGCAAGCCCTTCCTCACTGACTGCAACACGCTCTACGTCGGTAGCCGCAAAAACGCGCTCGAGCACATCGATACCGCCTATCAGAACGGCTTTACCCCGTATGCCACGGGTTGCCAGATCATCATCGCCGACGGCCTCAAGGGTACCGACGAGGCGCTCGTCCCGGTCGAGGGCGGCGAGTACGTGCACGAGGCCAAGATCGGTCAGGCACTCATGGATGCCGATATCGTGATCAGCCTCACCCACTTTAAGGGCCATGAACAGGCCGGCTTTGGCGGCGCCATGAAGAACCTGGGCATGGGAGGCGGCAGCCGTGCCGGCAAGATGGAGCAGCATGCCGCCGGCAAGCCGAATGTCGCGACCGAGCACTGTGTTGGCTGCCGTGCCTGCGAAAAGATTTGCGCACACAACGCTGTCTCGTTCACCGACACCCGCGAGCGCGAGCTTGTTAACGGCAACACCCGCACGGTGCACGTGGCCGCCATCGACCACGATCGCTGCGTGGGCTGCGGCCGCTGCATTGCGGCATGCAACCAGGATTGCATCAAGCCCGGCTATGACGCCGCGGCCGATGTGCTCAACTGCAAGATCGCCGAGTACACCAAGGCCGTTGTCGACGGCCGCCCGAGCTTCCATATCTCGCTTGCCATGGATATTAGCCCCAACTGCGATTGCCATCCCGAAAACGACACGCCTATCGTCAACGATATCGGCATGTTCGCGAGCTTCGACCCGGTCGCCATCGACCAGGCCTGTGCCGATGCCGTCATGGCATCCGAGCCGCTGCCCAACACCGAGCTTACCGATAGCGCGGCCAAGATGGAGCACAACCACGAGCATCTGGAGGGCGATCAGGCCAAGGACCCCTTCTGCATCACGCATCCCGACACCGACTGGCGCACCTGCATCGCGCATGCCGAGAAGATCGGCCTGGGCACGAGCGAGTACGAGCTCATCGAGGTCAAGTAGCACCTTTCTATTGGACATATCAAGCGCTTTTGTAGCGCAACGTTAGTAAAAACCACCCGTGAGCACAGCGCCCACGGGCGGCTTTTTGGAAGTGCTAGGGGCCAGATAGACCAGTAAACCGTACTATTTGCTTAATAATTCTTGTCAAGGAAGTCGTCGACCGTGTTCCAGTAGAGTTCGGGGTCGACTTGCGCGCTCTTGGCATGGGTGGCGCCGTGGATAGTGAGCTTTTGCTTGACCTTGCTGGCGCACGCCTCGTAGTTTTGGTCGAGCATGCTGTACGGTACAAAGGTGTCTTGGTCGCCGTGGATAAATAGCATGGGAACCGTCGCGTGTTTGAGTTGCTCCACACTGCTCGCCTTATGAAAGTCGTAGCCCGCGCGCACGTTGCACACCAAGTTTGCTACATCGAGCAAGGGAAAGCTGGGCAGGCCGAACACGTCCTTGAGCTGCAGAGAAAACTCGTCCCAAACACTCGTATAACCACAGTCCTCGATAATGCATTTCACGTTGGACGGCAAAGATTCCCCCGCGACGTCCATGGCGGTTGCCGCACCCATCGACTCGCCAAAGACCAGGATGCGCGCCTCGGGGTCAGCCTGAACGATCCGCCCAATCCATGCAACGACATCGAGCCGCTCGGGCCAGCCCATGCCGATATAGTCGCCGCCGGAGCGCTCGTGGGCACGGGCGGCAGGCGCGAGCACGTTCATGCCGCGGTCATGGAATCGTTTGGCGTATCGGGCCATACCGATGGGCTCATCGGTGTATCCGTGTAGGCAGATAGCGTAATTGTGCGTGCTCTCTGGGGCGGCAAAATACCAAGCGGAGAGCTCGGTTCCGTCATCTGCGGTGAGGCTGCTGCTCTCGCGGTTCTCTTTAAACCATGCCCGCGCCTCGGTTCCCTCGGCATCCGGCTGCTCACTTTCTTTGTCGTCCTTGCCGTCCTGCATCATCTTCATGGTGTAGGGCGCTTGGGGATTCAGGGCAAAGTCGAACAAGAAGTTGCCGGCAAACCCCAGCAGCGCTACAACGAGCACCAGCGCAACGATGCCGGCTATCTTGAGCTTTCGATGGGAACGTGCGTTTTGAGACATAAGAAGCTTTCCTATAAGATGTTAATACATCAACATTTAATGCAAGCGCATTATGGACGTTCACCGTTGATGCGTCAACAGGCAAAGAATGGGTAAACAAAGGGTCACGTATGGTGCAAATTTCGCGCGCACCCAGACGCTTTGATATAGTGTTGAGAACTCTTTACGTTGGAGGATGTAACCGGCATGTCCGATTCGAGCGACAGTTCCAAGCCGCGACCCAAGATCGCGGCCGTTCCACACTACACGGTGGGCGAGGAGATCATGAACTCCGTCACCCATGGTGTCGGCTGCCTGCTGGGTATCGCGGGTCTGGTGCTCCTGATCGTATTCGCCGCCCTGCGCGGCGGAGGCCCGGCCCACATGGCCGCGGCGATTGTCTACGGTGTCAGCATTATCCTCGAATACCTTGCCTCCACGCTCTACCATGCGATTCAGCCCGCGGGCGCCAAGCGCGTGTTCCGCATTATCGACCACAGCTGCATCTACCTGCTCATAGCCGGCAGCTATACGCCGTTTTGCCTCATCACGCTCGCAAACGACGGCGGCCCTGCGCTGTTCTTTGCCGTATGGGCCATCGCCATTATCGGCATCGCCCTCGAGTGCTTTATGCGTGAGCGTCAACCGCACTGGGTAAGCGGCCTGGTCTACCTGCTGATGGGCTGGCTCGTTGTCTTTAAGCTGCCCGAGCTCGTGTTGCTGCTCAACCCCGTGGCGCTTGCCCTGCTCGCCGTCGGCGGCGTGTGCTACACCGCGGGCGTGCCGTTCTATATCGCCAAAAACGTGCGCTATCTGCACAGCGTGTTTCACCTGTGGGTGCTCACCGGCAGCATCTTCCAGTTCATGGCGGTGATCCTTTTCGTAATCTAGCGACCATGCCTGCGCGCCCGCGTCCTCGTTTGGGCGCCGGCGCAATTGCCGTATCCGTAATCAACGTTTTACCCTAACGTCCCGAATCTTGGAGGTTCGAGAAACTCCCGATGGACATAACCATCTCCCTTATCACCACCCTCGTTTTAACCCTCATCAACGGCTACTTCTCTATGTCCGAGATGGCGCTCACCACGGCAAAGCGCGCTGTGCTGGAGCACGAGGCCGAGGAAGGCGACAAACGCGCCGAGCGCGCCATTAAGCTGGCCGCCGATTCCGACCAGCTGCTCGCCACCATCCAGGTCGCCATCACGCTCGTGGGCTTTGCCTCATCCGCCGTCGCCTCGACGAGCCTGTCCGACCCGCTTGCCACGTGGCTCATGAGCTTTGGCATCGCGCCGCTCTCCGCCATCGCGCGCGGTCTGGCGCCGGTCATCATCACCGTCGCCGTCGCCTTCGTGTCAATCGTGATCGGCGAGCTCGTGCCCAAGCGCATCGGGCTCGCTAACGCCGAGGGCGTGTCCAAGCAGGTCGTGGGACCGCTCTCCGTGTTCCAAAAGATCGCCCGCCCGCTCGTGTGGCTGACCGGTGCCTGCTCCGATGGCCTGGCCCGCATCCTGCGCATCAAGAGCGCCGACGACCGCCAAAACGTCTCGGAGGAAGAGATCAAGTACATGGTCTCGGAGCAGGACGACCTGCTCGACGAGGAAAAGCGCATGATCCACGAGATCTTCGACCTGGGCGACACCGTTGCCCGCGAGGTCATGGTGCCGCGCGTGGACACCACCATGTGCGAGGACGACGAGACGGTCGCCGACGTGCTGTCCGCCATGCGCCAGACCGGCTTTAGCCGCATCCCCGTCTATCACGAGGATCCCGATAACGTCGTGGGCATCGCGCACATCAAGGACCTGATCCAGCCTTCGCTCGACGGCAAGGGCGACCAGCCCATCGCCGACTTTTTGCGCGACGCCACCTTTGTGCCCGACACCAAGGACATCCTGCCGCTGCTGTCCGAGATGCAGACCTCGCACGACCAGATCGTAGTGGTCGTGGACGAGTACGGCGGCACGGCCGGCATCATCACCATCGAGGACATCGTCGAGGAGATCGTGGGCGAGATCGAGGACGAGTTCGACCCCGACAACAAGTACCTCACGCGCCTCTCGCGCCGCGAGTGGCTTGTCGATGGGCGTTTTTCGTGCGATGACGCGATTGAGCTTGGCTGGCCGCTCGAGGAAAGCGATGATTATGAGACCATCGCCGGCTGGATTTTGGAGCTTTGCGACTCGGTGCCCGACATCGGAGAGGTGTTTGAGGTCGCGGGGTACAAGTTTAAGGTGCAGTCGATGCGTGGCCAGCGCATCTCGCTCATTCGCGTGATTGCTCCGGCCGAAACCGATAAGAAGGATTCCGAGTCCTCGGCAGAGAAGCCGGCGGCGTCGGGTGCGGGCTCTGCGGACCCGCACGACGGCGACGAGTAGGGCAAGGAAGAGTAGGGGAGAGTTATGGCAGGCCTGTTCAACATCCTTAAGGTCACCGTCAGCGAGGACAAGATCTGCGCGCATGTGCTGGTGAACCCCGGCATGCCGCTCATGACCTCGGAGGACATCGAGGCCACGGCGCGCGTGTACTACCTGGTGCCCGCGATTGCCAAGCATCTGTGCCTGGGCGATTCCGGTCGCGAATTCCAGGACTGCATGGGCCAGACCGAGCTTTGCCATCTGCTGGAGCACGTGACGGTCGAGCTCATGAACGAGACCGGGCTTGCCGGCAGCATTTCGTGCGGCCGCACGCGCGTGAGCGAGCACGACGAGCGCGTCTTTGAGGTCGAGCTTTCGTGTCCCGACGACGCGCTGGCCATCGGCGCGCTGTCTTCGGCGACCTTTATGATGGATTGGGCCTACCTGCATGCCGACCAGCCGGCTCCCGACGTGGAGGGCACGGTCGCGGGCCTGCGCAACCTGGTACTGGGCATGCGCGCCGAGGCCGAGGGCAAGGACCCGCACGAGGCCGTTGCCGCCGCGAACGCCGGGGACGAGGCTGGGGACACGGCCGAGGGTGAGGCTCCTGTCGAGCCTGCCGACGAGGCGTCTGCCGAGG
>DXZX01000001.1:30474-68665 GCA_019419445.1 Collinsella sp.
GACTCGAGCCCGAGCCCGAGCCCGAGTCCGAGCCCGCGGAGCCCCAGGGCGTCCCGAGCTTTGACGACGAGCCGCAGGAGGTAATCGATACCGAGGGCGCGACCGCCGAGAGCCATGAGGCCCCCGCTGCCGTCTACGGTGGCGCGGCGACGGCTCCGGTTGCCCCCGCGCACGAGGGAGCGCTGCCGCTCGTTGACGGCGCCGGTGAGGACCCGGCCGCCACAGTGGCCATGCCTGCCATGCCGCAGGAGTAGGCTCACCCGCTTATCACCATCATGTACCTGCGCCTTTACCGTACGCAGATGAGCAAGACGGCAAGCGCTGTGCTGCGGGTATAATGGACAGCATTCAAACGGTGGGCGCCGAGGTGCCCGCAGGAGAGGAATGAACATGGGTAAGACTTTCAACTTTATCTCGGGTGCGCTCTTCGGTGCTGCCGCCGGCGCCATCATCGGCGTTGCCCTGGCTCCGCGCTCGGGCGCCGAGACTCGCGCCATGGCTGCCGATATCGCCAACGACGCCTGGGATAACATGCGCGACACCTACGAGCACGGTGCCGAGGAGGCCCGCGCTGCGGTCAACGATTTTGGCCCGATGGTCGACGCCAAGACCGATGACCTGCGTGCCAAGGTTGACCTTGCCCGCGAGCGCATGGACCAGCTGCGCGAGCAGCTCAACGACGCCATCTCGGGCGGTAACGTGACGCCCGCCGCCGATGTCGTGGTCGAGAACGCCGTCGAGGCCGACACCGAGGCCACGGAGCCTTCGACCGAGGCATAATGCGCGCCGGGGATTTTGTCGGCGCCAAGATCTATCGCAAGCCTACCGAGGATAAGCGCACCAAAAAAGACGGCACGCCGCGCAGCCCTAAAAAGCTCGGCAAGATTCACTTTCCGGTCTTTACCCCGGGCGGCACGCGCGTGGTGGGCTTTATGGTTCGCCAGTCCGATATCGCGGGTATGATCGAGCGCCCCGACCGATTTGTGGCGCTCGATGCCATTGGCGTCTACGAGGGCGCCATCGCAGTTGACGACGTCAAGGGCACCTACGATGCCGCTGCGGCCAAACGCCTCGACATCAACCTGGACGATTGCATTATCTGGGTTGGCATGGACGTGCGCACGGAGTCGGGCGATGTCGTGGGCTATTGCTCGGATGTGGAGTTCAAGCCGCGTTCGGGCGTCGTGCAGACGTTCTACGTGACCGCCGGCACTGCTTCGAGTGTGCTGGTGGGCGACACGCAGATGCCGCCGACGATGCTGCGCGGCTATGCGGACGGCGCGATGATCGTTTCGGACGAGGTCAAGTCGCTCGGGTATTCGGGCGGCGCCGCCGCAAAGGCTGCCGAGGCAAGCGTCGTGGTGGGCGATAAGGTCAAGAAGGGCGCCAAGGTGCTCGATGACAAGGGTTCGGTCGCCGTGGACAAGGGCAGTCGCGCGTTGGGCAAGCAGCTCGGCAAGACGCGCGGTATGTTCAAGGCCTTTAAGGACGAATACCAAAAGGCGAGCGGAGGCTCGTCGAAAGCTAGTAAATAGCGACGTTCCAAATGATGGGAGGCAAGCCGGAGACCTGTTGCTCCGGCTTGCTGCGTTTATGAGGGAGGGCACATGCGCCAAAACGGATCTAACTTAAACGGGCGCTCGGGCGCGCGTCCGACGGTGCGCCGCGATCTGGGGCAGCTGCCCAGCGGTCAGCGCCGCCGTCACCGTAAGCCCGGCGCGATGTATCTCAACCATAGCCGCGGCTTTAGCGACCGCAGCGCTCGCATCGGCAACGGCCGCACGCCCCGTCGTCCGTCTCGTCTGCCCTATGCGCTCATTGCCGTGGGTTGCGCGCTCGTGCTGTTTATCGCCGCCGTCGTGGGCTATGTCAACCGCAGCGTGGATGTCGTCCTCAACGGTCAGGAGACTGCAGTGCGCGTCGGCTCTACGCTGCAAAATCTCATCGACGACCAGGAGCTGACCGATACCTACGACGCCGGGGACCTGCTGGCCGTTGACGACAGCGTGCTGACCCGCCATGGCGGCGAAAAGCTGTCGGTAAAGGTGAATGGCAAGCGCATAAAACAGGGCAAGTGGAAAAGCCGCGAGCTTACGGGCGGCGAGAAGGTGACGGTCAAAGACGGCCGCGACATGTACGAGAAGCACGAGGTCCAGGCGACGGTTATCGAGCCCAAGCTCAAGGTCGAGGGCACGGGTGCCATCGAGTACGTCAAGACGTGGGGTATCCAGGGTCGCTCTGAGGTGTGGGTCGGCGAGCAGTCGGGCAAGACGCAGGACCGTGGCGAGGTCGTGCCCGCCACCGATTGCGTAGTCGAGTGCGCGAGCGTGGCACCCAAGGGCAACGAAAAGTACGTGGCGCTGACGTTTGATGAGGGCCCGAGCGGAGCGACCAAGCAGATCCTGCAGGTGCTCAAGGAAAAGGGCGTCACCGCGACGTTTTTCCTGTCGGGCGATGCGGCCGAGGCTTCGCCCGCCACGGCCAAGGCGATTGTCGATGCCGGCTGCGAGGTCGGCTCCAACAGTTACCGCGACGAATCGCTCAAGGGCAAGGACCGCGATGCGGTGCGCGAACAGGTTTCGAAGGGCACCGAGGCGATCAAGTCCGCGACCGGAACGTCGACGATGCTTTTGCGTGCTCCCTACGCAGCCTTTGACGAGCAAAACTGGATTGATGCGATGGACTTGGTGTCTGCCGTGGTCTCGTGGAATATCGATTCGGGCGACTGGCTGCTCAACGGTGCCGACGAGCAGGTCTCAACGGTGCTCGATTCGGTGACGCCAGGCAACATTGTGCTGCTGACCGATAACGATGAATGTGCCGAGCAGACGCTCGAGGCACTGCCGCAGATTATCGACGGGCTTATTGCCGACGGCTACAAAATCGTGACATTGAGCGATCTGGTCAAGACGGATACATCGTTGAGCAAAAAGCTCACCTCGCTGACGAAGGTCACCATGCCCAAAAACGCCGTGTTCCCCCAACTCGCCGAAGATGACGACACCACAGACTAGTCATGTAAGAACGTCCCCAATGACTATGTCACGGATGCGTCAGCGTTTGGTATGCCTGCGATGTTTGGAGCATAAATTTGGCGCCACGGCGCGATGCTGATGCTATAGTTACTGCGGATAACAAGGGTCAAGAGAAAGGCTGCAGGTGAAATCCAAACCTCGACCATACAGTCGATGACCCCATGCAGGTGCTTCTTGCGCATGTACGGGGTGTGAGCGCCGAGCGGCGTGCCGCCCGCGCATGCGTATACATATCTAAAAGTCCACGGACGGCGTGCCGGCATGGCCGCAGTTCGAAGGGATAATGATGGGGAGCACCAGTGAATTATCTGAGTGAGATGCTCAAATTGCCGGTCTTGGACGTCGATGGCGAAAAGCTCGGCGTTGTGAACGATTTTGGCATTGCTACCGGCGAAGTTTTTCCGCACGTGACGTCGCTCGCGTTCCGCGGACCCGGCAAGACGCCGTTTATGATCAGCTGGCGCAAATGGGTCGACCGTATCGACGAGACGGGCGTACACCTTAAGTCGCCGGCCACCGAAATCCGTTTTTCGTACCTGCAGCCGACCGAACTCTTGCTCGCCCGCGATGTGCTCAACAAGCAGATTGTCGACACGCAGGGCATGAAGGTCGTGCGCGTAAACGACATCAAGTTTTCCATGTCGGGCGAAAATCAGCTGCGTCTGCTGGGTGCCGAAGTCGGCGCCCGCGGCCTGCTGCGCGCGATCAGCCCCGCACTCGAGCATGTCGTCGAGAGCTTTATGAAGCACCTGGGCAAACCGCTCGGCGAGGACATCATCGCCTGGTCCTACATGGACCTGCTCGACCGTTCGACTAAAAACATCCAGCTTTCGGTGTCGCACAAGACGCTCGGCGAGCTGCACCCTGCCGACATTGCCGACATTATCGAGCAACTCGACCCGCGCCTGCGTGCGCAGGTGTTCGCGCAACTCGACACCGCCCAGGCCGCCGAGGCCATCTCGGAGTTCGACGACGACGAGCTTATGACCGAGATGCTCGAGGGCCTGTCCGATACGGACGCATCGTCGATGCTGGCCATGATGGACCCGGACGACGCCGCCGACCTGATCGATGAGCTCGATTACGAGAAGGCCGAGAAGCTGTTGCGCCTGATGGGCGTTCAGGAGGAGAAGGCGATTCGTAACCTGCTGGGCTATGAGGACAACACTGCCGGTCGCATCATGACCTCGGAGTTTGTCTCCCTGCCCGCCACGGCGACGGTCGGTGACGCCATCGAGGCGATCCGCAAGCTCGATGAGGACTTCGAGAGCGTCTACTATGTCTATACCGAGGACCCGAGCGGCATGCTCACCGGCGTCCTTTCGCTGCGCACGCTCATCGTGGCCGACCGCGATGCCACGCTGGGCCAGCTGGCCTATCGCGACCTGGTGTATGTGTCGCCCGACGATGACCAGGAAGACGTAACGGACGAGATGACCAAGTACGACCTGGTCGCCATCCCCGTTTGCGACGAGAACCGTCACATCTTGGGTATCGTGACCTTTGACGACGCCATGGACGTTATCGCCGAGGAGCACCAGGAGGACCTGCAGATCGCAGGCGTCGGTTCGGGCGATAGCGCGTCCGACGACTCGACGAATGTGCTCAGCTGGTTTGTGCATCGCCAGTACTGGGTTGTCGTGTGGGGTATTGCCTCGTGCATCATGGCAACAGTGCTGGGAACGGCGCTGGGCTCTGCGCATCTGGTGGTGTTTCCCATGTGCGCCATGCCGCTCGTGTTGTTGGCTGCCTCGCGCATGGTGTCGTTCGTCAAGAATTACTTCCTGGAGTACGACGGCCATGACGATGAGCCCAAGCCGTATCTGGGGTTCTTCTTCCAGAGTACGGGCATGGGCTTAATTCTGTCGCTCGTGACCTACCTGTGCGCCCAACTGGTGCGCACCGCCGCGTTCCTCGACGCGCCCATGTTTGAGGAGCAACTCTTTACCGGCTGCTTTAACATCGCGGCCATCGTCTGCCTGATCGGCAACATGAGCGCCGTGATTTACCTGACGGTGCTGTTCTGGCGTGACGAGCACGACCTCAATACGTCGGGTACCGCCATGAACGTTATTGCCGTCATGATCTCATGCGTGGCGTACTGCATCGCCGCGGTGCTGCTCACCATGTCGGTCATGGGGTAGGTGGTCGCGTGCAAAACACGAAGCAAAAGGCGAGCACCAAGCAAAAGTTGACCATCGCGGCCATCTTTGGCGCCATGGGCCCTGGCCTTCTGGCGGCGCTTTCGGGCAATGACGCCGGCGGCATCGCCACGTATTCCAGCGCCGGTGCCAGCTATGGCTACAAGATGCTGTGGATGCTTCCCGTCATGACCGTGCTGCTTATCGTGACGCAGGAGACTGCGGCGCGTTGTGGCTGCGTCACAGGCAAGGGGCTGGCGTCGCTCATTCGCGAGCGCTTTGGCGTGCGCAGGAGCGTGCTGGCCATGGCGGCGCTGCTGATCGCCAACACGGCCGTGACCATCTCGGAGTTTGCGGGTATCGCGAGCGGCCTTGCCCTCTTTGGCGTGCCGGCGAGCATCTCGGTGCCGCTGGTGGCGCTGCTGGTTTGGATGCTTACCATGTCGGGCAGCTTCCAGCGCATCGAGAAGATTCTGCTGCTGGTGAGCTGCGTGTTTGTGACCTACATCGTCGCTGCATTTTTGGCTGGTCCCAGCTGGGGCGAGGTGGCGGTCGACCTGGTTGTGCCCAACATCCAAAACGACCCCAGTTACGTGTCGCTTGTGGTCGCAACGATCGGCACCACCATCGCGCCGTGGATGATCTTCTTGGCGCAGAACAACGTGGTCGATAAGAATGCGGGCGAGGACGATATCGTGCTGCAGCGTATCGACACCGTGAGCGGCTCGATTGCCGCCGATGTCATTGCCGGCTTTATTATCATAACGACCGGTACGGTGTTGTTCCCTGCGGGCATTCAGATCAGCGATGCTGCCGACGCCGCCCGCGCGTTGGAGCCCATCGCGGGCCAGTGGTCCACGGTGCTGTTTGCCTCGGGCCTGGTCGCGGCGAGCTTCTTGGCCGCCTGCGTGCTTCCGGGCGTTACGTCCAGCGCTATCTGCGAGGCATTTGGCTGGGAGCGCGGTGCCGATCGCAGCTGGGACGAGGCCCCGGTCTATCGCGGCATTATTACGGCTATCATTGGCATCTCTGCCGTGCTGGTGCTCATGCCCGGCGTCGACCTGTTCCAGATTATGATGACCTCGCAGGTCATCAACGGCGTGCTTTTGCCTGTGGTCCTGGTGTTCCAGGTGCTTATTGCCGCTGATCGACACATTATGGGCGCCAACCGCAACGGCCGCGTGTGGAATGTGCTCACGTGGGCGACTATCGGTGTGATTACGGTGCTGACGGTCGTCATGTTTGTCCTGCAAGCGATGGGCTACAGCGCGTAGCGCCTCTTTTGGACTCTAAACAGGTCGCCGCCATGGGCTGCGGCCTGTTTTTTGCCTGTAGTAGGGGGTTGGTTATATACGTGTGGGCAGAAAATGCCAAATATGAGTACTGCTGCTACTCATGTGACAATTAAGACGAAGAAATTAATGAACATAAACAAGGTATCTGTTTATTAATTTTAATCCTGTCAAGTTCCAAACCCGCTATTGCTGCCGGTCCAAAGGGGCGTGGTGGCCGAGAGGGAGCCATTTTGGGCATTTTGCCTGCTACTAAAATGGTATCAGTACTCATATTTGGCATTTTTTGCCCATAGCCCTTTGGGGCCGGCTCGAAAAGAGCAATCTGGGGGTGTTTGCTGCGGGCGCGGGGCTTCCAAACAGCGCTCGGGGTGGCGGGGAACTCAGAATTCGACCGCGGGGAGGGCATTCATCAGCTGTGTCAGGAGTGTCCCTAAGTGCCGGCACATAAGGACCGTCCTTAACTGCCGGAGGGGGACGTCGGTTGTGGCCGACGCCCCCCTCCGTGTGCAAGCAGATTTGGCTGCGCGTTACTTGTCGGTGCCTAGCTTGTGCGGTTTGTAGGCGAGGGCGCTGACGAGTGCATCGGCAGCGGATTTGACAGCCGCCGGCTGCGGATCGTTAACGTGATCCTCGGGATGCACGGGCAGGTCCTTCTTGACGGCATCGTGGATGAGCTTAAGGTACTCGGTCACACCCGCGTTCGAGAGGTGCGTGCCATCGCCATCGAACAGATCATTGCGGTTGGCACTATATCCGTACCAGTCGATAACGCGTACATTCTTGTAGCGCGTGGCAGCGTTGGCGATGGCCTGGTTCGTGGACCCGACCCACGGCTGCGGGCTACGCGTGTTTACAAATACGACAATACGCTGCTCGCCGGCGTCGGCCATGATCGCGTCGACCTGGGCGTCCGTTACCAAACCGTTGGTGCCCAGGGCAAAGACCACGATCTTGCCGGCAAGGTTCTGCTGGATATAGCCCTCAAATGTCGCGCGGCCCGCATCAAACTGGCGGCCCTTTTCGGCATCGATATGACTGTGCGGGAACACACCGTCAAAGGAATCAACGGCGCGCAGCGACACGGAGTCACCGATCATCAGCAGGTCGTAGGAGCCATCGGGGAAGCCGTCGTTGTCCTTGTCGGTGTCGTCGGCCGCCTGCTGGTCGGTGGGCGCGGTGTTTTTGGCTTCCTTGTTCAGAACTTCTGCGCCCTCGCCGCTCAGTGCAGACGTTTCGGGCACAAAGATCAGGCCGCCCAGTGCAACGACCAACACGACAGTGCAGGCTGCGCAGACAGGGACGTGCGCGCGTGCCCAGTTGGCGGGCGTGGTGGTGCCATCGCGGAATTCGGCGACAGTGCGGCCGAAGGCGCCCTTCCTAAACGGCGTTTCGATAAAGCGATAGGAGCACTCGGCTACGGCGACCACCACAAGTACCTGTAAGATGTACTGCCACCAGGGCGTATCGCTGATGTTGGCGACCGGGTTCATAAGCAGCAGCAGCGGATAGTGCCACAGATAGATACTGTACGAGCGCTTGCCAACCCACACGAGCGGCTCGACGGACAGCGCGCGGGCAACCATTCCCTGGGGCTGCACGCAGGCCGCGATGACCATGAGCGTGAGGATGGAGCATAACAGCGTGCCGCCGCGATACTGAAACGCGGTGTAGCCGTTGGTGAGCGCGACCATGGCGGCAAGGCCAACCAGACCCACGACGCCCAACACATCGATGGATGCGGGCGAGGACCAAAAGCGCACGAGGGCGCTCGGCTGTGCCGGGGTGGTATTGGCTGATTCGTCGGCGTTCTTGCCAGGCTTGTCCTCGGCGTTCTTGCCATGCTTGGCGGCGCCAGCCAGGCGATTGAGTCCCAAACGATGAGCGAGACGCACCGGCGCCAGGTCGCGATCGGGGATAAAGGCCATCCAGGCACCCAGCAGCAGCGAGAACACGCGGGTGTCGGTGCCGTAGTACACGCGGCTGGGGTCGGCGGCAGGGTTGTAAAGCACCATCATTGCGAGGGCGGATGCCGCGGCAAGGCCCAGAACCACGCGGCGCGTGTTGGGCTTGCTCACATGCATGGATACCATGGCAAACAGCAGTGGCGGCCAAATCAGGTAGAACTGTTCCTCGATGGCAAGCGACCAAAAGTGCGTGAGCGGCGAGGGGTCGCCCAGAGCATTGAAGTACGAGACGTTTTGGGCAATCTGCCACCAGTTGTTGAAGAACAACAGCGACGGCAGGATGTCGGGGCGCATCTTGGTGAGCATCACGTGGTTAAAGATGGTGCACAGCGCGCAGGTCACGAACACTACCGTTACCACGGCGGGGACCAGGCGACGGATGCGGCGAATCCAGAAGCTCTTGAGGTCGATGCGGCCGGTCTTAGCGACTTCGTTGAGCAGCAAGCGCGTGATCAGATAGCCCGAAAGCACAAAGAAGATCGTGACGCCGAGCAGGCCGCCCTGAGCCCACGTGAGGTTGAGGTGATAGAGCACCACTGCGACGACGGCAAGCGTGCGCAGGCCGTCGAGGGCGGGGATATAGCGAGATTTGGGGCGCGTGGGCGCCTGTTCTTTTGCGGCGCTGTTGGTGCGGTCACCCTTGTTGGCGGGCACGCGATGAGAGTCTGCGGCGCGGCGCGGCTCGGTGGCTTGTCGGTTAGCGCGCGAACGTTCGTGCGGCGCTCGTTGATCGCTCGCGTGGCGTGAGCTCGATCGCGGGAATTGTTCCATAAAACTTCATCCAATGACGAGAATAATCAGCACGCCTTCATTGTAGCCGCCTGCTCCTGTGAATGCTTGCTGCCGGTGCAAGCTCAAGCGCGCGTTCACATCAAAGTGAACTAAAGTTATAGAGGCGCGAGAGCGCACGATTGACGGCCAACAGCGGGCGCAGAGCCCGCGGACGAGGAGGTTTCCATGGCAGATTGCGGCATCGTTGCGGTGTTCGGCAGCATGAACATGGACCTTTCGGTGGCGTGCGAGCGCATGCCGCGTGCGGGCGAGACCGTCGGCGGCAGCGGATTTATCGGCAATGCCGGCGGCAAGGGCGCCAACCAGGCCGTGGCAGCTGCGCACATGGGCGCGCGCACGTGCATGATCGGCGCGGTCGGGCGCGATGCGTTTGGCACGTCGCTCGTGGCGGGGCTCCAAGATGCTGGCGTGGACTGTGACTTTGTGGCGCGTCGCGATGATGTGGAGACGGGAACGGCGACCATCATTCGCTGTGAGGGCGACAACCGCATCGTGCTGTCGCCGGGCGCCAATCATGCGCTTGCGGGCGAGGACGTTGCCCGCGCGCTGAGACGTCTGGTGGCCGATGAGCTCGACGGCGACGCCAGCGAGATTGCCCCGGCTGCCGGAAGCGTCTTTATCGCCCAGGGCGAATGTGACCTTGCGGCGACTGCCGAGGCGCTTGTTTGCGCTCACGAGCTGGGGTTCTATACGGTCTTTAATCCAGCGCCTGCCTGCGAGTTGCCTGCGGATGTCTGGTCTGCAGTCGACCTGGTCTGCCCCAACGAGACTGAGTGCCAGGTGCTGACGGGCATCTTGCCCGCGGATGATGCGAGCTGCGTCGCGGCGCTCAATGCCCTGCTCGCCAAGGGTGCCGGAGCTGCGGTCATCACGTTGGGCGGCGCCGGGTCGGTTACGCTTGGCGATGACGGTGAGCTGCTGCGCATGCCGGCGCTTTCGAGTGCGGTGGTCGATACGACGGCCGCGGGCGATACGTTTATCGGCGCGTTGGCGGCGGCTCGTCTGGAGGGCCTGCCGCTCTTTGAGTGCATGGCGGCGGGCGCACGCGCCTCGGCGGTGACGGTGTCGCGCCTGGGCGCACAGCAGTCGATTCCCACGCGTGCCGAAGTTGAGCGCGTGTTTGATTTAGACGATTTGGTACAAGACGGAGAAGCGGAGTAGAACAATGGCAATTAAGAAGCTGATCCTTGATCTGGATATGGGCGTGGACGATGCGATGGCGCTTGCCTATGCCATCGCGAGCCCCGAGGTCGAGCTCGTGGGCATTACCACGTGCTTTGGCAACGTGCGCGTCGACCAGTCGGCGCATAACTGCTTGGCGGTGCTCGACCTGTTGGGTCGGCCCGAGGTGCCGGTGTACCTGGGTGCCGACCGTCCTCTGCAGGCGACTGAGCCCTATACGCCGCCGGCGTCCACCGCGCTCATTCACGGCAAGAACGGCATCGGCGGCGCGAGCGTGCCGGCGTCGCCCTACGAGCCGGTGGGGGCGACGTCTGCCGACGGTAACGCTGCGGTCGATTATCTGATCGATGCCGCGCGCACCTATGGTCCCGATCTGGTCTACGTAGCGACCGGCCCGCTCTCCAACCTGGCGCTTGCCCTGGAGCGCGATGCGGCAGCGGTGATGTCTATCGGCCGCGTGGTGGTTATGGGCGGCGCCCTGACCGTGCCCGGCAACGTGAGCGCGGGCGCCGAGGCCAACATGGCAAGTGATCCCGAGGCGGCCGACGCCGTGCTGCGTTCGGGCCGCAAGCTCACCATGGTGGGCCTGGACGTGACGCATCGCGTGGTGCTTACGCGCCGCGACATTGCCGGCTGGACGGGCTCGGGCACCATGGCGGGCTGCGCATTTGCGAGCATGGTGGAGCACTATATTGGCTCGTACGAGATGAACGCCCCCTACCTTGGTGGCTGCGCGCTGCACGATCCGCTTGCCGTCGCCGTGGCGATTGACCCCACGCTCGTGGGCGCGCTCGGCTGTAACCTGCGCGTCGACCTGCTCGGCGAGTATCGCGGCCGCACCATCTGCGATGAGCGCCGTGTGGCCGACCCCGACAAGAGCGCACTCGTGGCGCTGACTGTTGACGCCCCGCGCTTCCTGTCCGAGTTCAAGACGCGCATGGCCCGTGTCCTTGGCTAAGTTGTCTTTTTGGATGGGGCTTTTTTGACTGGTATGATTGGTGCGACCATTCGAACCAGCTAAAAGAGCCCTGTTCCAATTTGACTATCGAGAGGATCTGCCATGGAGCGCATCGCCAGCTTTTCCGTTGATCATCTGCTGCTTGAGCCCGGCGTTTATGTGAGCCGCACCGACCGCGATCCGGCGACCGGTGCTGCCGTCACCACCTTTGATCTGCGCCTGACCACGCCCAACAAGGAGCCGGTCATGAACACGGCCGAGTGCCACACCATCGAGCACCTGGGTGCGACGTTCCTTCGCAACCATGCCGAGTGGTCGAGCCGCATTGTCTACTTTGGCCCCATGGGCTGCCGCACGGGCTTTTACCTCGTCGTTTTTGGTGAGCTGACGAGCGAGGAGATCTTGCCGCTCGTGCGCGAGCTGTTTGAGTTTGTCGCCGACTTCGAGGGCGATGTCCCCGGTGCCGCTCCCGAGGAGTGCGGCAACTACCTGGACCAGAACCTTCCCATGGCTAACTGGCTCGCGCGCCGCTACCTCGACCGCGATCTGGCCGATATCGACGAGAAACACCTGCATTATCAGCAGGCGTAAGGGCTTTATCGCCTAAAACGTGCGCATTGGGCGCCTTCGCTTATGCGGGGGCGCCTTTTTGTTGAGTGGTCGGGACGAGCGTTCAAAATCGCTCATGTTTGTTCTAGAATGTTCATACTGTCACATAAACGAACAGGAGCGAACATGCATATCTATTCTGTCGAGGATTCCGAGTTCAAGTCCTATGGCAACGTTTGGGATAACGTTCCGTCCGAGCTCACGTCGCCCGTGCTCGAGGCGCTTTCTGCCACGCCCATTCCCGAGGGCAGCAAGTACGTAGCAAGTGCGCCGGAGCTCGAGGGCGTCAAGGATGCCGATAAGCTGGGCTTTCTCATGTTTGGCGGCCGTCCCTTCCAGCTGGGTTGGTGCAACGGCCACAATACACGACTCAACTGTCTGGAGTATCACCGCGCGAGTGAGTTCAACCTGGGCGCGCGCGACTTTATCCTGCTCGTGGCGCATCGCTGGGAGATTGAGGACGGCGGGCTCGACACCGCGTGCGTCAAGGCGTTCCGCGTGCCGGCGGGCAAGGTCGTTGAGGTTTTCAACACCACGCTTCACTACACGCCGTGCATGGTCGACGACGGCGGCTTCCAGGTGATGGTGGCGCTGCCCGCCGGCACCAACGGTCCGCGTCCCGAGGCCGCAACCGACATGCCTGCTGCCGGTGACAGCTACTGCTATTGGAAGGCCGACAAGTGGGTTCTCTGCCATGCTGACAGCCCCAAAGCTGCCGAGGGCGGCTACGTAGGCCTCACCGGCAAGAACCTCGACATCACCTGCGACTAGAATCTTCTGTCTCGATCTGTAACATCTAGCGGGCTAAATTGTCTCTACCTGTTACAGATTTAGACAAACTGCAGGGGGCCGCCCGAAAATCTCGATCTGTAACACCAGGCCCGGTTTTGGTTGCCTAACTGTTACAGATCGAGACAAGCCGGTCCCAAACCACCACAAAGGTGCCTGTCCCCTTTGTGGTGGATTGGACAGGTGGGTATCAAAAAGTGTCAGGTGGGGTGGCTGCCGGGCGCCTGCACGCGAAAAGAAGTGTCGACCCGCGCTGTTGTCGTTGAGTGGTACCCCGTTTGCGGGGATCCTGAAATCAGGACAAGCAGCGTATGAAAGGATTGATGCATGGCTTTCCGTAATGACTTCCTGTGGGGCGGCGCAACGGCTGCCAACCAGTGCGAGGGCGCCTACGACGTGGACGGCCGCGGCCTTGCCAACGTGGACGTAGCTCCGCACGGCCCCGAGCGCTATGCGGTGGTCTCCGGCCAGCGTAAGATGCTCGACTTCGAGGACGGCTATTACTATCCCGCGCAGACCGGCATCGATTTCTACCACCACTACAAAGAGGACATCGCTCTCTTTGCCGAGATGGGCTTTAAGACCTTCCGCATGAGTCTGGCGTGGACCCGCATCTTCCCCAACGGTGACGAGGCCGAGCCCAACGAGGCCGGTCTGGCCTTCTACGAGGACGTATTCCGCGAGTGCCAGGCGCACGGCATCGAGCCGCTTGTGACCATCACGCACTTCGACTGCCCGATTCACCTCATCAAGGAGTACGGCGGCTGGCGCAACCGCAAGCTCATCGACTTCTACAAGAACCTCGCGACCACGATCTTTACCCGCTACAAGGGTCTGGTGAAGTATTGGCTTACCTTCAACGAGATCAATATGATCTTGCACCTGCCGTTTATGGGTGCCGGTCTGGTCTTTGAGGAGGGCGAGAACAAGGAGGTTGTCGAGTACCTGGCCGCCCACAACGAGCTCGTCGCCAGCGCGTGGGCAACCAAGATCGCCCACGAGATCGACCCTGAGGTCAAGATCGGTTGCATGCTTGCCGCAGGTAGCTACTACCCCTACAGCTGCCGTCCGGGCGATGTGCGCCAGGCACAGCTCGACAACCAGGACAACTACTTCTTCGTCGACGTCCAGAGCCGCGGCTACTATCCGGCCTATGCCGTCAAGAAGCTCGAGCGTCAAGGCATCGATGTGGGCATGACGGACGAGGACCGCGAGATCCTGGCCGCCAACACCGTCGACTTCATCAGCTTTAGCTATTACAGCACCCGTTGCTCCGCCAGTGCCGATAACCCCGATGTCGAGCGCACCCAGGGCAACGCCTTTGCCGGCGCCAAGAATCCCTACCTGCAGGAGAGCCAGTGGGGCTGGGCCATCGATCCGCTGGGCTTCCGCATCACCCTTAACGATCTGTACGACCGTTATCAGAAGCCGCTGTTTGTGGTCGAGAACGGTCTGGGCGCCAAGGATGTTGTCGAGGAGGATGGTTCTATCAACGACGACTACCGTATCGACTTCCTGCGTCAGCACATCGCCGCGATGCGCGACGCGGTGACCGAGGACGGCGTTGACCTGCTGGGCTACACCACCTGGGGCCCGATCGACCTGGTCTCGGCCGGCACGGGCGAGATGTCCAAGCGCTACGGCTTTATCTATGTGGATCGCGACGACGCCGGCAACGGCACCCTCAAGCGCTCCAAGAAGAAGAGCTTCGACTGGTACAAGAAGGTTATTGCTTCTAATGGTGAGGACCTTTCCTAAGGAAGCTGAGGCACTCGACTTCAGAGTTTCCTGACCAAGGCGCCCGGCGAGTATGTGCTCGCCGGGCGCCTTGCCGTCTGCGGATTTTGGGACATGCGGCCCGCTTTTTCGGCCCATCTGTCGGTACACTAAAGGGACTATGGGTACCCGCGAGCGACATATCGGCCACGCGGCCGCCCGGACCGCGCCGGTTGCGGATCCCAGGGGTGGCAGGCTCTTCGCCATGCCGCGATTCCTAGTTGGTATAACGCACCGTGCATATCGCCACCGCGTCTTTGCTGTCGCCGGTGTCACCACCGCGCTGTTCCTTATACTTTTGGCAGTCTTGCCGGCGTTGTTCGCCTCCGATTCCAAGCTTTCCAATGCCGTGCCCGCCTATAGCAAGGTGTCCGAAGAGGTCGTGGATGCGCTCGTCCACTCGAGCTCTCTCCCGCTGCTTGTCGCCGCAATTATATTTTCAATCTGGGGCGTGTCGGTCTATCTGCGCTGTTTGGACTATGTGTTGCGCCGCCGCCTTGTTGCCATCGCCACCATCTGCGCCCTGTGGATGATCGAAGTCACTCTCAAGTACAAGTCGTTCACGCCGTTCTATGCCACCGTGCTGTGGTACCTGTACTACGTGCCCATGACGCTCATTCCGCTGCTCTATCAGTTGTGTGGTCTGCGCCTTGCGGGCCTGGAGCAACACCGCCTGGGTCGCCGCTACTGCGCTGCGCTGTGGATTGCGGCCATCCTGCTTATCGGATTTGTGCTCACCAACGATTTTCATCAGCAGGTCTTCCGCTTTGACCGTACAAGCGACACCTGGAGTAACGATTACACGTACGGCTGGGGTTATTTTGTCGTTCTCGTGTGGACGGTCTTCGACTTCGTGGCCTTTTTTATCCTGGTTGGTCGGTCCTCGTCCTTTCGCATCCAGCGTTTCTCGGGCACGGCGGCGCTCGTGCTGCTGGGCGGCGCATTCTTTGCCGTCTCGTATGCTCTGCGCGTGCCCTGGGCATGGAGGCTCAACTTTTCGCTCGTCTATTGCGTCCTGTGCGTGGTGGCGATGGAAATCTGTCTCGATTGCGGTGTCATTCCGTCGTATCACGACATAGCCGGCATCTTCGACACCTTGTCGCTCGACCTCAAAGTTCTAACGCGCGACCTGCAGGAGGTCTATGCCACGCCGGTGTCAAAGCCAATGCCGGTAGGCGTGCGCGAGGAGTTGCGGACCCAGGAGCACGGCCGCGCCCATGCCTTTGCCGTGGCGTCCGATCCCAATGTGATGTACCGTGCCTTTCCGCTGCTGGGTGGATCGGCGCTGCTTGCCCAAGACGTGTCGGAGCTCAACGAGCTTAACCGTGAACTGGCACATCGTCGCATGGAGCTGCAGCGTCAAAACGAGCTGCTCGCCGCCGACTACGACCTTAAGACGCATTTGGCAGATCAAGAGGCCGAGACCTTGCTGGTCCAAGACGTGGACCAGGCGCTTGCCCGCGCGCTCGAAGGGATGTACGACCTGCTGAGCTCGCTGCCGCCGTTGACCGACGAAGCGTCTTCGCACGAGCGTTACCGCATGCTGCAGCGCGCCAAGATGCTCGTCGCCTATTGCAAGCGCAAGGGGTCGCTCACGTTGGCACAGCACGGGGAGAGCGGTTTTGATCGAGACCGCATCCAGCTCATTGCCAACGAGCTCGCAAGCGACCTGCGCACCATCGATATCGATTGCGCCTCGATTATCGCCATACGGCGCCCGATGCATGCCAGTACGGTAAGCGCCCTGTACGACTGCGTGTATGACTTTGCGTTTTTTGCCTACACCACCGACCATCCGGCGCTTATGTATCACTTGGGCGACCATGACCGATGCAGTGTCGAGCTGCGCGCCACGCTTTTTTCCAACGATGATGCAGATCTTTCGCAGACGCCCGCTGCGCAAGAGCTCGAAAGCGCTTTGCAAGGGCGCAACGTGGCATATCGCCTTGAGGGCGAGCCCGGCCAGCTGCGCATGATCGTCTTGATGCCGAGGGCGGGTGAGTGACGATGCAGATTTCGCTCATCCTTCCCCAAATCGTTGCGCTCGATGTTGTCTTTGCCCTGACTGCGTGTCTGCAGACGATCCACGTCCCGCTCATCGCATCGCGCCGCTCGTCCTATAACCGTAAGGTGATTTGCGCCTACGAGGCGAGTCTTGTGCTTCACCTGATGATTTCGGCGCTCATCTTATTCGCGTCGTCTGGCTCGTATCTGGTGGCGCCGCTTGACGTTTGCGCCAGGGCAATGGGCGGAGTGCTGTGGCTCAATGCCGCGATTTTTGTCTATGGCGTGGTGCTTATGGTGCGCTATCGTCGCCCCGTCATGCTGGTCGAGCTGCTGCTTGTTGTCGCCGTTACACCGCCGGTGGTTTTTGCCATGGGCTCGGCGTGGACCGTTGTCCTTATCGCAGAGGGAGCGTTCTTCCTGTTCCGCTCCATCGCGGCGCTCTTGATGGACGTCCGTAACCGCCAGGAGGATATCACCGCGTTCTCGACGATCGAGACCATCAACGTGATTCCCGTGGGCATCCTGTATCTGGACCCGAGGGGCCGTCCGCTGCTCATGAACCGCTGCATGCGCAAAAACCTGGTGGAACTTCATATGCCCACCGATCTAGGTGACATGAGCGGCACATGGAACGACCTGCGCAAACTTAGCATGCAAATGCCCGAAAGCAGTAGGAACCGTGTGCGGATTAACTTGGATCGTTTTGGTGATGCTCGCGCCGTGATCGAGATTTCTCCCGCCGAGATTCGCCTATTTGTGCACGATGAGGTTATGGTTTCGGGCCGCCTCTTTGAGCGCATTATCGGCTTGGACGTGACGGAATACGCACACGCCTACGACCGCCTGGCGCAAGCCAACCACCTGCTTGAGCTTGCGGGCCAAGAGCTCCAGGCCCAGATCGAAGAAGTTAAAAAGGTTGCCGACAATGCGGCCTACCTACGTATGCGTGCCCGCGTGCACGACGTGATCGGGCAGCGCCTGTCCATTCTTCATCGCTATTTGGAGGAGGGACGTCTGGACGATGAGTCGCTCGAGCAGATTGACCCGTTGCTGCGTTCGATCGCCGCCGATTTGCGCAGTGGCGGTGCTAGCGAGCCTGCAGAGCAGCTGGGTGATATCGTCCATGCTTTTGGCCTGGTGAGTGTGCAGATCGATGTTGAGGGCGCGCTGCCTGAGGACGCGCGTGTCGCCGTCGCATTTTTGCAGATCATTCGCGAGGCCTCGACCAATGCCACCAAGCATGCGCAGGCGCATCGGGTCCATGTACGCCTGTGGCAGGAGGGGACGGATGCTGACGCCGTCGCGCGCATGACGATTTCTAACGACGGGTCCCCGGCCCCCGTATCGTATCGCGAGGGAACGGGTATCCCAGGTATGAGGCATGTCGCGCAAGATCTGGGTGGCAGCCTGGAGGTCCACGCCGCCCCGCCCTTTACGCTTGCGGTATCCATTCCGCTTAACGCCAGCGACACGTCCCAAAGGAGAAACTCATGATCCGCGTGTTAATTGTCGAAGATCAGGCCATCCTGCGCGAGAGCCTGGCGCGCTCCGTTGGCGACCAGCCCGATATGATCGTTGTTTCCGCCATCGCCGATGCCTCCGAGGCCTTGGGCGTCGCGCTCAAGGAGCGTCCGGACATGATACTGATGGATGTGTGCACCGAGCACGATTCAAACGGCATCGTGGCGGCGGCACGCATCAAGGAGCAGCTGCCTGAGTGTCGCATCATCATCATGACAGGCATGCCCGAGATCACCTTTGTCGATCAGGCCCGCGAGGCGGGCGTCGATAGCTTTGTGTACAAGAACGTCGGTATCGACGAGCTGTTCGCCGTGATGCGCTCCACGCTGGCGGGCTATTGCACGTTTCCCAAGCCGCCCGAGAGCATTTTTTCGGGCACGGCAGCTCTCGACGACGTCGAGCTATCGATTTTGCGCCTTGCCTGCGAGGGCAAGAGCCGCCGCGAAATCGCGGCCGAGCTGTTTATGAGCGAGGGCACCATCAAGCGTCGCATCTCGGAGATCCTGAGCAAGACCGGCTACGACAACATCATGCGCCTGGCCGTGCATGCGGTGACCGAGGGCAGCATCGTTCCCAACATGGAGCGCCCGTAATCGACGCGCTCACCCGTGCTCCGGCGCCGCAAAGATAGGCCGCCCACCGTTTCGCATCTAAAAACGGCGGGCGGCCTGCTTGTATGGGCAGCGCTGTCGGCATAAAGCGGCGGGGTCGCAGGATCATTTCCTGCGGCCCCGTCTGGTGTGCGCGGATGTGTCCGCCAACCGCGGCTGATGTTACGTGCCGTTACGCGATGGTTGCGCTGTAGGAGGCGACGTCCTCGTAGGAATCGGTCAGGTAGGCGTCGATGCCGATGGTCGTGTTGACCAGGTCGTCAAGGCTGTCAAGCTCGCCGCTCGAGAACGTGAATTCCTCGGTGGCGTTGGTGCCGGGCATCAGGTGAGCCGAGAACCAGGGTTCCTTCATGGTGCCGTTGACGTTGGTCTTGCCGGAAGGAGCGTAGAAGGTCAGGTCCTTGTCGCTCTTGTTGGTGATGTTGACGACAAAGCCGATGTCGCCCCAGTCGTCCTTGAACTTCTCGGTGATGGTGATGGTGCACAGGTCGTCATCGGCGACGGTGACGGCGGGGGAGATTTCGATGCTCTGGACGTCGTCGTCTTCGACGGCCTCATCGATCTCTTCTTCCTTCTCGGCGTTCTCGCGATCCTTCTTCACCGTACCGGACAGATCCTTGTCGGACTTCGTAAAGATAATCTTGTCGCCGTCCACCTCCAGGACGAGCTTGTCGTCCTTAAGCTTCAGGTCGTGCGACTCATCTTCGGCGGTAATCGTTACGGTGGTGGCGTCCTTGGCCTCCCATTTCAGGTCGGCGACCTCAAGGAACATGTCGAGGACGCCCGTGCCGTCTTCGTCGAGGATCAGGATACAGTTGAGGCCCCACTCCTTGAGCATATCCATGTACTCATCGGTGAGCTCTTCGCCGTCCAAGGTTCCACCCGAGTACTGCCAGCTGCCGACGAAGTTGGCCTTGGGGTCTTTGCCGCCGCCGCTGCAGCCCGTCAGGGCAAAGGCGAGCGTCAAGATACATGTCAGGAATGCGAGCGCGGACTTTTTGAACGTTGTCTTCATGGTGTCCTCCTTTATCGAACGAAACCCATAGAAGCAAATGCGGGGGTGGCGGATCCCCCGCCAATTACCAGATAAAGGGGTTAGGGCCTAGGCGTTCCGCAGTTGCTGCAGAACTTGCCGCCGTTTTCGCTGCCGCAGTTGGGGCAGAACCACTTGGCCGGCGCCGGGGCGGGTGCGGGACTGCCGCACTCGGAGCAGAACTTGCCGGTGTTGGTGGCGCCGCAGCTGCAGGTCCACGTGCCGGCCGCAGGTGCGGCGGGAGCCGGTGCGGGAGCGGGTGCCGGAGCCGGCTGCGGGGCGGCCTGCTGCTGTGCCTGGCCGGCGGCGAACAGCTGGCTGGCGTTCATGCCGCCCATGCCACCTGCCATGCCCATGCCCATAAAGCCTGCCATCGCGCCGTTGGGATTGGCGGCTGCCGCGCGCATTGCGTCGCTCTGGGCGCTGGCAATGTTGGCTGCCGCCATGGTGGGATCGCGCATGACTGCGGCCTTCTGCAGGTCCTTGATCATCTGCTCGTCTTCTTGCGAGGCTGCGATGGAGTTGACGCCAAAGCTCACGATCTCGACACCACGCAGGTCGCGCCAGTCGGCAGAGAGGACCTCGTTGAGTGCACGAGCGAGCTCGGTGGTGTGGCCGGGGATGGCGCTGTAGCGGATGCCCATCTCCGAGATCTTGGCAAAGGCGGGCTGCAGGGCGGTGAGCAGCTCGGACTTAAGCTGGCTGTCGATCTTATCGCGCGTGTAGCTATCGGTCACGTTGCCGCATACGTTGGTGTAGAACAGCAGCGGGTTGGTGATGCGGTACGAATACTCGCCGTTGCAGCGCACGGAGATGTCGACGTCCAGACCAATGTTGTTATCGACCACGCGGAAGGGCACAGGCGAGGCGGTGCCGTACTTGTTGCCGATGATCTCCTTGGTGTTGATGAAGTAGACGCGCTGGTCCTTGCCCGCGTCGCCGCCAAAGGTAAAGCAACTGCCGATATTGGCGAACGTCTCCTTGATGGAGTCGCCCAGGTTGCCGCTAAAGACGCTCGGCTCGCTGCCGGTGTCAAAGACGAACTCGCCGGGCTCCAGCGCAACCTCGATGATCTTGCCGTTTTGCACCACGAGCATGCCCTGACCATCGTTAACGGCAATGACGGAGCCGTTTGAGATGACGTTGTCCTCGCCACGCGTGTTGGAGCTGCGGCCGCCGGTGCGCTTGCTGCCCTTGCAGGCCAAGACGTCAGCGGGCATCGATTCGCAGTAGATAAATTCCTTCCACTGGTCGGCCATGACGCCGCCGGCAGCACCCAATCCAGCTTTCAAGAGTCCCATGGTGATCTTCCTTTCTCGTCAAAGGCCGGGTGGTATTGGTCGGATTGCTTAGTCGTCCTTGTCGTCTTTCATGACAACGGTGGTCTCGGTGTGGCTGAAGGTGTCGTGCTTCTCGGTCAGGTCGAGCTCGCCGCAGTACTCGTCGGCGTGGGTGGCCTCGTTGGCCGTCTTGAGCTGGCCTACCAGTAGCACGTCTCCGATAATCACGATGATCAGCGGCGCGATGATGTTGATGAGGATGCCCTCGATATCAAAGGCGAGGTAATCCGGATCGAAGGCGTTCTCGCCCATAAAGAGAATCTGGGAGAGGACAAATCCGATCACAAAGAACAGCACCGAGGCAATAGCGAGCTTGGGCTTGGAGCAGGGAAGCTCGCCGACCATGCGGCCGGTTTGGCCGTTCATGGCAAACAGGTAACTCTTGCCGTTCCACGAGGTAGAGAGCATCCACACGGGGAACAGGGCGTAGTCGCTGTCTTCCCAGGTGTAGTCGAGCTGCTTGCTTTCGACCGTGGCATCGTCGTATTCGTCGACGACGGTCTCGCGCAGGGCCGAGATCGTGCTCTCCTCCATGCGGCGCTCGGCGCGCGCCTTGCACGTCTCGCAATCCTCATCGTAACGGTTGGCGATGTAGCCGGGCATATATGCGACCGAGAACGGACGCAGTGCGTCGTAGTCAAACGGCTCGATGGCGTCCATGTGGCCGTCGGGCATCTTGGACGATCCATCGACGGGCACGCGCTTAAACGAGATATTGCCCTTGCGATAGGCATCGTAGTGGTCGGTGGTCGTGACGGTGCGGTCGGATTCCTCGGTCACGATCTCGTTGGTCGCGTCAAAGTGCACTTCGCCGTCAACGCGGGCGCCGTAGAGCCAAAACGGCACGTAGACACCTTGGACCTCGTCGATGTGGTTGCCGGTGATAAAGCTCTTGGGCAGTAAGATCTTGCCCTTGTAGTGTTCCTTGAGTGCGGCCGTGATGTCGTCGCGCCCGAGCTTAAACGGAATCACCAGGTCGGGCGAGAAGTCGCCCGAGAGCTGGCCGGGCGCCACGGCGGAGTTGCCGCAGTACGGGCAGGTGGTGACGGCGACGGTGCCGTCGGACACGAGCTCGGCGCCGCACGACGAGCAGATGTAGCCGGCGTTTTGGGCGAGCTCCTGCACGGCATCGTCGGCAGCAGGTTTGGGAGCTCCGGCTGCGACATCGGTTTTGGCATCGGCCTTGTTCTGCCGCTCGCGATAGAGGGCCTCGACTTCTTCGACTTCAAAGCGTGAGTCACAGTAGTCGCAGACGAGCTTTTGCTCGGCACTGGCAAAATGCAGGGGGCCACCGCAGGCAGGGCACTGATAGTTAACGCTCTCGAAGGCCATGATCGGTCCTTTCCGTGCCGGAGACTATGCGCCGATGGCGCCGCCGCAGTATTCGCAGCGCCCACTGGCATCGGGAATGGTGGTTGCACCACAGAAAGGACAGGTGACTGCAGTTTTGGGGGCCTTGGCGGCCACGACGCTGTCGCGCGTCTCCTGGCGCAGCTGCACCAGCGCGTCGCGGACCTCGGTTGCCTGGCGCTTGGCCTCGCGGTACTCGATGGAGCCGCGCTGATCGATGGTGGAGTCGTTTACGCGCAGGTTGATCTCGGTAAAGTACGGCGTGTTGACGTGAATGGTCAGATTAAAGTCGTAATCCAGGTCGTAGCGCGGCGGGTTGTAGCTCTCGCGCTCGCCGTCCTTGGTCTCGCGATAGACCTCGGTGCGATGCTCGTCAATATCCATATCGCAGCCGAGTACCTGTGAGAACTCGATGATGTCGGGGTTGGCGTCGCGCCAGCGACTCTGCGAAGTGATGATCAACAGGCCTGCGTCTTCGTCGAGCATGATGTTGGTACGTCCGGCAGAAAGCGTGCGCGTGGGATTGAACGACGCCAGGCGCTCGGCATTGGCCTCACGGTAGGCGAGCTGCTCGCGGATATCGTCCGCGGTGCTGGAGCGATAGCCGTGAAAGTATGGGGAGAGCTTGCCGACGCACTCTTTGCACAGGTAGCCCTCGTTGATCTTGGTCTTGCCGAGAAGTCCCAGCTCGGTACCGCAGATCGCGCACTCTTTCTTCTCGAACATCTTGTCAAAGAAGCCCATGGCTGCCTCCCATCAACTGGTAGCGTGTGTCACTTTTGATGATGGGGGAGTGCACGATCCTTCGCGATACCCAGACGGCTCAAGGAGTCTCAACAACTGGGACACATGGCCCATTTTTGACTAGTCGCCGGGGACACTCTTCGGCCACTCACTGGGGACGTACGCTACTGGGGCAATTGGGGCGACGAGCCGATGATGTCGTGATGCGGGATGGACTGGCGCTTGCTACCGACGATCTTGGTGGGGATTTTGCACCCGCATGTTCCGATTCCGCGCCCGTGGAGGCAGCGGAGTTCACGCCCGATGAGTGCCTCGATGCCTTCGTTGCCACCTTTGGGCTTACAGGGCGCGAGCACGATATTCTTGAAGTCTTGGTCGTTTCGGACTAGAGCGCTCAGGACATCGCCGCAACGCTCTTCCTTTCGCGCTCAACGCTCTACCGTCACATTTCCTCGATTAACAAAAAGACCGGTGCCGCTTCGCGTGTGGCCCCAATCAACTTCTTCTGGTCCTGGACGCCCAAGGACTAGCTAATCCTCCAATAAGTTGCGGTGGAATAGTCCCTAAATCAAAGTCATGGGGCTTTAAACAGGAACTATTCCACCGCAACTGCTGAGGGGACAGACTGCGGCAGCGGCAGAGGCGTTGGCAGCTGTGGTAGTGGCAACGGCAGCTGGCAGGGTGTTTTCCGTCTGCTCGCTACAGCAGCTCGCCGTGGCGGGCAATGTAGCGGCGCTTTGCCAGCTGGGTGAGCGCGATATAGGCGGTAACGATGCCAATGAGCAGCCCAAAAAAGCTCGTGGGCAGCGTCATGAGGCCGAGCGCATCGGCGATGGGGCTTGCCGGCAGCCAGGTGACAAGCGCCAGGCCTAGCACGGTGAGAGCGCACAGCGCGGGCGCGGCGTGGCCACGCGGGCTCGGCAGGCGCGGGGAGCGCAGCATGTGGATCACGAGCGTCTGCGACCACATGGACTCGACAAACCAGCCGCTCTGGAAGAGCGCGGCGAAGGTCGCCATGCCCGCGACATTGCTCGTAGCGGCAAGCTCGGCCCAGCTTGCGCCCACGGCGGCGGGGCACACCACAAAGAAGAGCGCGGCGAAGGTCACGATGTCAAACAGCGAGCTCACGGGGCCCAGCTCGAGCATAAAGCCCTTGATGGACGCGGCGTCCCAGGCGCGCGGACGGGCGGTCCAGACGTCATCGACGGTGTCCCACGGTAGCGCGATGCACACGATCTCGTAGACCAGCGACAGCAGCACCAGCTGCAGGGCACTCATGGGCAAAAACGGCAAGAACAGGCTCGCGACGGTCACGGACAGCACGTTGCCAAAGTTGGAGCTCACTGTGGTCTTGAGGTACTTGAGCAAGTTGCCGTAGGTGCGGCGGCCTTCGATGATGCCGCGCTCGAGCACGCCCAGGTCCTTCTGAAGCAAGATGATATCGGCGGATTCCTTGGCAATGTCGACGGCCGAATCGACTGAGATGCCGCAATCGCTCGCACGCATGGCGGCGGCGTCGTTGATGCCGTCGCCCATAAAGCCCACGGTGTGGCCGAGTAGCTCGCGCATGACGCGCACCAGGCGCGCCTTCTGCAACGGCGAGAGCTTGGCGAAGAGGTGGGTTTTCTCGGCGCGCTCGGCAAGCTCGGCGTCGTCGAGCGCATCGATCTCGGAGCCGAGCAAGACGTTGCTCGCATCGATGCCGATCTGCGCGCAGACGGTGGCGGCGACGCGGTCGTTGTCGCCGGTCAGGACCTTGACCGCCACGCCCTTGGCCTCGAGGGTGGCGACGGCGCCCGCGGCACTTGCTTTGGGCGGATCGAGGAAGGCCAAAAAGCCCATCAGCACCATGTCGCATTCGTCGGCGATGCCAAACTCGCCCACGCAGCGCGGATCGGTCTTCTGTGCCACGGCAATCACACGCAGGCCCTCGGCGTTAAGATCGGCGACCTGCTTGCGAATCTGGGCGAGCTTGTCTTCGGCGAGCGGCCGGGCGATGCCATCGACCTCGACAAAGGAGCAGATCTCGAGCATTTCCTCGGCAGCTCCCTTGGTAACCATCTGGGTTTTGCCTTGGGCGTCGGAGACAACTACGCTCAGGCGACGGCGCGAGAAATCGAAGGGAACCTCGTCGACCTTGGTGTAGCGGTCGCGCAGGCTCTGGCCCAGCATGGAATCGGGTGCGACGGTCGAGGGTGTCACATCGGCACGGTCGATTACGGCCAGGTCGATAAGATTTTTGAGGCCGGTCTGGAAGAAGCTGTTCAAAAACGCATGGCGCAGCACGCGCGCGTCCTCGTTGCCATCGGTGTTGAGGTAGCGCTCGAGCACGATGCGGTCTTCGGTGAGGGTGCCGGTCTTGTCGCAGCACAGGACGTCCATGGCGCCCAGGTTTTGAATCGCCGGCAGCTCCTTGACGATAACCTGGCGACGGGCGAGGTCCTTGGCGCCCTGCGACAGGCTTGTGGTCACGATGACGGGAAGCATCTGCGGCGTGATGCCCACGCCCACGCTCGTGGCGAACAGCAGCGCGTCGATGACGTTGCCCTTGGTGGCGGCGTTGATGGCAAAGACGGCCGGCGCCATAACGAGCATGAGGCGTACGAGCAACATGGAGACGCTCGAGACGCCGCGGTCAAACGCGCTCTTTTCGCTGCGCCCGTTGAGTATCTTGGCGATGCCGCCCAGGTAGGTGTCCGAGCCGGTGGCAACGACAAGCGCCATGGCGGTGCCGTTTTGCACGGAGGTGCCGGTAAAGACGATGTTCTTGAAGGCAGAGAGTGGCAGCGCGGAGCCGTCGGCGCCCTCGACGACGGTGACGGCAGCGGTCTTCTCGACTGCCTCGCTCTCGCCGGTGAGTGCGGACTCGATGACAAACAGGTCGCGCGCGGTGATGACGCGGGCATCTGCTGGCACCATATCGCCGGCAGAGAGGCGGATCACATCGCCGGGGACGAGCTCGTCGAAGAGGATCTCGACGCGCTCGCCGTCGCGCAGGACGGTGCAAGTGTTGGAGACCAGGTCCTTGAGGGCCTCTGCCGCATTGCCGCTGCGGGCTTCCTGGATAAACTTCATACCGCCCGATACCAGCAGCATGATGCCGATGACGATGACCGTGGAGGGGTCGCGCTGCGGCTCGGGCACGGCGAGCACGTCGATGTAGAGCGATACCAGCGCGAGCGCGGCGAGGATGCCGGCGAAGGGATCGATGAAGGCGTCGGCGATGCGGCGGGCGAGCGTCTTGGTCGGCGCCTCGATGGTGTTGGGGCCGGCGGCATCCAGGCGCTCGGCGGCGTGCTCAGCGGTGAGACCGTTTGCCGTGGCGTCAAGCAGTACGAGGGCGTCCTCGGCACTATGGGTGGCGGCGAATATGGTGTTCTTGGACAGGCCGGTGCGAGCGGCAGGGCGCGCCGTGCGGCGGCGCTTGGAGATGGCTTCGAGAACCGTGGCGGTTTTGAGCATCAGCATAGGGTCCTCCTTGTTGAAGGGAGTTAGCGTACGTGTCGTATTGAGTTGCAAAAAACCTAGATGTCGCTCACGTCAAGCTCACGAACCACCACAAAGGGGGCAGGCACCTTTGTGGGGGGGTTGACGATCTGCCGGTGGCGTTTATGCGTGTGCGGAGTCCTCGCGGCGTGCCGAGGGCGACATGCAGGTTTTTCGACTAGGACTGCCTTCCATGGCACACCTCCTAAAGGCTGAGCGCAGCGCGCTTTGGGTATCTCGTACCCCTTTTTAATCCGCCCGTATTCTTGATGAGGGGGTTTGACATGTCAACCCCATTGTTCGGAAAACCATTCCCTCTGACAAAGCCTTTACAGAATGCCGTGGCCCCAAAGCGCGCCCGCATCGACGCTTCGCCTGCGCTAAACTGGAAGGCACGTACGCGATTACGAGAGGAGCCCGCATGGAGGCTTACAAGCAAGAGTTCATCAAGTTTATGGTTGAGTCCGACGTCCTTAAGTTCGGCAGCTTTACGCTCAAGAGCGGCCGTCAGTCTCCGTTCTTTATGAATGCCGGCGCTTACGTGACGGGCTATCAGCTCAAGAAGCTGGGCGAGTATTACGCCCAGGCCATTCACGATAACTTTGGCGACGACTTTGATGTCCTGTTTGGACCGGCCTACAAGGGTATTCCGCTGGCCGTCGTGACCGCAATTGCCTACCACGAGCTGTACGGCAAGGAGGTCAAGTACTGCTGCGACCGCAAGGAGGCCAAGGACCACGGTGCCGATAAGGGCAACCTGTTGGGCTATGAGCCGCAGGACGGCGATCGCGTGGTCATGGTCGAGGACGTTACCACCAGCGGCAAGTCCATCGACGAGACCTATCCCAAGGTTAAGGCTGCTGCCGACGTCGAAATCAAGGGCCTGATCGTGTCCCTCAACCGCATGGAGGTCGGCAAGGGCGGCGTGACCACCGCGCAGAAGGAGATCGAGGCAAAGTACGGTTTCCCCGTCGCGAGCATTGTTTCCATGGCCGAGGTCGTCGAGACCCTCTACAACCACGAGATCGACGGCAAGGTCGTCATCGATGACGAACTCAAGACGGCCATCGACGCCTACTACGAGCAGTACGGAGTGCGTTAGTTACGGCGTTTTACCAAACGCCGTAACCGGCCGACGCTGCGCGCCGCCCAGAGCGACAATTTGTCATTCAAAAGGCAAGGCATGACCAGAAGGTCAATGCCTTGCCTTTTTCATGCCAACTTGTTCGCTCTGGGCGGCGCTCGCTGTCCGTCCTCTACCCGCGGCGTTGCCCCGCTCCGGATGCGGCACTTGGGGACGTTCTTAAATGGCTAGTCACCGGGGACGTTCTTGTTTGACTAGTCGTTTAAGAACGTCCCCAATGACTAATCACCACATGTGAGCCTGGCCTCCTGCGTCAGATTCTAATAACGAGTTTACGGAATAAATAGTTATTAGAGTCGATATGGCCGACCTAATGACGAGAAGTCGTTATTAGGTCGGCCATTAGTCATTGGGGATGTTTTTAAATAGCTACTTGAGCCCGGGGAGGCGGGTGTAGGGGAATGAACGCTCTAGGAATTCGGCGCAGCGGGCGTAGTCTTTGGCGAAGTAGCTGCTGTAAAGCGAATCGAGCACGTATTGCACGGCGATGTGGCTCGCGAACTGCGTGATGCGATGCGTCATGCTCTCGTGGTCACTCACCGTGAGGTAGGCGGCAAAGCCAGGGTGAATGCGTGCGCAATGAGGCGTGCCGATAACGATGACCGGGACATGCCGACTGCTGAGGATCGGTAAGATGTCCTTGAGGTTGGGGGCAAGGCCGCTGTAGGAGATGGCGATTGCCACATGGTCGGGGCCCGAGGCGAGCGCCGTGCGCACCTGGGCTTCGACATTGTCGTGGCACGTCGCGCTTTTACCGACGGAGAGCAGGCGATCGCGGAACATTCCCGCTGGATAGAGATTGTGCGAGCCCGTGTAGATGTCGACCTGTCGGGCGTTCGCGATGAGTTTGGTGGCGTGGTCGAGCTGCGTGGGGTCGAGCAGCTCCTGCGTCTCGGCCAGCGTGTTCTGGTAGAGCCCCTCCATGCGCTCCATGACCTGCGCAGGCGATACTCGGCTTATCGACCCGCGATGCAAAGGAGATGCTCATCCCACGAGCACTACCGGGAAGGGCTTGCGATTCGAGCCCTCGCCTTAGTATTTTGGCCATTTGGCACTATAATCACCATAGGCATGCGCAAAACGTTGCGCTTAATCAAGAGGAGAAAACGTATGGGTCTGTTTGACATGTTCAAGAAGAAGGCCGAGCCTGCCGCTGCCGCTGCTCCCGCCTCCATCTCTGCTTCTGCCGGCGCCGACGTGCTGTGCTCGCCCGTCAAGGGCAAGGTCATCAAGATGGCCGACGTGCCCGATCCCGTCTTTGGCGGCGAGGTCCTGGGCAAGGGCTGCGCCGTGTGGCCCGAGGACGACCTGGTCTACGCTCCCTGCGACGGCAAGGTGACCGTCACCATGGGTCACGCCGTGGGCCTGCAGTCCGATAGCGGCATCGAGGTTCTGGTGCACGTCGGTGTCGATACCGTCAACATGAACGGCGACGGCTTCGAGGGCTTCGTCAAGGCCGACGACGTCGTGAAGGCTGGCCAGCCCATACTCAAGATCGACCGCGCCAAGATCGCCGCTGCCGGTTACAAGGACTGCGTCGTCGTGGCTGTGTCCAACACCGCCGAGTTTGCCGATGTCGAGCTCGCCGTTGAGGCTGAGTCCGCCGTCGCCGCCGGCGATGCCATCGTCAAGGTCGTCCGCAAGTAAGCTGTAACGTCCAGAGGATGTTTTAGGGTGGTTGGATTGTCCGGCCACCCTTTTTATTAGACCGGGTGCACGCGTTTATTGTACGTTGGGCAAGTCTACAGACCGTTCGGATACTAAAACGAACCGACCGCGCCTTCGTACTGCCGAGGGTGTTCATAAGTGGATACTATGGGCTTACCTTATTACAACGTGCGCCGTGTCTGGGAAGCGCGGTGCCGCTCATTGGGAGGAACAACATGAAAAAGAAGCTGCTGCTTGCGCCCCTCATGGCCGTCTTGGTTGCGTGCGTGGTCCTGCTTTCCGGCTGCGGAGGCCCTTCGGTCGAGGAGCTCATCACCAAGGACCTTACGACTCAGTTTGATGAGGTTAAGAATGGCGGAGACGATTTCCTCGCCGGTCTGGAAGAGGCTTCGGGCGACGAGTTCGAGCAGCTGGGCATCGATCCCAAGGAGTATGCCAAGAGCTATCTCGAGGGCTTTGACTACAAGATCGGCGACGTGACGGTCGACGAGGACAAGGGCACCGCAACTGCCGAGGTCACCATTACCTGCAAGTCAATGAACCAGATCGTTGAGGATTTTGCCACCCAGTATCAGGAGAAGGTCGCCGCGCTCGATTCGATGCCTTCCGATGACGAGTTGTACAAGATGGCCGGTCAGGTTATGGTCGATGTGACCAAGGCTGCTAAGACCAAGGACACCACGGTCACCTTCAAGTACACCGCCAATGACGACGGCGAGTGGTCTGCTGACGATTCCGCAACCAACGAGATGATGAATGCGATGATGAACTAGGGGGTTACGCGGTTCTACGAACCGCGTAACCAGTTGACGCTGCAAACGCCCCTAAGCGGCAATCTGACGTTCAATTTCAAGGGCGCGACCAGAAGGTCAGCGCCCTTTCATTTCACGTCACCTTGCTCGCTTAGGGGCGTTTTCGCTGTCCGTCCTCTACCTGCGGCGTTGCCATGGTAGTCATTGGGGCGGCACTTGGGGACGCTCCTTTTCTGCCGACAGTTGGGGACACTCCTTGGCGCATATGAACCTGTCCCCTTTGTCCAACGTTGCATCGAGTGCTCGGGAAAATGTGGCCCGGTTTTTGGTCGAATTCCGGGTCTCGGTTTCCGGATGGGGTTGGTTGCGGAAAGTGCGACCCGGAATATTGCTCTGAAACGGGATACCGTTTCCCCGACGCGCCGCAAACGGAAAGCGCATCCCATTTCGGAGCTCCAAAACGGGACGCGCTTTCCTCGCGGAAGAATTGTCGCAGCTACGTTAAGCAGTGCCGCTCGCTACTCGCCCAGCACCAGCGCCGCGAGCTCTGCCTGGGTGTCTACCACGTAGTCGGCGCCGGCGGCCTCCAGCTCTGCGCGGCCGCGGAAGCCCCAGCTGACGCCCGCGCTCTTGAGGCCGGCATTGTGACCGGTCAGGACGTCGACATTGGAATCGCCCACATAGAGCGTGGTTGCCGGGTCAGCGCCCAGCGCTTCCATCACATGCAGCGTGACGGGCGCTTCGGGCTTGGGCGGAAACGCATCGACACGGCCCTGGACCAGCGCAAAGCGGTCGGGACCAAAGTACTTCTCGATAAGCGGAGCCGCCGAGACGTGGTCCTTGTTGGTGAGCACGGCAAGCTGCACACCCGCGGCGCGCAGGCGGTCGAGCATCTCGATCGTACCGGCATAAGGGGCGGTGTGGTCCTCCTTGTGCTCGCCGTAGTAAGCCCTAAACTCGGCAAGCGTCTGCTCAAAGGCGCGGCCGTCGCCCACATACTCGGCAGGCATAAAGCGCTCAACCAGCTTGAGCATGCCGTTTCCCACCTTGTAGCGGTATTCGTCAACGGCAAACGTGGGCCAGCCGTGCATCTCGCAGGTATGGTTGCCGGCGGCCGCCAGGTCCTCGAGCGTGTTGAGGATGGTGCCGTCAAGGTCAAAGATCACGGTGGAAAAAGCTGCCATAGGTACGCTCCCATCAAGATGACTCATCAAAACGACACCCATGATAGCGCGTGCCGTTCCAGTCGGGCATGAGCGGGCCAGATGTCCCTCGTGGGACTGAGGGGGCCAAAAGTCCCCGTTAAAACGCTTAAATGGCCTCTAACAGGTACATTTGGCCCCCTCAGCCCCACGGGGGACACTCGGCCCGCTCAATCTTGCGCACGGGGCTTATCGGCCTGTTCAACCCTGCGGGGAATGCCGCCTGCCAGATGCAAACGACCGGTCACGGGTTGTTACGAGTGCCGTGTCCATACTTCCTTAACACATAAGATAAGCTGATAACTGCATATTCAATCCGATTTACCCAGCTAAAGTGTTCTCATTACGTATATTGTTGGTGGGTAGTTCGGGCTCCGTGTGGAGGGGAGAACGTATGAGGTTACCGGCTTTTGCTAAGAAGGCGTTTAGGGGGGGCATAGTCGCGGCGCTTGTGCTTGCCATGCCCGCGCCCGCGCTCGCCTGCACGCAGGTTTACATCGGTAAGAACCAGACAACGACGGGCGATACCTATGTCGGCCGCGCCGAGGACTTTTCACCTCGCTACTGCAAGACCTTTGGCGTGCAGCAGCCGATCGACAACCCTGTCTTCCGTTCTTTCGAGAACGATTCTGTGCCGGGGACCGGCTTTGAGTACACCTATCAGGGTCGCTCGTATCGTTACACCTATGTTCGTGACAATCCCGATGAGTGGGATGCCCAGGACGACGAGGCAGCGTCCCGCGTGTATTCCGAGGCCGGCACCAACGAGCGCGGCGTCTCCGTTTCCGCGACGCTCACAACGGATTACAACGACGGAATCGATGCTATCGACCCTTGTGTCGACACGGGCATCGGCGAGTATAACCTGGCCGACTACCTGTTGAGCGTTTCGTCCACGGCGCGCGACGGCGTGGAGAAGCTCGGCGCCATCATCGATCAGTATGGCTCTCAGGACTGCAACCAGATCGTCATTGCCGACAATACCGAGACCTGGATTTTCGCTCAGCTTTCGGGCCATCAGTGGATTGCCGTCAAGATGGGCGACGACGTGGCGTCCGTTAATCCCAACATCGGCGGCCTGCAGTATAAGGTCGATCTTGACGATGCGAGTCAGTGCCTGCACTCGGCCGATGTCGTGACGCTGCCCGAGTCCAACGGCGTTCTCGTAACCTATGACGACGGCACGCCGAACATCTTCAAGACGTATGGCAAGGAGAATTCGGGTTCGTCGCAGAATACGCGCCTGGCCCAGGGACGTGCTTACTTCGGTGCTGCCCTTGCGCCTCAGACGGACTATACCGTTGATGAACAGGGTCGCGTCACCTCGCTCATCGACCCGCAGCTGACGTTTACGCCGGGCATCAAATCCGATACGTTCACGGCGTTGCGTTCCCTCGCTGCCCGCGGTGAGCAGGACGACAGCCTCAACGCCAATCTCAACAGTGCCCTGTATGCCATCGGCAACAACAGGACGACCGAGGGCAATATCTTCCAGATTCGGTCCGGCCTTTCCAGTGATATCGCCACGATTCAGTGGGAAGCGCTTTCGCGTTGCGAGTTCAGCGTGTACCTGCCCAGCTACTCTGCGCTGTTGACGGAAGTTCCGGCTGACTACTTCCCGGCGTGGAACACGGTGGACGGCACTTATACAGGACGCAAGGACGACGTTGCGCAGGCTTTGGTCGAAAAGGACGGCAAGAACCTCGACTACGTCTTCATGGACATCAACACGCTCGCCTACAACAACCGTGCCTCGATGGGTGAGAACGTGCGCGCCTACCTCGATGTCCTTCAGAAGCAGGTTATCGCCCAGCAGGACGTTGTTGACGGGTTGATGCAGGCGACCCCTGCCGATCAGCGCACGGACCTTGCCAACAAGGCGTTTGCCGCAGTGAGCGAACAGGTCTACAACAAGGCGGCCAAGCTTCTCGATGAGATGCGCGCCTATGTGAATGCGGGAGATACCTCGAGTGCGTTTATGCCGAGCGACTATGACGCCGAGAATGGAACCTCCCGGACCCCGATTATGTACGCGTCCGCTTTTGTTGCTCCCAGCATCACGGCTCAGCCGCAGTCGGTAACGTGTGCTCAGGGTGCTGAGGCCAAGCTGAGCGTTGCCGCGACGGTTGATGACAGCGTGGATGGCTCGGATGCCCAGCTTACCTACCAGTGGTTCGTCAAGGGCGAGGACGGTAACTTCTCTGCCATCGACGGGGCGACGGCGGCTGAGTACGTCGCCGCGACGACCGAGGTCGGTTCAAAGGTGTATCGCGTTGAGGTGACGAGTGCTGCCGGGCTGGTTTCCACGTCCGATGAAGCGACGGTGACCGTGACGCAGGCTGCGCAGGAGGAGCCTGGGCAGAAGCCCGGTCAGAAGACGGATGTGAAGACGGACGTCAAGACCGATACCGCCAAGAAGGCGACCAAGGGAGGGCTTGCCAAGACCGGTGATTCGTCTGTGGTGACCGTGGCGCTTCTGACGGTGGCTGGAGTTCTGGCCGTTATGGGGGCCGTGCTTATCCGCAAGCGTGCGAATTAACCGGAGCGGGTCATAGACGACAGCCCTAACTAAAAACGGTCCCGTACGAGTAATCGCGCGGGACCGTTTGCTTGAGCTAAAGCAAAATGAGCGGGCCAAAAAGCCCCCGTGGGACTGAGGGGGCCAAAAGTCCCTGTTAAAACGCTTAAATGGCTTCTAACAGGTACATTTGGCCCCCTCAGCCCCACGGGGGACATTCGGCCCGCTCAATCTTGCGGGCGGGCTTGGTTCGTTAGCGGCCTAGTGGCGATATGGGTTGCCTATAGGTGGTCATCCGGGAGCCATATGGCTCGGGTATGGCGGTTTTTTGTGTAGCGCATTGACCGATTTACCTGCGGTAACGTACACTTCCTCCGATTAAAAATAGAAGCCGGAGCACGGGTGCGCGCGAGCGCATAAAGGGGAATCGGGTGAGAATCCCGAGCAAGGCGGTTACTGTATGCGGGCGCGCCCGCGAGTCAGATTACCTGCCCGCGCTCTTCTCGAAACCGAGGGCCTCTCTGTTTGCCGCTGGATTCCGGTCTACAAGGGGTGCTGCTGAGCGTGCGTTTTGCTGCCGATAGGGTGGCTGACGTGCGCCTTTGTGCTGCCGGGGTATCGCCTGTCCCGCCTTCTTCGCCATGGCTCTATTGCAGGTTCGCGAAAGAAGGAGAACGGGTGACGCGAAACAACATTATGCTCAAGCGCCTGGGAGCCGCTGCTTTCTCGGCGCTGCTCGTCTGGTCGATGCCGGGTACGTCGGCATTTGCCGAGGGCGTGGCAGAGATCGCTGTGCAGGCGCAGGCCCAGGCCTCGCAGCAGGCGGATACTGCCGAGAATGCCGACGAGTCGAGTTTCACTGCGGACGAGCAGACGGGTGCTGAAGGCGCCGAGGCATCGGCGGACGAGGCGAGCTCCGAGGCCGCTCCGTCTGCCGATGAGAGCCTTGCTGCCGCGGCGGACATCGACGACGAGGATGCCGATGCTCAGCAGGCACGCGGCGCGCGCGTCGCCAAGGCCGGCGAGACCGTGATGGTCTCTTTTGCCGATGAGCTGCCCACCACCATCGAGGCCGGGGCTGTCGTGAAGCTCGCGGCGAATATCAGCCTTGAGGCTGGCCAACAGATCGAGACCGTGGCCGGTACGCTCGATGGCCAGGGCCACAGCATCGTGCTCAACGGCAAGGCGCTGGCGAAGAGCGTGGCTGGTACGGTACAGAATCTGGGCGTGACGGGTTCGATGACGATTTCTGGCACCGACGGTCCTATCGCCACCACATGCTCGGGTACCGTGCAAATGTGCTGGTCGACGGCAAGCCCCTCTGACGACAATTGGACTTTCGCTGACGCTGCCGGTCTTGTAGGAAAGCTCGATGGCGGTTCGGTGCTCAACTCGTATTACGCCGGCAGCCTCAGCGGCATGCCCTTTGGCGGTTACGGCCTCGTTGCCTGGTATCAGTCTGGCACCGTGACCAACAATCTGTTCACTGCGGGCGATCAGGCGTGCGGCTACAAGGTCGATTCTTCCTTTGGCAGCAAAATCTCTGTCGACGACCTCAAGACCCAGGCCTCGGTCGATAAGCTCAACACCGATGCCCCTGCCACCGGCTTTACCTGGTCTGCGCAGGGCGGTTTGCCTGTGCTGATCTCGGGCGGCGCTGCGATCGTCGTGAACAAGGATGCCCTCAAGGCTGCGATTGACGATGCCAACGCCAAGATCGAGAACGACTACACGGCCGAGAGCTGGTCGAAGCTCGCTGAGGCCCTTGTGAGCGCTCAAGACGTCTACGCCAACGATGACGCCAAGCAGGCCGAGGTCAACGCCGCAACCAAGACGCTCACCGATGCCATTGCCGCGCTCGAGAAGCCCAAGCCCACCGAGCCCGTGGCTCAGCCGCAGAACGTAGTGCACCTGAGCTCGCAGAGCGACCTCGAAAACAAGTTCAAACCCGCCGACGCCGACGCCTATTACGTTCTCGACAACGACATTACCATCGATGACGAGTACTTCTTTGCTCCCATGGGCATACTTGCGGGCACACTCGACGGCCAGGGCCACACCATCACCTTCGCCAACGGCGGTGGCGTGAAGTCGCTCATGGGCGGCGTTGCCTCCACGGGCGTGGTGCAGAACATCTCGTTTGCCGGCAAACTGAAGCAAGCGACGGACGGCAAGGCGTTCGGCCCCCTGGGCAACAGTGTGCAGGGCGCCGTGCTCAACTGCTCCACGAGCGTGACCGGCAAGGGCGTTGCGGGCTTTGCGCGCACGCTCGACGGCGGCATCGTGTCCAACTGCGTGTCGACCTCCGAGGGCACGGCGGGCGCGCTGTTCGCGACCTACAACGCGGGCCAGCTCGTCAACACCTACTGGGGCGCATTCCTCACCAACAAGATGGACGCCCCCGCCTCGGCGCTCGTCAACTCCTATGCCGTCGACCCGGCCGACATGGCCACCGACGCCTTCGCCGACCTCATCAACGCTAACTGCGGCGCCAACGGCAGCAGCTGGGGTATCGATAAAAATGGCACGCCGGTCTTTGGCTCGGGCAACAGCTACCAGGTGCCCGAGGATACCACGCCCGACGACACCTACACCGTGAGCTTCACGGCCAACGACGGCACCAGCCAGGCGGTTGCCGACCATATGCTCGAGGTTTCGCCCGACGCTGTGAACGCCTACCGCAAACTTGGCGTCTTTGCGCTTAAGGGCGTGCCGGCCACGAGCACCGTCACCTGGGGCACCGACGATGCCAACCGCGGAAACATCGGTATCAACGAGTCCACGGGCGAGCTCTACATCTACGACAACGCCACCGGCACGGTGACCGCCACCGAGCATAAGGCCAATGGTTCCGAGCAGACCGTGGCCACCATCAAGATTAAGGCCAAGGCCAAACAGTTCGATGACTTTGAGCTGTGGTATCGTGCCTCCGACGGCACCGTGAGCGACGTGACCGATGGTGCGGCTACCGTCCAGGGCTCCGAGGTGCGCAACCTCGAGGTGCGCGTGCATTACGTCGACGCCGATAAGGACGAGTACGTGCCCGTTTCGTTCAGCCGCTTCCACTTTGCCTCGAGCAATCCTACGACCATCTACAGCAACGACTACTCGGCCTGCTTTTACTTCAAGCATGCCGGCAGTGCCACGATCACCGTTACCCCGCGCGACGTCGCATCTGCGGGCGCTGGCTCCAAGAGCGTGACGCTGACGTCAGAAGCCGTGGCCGCCACGTCCATCTCGATGGGCTATAACGAGGACGGCGCCACCGTCTACCTGCAGGGCCGCAACCCGCTCTCTGAGCGCGGCGCGTTTTTGACCGATCACGCACGCCCGGTGGTGGCGCCCGACAACGCCACCAACCGCGACAACTTTACCGTGACGAGCAGCGATCCTGCCGTGGCGGCCTACGCCACCGCGGGCGAGATCGGCTACACGGCGTACAAGGCTGGCACCACCACGTTTACCGCGACGCTGCCCGACACGGACGCCGATGGCAAGGTCATCAGCGCGTCGTGCGACGTGACTTATGCTTACCAAAATCCGCTTGCGAGCGTGACGGCCGGCACGGACAGCCTCTACCTCAAGGCCGGCTCGGCGCAAAAGCTCGACCTGACCTTTACCGGTAAAAACGACGCGGACGGCTGGAGCGTGACCGAGCCCGGCCTCACCTGGACGTTCAAGACGCTCGACGGCAAGGACGCCTCGGGTATCGTGGGCATCGACCGCATCGAGAAGGGCGCCTGGAAGCACGTCGACGGCGCTCCCGATGACGGCCTGTACGTGGCCTCGAGTGACTACACGGTGACTGCGCTTTCGGCCGGCACGGTGGTCGCGACGGGTACGCCGGTGGACACGACCGCCGGTGCCGAGCCCGTGACGCTTACCATCACCGTGGCCGGTGTGGCCGCGAGCCCCGCCACGAGTGAGTCCGCCTCGGCGGGCATCGATGCTGCCGCTGCGTTCATCGACGTGCGCCGCAGCTCCGACGCCTTTCAGTACGGTGACGAGTGGGAGATCTACGACTTTGCCAAGGCGGGCCGCAAGATCGATTCCAAGCTGCTCGACAACTACCGCGCCTCGCTGGCCAAGCACAAGGCCGAGTGGGGGAGTGCGACCTGCGCTCTGACTGAGACCGAGCGTGTGGCGCTGGCCCTCTCCGCCATCGGCGAGGACATCACCGACTATGACGGCGTCAACCTGGTCGAGCTCATCTGCAGCCGCACCGATATGACGCGCGCCAACGAGAAGATCTTTGCGCTGATGGCGCTTAATGC
>DXZX01000001.1:68675-113095 GCA_019419445.1 Collinsella sp.
CCTCGCGGACGCCGTCTGCGAGCTTCTCGGCAGCGACGACGCCGTGGAGGGTACGCGTCTGGGCGACGTGGACCTGACGGCTATGGCGATCCAGGCCGTGGCGCCCTATGAGGACGACACCAAGGTCGATGCTGCCATCGAGAACGGCCTCTCCTACCTCAAGGGCAAGATGAGCGCGGGCACCTGTGATTTCGGTTCTGCCGAGGCCAATGCCCAGGTGATCCTCGCGCTGCTTTCGCTCGACCGTGACCCGGCCAACCCCGTTAACGGGTTTGCAAATGCCGTGACCAACGTGGTCTGCGCGCTGGACCTGTACCGCGTGGACGGCGGCAACGGCTATGCGCACAGCAAGGGCGGCGCGGCCAACGCCATGGCGACCGAGCAGGCGCTCCGCGCGCTCACGACGTATCGTGTCTCCTCGGGAGAGACGATTGCCTGGAAGACGGCCGTGACGGCGGGCAAGGGCTCGAGCAGCAAGGACCCGCAGAAGCCCACGGTGGCGCCGGGCGTCCTGACGCCGGGGGCCGGGTCGGACGGCGGTGCCGGCAACGGGACCGCCGGTTTTGCGGGCGTAATGGCTCCTGTGGCCGCCAAGATGGCCGGTGCTTCCTCGAGCGAGGGCGTCAAGGCAGCTGGCGATTCCAAGGCCGAGGCCGAATCCGGCAAGAAGGATTCGACGGAGTCTTCCGTCGCCGGCAAGACAGACAAGAGCGGCAAAAAGTCGGGCACGTCCGGCAAGACCGCCGCGTTGAGCGCCGGCGTCGCCAACAAGGCTGCGGACGCGGGCTCGAACGGCTTTGCCATCGCCGGTGTTGCCGTGGGCATCGTCGGTATCGCGGCCGTCGGCGGCTGGTTTTTCTACACCAAGCGTCGCGCGGCGTAGCGAGCGTCTGCCTGACAGGTAAATACTGCAAGGAGTATGGTTTTGCAAAGCGAAGGGCCCTCCTGCCGATCAGCTCGGCAGGAGGGCCCTTCCATCTCCCCGCAGTTTGAGTGGGCCAACGTCCCAGTGAAAATGGGCGGGCCGATTGTGGCCGGATGCTGGGCAGCTTGCAGAGCAGCCGCTAGCAAATCCTGGGCAGCTGCTCTCCCACGAGCATGTCGAGGATGCGGGTTGAGCCCCAGCCGGTGCGTACGCGCACGGCGGGTCGAGCGTCCGATCCAAGCGGCAGCACGCGGCCGATAATCGCGGCGTTCTCGCCGTAGCGGGCAGTACGCATGGCGGCTAGAGCCGCATCGGCCTGCTCGGCTGGCACCACGGCGACCATCTTGCCCTCGTTTGCCACCTGCAGCACGTCATAGCCGAGCATCTCGCAAGCCGCCTGCACATCGGGGCGCACGGGCACGGCGTCCTCATCGACCTCCATCGCAACGCCGCTGACCTGCGCAAACTCATTGAGTGTGGATGCAAGGCCGCCGCGCGTGGGGTCGCGGAAACAGCGCGTGTCGGGGGCTGCGGCCAGAACGTCGGCTATCAGGTGGTTGAGCGGCGCGGCATCGCTTTCGATGTTGCTCGAAAACGCCAAGCCCTCGCGTTGGCTCATGATGGCGATGCCGTGGTCGCCGAGTGTGCCCGACACCAGGATGACATCGCCAGGCTGGCAGTTTGCGCCACTGAGCGCCACACCCGCGGGCACTTCGCCCACGCCGGCGGTATTGATGTAGACGCCGTCGGCCCCGCCGCGCTCAACCACTTTGGTGTCGCCGGTGATGATCGCCACGCCCGCCTCGCGCGCCGTTTCGGCCATGGTTTGCACGATCTGACGCAGCTTGTCCATGGGATAACCCTCTTCGAGGATAAAGCCGCACGATAGGTAGCGCACGTTGGCGCCCGAGGTCGCGACGTCGTTGACGGTTCCGCACACGGCAAGGCGACCGATGTTGCCGCCGGGGAAGAACTGGGGCGAGACGACAAAGCTGTCGGTCGACATGGCGATGCGCCCGCTCGCGGGCAGTGCGGCGACGCCGGCATCGTTGCCCTCGAGTAGCTCGGGCGACCCAAAGGCATCCAAAAAGACCTCGTCGATGATGCGTTTCATCATCTGGCCGCCGGAGCCGTGACCCAGCAGGACGGTGCTATCGGTAACGCTATGGGACATATCGAAAACTCCAATCGTGGGTGGTGCCAGTGTGCGGGTGCGTCCGGGCTAGTTACGGTATCTAAAGTACGCCGCACAGCTGCCCTCCGAGCTCACCATGCAGGGGCCGACGGGATGCTCGGGTGTACAAGCGTGGCCGAACAGAGGGCAGTCGCTCGGCGTAATGGCTCCGCGCAACACGTCGCCGCAGCGGCATCCGCGTGGCTCGACCGTCGGCTCGATGGGCACGTCAAAGCGGGTGCGGGCATCAAAGCGCGAGAATTCGGGACGAATGGCGAGTCCCGAGGCCGCAATCGGCCCCAGCCCGCGCCATGTGGTATCGCACGGCTCAAATACCTGCTCGACCAGCTGGCGCGCCACGGGGTTACCGTCTGCGTTGACGCCACGGCGGTAGGCGTTGTCGATCGCCGGCTTGTTCTCGACAACCATCTGGACCAGCATGCAGATGCCCTGCAGAATATCGACCGGCTCAAATCCCGTGACCACGCCGGGGGTCTCGAACTCGTCGACTAAAAACCCAAAGGGTGCCAGGCCTGTGATGGTGGCGACGTGCCCCGGAAGGATAAAGCCGTCGATAGTGGTCTCGGGATCGTTGGCGATGGCGCGCAGCGCCGGCGGCGTGGTCTTATGGGCGCAGTAGACCGAGAAGTTCTGCAGCCCGCGCGCGTCTGCCTCCAGGATGGCGGCGGCGATGGTGGGCGTTGTGGTCTCAAAGCCCACACCCATAAAGATGACCGGACGATTGGGGTTTTGCTCGGCGATATCGAGCGCGTCGAGCGGGGAGTAGACGATGCGAATGTCGCACCCCGCCGCCTTTTGCGCGGCAAGCGAGGTGGACGATCCGGGCACGCGCATCATGTCGCCAAAGGTGGTGATGATGGCGCCGTCTATGTTGGCGAGCGCGATTGCATGGTCGATATCGCGGTTGGCGGTAACGCAGACGGGGCAACCTGGGCCGCTCAGCAGCTTGAGTCCCGCCGGCATAATGGAGCGAAAGCCATAGCGACCGATGCTCACGGTGTGCGTGCCGCAGACTTCCATAAGGTTGATGGTGCGGTCGCCGACGAGTTCACGGATGCGTTCGATGAGCTCGCGGGCCAGCTTGGAATCGCGAAATGCCGAAAAGTCGATACCGGAGCGAGCCGGCTGTCCGGCCACCACTAGTACGCCTCGGCCGGGTTGCTGGCCAGTTGGTCTTCTTCGACCAGTTCGGTCATGGTGTTGACCAGGTCGAGCGTATCCTGCGCCTCCTGCTCGTCGACGATCTGGATGCCAAATCCAGCGTGCACCAGAATATAGTCGCCTACTTGTGCCGTCGGCACGAGTCGCAGCGACACCGGACGCTCGATGCCCATCATGTCGACGGTGGCCTTGAGGTCGTCGTCGCGTTTGACTACTTTACCGGGAACGGCAAGGCACATATTGTTCCCCTTTTATACGCTTTGCGCTGGATAGGCGCTTGATAATCCATTGCTTGATGGTAGCGCTCGCGGGGTTCGCGGGCAAACGCGTTACGCCCGTGAGACAGTTGGCGCGGCGACGAGCGAGATCGGGCTACTGCGATGCGATCTGCGCGAGGTGGGCGCGCGCGATCGCCGCCTGACCGTAGGCGATGCAGCCGTCGTTGACGGGCACGGAGTGGGGAACCAAGACGGTAAGACCCATGCTTTTGAGCTCGCGGGTGAGGAACTGGAGCAAAAGTCGGTTCATGAACACACCGCCCGAGAGCGCGACGCTGTCGAGGCCTTCACGGGCGCAGATCTCGTTTGCGATGCGGGCTGACGCGCGTGCGATGGTGACGTGGAAGTCGAGCGCGAGCTGGCCGGCGGGCACGCCGGCCCCGATTCCCTCCAAAAGCGCCTCAATAAGCGGTCTGGAGTTCAGAACATGGCAGTCGTCCGGACGGGATGATTCGGTTACGGAAAAGCTGGTCATATTGCCGGTGGGGCAGATACTTTCGCTGCCGAGCGCGCGCCAGGCGGCGCCCTCAAGCTCGATGGCGGGTTCACCCTCGTAGGTCGCCTGGCCGCAAATGCCCAGAATCGCGGCTGCGGCATCAAACAAGCGACCCATGCTGCTGGTGCGCGGGCTGTTGATGCCGCGCTCGATCATCGTTGCCGTTATGCTGCGCGTCTGTTCGTCAAGGCTGTCCAAAAGCCCCACGGCCCCCGGGTGTTCAAGCAGGCCGAGCTCACTGAGCAAGGCGAAGGCGTTGCGGCGGGCGTCACGCACGGAGGCCGCCCCGCCGGGGAGCGCCCAGGTGCGCAAATGCGCGGCGCGCTCAAAGCCGCCAAGGCTGGCGACAAGAAACTCGCCGCCCCAAATGGTCCCATCGGTACCGGCGCCGGTGCCGTCAAAGGCGATGCCAAGGACGCGCGCGTCGGTTGTAAGCTGGCCCGCGGCGATGGCCTCGGCCATTACGCTCGCGATATGCGCATGATGGTGCTGCACCTCGACGAGCGGCAGATTGCATTTTCGTGCCTGCTCGCGCGCCCACTGGCTCGATAGATAGCTGGGATGTACATCGCAGGCTAAGGCGGCGGGCGCCAAGTCAAAGAGATCTTCCAAGCGAGTGCGTGCGGCGTTCCAGGCATCGAAGGTCCCGCCGTTTTCAACATCGCCGATATGCTGCGACACAAAACAGGTCGCCTCGCCGTTCATCCCTTCACGCGTGAGCGCAATCGTGGCCTTTTGTTGTGGCCCGCAGGCGAGCATGCAGGACGGAGCGCCGTCGAGCGCCGGCAACGGCAGCGGCTGGGGTGCATATCCGCGAGCGCGGCGAACGGGCATAACGGCGCCGTTCGCCTCTCGCACTACAGAGTCGTCGTAGCGCGAGAGGATCGCGCGGTCGTTACCGAGCAACGCGTCGGCGATGCCGGCGGCAACGAGGTGTTCCCAGGCAAGGTCGTCGTCTGTCTCGATGGGTTCCTCGCTCAGGTTTCCGCTGGTCATGACGAGCGCGTGCATGCCGCGGGTTTCTGCCGCGGCAAGCAACAGATGCTGAAGCGGGGTGTAGGGAAGCATAACACCGAGTTCGGGAAGGTCGTGTGCGACGGACAGCGCGAGCGCGAGGGCGTTGGGGGAACCGCCGCTCTCGCAAACAGCACGTCGGCGCAGCAGCACAATGGGACGAATACTGCCGGCCAGCAAGCCGCGCTCAACGTCGTTGACATGGCACAGGCGTTCAGCTTCGGCAAGGTCGCGTACCATAACGGCAAGCGGTTTGTTGCTGCGGCGTTTGCGGCGGCGAAGCTCGGCTACCGCCTGCTCGTTGGAGGCGTCGCATGCCAAGTGAAATCCGCCCAGACCCTTGATAGCGACGATACCGCCGTTGGCCAGCAGCTCAACACAGCGGTCGATAATGGCGTCGCTGGTCTCGCGCGTGGTGCCGACGGCCGGCGACGCGGCGGCTTCGCTCTGCTCATTGCCCACGCCCGCCTCGCGCCACGTAATATGCGGCCCGCAATCAAAGCAGGCATCGGGCTGCGCGTGAAAACGCCGGTCGAGTGGGTCGGCATACTCCGCGGCGCACTTGGGGCACATGGGAAAACAATCCATCGACGTGGCCGCTCGGTCATAAGGCAGCGATCGGATGATGGTAAAGCGTGGGCCGCAGTTAGTGCAGTTGATAAAGGGGTAGTGATAGCGTCGGTCGGTGGGATCGAACAACTCGCGCAGGCAATCGTCGCAGGTGGCGATATCGGGCGAGACGAGCGTCGTGTGCGCGGTCTGGTCCTGCGATGCTACGATGCGAAAACCCTGTTCACTGGCGGCATCCCAACCGTTGGCTGCCAGGTCCATAGTCTCGACATGCTCTACGCGGGCTGCCGCAGGCGCATGCTCAGAAAGCGCGGCAACAAAAGCATCGAGCGCATCGGCCGGAGCATGCGCCTCGATGTGCACGCCGTCGCCCGCATTGAGCACCCAGCCGCAAATGTCATGCGCCATGGCCTCGCGATACACAAACGGTCGCATGCCAACGCCCTGCACAATGCCCGTCACATGAATATGCACATGCCGCATGCGACACCCCTCATCAAAACCGACCAAAAAGGGACAGGTTTATTTTGGTAGGTAAAACTTCTAAACCTGCCAAAACAAACCTGTCCCTTTTTGGCAGGTGCGCTGCGGGAAATCCCGCTATAGCCCCAGGCTTTGCTTGGTGGCGGCGCAGGTGAGCTCGCCGTGCTTAACGCCGCGCAGGCCCAGCAGGCGGTCGGCCAGTTCGTAGACTCGCTCGCCGCGACCCTTGAGCGCCAGAATCTCCAGACAGTTGTGGTGATCCAGATGCACGTGCATGGTCGATACGATCTCGTCGGTGTAGTCGTGCTGCACTTCGTCCAGACGGCGCGTCAGGTCGCCGGTATGGTGGTCGTAGATCATGGTGAGCGATCCGATAACGTGCTCATCGGGCGTGCGCATCTGCTCTTTGGCGATTGAGGCACGAATCAAATCGCGCACTGCCTCGGAGCGGTTGGCCACGTCGCCGCGGCGTGCGATCTGCTCGTCAAAGCGGCGCAGTAGGTCATCGGGCGCGGTGACCGAAAAACGGACCAGCTCGGAGCCGCCGCCGCAACGGCAGCTCGCCTCGTCGCCCGTGCCGTTGCGGTGGTCGTGCCCGCAGCCGTGCTCGTGTTCGTGTTCGGACACCCTACACCAGCTTTACGGAGCCGACGGAGTTGTGGTCAGCCTCGATGGCTTCCTCGTAGCCCTCGAGCGCGTCATGCGCCTCGTGCAGTGCGGTCATGGCAGCTTCGAGCTTGGCACCAATGCGCTCCATGTCAAAATTCTCGGTCGCATGCAGCAGCTGATGGCTCCACTCGTGGGCGAGCTCGATGGTGTCGTCGACCTGCTTGACGCTCATGGCAAGCTGGCTCATGTTCATTCCGACGTCATGCATGGGAAATCTCCTTATGCTCGAGGCAATCCAGTGGTTCAGATTCTACTACGCCCGCACGGGGCGCTACCGCATAAGAAAACGGGTGCGAGTCCGTCTGACCCGCACCCGTTCACTGGGGGCTGTTTGTATCTACCATACTATCCGTGGTCGCATGCGGTGCACCCAGAAGTCCGGCGAGCGGTGCAAAAGCGCTCATGGACGGCGGCAGGACGTCAAAATGTAACCAGCGTATTACAGGTGCTTCTCCAGCAGTGCCTGCAGTCTTGCCTTGGGCAGCGCGCCGACCGAGCGGTCAATTTCCTCGCCGTTCTTAAAGACAACCAGCGTGGGGATGCTCATGACGCCAAACTTCATGGCCAGGTCCTGATTGTCATCGACGTTGCACTTGGCTACAGCCAGCTTGCCGGCCAGCTCGTCTGCCACCTCGTCAACGATGGGCGAGAGCGATCGGCAGGGCCCGCACCAGGGCGCCCAAAAATCAACCAGTACGGGAAGGTTGTCGCTAACGACGGAATCGAAGTTCTCGGGGGTAATCTGCTTAATGTCAGCCATGGTGACCTCCATAGTGCGACGCGGCTCGGCCGCGTAAAACTCAGTACGACCGTGCTTATACCCAGCGGCCCGCAAAGCAACCACTCGCGGGCGGCTCTTTTATATAATGGTGGGCACGCAAACGATTGGAGAGCGCATGCCCACGTCACAAAGCCAGAAAAAAGAAGCCATCGCCCAGGCGGCCGAGCAGGAGCTCGCATCGCTTGCGGCCCGTGGCGTGCGTATCGCGGGCAACGCGTGCTCGCCGATCGTACTGGTCAAAGGCGATTTGGATGATGCCGAGCGTTCGGGCGGCGAACTTGCCGCCGGCGCGGATGGTGCCGCATTGCGCAAGGCGCTCGGGGCAATCGGTTACGCGCCCGAAGATTTTTGCGTGCTGGCGAGTGTTGCCGGCGCAGGCGACGGAGCTGTGGCGGTGGGCCACGCCCTGCCGTGCGACCTGTTCCGCGAGGCGCTTGAGGCCTTGGACCCCGAGGCGGTGCTGCTGCTCGATAACAGCGCGGCCGATGTCATGCGCGAAACCTACGCCGACATGCTCGTGGCGATTGATGACTTCGACACCGCCATGCTCAAGCCCGGTCTGATCGCCCATGTGCAGGGCCGCCGCGTGCTCGCGCTCGATGGCTTTGAGGCGGCGCTGACCGACAAAGCGGCCAAGCAGCGCATGTGGGCCTATATCAAGCAGCTGACCCCGGCGGCTGCTCCACTGTAGCGGATTGGCGCCGGCGAGCGATTGCCTGGCGGGCATGCCGTCGACCATGCGCGGCGGCCGTCCAAAGATGCCTCCTACGCTATCGAGAGCTCGGCTATCCTCAGTTTGCCAGTTCGAAAATGGGCCTGCCGCATGATTGAATCTTTATCTCAACTTTACACCTAGGTTTACAGCTGTCTTGTCAGCTGTAAACCTAGGTGTCATACTAAAGCCCCAAGATTCGCCAAAAGAGAGGGGCCTTGATGGCACAGAGCGCGAACATGGATGCGTCGGAGCTTGCGCGCGATATCGCGGCCGGCCTAGCATCGGCAACGACGGCAACGGAGCGCGCGGCACTGGTGCCCGCAGAGCTCGTCGAGGCCATTCAGCAACTAAAAACCCAACGTGACGCGGTGATCTTGGCGCACTACTATGTGGCGCCCGAGGTCCAAGCCGTTGCCGATTACGTCGGCGACAGCTTCTACCTGGCAAAGCTCGCCAAGAGCCTGCCGCAGCAGACCATCGTGCTGTGCGGCGTGGAGTTTATGGGCGAGAGCGCCAAGCTGCTCAACCCCACCAAGACCGTGCTGCTGCCCGAGCCGGGTGCGGATTGCCCCATGGCGCACATGGTCAAGCGCGAGACGGTCGATGCGGCGCGCGCCGAGTACGGCGACGACCTTGCCGTGGTCTGCTACGTCAACTCGACGGTCGAGATCAAGAGCTGGAGCGACGTGTGCGTCACCAGCTCCAACGCCGTCAAGATCGTGTCCGAGCTGCCGCAGCAGCACGTCCTGTTCATCCCCGATCAAAACCTGGGCCGCTTCGTAGCCGAGCAGGTGCCGCAAAAGCACGTCATCCTCAACAATGGCTATTGCCCGCGCCATCACATCATCACCGTCGAGCAGATCGTCGATGCGCAGGAGGCGCATCCCGACGCGCTCGTGCTGGCGCACCCCGAATGCAAGGCCGACGTCCTTGCCGAGGCCGACTACATCGGCTCCACCGCCGGCATCATCAAGTACGCCGAGGATTCGGACGCGAGTGAGTTCATCATCGTGACGGTCCGCGGCGTGCTCTACGAGCTCGAGCGCCGCTGCGAGGGCACCGGCAAAAAGTTCTATTTTCCCGCGGTGCAGCCCACCTGCGTCAACATGGATCTCATCACACTCGAAAAGCTCGTGCGATGCCTGGAGACGGGCGAGGGCGAGGTACAGATCGGCGTGTCGGACGAGGCTGCCGACCAAGCCAAACTCACGCTCGACCGCATGCTCGAGTACGCGGCGCGCTAGAACGATGTGACATGAGGGACAGTCCCTTATGCCACAGTACAAGGGAGAGGATTCCTGTGGAAACCAAACAATACCCCGATATGGAGTGCGACGTTGTCATTGCCGGTTGCGGCGTGGCGGGCCTGTACGCGGCCCTCAATCTGCCGACGAGCACGCGCGTGATCATGCTCTCCAAGGGCACTGTCGACGAGTGCGACTCGATGCTTGCGCAGGGCGGTATCTGCGTGCTGCCCGAAGGCTCGGATTACGATGCCTTCTTTGAGGACACCATGCACGCCGGCCACTACGAGAACCGCCGCGAGAGCGTCGACATCATGATCCGCTCGAGCCGCTCGGTCATCAACGACCTGCTGGCCATGGGCGTGGATTTTGAGCGCAAGACCGACGGCAGCCTCGACTTTACCCGCGAGGGCGCACACAGCCGTCCGCGCATTGCCTTCCATGCCGACATTACGGGCAAGGAGATCACGACTAAGCTGCTCCAGGCCGTTCGCAAGCTTGATAACGTGCAGATTTTGGAGCACGTGGCCATGACCGACATCCTGACGGGCGAGCGTGACGGCGCCACGGTGTGCACCGGTGTCGTCGCCGTTTCCGTGGACGAGGACAACTCGGTTCGTCCCGCCGACGAGCTGGCAAACGCCGCCGAGGACGTGCATGTCGGCGAGCCGTTTAAGATCCATGCCCGCCATACGCTGTGGGCGACGGGCGGTATCGGCGGCGTGTACGACCATTCGACCAACTACCCGCAGCTCACGGGCGATGCCTGCTACATTGCTCAGGAGCATGGCATTAAGATGGAGCACCTGGACTACGTGCAGATTCACCCCACGGGTCTGTTCTCGCCGCAGCCGGGCCGCACCTTCCTGATCAGCGAGAGCTGCCGCGGCGAGGGAGCGATTTTGCTCAATGCCGCCGGTGAGCGCTTTACCGACGAGCTTCAGCCGCGCGATGTGGTCGCCGCCGCTATTCGCGAGCAGATGAAGCAGGACGGCACCGAGCACGAGTGGCTAAGCTTTGCCCCCGTCGAGCGCGACGTAGTGACCGGGCACTTCGCCAACATCCGCGCACGCTGCCTGGAGGACGGCCGCGACATCTTGGACGAGCCCATCCCCGTTACGCCCACGCAGCACTACTTTATGGGCGGCGTGTGGGTTGACAAGGACGGTCGCACCTCGATGCTCGAGCTCTACGCCGCGGGCGAGACGGCTTGCAACGGCGTTCACGGCAAGAACCGCCTTGCATCAAACAGCCTGCTCGAGTCTCTGGTTTGGGGCCGCCGCGCCGCGTGGTACATGCGTACCGGCGAGTCGCTGGCCGTGGAGCAGGCGGGCGATCCCGCGCTCGATGGCCGTCATCGTACCCTGAGCGCCGACACCCTGGCAATCGATGATTTGGCCCGTGCCGCCGGCACGCAGGCCGTGGAGGAGTAGACCATGAATCCCATTACCATGAAGCTCGTCGTCGATGATCTGATTCTGCAGGCTCTGCGCGAGGACATTACCTTTGAGGACGTGAGCACGGCGAGCGTGTGCCCCACGGCGCGTCCCGCTACGGTGGAGCTTATCGCCAAGGCCGATGGCATCATCGCGGGCTTGGATGTGTTCGCTCGCACCTTTGAGCTGCTGGATTCGCAGAGCTCGGTGCTGTTTGATGTTGCCGACGGCGACGAGGTGCACGCCGGCGACCACGTGGGCCAGGTGCGCGGCGATGCACGCGTACTGCTTTCGGGCGAGCGCGTGGCGCTCAACTACCTGCAGCGTATGAGCGGTATCGCTACCTATACACACCAGATGGCCGCGGCGCTCGAGGGCACCAAAACCGTGCTCGTCGATACGCGCAAGACCACGCCGGGCATGCGCGTCTTCGAGAAGGCCGCGGTCGAGATCGGCGGCGGCAGCAACCACCGTTACAACCTGTCGACGGCCGTCATGCTCAAGGACAACCACATCGATGCCGCCGGTGGCGTGACGCGCGCGATCGAGATGGCGCGCGCCCATGCATCGTTTACCACGACGGTCGAGATCGAGTGCGAGAACCTGGACATGGTGCGCGAGGCCGTGGAGGCCGGCGCCGACATCATCATGTTCGACAACATGACCCATGACGACATGGCCGCCGCTATTGAACTTATCGCCGGCCGCGCCAAGACCGAGTGCTCGGGCAACGTGGATGCCAGCAATATCCGCGCGCTTGCCGACCTGGGCGTTGACTTTATTAGCTCGGGCGCCCTGACGCACTCCGCGCCGATCCTCGACCTCTCGCTTAAGCACCTGCGTCTGCTGGACGGTAAATAATGAACGCCCGCGAGCGTCGCCGTGCCATCATGGCCGTGCTCGAGGGGGCCAAGGGGCCCGTATCGGGCAGCGCGCTTGCCCGCGAGGTGGGTGTGAGCCGCCAGATCGTGGTGCAGGACATCGCCCTGCTGCGCGCCGATGGGCACGATATCGTGGCGACCAACCGCGGCTACGTGCTGCAGGAGGCCCCCAGCAGCCCCGCCGTGCCTACGCGCTTGGTCAAGGTTCGCCACAGCGTGGAGCAGGCAGGCGATGAGCTCACGAGTATCGTCGACGCCGGCGGCGCCGTGCTCAACGTGATTGTCAATCACCGCGTGTACGGTAAGATTACGGCCGACCTGGACATCCGCAATCGTCGCGATGTCGAGCGCTATCTGCGCGATATCGAGAGCGGCAAGAGCTTTCCACTATTAACGGTGACGAGCGGCTATCACTTCCATCGCATTGCGGCAGATGACGAGCAAACTCTCGACGAGATCGAGGCCATGCTCAAGGAGAAGGGCTACCTTGCCGATTTAATGCCCTACGAGGATGATTTGTCCTAGAACACATGCAAAAGGAGGCCTCCGCGGCGATGCGGAGGCCTCCTTTTTGTGCACGGTGTACTTGTGAGTGTGCAAGTGGGGGAGTTGTTACTCCTCGACGATCTCGGTGATCGCGCCGGCGGGGCAAGCGTCCTGGCAAGCGCCACAGGCGACGCAGGAGTCCTCGTCAGCGACGGTAGCGACGTCCTGGAGCTCCAGAACGCCAGCGGGGCAGGAGTCGACGCAAACGCCACAAGCGATGCACTCGTCGGCATCAATTACGGGATGAGCCATGGTAGTTTCCTCTCTGTTGACCGACGCTACAGACGATGCGCGCCGGTTTGATTCGGGCAAAAACATACCACGGGAGCGACCGTTTGCAATACCCTCTGACCGGCATCTTCATACCGTTCGCCGAGTATGCCGCGGCTTACTAAAAAATATGCAGGTGAGGCCGTTGAGCTGCGCAAATGTTAGCTATAGGTGACTTGAAATATAGGGCGATTGAGCGTGCTTGCGGAAACCGCATCCCGTAATCCACGTCCAAAGCGGGACACAGTTTCAGGCTCGCACCTCAGTCAACTCTACATAGATCTCAATAGATTTGCCGAGAACTCAATCAGCGCATCTACCTGCGCATTTAAGAACCTAAACTCTCAGAGATAAGAAATCTTATATGAATTGACTTAGATTTTGTATATTCCGGTCCATAAGGGGATACACTACATCCTGAAAGACAAGCCGAAGCGCCGCGCGACAGACCGTCGAGGCGGCGCGAACGCAAAAGAGAGAGGGAATTTCTAATGAGTAAGATTCTTGGTATCGACCTTGGTACTACTAACTCCGCAATGGCCGTTCTCGAGGGCGGTTCTCCGACCATTATCGTGAACGCCGAGGGCGACCGCACCACCCCGTCCGTCGTGGGCTTCCGTGCCGACGGCGACCGCGTCGTGGGTAAGGCCGCTAAGAACCAGGCTGTCACCAACCCCAAGAACACCGTGTTCTCCATCAAGCGCTTCATGGGCCGCAAGTACTCCGAGTGCACCTCCGAGATCAAGACCGTGCCGTATGAGGTCAAGGAGGGCCAGGGTGGCCGCGCCGTCGTCGACATCGAGGGCAAGGATTACACCGCCGAGCAGGTGAGCGCCATGACGCTCGCAAAGATGAAGGCCGACGCCGAGAAGTATCTGGGCGAGACCGTCACCGACGCCGTCATCACCGTCCCGGCCTACTTCAACGACGCCCAGCGTCAGGCCACCAAGGACGCCGGTAAGATCGCCGGCCTCAACGTCAAGCGTATCGTGAACGAGCCGACCGCTGCTGCTTTGGCCTATGGCCTGGACAAGCAGGGCACCGACCAGCGCATCCTGGTCTTCGACCTGGGCGGCGGCACCTTCGATGTCTCCATCCTCGACCTCGCCGACGGCGTGTTTGAGGTTCTGTCCACCTCGGGCGACAACCACCTGGGCGGCGACGACTGGGATCAGCGCGTCATCGACTGGATGGCCGATAAGTTCCAGCAGGAGAACGGTGTCGACCTGCGCCAGGACCCCATGGCTCTGCAGCGTCTGAAGGAGGCCGCCGAGAACGCCAAGAAGGAGCTCTCCGCCGCCCAGCAGACCACCATCAACCTGCCGTTCATCACCATGAACCAGTCCGGTCCGCTGCACCTCAACTACACGCTGACCCGCGCCGAGTTCGAGAAGATCACCCGCGACCTGCTCGAGCGCTGCAAGCAGCCTGTCACCAACGCCCTGCGCGACGCCAAGCTTAAGCTCTCCGATCTGACCGAGGTCATTCTCGTCGGCGGCTCCACCCGTATGCCCGCTGTCCAGGAGCTCGTCAAGACCATGACCGGCAAGCAGCCCAACATGTCCGTGAACCCCGACGAGGTCGTTGCCGACGGCGCTGCCGTCCAGGGCGGCGTGCTCACCGGCGACGTCGAGGGCATCCTGCTGCTCGACGTTACCCCGCTGTCGCTGGGCGTCGAGACCATGGGCGGCATCATGACCAAGATGATCGACCGCAACACCACGATCCCGACCTCCAAGACCGAGGTTTACTCCACCGCTGCCGACAATCAGACCAGCGTCGAGATCAACGTGCTCCAGGGCGAGCGCGAGCTTGCCCGCGACAACAAGTCGCTCGGTAAGTTCCAGCTGACCGGTATCCCGGCTGCCCGCCGCGGCGTGCCGCAGATCGAGGTCACCTTCGACATCGACGCCAACGGCATCGTCAAGGTCTCCGCTAAGGACAAGGGCACCGGCAAGGAGCAGCAGATTACCATTTCCGGCTCCACCGCTCTGTCCGACGACGAAGTCGATCGTATGGTCAAGGACGCCGAGGCTCATGCCGAGGAGGACAAGAAGCAGAAGGAAGAGGTCGAGGTCCGCAACCAGACCGATAGCCTGTGCTACTCCACCGAGCAGACCCTCAACGAGCTGGGCGACAAGGTTTCCGCCGACGTGAAGTCCAAGGCCGAGGCCGCTATCGCCGACGCCAAGAAGGCGCTCGAGGGCTCTGACGTCGAGGCCATCAAGGCCGCCGGCGAGTCCCTGCAGTCCGTGGCCTACGAGCTGGCTCAGGTTGTCTACGCCGACGCTCAGCAGCAGACCGACGGTGCCGCTGGTGCCCAGCCTGCCGACGATGACGTAGTCGACGCCGACTACGAGGTTGTGGACGACGAGGACAAGTAATCATGTCCGCCCGTAAAGCTCGCACGGAGGCGGCTGCCGCCGGCGCCGCCCCCGTTGACTCTGAGGAGAAGGACGTGAAGATTCCCGTAGAGGCCGCAGACGATACCGAGGTCAATGAGGCCCCGGCCGCCGAGGCTGCCGAGAACCAGGTAGAGGATTCCAACAAGGAGGCGACGATGACCGAGGACGAGATGGTGGAAGCCGCTATCCGCGCCGGTGAGGAAGCCGCCGACAACGACTTTAAGCTCAAGTTCGAGCAGGCCCAAAAGGAGCTTGCCGACGTGCGCAATGAGCTCGATGCTGCGGCAGAGGCCCAGAAGGCCGCCGAGGACAAGGCGAAGGACGCTACCGAGCGAACCGCTCGTCTGCAGGCCGACTGGGAGAACTTCCGTCGCCGCACCGCCAACGAGCGCATCGCCGAGCGCGAGCGCGCGACCGAGAAGCTCGTCACCGCGCTGTTGCCGGTGATCGACGATATCGAGCGCGCGATCGACCATGCCCGCAGCCAAGAGCTTTCCGACGACTTTAAGCAGTTCGTCGATGGCGTTGACGCGGTACATGCCAAGCTGCTCGATGTGTTTGCGCACGAGGGCGTTGAGCCCATCGATCCCAAGGGTGAGGCGTTCGATCCGCTCGAGCACCAGGCTGTGGGTCGCGTCGAGGACGCATCGCAGTACGACGAGACCGTCAACGACGTGTACCAGAAGGGCTACCGCATGGCGGATCGCATTCTGCGTTCCGCGATGGTGACGGTGACCTACGGTGGCGAGAAGCGCCCCGCACCGGAGCCCGAAGCGGCGCCCGAGGATGCTACGGCCGATACGGCCGAGAGCACCGAGGAGTAATTGAGAAGGGCCCCGGGGCAACACCCGGGGCCCTTTCTGGCCTAGTGCCATATGACAGTATGAGCCGCCGTCCGCAGGGGCGGCGGATATAACAGGAGAGGAGCTACGATGGCTGCAGGCAAAACCTTCTATGACATCCTGGGCGTATCCAAGAGCGCCTCCGACAAAGAGATTAAGAGTGCGTTTCGCAAGCTCGCGCAAAAATATCACCCCGATGCCGGCGGCGACGAGGCCAAGTTTAAGGAGATCAGCGAGGCCTACGAGACGCTTTCGGACGAGAAGAAGCGCAAAGAGTACGACCAGATGCTCATGTTTGGCGGCATGCCGGGCGCGGGCGGCGCGTATGGCGGCGGCTACGGTGCCGGTGCGGGCGCCAGCGGCTGGGGCGACATCTTCGACAGCATCTTTAGCGGCAACGGCGCCTGGGGCAGCGATTGGGGCTCGGGTTTCGCCGGGGCTGCGGGCGCTGCCGGTGCGGGTGCGGGTCGCAGCCGCGCTCGCAAGGGCGGCGACCTGTCGCTGACCGTCGATGTGACGGCCGAGGACGCGTTTCGCGGCGTGACGCACAAGGTCACCTACCGCATTCCCTCGACAGGCGAGCAACAGACCATTACGGTCTCGGTGCCCGCGGGTGCGGTCGACGGCGGCAAACTGCGCTACAAGCGTCGCGGCGAGTACGGCGTTGCCGGCGGCGAGCGCGGCGACCTGGTCGTGACCACGCACGTGGAGGAGCATCCGCTGTTTAAGCGTAAAGGTGCCGACGTGACCATGGAGGTACCGGTCTCGGTCTATGAGGCGGCGCTCGGCTGCACGGTGGACGTGCCGACGCCCGGCGGTGCGACGGTTCGTCTGAAGGTGCCCGCGGGTACCCAGACGGGCAAGAAGTTCCGCTTTAAGGAGATGGGCGCGCCCGACGTTAAGCACCGTGGCCGTACGGGCGCGCTGCTCGTCGAGATCAAGGTGCAGGTTCCCACGAACCTGTCTGATGACGAGCGCGATGCCATGACCAAGCTGCGCGAGGCCGACACGCGCGACTATCGCGAGAAGGTCAATCGTTACAAGGCGACGTACTAGGGCGGTCGCGGCGCACGACCACGCCCGCGGGCTTATGATGGACGATAACGAGACGGAAAGGGGTCAGGTAGCATGGCCGAGGACAATAGGAACAAACCGCTGTACATGATCAGCGTGGCGGCCGAGCTGACCGGCATGCATCCGCAGACTCTGCGCGTCTACGAGTCCAAGGGCCTGGTGAACCCCCAGCGCTCGGGCGGCAACACGCGCCTGTATTCGCGTGCCGATATCGAGCGCCTGGAGCTCATCAACCAGCTGACCGACGAGGGCATCAACCTTGCCGGCGTGGTGCGTATCCTCGATATGAAGGAGCGTGCCGAGGAGCGTGAGCGCGAAAACGAAAAGCTCCGTGCTCGCGTGCGCCAGCTCGAGGACGAGCTGCACGAGTACAAGATGCAGAAGAAGATCACCGCCCTGGCCCCGCGCGACGGCTCAGTTAACCCCGAGCAAGTCATGCGCAAGCTGCTGGGCGCCGGAGGGGATCTGTAGGTTACGCCGTTCTGCCGAACGGCGTAACGGCTCGACGCTGCGCCTTTGGTTCCGCCGTTCTAACGAACGGCGGACCGGTCGACGCTGCAAGCCCGCCAGAGCGGCAATCTGCCTTTCAACTTCGGCGGCATGATCAGAAGATCAATGCCGCCTTGTTTCAAGGCACCTTGCTCGCTCTGGTGGGCTTTCGCTGTCCGCGCCAAAACATCGGCGTTGTTATGGGTAGTCATTGGGGACGTTCTTAAATGACTAGTCGAAAGGGACGCTCTTGCACAAAATCTTCCGGCCCTCGACCGGCACGTCCTTTACTTTACCTAGATAAAGTGAACGTGCAGATTCGTAACCAACTCGCAACCGTTCTATGGCACGATATTGAACGAATGTATGCTATGCGCCCAAATCTTTTGGGCAGAGTGGGAGACAGTATGGTCAAGCTGTACGAGGACGGCATCTACCTGCGCGGCGGCAGCGAGGTCGTGCCTGCGGCCGAGGCTGCCGAGCGCGGCATTACGCAGACGCCCGAGGATGCCAAGCGCGGCACCATCGCGTATTCGATCCTCCAGGCACACAATACGTCCGGCGACCCCGAGGCGCTCAAGATTCGCTTCGACGCCATGGCGAGTCACGACATCACCTTTGTCGGCATCATCCAGACGGCGCGCGCCTCGGGCATGGAGCAGTTCCCGCTGCCCTACGTGCTCACCAACTGCCATAACTCGCTGTGCGCCGTGGGCGGCACCATCAACGAGGACGACCATGTCTTTGGCCTCTCCGCGGCCAAGAAGTACGGCGGCATCTTCGTTCCGCCGCACATCGCCGTCATCCACTCCTTTATGCGTGAGAACTTCGCCGGCTGCGGCAAGATGATCCTGGGTTCCGACTCGCACACCCGCTATGGCGCCCTGGGCACCATGGCCGTGGGCGAGGGCGGCGGCGAGCTGGCAAAGCAGCTGCTGCGCGACACCTACGACGTTGCCTATCCCGGCGTCGTCGCCATCTACCTCACGGGCACCCCGCGCCCCGGCGTCGGCCCGCACGATGTGGCGCTCGCTATCATCAAGGCGGTCTTTGCCAAGGGCTACGTCAAGAACAAGGTCATGGAGTTTGTGGGCCCGGGCATCGCGAGCATGACGACCGATTACCGCAATGGCGTCGATGTCATGACCACCGAGACCACCTGCCTGTCGAGCATCTGGGCCACCGACGAGGACACACGCGCGTTTTTGACCATGCATGGCCGCGGCGACGACTACCGCGAGCTCAAGCCCGCCGATGTCGCCTACTATGACGGCTGCGTCGAGGTCGATCTGTCCAGCATCAAGCCCATGATCGCGCTGCCGTTCCATCCTTCCAACGGCTTTGAGATCGACGAGCTCAACGAGAACCTCGAGGATATCCTGCATGAGGTGGAGCTCGAGGCTGCCAAGATCGGCGAGGGCAAGACGCACTTTAGCCTGCTCGACAAGATCGTCGACGGCAAGCTGCACGTGCAGCAGGGCGTTATCGCCGGCTGCTCGGGCGGTAACTACGACTCCGTGGTCCAGGCTGCCCGCGTGCTCAAGGGCGCCAACACCGGCTGCGGCGAGTTCTCGCTGTCGGTCTATCCCACGAGCCAGCCCGTGGCGCTCGAACTCACGCGTCGCGGCTATATCTACGACCTTATGGAGGCCGGCGCGATCGTGCGCACGGCGTTCTGCGGCCCGTGCTTTGGCGCCGGCGACACGCCTGCCAACAACGGCCTGTCCATCCGCCACACCACGCGCAATTTCCCCAACCGCGAGGGTTCCAAGCCGGGTAATGGCCAGCTGAGCGCTGTGGCTCTGATGGACGCCCGCTCCATCGCGGCGACGGCTGCCAACGGCGGCGTCCTGACGCCGGCGACCGACCTGCCCGAGGAGACTTGGGACGAGGCCTGCGAGTACACCTTTGACGACGCTCCCTACAAGAAGCGCGTGTACTGGGGCTTTGGCAAGGCCGAGCCGGCAGACGAGCTGGTCGAGGGTCCCAACATCAAGCCGTGGCCCGCGATGGAGCCGCTCGGCGACGACATCCTGCTTAAGGTGTGCTCCAAGATCATGGACCCGGTCACCACGACCGACGAGCTTATTCCTTCGGGCGAGAGGAGTTCCTTCCGCTCCAACCCGCTGGGTCTGGCCGAGTTTACGCTCAGCCGCCGCGACCCGGCCTACGTGGGCCGCTCCAAGGAGGTCGACGCGGTGGAGAAGCGCCGCGTGGCCGGTGAGTTCGCGGGTGACCTGGCAGCACTCGATGCCGAGCTTGCCAGCGTGTTTGAGGCGCTGGCCGGCGCGGGTGTCGCGGCCGATGCCAAGGCGACCGAGTACGGCTCCATGCTCTACGCCAAGAAGCCGGGCGACGGCTCTGCCCGCGAGCAGGCCGCGAGCTGCCAGCGCGTAATTGGCGGCCTGGCCAACATCGTCCACGAGTACGCCACCAAGCGTTATCGCTCCAACGTGATGAACTGGGGTATGGTGCCCTTCCAGATGGAGGCCGAGCCCAACTTTGAGGTGGGCGACTACGTCTTTGTGCCGGGTATCCGTGCCGCGCTCGATGGCGACCTAAAGGACATCGCCGCCTACGTGGTGCGCGCCGACGGTGCGGTCGAGCAGATTGAGCTCTACATTGCCGATATGACGGCCGAGGAGCGTGCCATCGTCAAGGCCGGCTGCCTGATCAACTACAACAAGTTCAAGGCCGCTGCCGAGTAACTCTGCTGTACGCCCCGGACACACCTTTCCCTCGTGCTCACGCGCTTCGCGAGGGTCGCCCGAGGGAAAGGTGTGTCCGGGGCTACCGCGACGTTCTCGTTGGGTCTTGAGGGACGCTAATAAATAGACTTGCTTGATGCCGCCTCTGTTATCGGGGCGGCTTCTTTTTGTCGAAAACCACCACGAAGGGGACAGGCACCTTTGTGGTGGTGGGGTTGAGCTCAATGTCGGTGTGCACGTTGAGCGACATTCCAATGAGCGCCTCTACAGGATTTCATCTGGGTTGGCGGGTTTGGTTGTTTTGGGGATGCCGAGTTTGGATGACGCGAAATCGTCAACATTGTCCTTAATTCCGTCTTTGGTGTAGACAGTGACCATATAGGTGCTGTGTCCGAATTCGCCCTTGTCGCGTGTTGCCCAGGCATCCCAGTAGGCGGCCCCGTTTCGCCCTTTGATTTTTCCGACACGGCGGAGTTCTGTTCGCTTTAATTTCTGGTTGCTATAGATGGTTCGACCGGTCTCCTCGGTGAGCCCGCACTGTCCAAGCATCTTGTCGAGGACTTGGTTCATGTGGCGCTCATCGGTGTTTGGTGCGTAGTCGTAGGCGAGGGTGACGGAGTCGAGTGGCTGGTCGTCGATTAGATAGTTTAGCGCCTGAGGTTCAAGGCAGAAATAGGGGGAGCATCCGTCGACCTTGCCGAGCAACGGTAACTTGGACTGCCAACTTCCGGTGGGAATTGCATATTCGTAGAACACGCCACGGCAGACAAAGGAGAGCGAGGTGGCACGCGAGCCGGCGTCGACCATTCCGCATAAATCGAAGGGCGAGGCGACGCCAAGGGAAAAGGGCGTGATGACGATAAGGAAGAGCATCACGATGGGTACGGCGAGAATGGCGATGACGTTGCGACCGGTGGAATGAGGCGGTTTCATATGCGCTCCTCGAGACAAAGATCTGTTGAGGATAGGCAGAAATAGATATGTTCAGAGAACAATTCAAGTTTAATCTCATGGCGCGAGATGGTCGACCGTTAGCGTCGAAAACCATCACAAAGGTGCCTGTCCCCTTTGTGGTGGTGAGGAGCGCGCGGCTTCTTTTGGTAATAGTGTTAGCTGGCGGTATCATTAGTGCAGGTGGCGAAGGTTTGCATTGTGGGGTGTTTTGCCGTGAGCCGTTTTGCCCGTATTGGATTGATTGTCTTGGCGCTTGCGATCGCTGTGGTTGGCGCGGGCGCTGTCGGTATGGCATTTCTACCTGCTGCGGTGACGGAGCCGGTGGTCAAGCCTGTGACTCAATCTGTCGAACTTCTGACCGGCGACGACAAGCCCGAGACCATTACCGTTGATTTTGATGAGCAGCCGGCTGTGCTGGGTATTAGCAATTATCCGCGTATTCAGCTTGGGGCCATGCGCTATACCACGGATGCAAGCCTGATCGATAGGGCGTCCGAGCTACTCAAGGGCAAAACATTTAAGCGTTGGTACGGATATGCGCCCTATCGGGCAAAAGCGAACGACATGGTTGGCGGATGCCACTCTTCCATCGAGCTGGACACTGCAAACGGCGTAAAGTTATGTGATGTCTCGTACGATCCGGGCTACGAGGGCAATGAGGGTCCGGGCATCTACATCATGGACGGCGATGTCGCCTATGTCATGGAGGGCGACCAGACCGAGCTCAACGATTTTATGGGTCAGTGTATCCAAGATGCCTATAAACAGACCTGCTTGCCTGACCCGCAGACTGCACGCGATAGTGGGTCTGCCCGTACATGGCTGTTCGAGGATGAGATGCCCTGGACCGTCGAATCGGGAAGTACGGGTTCGGCGAAGGAGTAGAGACCGCGACCACCACAAAGGTGCCTGTCCTCTTTGTGGTGGTTTTCGGTCTGTCTCGATCTGTAACATCTTGGCCGCTAAAAGTGGGCCTGGTGTTACAGATTTAGATTTTTGATCCGGGTGTTTTCTGTTTGTCTCGATCTGTAACAGTTAGACCCTAATTTGCCGAGTAGATGTTACAGATCGAGACAAACGGTTGCCGCTGGTCATTTTCTCTCGATCTGTAACATCTAGGATCAAAAATGGCTGCTAGATGTTACAGATCGAGACGGTAGCGCGCCTGGGCAGCGGCGGGCTGACATCTCAGTACCCTATCCATCAATCACTCAGAAAATCTTATATATAGAGACTTAGATTTGTGTATAAGATCGTACAAAGCTGGCAACAATACTTCTCGAACAACGTGAAGCCGCCCCGTAGGGCGGCCGCCCCAAGAGAGGTGATTCCATGAGAATCGATAAGCTAGCAATGACGTCGCGTGAGGCGCTACAGACCGCCATGAGCACGGCTGCCGACGCGCAGGCCGGCGCGGTGGAGCCGATTCACCTGCTGTCTGCCCTGCTCGGTGCCGGCGAGCGCAATATCTCCGTGATCATCGAGCGCATCGGTGCCGACCCGGCTCAGCTCGCACGCTCCACGCAGGATGTCATCGACCACGCGCCCAAGGTTTCGGGCGAGGGCCAGCAGATGGGCCTGTCCAACGAGCTTGTCCGCGTCATCGAGAAGGCCGAGAAAAAGGCCACCAAGATGGGAGACAGCTTTGTGGTGACCGAGCATCTGCTGATGGCGCTTGCCGAGGACAAGGGCGAGGCCGGTCGTGTGCTGCGCGACGCCGGCGTCACCAAGGAGCGCATCGAGCAGGTCTACGAGGAACTGCGCGGCGATGACCGCGTGACGTCCGCCGAGGACAAGACGCAGTTTGAGGCGCTGGAGCAGTACGGACGCAACATCTGCGACCTTGCCCGCGCCGGCAAGCTCGACCCGGTCATCGGCCGTACCGACGAGATTCGCCGCACCATCCAGGTCCTGTCCCGTCGCACCAAGAACAACCCCGTGCTCATCGGCGAGCCGGGCGTTGGTAAAACGGCTATCGTCGAGGGCATCGCCCAGCGTATCGTGGCCGGCGACGTGCCGAGCACCCTGCGCGACCGCGACCTCATCGAGCTCGACATGAGCGCGCTGGTCGCCGGCGCCAAGTACCGCGGCGAGTTCGAGGACCGCTTGAAGGCCGTGCTCAAGGAGGTACAGAAGTCCGAGGGCAAGGTCATCTTGTTCATCGATGAGCTCCACACCATCGTGGGCGCGGGTGCCACTGAGGGCTCCATGGACGCCGGTAACATCCTCAAGCCGGCGCTCGCCCGTGGCGACCTGCATGCGATTGGCGCGACCACGCTCGACGAATACCGCAAGTACATCGAGAAGGACGCGGCGCTCGCACGTCGTTTCCAGACCGTGATGGTGAGCGAGCCCACCGTTGAGGACACTATTTCGATCTTGCGTGGCCTCAAGGAGAAGTACGAGATCTTCCATGGCGTGCACATCACCGATAGCGCACTCGTGGCCGCCGCCGACCTCTCCGATCGCTATATCGCCGACCGCTTCCTGCCCGACAAGGCCATCGACCTGGTCGATGAGGCGGCAAGCCGTCTGCGCATGGAGCTCGACAGCATGCCGGTCGAGATCGACGCCACCACGCGTCAGCTCACCCAGCTGCAGATCGAGGAGCAGGCGCTCATGAAGGAGACCGATGACGCCTCCAAGGAGCGTCTGGAGGCCCTGCGCCAGGAGATCGCCGAGGTCCAGGAAAAACTCAACGTGCAAAAGGCCGGCTGGCTCAACCAAAAGAACGCCATCGACCACGTGCAGGAGCTTAAGGGCCAGCTCGACGAGGCCAGGAGCGAAGAGGAGCGCGCGACGCGCAACGGCGATTTGGGTCGTGCGTCCGAGCTGCGCTACTCCGTGATTCCTGGTCTGCAGCAGCAGATTCAGGATTCCGAGGCTGCGCTCGAGGCACAAAAGCAGCAGGACGGCGAGGGTCTCAACGAACAGGTGACCTCTGATGAGATCGCCGAGGTCGTGAGTGCCTGGACCGGCGTGCCCGTGTCCAAGATGATGCAGGGCGAGCTCGACAAGTTGAAGGGCTTGGAGGGTGAGCTGCATAAGCGCGTCATCGGCCAGGACGAGGCGGTCTCCGCCGTCGCCGCAGCTGTGCGCCGCAGCCGTGCGGGCCTCTCCGATCCGGACAAGCCCATCGGCAGCTTCTTCTTCCTGGGCCCCACCGGCGTGGGCAAGACCGAGCTCGCCAAGGCGCTTGCCGAGTGCCTGTTCGACGACGAGCGCGCGCTCGTGCGTATCGACATGTCCGAGTACATGGAGAAGTTCAGCGTCCAGCGTCTGATCGGTGCGCCCCCGGGATACGTGGGTTACGACGAGGGCGGCCAGCTCACCGAGGCCGTGCGCCGTCGTCCGTACTCCGTGATCTTGCTCGACGAGATGGAGAAGGCCCATCCGGATGTCTTCAACGTGCTGTTGCAGGTGCTTGACGACGGTCGTCTGACCGATGGCCAGGGTCGCCAGGTGTCCTTCAAGAACACGATCATCATCATGACGAGCAACGTGGGTTCCAAGGCTATCGCCGAGCTTTCCGGCAAGGACGAGGAGGAGATGCGCCATCAGGTCGACGCGGCCATGGCTCAGACCTTCCGCCCCGAGTTTCTCAACCGTATCGACGATATCGTGGTGTTCCATCCGCTCGGCATGGCGCAAATCGAGAAGATCGTCGACATTCAGCTCGCCGACGTCCGCGCGCGTCTGGCCAAAGAGCGCATGACGCTTGCCATCACCCCGGCGGCCAAGCAGATGCTCGCCGTGGGCGGCCTGGACCCGGTCTTTGGCGCCCGTCCGCTCAAGCGTCTGGTTCAGCGCGAGGTCGTGGATGCCATCGCCGCCGCTATCATCGACGGCACGGTGCGCGAGGGCGATCAGGTGACGGTCGATGTCGACAAGGACGGCGGCTTTACCGTCGTGTGCGACAACACCCCGGCGGCCACCTACGAGGTCCCCGACGCCGAGTAGATTTTTGGGACATGCCTCAAAATCTACCAGCCGTCTCTAAACGCCAAGGGCGGCGGATCCAATTGGGTCCGCCGCCCTTTTTCGTGCGACAATCGATGATGTTGAGCATGAGTACATGGCAAGGAGCTATGCAAATGAAAGACGAGAACAAGACGAACGCACCGGTGGCTGAGGCGGCACCCGCCGCACCGAAGGCTTCTCCCAAACCGGCGCCCAAGCCGCGCGACCCCTACATCCGCGCCGAGAACGAGGACGACGACGGCTACGATCCCTACAGCGATCGCCGCCCCGAGCGCGAGCCGATGTTCGAAGCCGACCCCTGGCGCTGAGTGCCACCCAAAAGGCCACCAATAAGTTGCGGTGAAATAGGGACTGTTTTGCGGTTTGACCAGCAAAAACCGTCCCTATTCCACCGCAACTGCGTTAGGGATGTGGGTGTTGGGCGGCTGTCTTCGGGCCGGCTAGTCCTGTGCTTTGATGCTCGGCAGGAGAATCTGGGCGAGGTAGTCGGTCTCGAGTTTGGTCGCGGCGTCTGCGTTGCCGTCTTTGCCAACCAGGTCGTTCTTAATCTGGCTATAGGTGTAGCGGTTGCCGGTCGTAAGCTCGACAAGCTCAATGGCCGTGTCCATGGGGTAGGTCGACACGGGGTTCTGCGTGCGCCCGTTGATGGTTTGCGGAATCACGTACGGATAGACAGGGCCGCTGGCGTAGACGGTGTAGCCGTTGCCTAGGCTGACCGTGCCCAAAACCGTATCGCCGTCGTCGGGCATAACGGTCTCGCCGTCGCGCACTGCGACAAGTGTCACGATTGGCGTATTGGTGTCATCGCCCAGATAGATGCACAGCGTGCTGCCGTTTTGCCAGGTCGCGACCTTGCCATACCACTCAACCGGAATATCGAGCTGATACAGGTTCGTCGCCTTGTGTCGAGCGTCGGCATCGCGGGCGGACTGAGCCTCGCTTGCGCTTACGGCGTTGGCGGCGGCATCGCGGCGCGTAATTGCCGCCTGCTGGAGTATCTTTGCCGCGGCGGCAGAGCTCGCGCCGCCTTCTTCGGCGTACTTGGCGGCGGCATCGATCTGGTCGTCGGTCACCGTGTCGGCTGAGGGCACCTTAAGCATAAAGGTGGCTTGAGCGCGCAGATCCTGCCCGTCATTCTTGACCGTAACCTGGGCCTTGGTGGTCGGGACGGTGTAGATGGTGCCGTCGGCCGCGATGGGGGAGGCGGCGATGGAGAACGTGTAATCGCCGGGCAGCAGCTTAATGCCGCGACCGTGCTCGTCAACGTAGAGCGTTTCGCTCACGGAAGAACCGTCGGAATCCTGCCCGCTCACCTGCACGGGAATCTTGGAGCCAGTTGAGCAGTCGAGGCCCGCGGCATGCACGCCAATCTGCACCGACATCATGGTATGGGCGTTTGCGGCAAGTACGGCAGCCTGCTCTTGCTGGTATCCGTTCCAAGCAGCATAGCCTGCGCCGCCGGCGACGAGCGCGACGGCCACAACGCCGGCAACCATCAGGTTGCGGCGCTTGGGCGACATCTTACGATGACGAACCTCGGCTTCGCGTGCCGAAGGAACGGACGGTAGGGGAATATCGCCCATGGCGATGGTCTCGTCCACGGCAGGCGCAGAGCCTAAGCCAGGGAGCTCGCGGGTCAGCGAATCTTCGGCCGGCAAGCTGTCGAGCAAGATGGTTTCCTCGCTCGTGTCGGATTCGGGCTGGTCGTCGGCCTCGCATTCGGATTCCTCGTGCCCCGCCTCGTCTTCGGTGGGCGCGGCGCCATCGTCTTTTGCATCCTGATCATCGGGCTGCGCTTCGATTTCCGGCTCATCTCGCACATCAACGCTCGAATCGTCAAACGCAATCTCGGCCAGTGCGATCTGGTCAAGGCTCTCCAGGGCCTCGGCACACGCTTCTGCATCTTGGGCCGCATCCTCTTGGCCCATTGTCTCATCTTTCATATATCCCCCAAGCTCAATATCGGGACAACACTGTACCCAAAAATGGAGCTATATAAAGCGCATGCGAAATATAAGATCCGATTTAACCCGAGTGCATCGTTTAGCCGCATCCTCGCGGCAGCAAAAAGCCCCCGGAACGCGGACGAATCACATTCCGGGGGCTCTGCAATGCGTTGAGTTGCGCGGAGCCGGCTACGCGGCTTCGTACTCAAGCGATGTTTGCGCCAGGCGCGTTACTCGGCGTGCGCGTAATCAACCTTGGCGCGGCGAGCGGTAGCCTTCTCCCAATCGCTGGTGCCCTCAAAGACATCCTGCTTGTAGGGATTGCGGCCGAGCTTCTTGGCACGGTAGGCGATGTAGATGATTGCGGCGACGTTGGCGATCAGCGCGGCGACCGAGACCGCGGTAGCGGCGCCGGGGTCGAGCGTGGAGTGGGTCACAAAGATGGACTCCTCCTGGAAGTACGGGAACACCTGGGCAAACATGCACCAAATGGCCAGCGTGAAGGCGCGGTTCTGGATCCAGCCGCCCTTGTTCCAGATAAAGGCGGCGACGGTGGGCGCCAGCAGCAGCGCAAAGCCGCAGAACCAGGAGTGGGTGGGCAGGCAGTTGTAGGTGTAGCAGAAGTTCCAGATATCGTAGGCGATGATGTAGACCCAGGTCATGTCGGGCCACAGCATATCGGTCTGATCCTCGGAGGCGTAGACGCTCCACCAACCGGTCATGCAGAAGATGTTGATGATGCCGGCGATGCCGTTGAACACGTTGTTCCAGCCGGCCAGCTGCGTAGCACCTTCGGAGGTGACCCAGGTGGATTCGCCCAGGACAAAGAAGCGATAGGCGCTCTCAAAGTCGGACACGACGGCGATCATGATGTTGATGGCGACGATCACAAACGGCCATGCGCGGAACCAATGCGCCTTGCCGATCTTGCCCCACTGGTACTTAATGGCAATGAAGCCCCAGCAACCGGCCAGCGCCGCGTATACCTTGGCGTAGTGGAACCAGCTGTTCTGGTACACATGGGTGGGGTTGGTGAGCGCCCACTCGGCACCCTGCGAAACGCCGATGGCGATGGCGACGCAGTAGATGGTCATGGCCAGCGGGGCCACGCCAAAGATGATTGCCGCGCCCAGCTTGGTGCGGCGGCCGACCTCGTTGAGCACGATCAGGCCAATAAAGACCATGGCCCAGCCTGCCCAGTGGATAAGGGTATTGCTACCCCAAACATCGAACAGCATGCTGCTCTCCTTTCACACGCCCGCGGCCCCTCTTCTGATCGCGGGCAGTTTGGCCAAATGTCGTCAGTTCTGGGGCTTGCGCTCCGGATACTTGGCGGTATAGCCCTCGATGTGGAGTGTCGAGGCGATGATTTCCTTGACCGTCTCGTCGGGTACATCGGGGTGTGTGCGGATATACATCAACAACCCCATGATGAGGGTGTAGAACGTCTCGTAGACATGGTCGATGCGTAGCTCATGATGGGCGACAAAATCCACCACGGTGGTGTCGCAGATATACTGCGCCACGCGCTGGACCACGTTGTGCAAAAAGCCGCCGTAGAGCGCACCGCTGCTCGAGGTGAGCGTGCTCGGCAGCTCGTGGCCGCTCACGACCAGACGCTTAAAGAGCGGGGCGACGGTGTTGAGTGCGCCCTCGATATCACCGACGATGCGGCCGGCGTTCCACCGCTCGAGCTCGGAGATAAAACCGTCGATTGCCTCGTCCATGACGGCGGTGACGGCGGCGTCCATGTCGGCGAAGTAGTGGTAGAACAGCGAGCGCGTGCAGCCGGCTCGCTTGGTTACGGCCGAGACAGATAGATGCGACACACCCAGCTCGGAGCTTACGGTGCGCACGGCGGCGAGGATCTCGCGACGGCGTTCGTCGCCCGTCAGACGTTTGGCCGTGCTGTCGGGCGCGGGGACGGCATCGACCACAGAGGTATCTGCTGTGTTGTCGCCCATGTTTTGCCGCCTTTCATCCTCTTTTGCCTGACCGTTCACCTAACAGTCTTGAATATTGTTGACGGTTCGTCAATACTATTTTTGACACAATGTCAACAATGGCGGGTGAACGGCATGGGGCATGCCCGACCTGCAAAAAAAGAGGGGCGCTGCGGCCTCGTCGGGCTGCGGCAAGAGAAGGGACAACCATGATTTTCAACGGACCGGGAATTAGCTACACCGAGCCCGATATCGGTTCGGAGTTCGTGCCGCCGCTGCCGGAGCATCCGCGCGAGGCAATTGTCAAGCTGTGCGAGCACTGCACCAACCGTCTGCTGCATCGCGACGAGCTGCTGGGCTACGAGTACTGGTCGTTTGCCGAGGCCGCGACCGACGAGCAGGCTGAGGTGCTCTGCAAGATGAAGATGCGCCGTCCCTACACGCTGCCCGAGATGGTCAAGCTCACCGGCATGCCCGAGGCCCAGATCGAGAAGATGCTCGACGACATGAGCTACACGGGTCTGCTCGAGTACAACTGGGAAAACCCCGAGCGCGCCAAGCAGTGGGTGCTGCCCATGCTGGTACCGGGTTCCGCCGAGTTCCTCAACATGCGCGTGAGCCAGCTCGAGGAGCATCCGGTCTATGCCAAGTTCTTTGAGCAGGCGTCCAAGGGGCCGCTGTCCAAAGCCACGCCGATGGTGCCGCCCGGAGGCGCCGGCATCGGCATGCATGTCATTCCGGTCGAGAAGGCCATTGATGCCACGAGCACCTCGGTGCCGATCGAGCATATCGAGCATTGGCTCGACAAATACGAGGGCAAGTATGCCGCCAGTACCTGCAGCTGCCGCGCGAGCCGTCGCGTGATGGGCGAGGGCTGCGCCGACGACCCCGCCGACTGGTGCATCGCCGTGGGCGATATGGCCGACTACGTGGTCGAGACCGACCGCGGCCACTATGTGACGCGCGAGGAGGTCTACGACATTTTGCGCCAGGCCGAGGACAACGGCTTTGTGCACCAGGTCACCAATATCGACGGCGAGAACAAGATTTTTGCCATCTGCAACTGCAACGTCAACGTGTGCTATGCCCTGCGCACCTCGCAGCTGTTCAACACGCCCAACCTGTCGCGCTCGGCCTATGTCGCCAAGGTCGAGAAGGACAAGTGCGTGGCCTGCGGTCGCTGCGTCGAGGTGTGCCCGGCCGGCGCCGCCAAGCTCGGCCAGAAGCTCTGCAGCAAAAAGGCCGGCGGACAGGTGCCCGAGTATCCGCGCCAGGAGCTGCCCGATGCCACCAAGTGGGACCACACCAAGTGGTCGCCCAACTACCGCAACGATAACCGTATCGAGACGCACGAGTCCGGCACCGCGCCCTGCAAGACGGCTTGCCCCGCGCACGTTGCCGTTCAGGGCTATCTGAAGCTTGCGGCACAGGGGCGCTATGACGAGGCGCTGGCGCTCATCAAGCGCGAGAACCCGCTGCCCGCTATCTGCGGCCGCGTGTGCAACCGCCGCTGCGAGGATGCCTGCACCCGCGGCCGTGTGGACGCCGCCGTGGCCATCGACGAGGTCAAGAAGTTTATCGCCCAGCGCGATCTTGATGCCGCGACCCGCTATGTCCCGCCCGTGGTGACGCCGACACGCGCTGGCGGCTTCGATCAGAAGATCGCCATCATTGGTTCCGGTCCGGCCGGTCTGTCCTGCGCCTTCTATCTGGCCGAGAAGGGCTACAAGCCCGTCGTGTTCGAGAAGAACGAGCGCCCGGGCGGCATGCTCACCTACGGTATTCCCAGCTTTAAGCTGGAGAAGGACGTTATCGAGGCAGAGGTCGAGATCATTCGCCTGATGGGCGCCGAGTTCCGCTATGGCGTGGAGGTCGGTCGCGATGTGACGCTCGACGAGCTGCGCGCGCAGGGCTTTAAGGCCTTTTATGTTGCCATCGGCTGCCAGGGCGGCCGCCTCGCCGGTATTCCGGGCGAGGATGCCGAGGACGTGACCGTGGCCGTCGACTTTTTGCGCGAGGTCAACAGTGGCAAGATCGACGCGCTGCCCGGCCGCACCATCGTGGTGGGCGGCGGCAACGTGGCCATCGACGTCGCGCGCAACGCCTGCCGTCTGGGTTCCGAGCACGTTGAGATGTTCTGCCTGGAGAGCGAGGCCCAGATGCCCGCCAGCGAGGAGGAGCGTCGCGAGGCCGTTGAGGACGGCGCTCACATCAGCTGCGGCTGGGGCCCCAAGGAGGTTCACCTGGACGAGGCCGGTCGTGTGTGCGGTATCACCTTCAAGCGCTGCACGCGTGTCTTTGACGACGAGGGCCGGTTTGCGCCCGAGTACGACGAGAACGATCTGCGCCGCGTCGATGCCGACCGCGTGGTCATGTCCATCGGCCAGTCCATCGTGTGGGGCGACCTGCTGGCTGGCTCCAAGGTGGAGCTTGGCCGCGGCCAGGGTGCTCTTGCCGACCCCCAGACCTATCAGACTGCCGAGCCCGACATCTTTGTGGGCGGCGACGTCTACACCGGTCCGAGCTTTGCCATCGACGCCATCGCCGCCGGTCACGAGGCCGCCGTGTCCATCCATCGCTTTGTGCAGCCGGGCTCCACGCTCACCATCGGCCGCAACCAGCGCCGCTACACCGCGCTTGACCGCGACGATGTTGTGATTGAGAGCTATGACAACGCAAGCCGCGAGGTGGCACGTGTCGACCGCGAGCGCGAGAAGGCTGCGCCCTTTAGCGAGTACGTCGAGACCTTTACCGAGGAGCAGGTGCGCGCCGAGACCGCTCGCTGCTTGGGCTGCGGTGCCTCGATCGTCGACCCCAACAAGTGCATCGGCTGCGGCCTGTGCACCACCAAGTGCGCGTTTGACGCCATCCATCTGGATCGCGACCGCCCCGAGTGCTCCACGATGGTCAAATACGAGCAAAAGCTCCCCAGCCTCGGCAAGTACGCTTTGAAGCGTGCGATCAAAATCAAATTTGGGAAGAAATAAAAAACGCAACAAACAAGAGAACGGCGTAGAGAACGGTTGGACAGCGAGCGAGTCCCAGGCGTGGCGAGGTGCCTTGAAAGAGGAGGGCATAGGGCTTTTGCCCATGCCCGACGATTGAAAGGCAGATCGTCCGTCTGGGGCTCGCGCAGCGTCAAGTCGACCGCCGTTCGTTAGAACGGCGGAAGAAAAAGTGCATGAATTAGGAATCGTCTATCACATCATTCGCGATGTCGAGAATGTGGCGCGCGCCAATGGCGTGAGTCGCGTTTCGAGCGTGACGCTGCTCCTGGGCGAGGTCTCGGGCGTCGTTCCCGATCTGCTGCTTGATGCTTGGCGCTGGGCGGCAGATAAAAAGCCTATCACGCAGGGCGCGGAGCTTATTGTGGAGCCTGTCGAGGCCGTGACGCATTGCGAGGCGTGCGGCTGCGACTACGCGACGGTCGAGCACGGCAAGACCTGCCCCCATTGCGGTAGCGGCGAGACCTATCTGCTGCAGGGCCAGGAGGTCATGATCAAGCAGATCGAGACCCCCGACGAGGACCCGACAGACGCTGCCCCCGACGGCCTATCCGATGCCCCCGATGCCGTCGACGCCGCCAACCCCCTCCACATCGCCTAACTTAGTCGTTGGGGACGTTCTTAAACGACTAGTCATTAAAGAACGTCCCTAACGACTACTTTGCTAGATCATATTTCTTACCATTAGTCAAGCACCATCTGTTTAAACGAAATAGCCTCAACGCGAGCACATTTGTGTCTGTTTAAAACCGGCAATAATGAACAGCGTGCTCAATTCGGTCATGTAAATAGATCAGCTATCAATCCTCAGCAGCAAATCAGCCAAAATACTGGAATGTAATCAGCTTGTAACAAAACAAGACGTTTAAACAAATAATGCTACCTTTTGCAGTTTTTCAAACAATTCTGCTGTATTTGCAGCTATACTCCATAACTGTCGTGTAGGAATTACGTAGACAAAAAGGAGGTTATGTGATGGTAAGTATTGTTCTTGCTAGCCATGGTGACTTGGCGGCTGGAATCAAGCAGACGGGCTCGATGGTCTTTGGCGATCAGCCGTCTGTTGCCGTGGTCTCGCTCGAGCCGAGCATGGGCCCCGACGACTTCCGTGCCAAGGTCGAGGAGGCAATCGCTTCCTTCGAGGACCAGGAGCAGGTGCTCTTCCTCGTTGATCTGTGGGGCGGCACGCCGTTCAACCAGATCAGCGGGCTCATCGAGGGCCACGATTCCTGGGCTATCGTCACCGGTGTCAACCTGCCTATGCTCATCGAGGCATATTCGCAGCGCTTTGACGCAAAGAACACTGCACATGCGATCGCAAAACATCTCGTGACTGAGGCTAAGGCCGGCGTGCGCGTCAAGCCCGAGTCTCTGGAGCCCGAGGAGAAGAAGCCGGCTGCGGCCGCCGCTGCTCCTGCGGGTGCCATTCCTCCGGGAACGGTGATCGGCGACGGGCACATCAAGATCGCCCACGTCCGTATCGACACGCGCCTGCTGCATGGTCAGGTGGCCACCACGTGGACCAAGCAGATCAACCCCAACCGCATCATCGTGGTCTCCGACGGCGTTGCTCACGACGAGCTCCGCAAGACCATGATCGAGCAGGCTGCCCCTCCGGGAGTCCACGCCAACGTCGTGCCTATCAAGAAGATGGCCGAGGTCGTCAAGGACACGCGCTTTGGCGACACCAAGGCGATGCTGCTGTTCGAGAACCCGCAGGATCTGCTCAGGGCCATCGAGGCCGGCGTCGACATCAAGGAAGCCAACATCGGTTCCATGGCCCACTCCAAGGGCAAGGTCGTCGTCACTAACGCCGTCGCCATGGGCGATGACGATGTCAAGACCATCGAGGCTCTCAAGGCCAAGGGCGTCAAGTTCGAGGTCCGCAAGGTTCCTTCGGATTCCTCCGAGGATCTCGACGCCATGTTGAAGAAAGCTAAGGCCGAACTGGCCGCTCAAGCATAGTAAAGGAGGGTCCGATACATGTCTGCAATCACTATTCTGCTTGTTGCGATTGTCGCGTTGCTTGCCGGTATGGAAGGCATTCTGGATGAGTTCCAGTTCCATCAGCCGCTCGTGGCATGCACGCTTATCGGTCTCGTAACCGGTCACCTTCAGGAGGGCATCCTCCTGGGCGGTTCGCTCCAGATGATGGCCCTTGGCTGGGCTAACGTCGGCGCCGCCGTCGCGCCTGACGCCGCTCTGGCCTCGGTCGCTTCTTCGATCATCATGGTGCTCGCCCTCAACGGTGGCGCCACCGATTCGGCCAAGGCCGTTACCGCCGCCATCGCCGTCGCCGTCCCGCTGTCGGTCGCTGGTCTGTTCCTGACCATGATCTGCCGTACCCTGGCTACCGCTATGGTTCACGCCATGGACGCCTGCGCCGAGAAGGGCGACTTCGCCGGCATCGAGCGTTGGCAGTACGCCGGCATCCTCATGCAGGGTGTTCGTATCGCCATCCCGGCAGTACTTCTGTGCATCATCCCGGCCGAGGCCGTTACCAACGCGCTTAACGCTATGCCCGATTGGCTGTCCGGCGGCATGGCTGTCGGCGGCGGCATGGTCGCTTCCGTCGGTTACGCCATGGTCATCAACATGATGGCCACCAAGGAGACCTGGCCGTTCTTCATCCTCGGCTTTGTCCTTGCTGCCATCCCTCAGCTCACGCTGATCGCCCTTGGCCTCATCGGCATCTCCCTTGCCCTCATCTACCTTGGCCTTAAGGATCTGGCCAAGCAGGGTGGCGGCATGGGCGGTGGCTCCGGTGACCCGCTCGGCGACATTCTGAACGATTACGAGTAGGAGGGGAGTGATACATATGGCAGAGAACAAGATTCAGCTCACCAAGGCTGACCGTAAGAAGGTTTGCTTCCGTCATCAGTTCCTTCAGGGCTCGTGGAACTACGAGCGTATGCAGAACGGCGGCTGGTGCTTCGCAATGATCCCTGCGATCAAGAAGCTCTACACCAGCAAGGATGACCAGATTGCCGCTCTTAAGCGCCACCTGGAGTTCTATAACACCCACCCCTATGTTTCCGCCCCCGTCATTGGCGTTACCCTCGCCCTCGAGGAGGAGCGCGCCAACGGTGCTCCGATTGACGACGTCGCCATCCAGGGCGTCAAGGTCGGTATGATGGGCCCGCTCGCCGGCGTCGGCGACCCCGCCTTCTGGTTCACCCTTCGCCCGATTCTGGGTGCACTGGGCGCTTCCCTGGCCCTGTCCGGCAGCATCGCCGGTCCGCTGCTGTTCTTCTTCGCGTGGAACATCATCCGTTACGCCTTCCTGTGGTACACGCAGGAGTTTGGCTACAAGGTCGGCTCCTCCATCGCCAAGGACCTCTCCGGCGGTCTGATGGGCAAGGTCACCGAGGGTGCTTCCATCCTGGGTATGTTCATCATCGGCGCCCTGGTCGAGCGCTGGGTGTCCATCTCCTTCACCCCGGTCGTCTCCAAGGTCACGCAGTCCGCTGGCGCCTATATCGACTGGGCCAACCTGCCCGCCGGTTCTGAGGGCATCAAGCAGGCATTGACGATGTACAGCTCTGTCGGTGCCAACGCACTCGACCCGGTGAAGGTCACCACGCTTCAGGCCAACCTCGATCAGCTCATCCCCGGCCTTGCCGCCGTGTGCCTGACCCTTCTGGTCTGCAAGCTCCTCAAGAAGAAGGTCAGCCCGATCGTCATCATCCTGGCTCTCTTCGCCGTCGGCATCATCGGTCGCGTCTGCGGCTTCATGTAAGCACGCTTCGGCTTAAGACCGAGAGTTGCTAGGCAAGGGCTTTTGAGCCATTGAAACGGACCGCACCCGGTGGGTACACTGGATGCGGTCCGATTGTTTTATTTGGAGGGCGAGGCGCGTATGGCGCAATCTCAGAACAGCACGGTCGATCTGGCAACGCCGGCAACCTGCCTGATGGGGCTTACCAGTCACGGTAACGTGATGGTGGGCAATAAGGCGTTTGAGTACTATAACGAGCGTAATCCCGAGGATTATATCCAAATCCCGTGGGACGAGGTCGACTATATTGCCGCCGAGGTTTTGCGCGGCACCAAGAAGATTACGCGTTTTGCCATCTTTACCAAAGAGAATGGCCACTTTACGTTTTCGACGCGCAATGACAAGGAAACGCTTCGCGCGGTGCGTAAGTACATTGACGAGGACAAGCTCGTTCGTTCGCCCGACTTTATCGATGTGACGGCCAAGGGCGCCAAGAGCATCCCCTCCGTCATCAAGAACCTTTTCCACAAAGGCAACTAGTCATTAAAGAGCGCCCCCCTAAAGTGGGACGCGGTTTCCCATGAGGCTCGATCGGGAAAGTGCATCCCGGTTCGAGCGTCGATTCCGGGATGTAGTTTCCGGAACGGGGTCGTTTGGGAAACCGTGTCCCGTTTCGAGCCGAAATTCTGGGTCACAGTTTCCCAGCGAAGTCTCATGGGGAAAGTCTGACCCAGAATTTGCCTGGATAGTGGGACGCACTTTCCGGAGGGCTGTTCCACCGCAACTTCGAAGAGTGGCTATACGTTGCATTACAGCGGCGTAAATCTGCTACACTAGTACAGCATGCCTCCGTAGCTCAGGGGATAGAGCACCGCTCTCCTAAAGCGGGTGTCGACGGTTCGAATCCGCCCGGGGGCACCAGAGATTTGTCGAGCCCGGTACACCGCCACGGTACCGGGCTCTTCTGGTTCATGTCATGTCAAAAACGAAGCGCCCGCTTGCTGGGGGAGCAAGCGGGCGCCTGTGAGCGAATATGTTTGCGGCGAGAGCCGTAATGAGCGGTTGGGTTGCGACTAGCTGGTCGTACCGGAATCGTCGCCCGTGCTCGTGCCTGAACCCGAACCCGAGCCAGAAAGTGCAACCGTCAGCGTAATCGTGCTGTCGGTGGACTGTTTGCCGGTGGGGGAGACGCCCGTGACGGTGGCGTTTTCGTTGCCACTCACGGGGTTGCCGTTCTGATCGCAGAACGCGATGTTGTAGAAGCCGGCGTTGTTGAGCGCGGTGACGGCGGCGGAAATGCTCTTGCCGTACAGGTTGCCCGGGACGGTGGCCTTGCCGGACTTCTTGGCAATGACGACGGTAATCGTGGCACCGGGCTTCTGCTTGCCGCTGGGGTTCCAGCTGATCACGGTGCCCTCGGTAACCGAGTCGTTCTCCTGGTAGCTCACGTCGACGCCAAAGCCTGCCATATCGAGGGCGTTGCGCGCCTGGGCCTCGGTCATGTCGGTCAGATCGGGGACGGAGGTGGTGTCAGGACCGCTGGAGACCTTGTACGAGATGGTCGTGCCCTTCTCGACTTCCTTACCGGCTTCGGTGCCCTGCTCAAAGACCTGGCCCTCATCGGCCTCGTTGGCCTCCTCGGAGGCGTTGCCCTTCAGGCCAACGCTTGCCAGCGCGGCTTCTGCCTGGTCCTTGGTCAGGCCGACCAGCCGGGGAACCTCGACCTTCTCGGAGGGCTTGGGGCCCTTGGAGATTACCAGGTTCACCTTGGTGCCCTTGGCCTTCTTGGTGTTGCCGTTGGGCGTCTGCTCGGCGACCTTGCCCTCGTCGACATCGTCGTTGTAGCTTTGGTCGATGGTGCCGACCTCGAGGCCGGCTTCCTTGATCTGCTCGACGGCAGTCTGCTGGTCCTTGCCTAGCACATCGGGCACGGTGACCTGCTCGCCGCCAAAGAGTCCTGTGGCAAAGGCCACCACGATACCGATGACGGCAACGGCTGCCACCACGGCGGCGATGATCTTGTTCTTGTTGGATTTGGGCTTTTCGACCTCGTAGGAGCCGGTGGAGCCCGAAACCGAGCTACGGGCGGTATTCTGGCCGCTCACGCCCGAGACGGGACGCACCATGGCGCGCGTCTGATCGGAAAGCTCGCGAGTCTTGGTGGCGCCCAGCTCACCGGGGGCACCGATGATGCGCGTGGGCTCCGAGATGTTGACGGCACGGCCCGACAGGTAGCTGTTGAGCACCTGACGCAGCTCGTCGGCGGTCTGGAAGCGGTTTGCCGGGTCCTTCTCCATGCACTTGAGGATGATGCGCTCAAGGTCGGCGTCGACACCGGAGTTGATCTGGCTCGGCGGAATAGGCAGCTCGTTGACCTGCTTGAGTGCGACCGAGATAGCGTCGTCACCGTCAAAGGGAACGCGGCCGGTGGCGCACTCATACATCACGACGCCCAGCGAGTAGATATCCGAGGTGGGGCCGAGGTCCTGACCACGGGTCTGCTCGGGGCTGACGTAGTGGGCGGTTCCCAGCACGTTGTTGTCTTGCGTGAGGTGGCTGTTCTTGGCGCGCGCGATGCCAAAGTCCATCACCTTGATGTTGCCGTCGGGCAGCACCATGATGTTCTGCGGCTTAATGTCGCGGTGGATGATCTCGTGCTTGTGAGCGACCGAAAGCGCGGAGCTGATCTGCGAGCCGATCTGGGCGACCTTCTTGGGGTCGAGGGCGCCGTGGCTCTTGATGCCGCTCTTAAGGTCGGTACCGCGCAGGTACTCCATGACGATGTAATAGGTGTCGCCGTCCTTGCCCCAATCGTAGACGCCCACGATATAGGGGGAGGAGAGACCGGCTGCTGCCTGGGCCTCCTGCTTAAAGCGTGCGGCGAAGGTTGCGTCGCCAGCATACTGCGGCAGCATGATCTTGACGGCTACCGTGCGGTCGAGGACCTGGTCCTGTGCACGGTAGACGGTCGCCATGCCGCCTGTCCCCACCTTATCCTTGAGGAGGTATCTTCCCCCGAGGACCCTCTGTTCCATTCCTGCTCCTAACATAACTATTCGCTCAACGATGTGTGTAGTACCTACGATGTGGCCGCTGGGGCCGTGTGGCGCGTTGCCGCTAACTCTTCGGCCGCGGCGCGCCTCGGGTGTCCGATTCGATCATGGGCATCACGCTCCCTGTGCGGCGAGCGCCGCGGTCAGGACGATGCCGGCAATCTTGGCCGCCTTGACGTCGTGTTTGTCGTAATCCTCCAAGGCCACCGAGATGGCGACCGTGGGTGAATCGTAAGGTGCAAAGCCAACGAACATCGAGTTGACGTTGGTGCCGCCGATCTCGGCCGAGCCGGTCTTGCCGGCGACCTTGACGCCGGGGACCTGGGCATCGGTGCCGGTACCGGACTGGACGACGGCGAGCATGGCCTGCTTGACCTGGTCGGCCGTGGCGGAGCTGACGGCCTGACCCAGCGAGCGGGACTGCGTGGTCTTGACCACAGTTCCGTCCGGGGCGAGTACCTGGGCTACAAAGTACGGGTCCATGACCACGCCACTGTTAGCGATGGCGGCGGCAATCACGGCGTTTTGCATGACGGTGGTCTGCGGGCCGGGCGTGTGGTCCATGCCGACAGGCTGGCCGGCGCCGGCCCAGGCGGTCTCCCACTCGGTCATGAGCGACGGGTCGGCCATGATGGAGGCTGTGGAGGTCAGGTCCTGGCCGAGCTTTTGGCCGTAGCCAAAGGCGTTGGCAAACTGCACGAGCGTGTTTGCGCCAACTTCGTTTGCCACCTGGCCAAAGACGACGTTGGAGGACACGGCAAAGGCCTGCTGCAGGCTGATGGTGCCGTAGCTCTCGTTGGCATAGTTGGTGACCGGCGCGTTGCCGATGTCCATGGAGCCGGGCGCCTGGTAGGTGCTGGTAAGGCTGGCGGTGCCGGTCTCGAGTGCCGCGGAAAGCGTAACGACCTTAAACGTGGAGCCCGGCGTGTACAGCGCGTCCATGGCGCGATTGTACATAGAGCCGTCCTCGCCGCCGCCCGTCTGCAGTAGGGCGTCGATGTTGGTGTTGTCGTAGGTGGGCGAGCTGGCACATGCGAGCACCGCGCCGGTACGCGGGTCGATGACCACTACAGCGCCCTTAAAGCCCTTGAGTGCCTGCTCGGCCGCCGTCTGGATGCGCGAGTCGATGGTGAGCTTGGCGGTGTTGCCCGGCTGGGTCTGGCCCGCGAGCGACGCGATGGCGTTGTTCCAGCTGGAGTAGTCCTTAGAACCGGTGAGCGTGTCGTTCATGACACTCTCGATGGCGGTGGTGCCATACTGCTGGCTCACGTAGCCAACCACGTGCGCTGCCAGGTTGCCGTTGGGGTAGGAGCGTACGTAGGTGCCGTCCTCCTGCTGCAGCGACTCGGCCAGCGTCACGCCGTCGGACGTGATGATGGAACCGCGCTGGATGTACTTGGAGCGGGCGATAGTGTGGTTGTTGGTCGGCATATCCTGATAGTCCTTGGCCTTGATGACCTGGACATAGGTGAGGTTGCCGATAAGGATGGCGAACAGCGCCGTAAAGGCGAGCACCGCACGGGTTAGACGGTTGGCGAGCGCAACGCGGCCGAGCACACCGGATTCAGGCGTGTCGAGCAGGCGACGGCGCATGCGCGAGCCGACGGAATGGCTGCCGCTGCCGTAGGAAGACGAGGTGGCAAAGCGCGTGCCCGTCGGGGCGGCGGCAGATGCGACCTGATCATCGGTGATGGCAGCCATGGTGCCGGTGCCGGTAAGCTCGGCCTCGCGTCCGGTCGCCTCGTCACCGGCGCGCAGCAGGAGCGCGACGATGATAAAGCTCGCCAGCAGCGAGGAACCGCCCTGGCTCATAAAGGGCAGGGTGACGCCGGTCAGCGGGATCAGGCGGGTAACGCCGCCCACGATCAAAAAGGCCTGGAAGCTGATGGCGGCCGTAAGGCCCGTGGCGCTAAAGGCGGCGAGGTCGGATTTAGCGCGGGCAGCCGTGGTGAGGCCACGCACGGCAAAGAGCATAAACAGGATGAGCACGGCGCCGCCGCCCAAAAGGCCCATCTCCTCGCCGATGGCAGAGAAGATAAAGTCGGACTCGACGACAGGGATGTTGTTGGCCATGCCGTTGCCGATGCCAACACCGACCAGACCGCCATCGGCAAGCGAGAAGAGCGACTGGACGATCTGGTAGCCCTGGCCCTGGGCGTCCTTAAACGGATCGACCCAAACTTGGAAGCGCACCTGAACGTGCGACAGGAACTTGTAGGCGCCCACGGCGCCGACGGCCAAGAGCGCAAGGCCGATAACGACATACGAGAATCGACCCGTGGCAACGTAGAGCATCAGCAAGAAGATGGTGTAGAACAGCACGGCCGAACCCAGGTCGCGTTCGAAGACGACAACGAGTAGGCACACGCCCCACACGGCAAACAGCGGCAGCAGCAGTCGCAGGCGAGGGATCTTAAAGCCTAGGATCTTGCGGTTGGAGATGGAGAGCAGCTCGCGGTTCTCGGCCAGGTACCCGGCCAGGAACAGCACGATAAAGACTTTGGCGAACTCGCCGGGCTGGATGGTAAAGCCCGCGATGCGAATCCACAGCTTGGAGCCCGAGATCGTGGTGCCGATAAAGATAGGCAGCATCAGCAGAATGATGCCGATAATGCCAAAGGTGTACTTGTAGCGCATGACTACGTCGAGGTTCTTAACCAACGCGAGCGTTCCCACCATGAGCGCCACCGAGACAAACAGGATGATGAGCTGTGAGATGGCGAGAGCGGGGGCGAGACGCGTCACGAACGTGATGCCGATGCCCGAAAGCACAAAGACAATGGGCAGGATAGCGGGGTCGGCACCGGGCGCCAAGATGCGCACGGCAATGTGGGCCGCGGCAAAGGCGGCAAAGAGGCCGATCGGTACGGCGAGCGTCTCAAAGGAGATGGCAGCGCCCGCGGTGAGGACGTACATCGCATACAGTAGGATGACGGGGAACGCCGAGGCGATGAGCAAGAGCAGCTCGGTGTTGCGGCGACTCATAAGCGGCACTCCCTTTCTAGTTCTTTTCGGAGGCTTCGGCCTCGGCGGACTGTTCGGCGGTTTTCTCGGAATCTGATTCGGAGGTCGATCCCTGATTGGTGTTGTCGCGAATCGTTTGCGCGTCGATCACCTGGCGGGTCTGCTCCTCGTCGATCTGGTGGCGGTACTTGGATATCGTGTCCTGCGCATCGTCGACACTTGTTTGCGGAATGCCCGCCTTGAGGCGGTTTTGCGTGTCTTCGGGCAGGTCGGACAGCTTAATACTGGTTTCGCTTTCGAGCCAGTGAAGCTTGAGTCCGAGCGGCTTGCCGGGCAGGCCGCGCCAGACGGCGACATTGCCCTGGTGGGTACCCAGGTAGTACGAGCCGGTGACACCCGTGTAGGCCCAGATGCCAGCTGCCAGCACAAAGACGAGGGCCAGGATGGCGGCGATAGTAATGTTGCGGCGACGCACGCGTTGCGCCTCGCGCATAACGCCATCGTCAACCAGGTCAACGACTACTACGGTCACGTTGTCGTGGCCGCCGGCGGCAAGCGCCGCGTCCACTAGGTTGTCGACGCAGATTTGCGCGGTTGAGGACTGCGTGGCGATGTTCTCGATATCGCTATCGGGAATCATGCTCGAAAGGCCGTCAGAGCACAGGATCAGGCGGTCGCCTTCCTCGATATGCAGAGTGAAGTGGTCGGCATACATGGCGGGGTCTGAGCCCAGCGCACGGGTGATGACCGAACGGTTGGGGTGGACGCGAGCCTCGTCTGCCGTGATCTCGCCGGCGTCCACGAGCTCCTCCACGTAGGAGTGGTCGCGGGTCACGCGGATGAGCGTGCCCTCGTGGAGCAGGTAGGCGCGAGAGTCGCCCACGTGGGCGATGGCGAGCGTGTCGTTTTCGATATAGGCGCAAGTGGCTGTGCAGCCCATGCCGGGCTTGCCTAGGCCGTTCAGGGCCGCCTCGATTACGGCGGCGTTAGCTGCCTCGACGGCTGCCGCCAGGCGTGCTGCGTCGGCGGACTGCGGGGCCGTCTTGGCAATAGTCTCAACGGCGATGGAAGAGGCCACCTCGCCGGCAGCGTGACCACCCATGCCGTCGCATACGCAAAAGAGCGGCGACTGCACCAGGTAGGAATCCTCATTGTGCGGGCGTACGCAGCCAACGTCGGAGCGGGCGCCCCACATGAGTTGCGTGGTGGTGCCGGCATCATAGGTCGAGTCGGTCTCGATGCGCTCCTCGGTCAGGGGCTCAAAGCTCATGGTCGAGCCGGGGTCTTTGAGCTTGGCCTCAACGGCGGCAACGTCGATTTCGGCTGTGTCACCGGGAGAGACGGTGTCGGTCTCGGCGTTTGATTCGGAATCGCCGGTGTCCGGGGAGTCGGGCTCCTCGGACACGCGGGCGGTCGACTCGTCGTCTTGCGGGCTGACGTCTATAGGCTCGGGCGCCGGCGTAGACGCGGGCGCAACCTCGGATGCCGGGGCTATGGGAAACGCCGGCGCGGCGGGCTCGGGTGCCGCAAACACCGCAGCGCTCTCGTTAATTGCCGCGGCGACGGGCTCTGCAAAGTGAGCCGGCGCCGGGGCTGCTTCGGGCGCTGTGGGCTGTTCCGCAGCATGTGCGCCGATGGGCGCCGCTACGGCATCCTCTTCGTCCTCGTTATCGGCGAGATCCGAAATATCATGCGTTACATGCGAAAGAGGCAGGGAGAACACGGTGTCCTCGGGCTCCACGGGTGCGGAGCCCGCCGGAGCGGCGTGGGCCGGCGCAGCTGTGGCGGCGGCCGGTGCCTCGGTCATAGTTGCGGACTTGTTCTCCTCGTCGATCATCGACGGTTCACCTTCATGACCACATCGCCAATCTGGACTTCGTCGCCCTCGCGCAGCGTCGCGGGCTCCACGAGCTGGCGGCCGTTGACGAGCGTGCCGTTAAGCGAGTTGAGGTCCTCGATGATGAGCGCCGGGCCCTGCAGCGAAAAGCGCGCATGCGAGGCCGAGACGAACGGTTCGTTGATGCAGATGTCCGAAGATGGCGAGCGACCGACGATGACGGGGCCGAGCATGTCTACGTGGATGCCACGGATGCCGCGCGGGCCCTTGTCCACATCGATCGTCCAGATAGCCGAGTCGCGGCGCTGTCCGCGCACAAGTCCCACGCCGGTCTTCATGACGGCGAACAGGAAGATATAGAGCAGGGCGACCAGGACGATGCGGCCTGCAAAAAGGACGATATCGATGTTCATAAGCGACTATCCCCTAAATTCAAAGGTGCTCAGGCCAAACGTCAGCAGATCGCCGTTGCGCAGCGGGCAGCGCGTAATGCGGCGGTTGTTGACGAGCGTGCCGTTGGTGGAATTGAGGTCCTCGATCGACCAATCCGAGCCCGTAAAGGTGAGCTGGGCGTGGCGGCGCGACACGTTGGGGTCGCGCAGGGCAATATCGGAAACCGAGCGCTCGCGACCGATAGTCACCTGTGCGGAGGTGATGCTATGGCTCTCGCCGCTCACGACGTCGACGAGCTGGGCGAGCGGGCGCTGCGGGGCGCGAGTGCTCGCCATGTTGGAGGCGATGCCGGCTGCGGCGCCTAGGCCCACGGCGGCACCGGTCGCGGCGGCTCCGCCCATGCCGGCAAGCGCGTCGCGCGAGACGGTCTGCGGCACCGGGATG
>DXZX01000001.1:113105-140983 GCA_019419445.1 Collinsella sp.
GCAGCAAACTGCTGCTGGCCGGCGCGCGGGGCGCTGGCGGCACGGCTTGCCGCGGAGTTGTTTTGGCCCAGACCGTTTTGATAGGCGCGCTCTTCTTCGTACAGGCGGCCGAGCGTGGGGGCATCGACGTTCTCGGCAAAGACCGAGAACTTGCCGGCGCGCAGCTGCGGATCGATCATAAAGCGCACGAGGGGCTCGCCGACAAAGACATAGCGGCGCTTTTCGGCCTGCGCCTTCACAAACTCGCGGACCTCGCGCGAAAGCTCGGGGTAGAACGGGGCGAGCATGGGATCGTCGTCGGCGGCGATCAGGATGGTATAGAGTGCCGGCGCCGTGTTGACGCCGTTGATCACCAGAGTCTGATCCTCCATGTCGCGAGCGGCCTGCTTGGCAAGCTTCTTAAAGGAGAACGGGGCACGGGTGGCACCGAAGATGCCGGCCACGTGGTCCTCGAAGATGTTCAGGAAGTTCACGAAAGATCACTCTCCGTATAGGTTCTTTGGTATCCGAGCAAATATAGGCATATCCCAACGATTATAGAGGATAGGGTTCCCGCAACCGCCGCCTTGGCGACGACCGCGGCTGCAAGGCTGGCAATTTCCATATGGTGTGCAAGACAGGACGCCGCTGCGCAGCCGATGCCGGCGACAGCGATGGCGGCGATTACGGCAAGGTTTGAGCCCTGATCGGCACGCTTGGCATGGGCGTTGAGCAGCGCAGATGACGCCGCGGCAGTTGCCGCTACCAGCACAAAGGCAGCCCAAAGGAGTGGGTCTCCCAGCGCTGCGGCAACGTTACCGAGCCCCAGCACGCCTCCGGCTGAAAGCGCGACCGTGGCCAGACGGGCAAAAAGTGCGCCCATGCCCGTTGCCGCGGCGGCGCTTGCCGGGCCGAGCCAAAATGACGCGACGCCGGCGGTGACCCCAGCTGCCAGGAAGGTATTGCCGGTCAGACAGCCAAGCGCGAGTGCACAGGTGAGTGCGGCGCTCGCGGCAGCCTCGGTGCGACCCCAGGCGATCCACCAACCGGACATGGCGGCGGCAAAGATCACCGCGACGGGCAACATCGACAGGACGCCCTGTGCCTGCATGGTGGCGTTTGCCATGAGCACCAAAAAGCCCACAGCCGAGATGGCCGAGCCAATCTGGGGGGCCAGGCCGGCCGCCGCTCCGATCGCGATAGCCGCAATGACCAGGCCGGGAAGCGCCGCGACGCCGGCCGTCTGCATCAGCAAAAAGCTAAAGGCGCCGCACGTTAGCGCCGAGATAGCGTGCATGGCGTAGTCGCGCGCATGGCTCCAGCGCGTGCCTGCCCAGCCGAGTGCGGGGTCGACTTCGATGGTGTCGTCCTCGTAGTGCGACGGCTCGATATCGTCGAGCTCCTGCTCGTCATCCGAAAGTTCGCCAACCATTTGCTCCAGGCTGCGACGGCCTTCGCGCACGCTGCCCAGACCGGCAAGGAGCTGGTCGCAAAATGCCTCGATGCTGTTGGGGCGGTCCTGCGGCATGGGGGAGAGCGCGCTCATGAGCGCGGCCTCGGCTCCCGGGGGAAAGTGTGGTATCAGCTCGCTGGGATAGGTGGCGCCGCCGATGATGCGGCCGAGCGAGTCGGCGGGCGTGGCCGCCATAAAAGGAGCGCTGCCGCACAGGCCCTCGTAGATCACACAGGCGAGGGCAAAGACATCGGCGCGCTCGTCGACCGTGCCGGTCTCGATATCGAGCTGCTCGGGCGGCATGTAGCCGATGGTGCCGCCGCGTGAGCCGCCAAAGCCACCGGCGGACGACAGCCGCGCCATGCCAAAGTCGGTGAGCTTTACATTGCCCGAGTGGTCGATGAGCACGTTGGCGGGCTTAATGTCCAGGTGGAGTACGCCATTACTGTGGGCGAAGGTGAGCGCCTGGCCCAGGGCATCGGCAATGGCCGCGGCCTCGTCAAAGGTAAGTGAGTGGCCGTCCGCGCGGTGCAAAAACTCGGCCAGCGACATGCCATCGACATATTCCATAACCAGGTAGGCATAGGCTGTGTCGTGCGTAAAGTCGATGACCTGCACGATGTTGGGATGTTGAAGCATGGCGGCAGTGTGCGCCTCGCGCAGGACATCCATGATGTCGCTAGCGGGCATGCCGGCACCGTTGATAAGGGGGATGCGTTTAATGGCGACGCGGCGGCGCAGGTGCGTGTCGCGGCAGATCTCGATGGAGCCAAAACCGCCGGTCGCAAGTGTCTCGAGCGGCTGGTACCGCTTGAGCAGCTCGCGAGAGCTGGTGCCCTCCAAAGGAACGTCCGGCGAGAACCGGGCGGTATGTTGCGAGAAAAGCGGCATGGCCAACCCTCGTGCGTTTAAAGTTCGTTTGCGAGCGGCGGGCGCGGGGCCGAGCCGTTCGCGGTGGCATAGATGCTGCTAGTGTAGCACGCTCGGGCAGATGGCGAGGATAGCGGGATGCGAGGTGGCCCGATCGATTCGGCCCGTTTCGGCTCGTTTGGAAAGCGCATCTCAGTTTTCAGCCAAATTATGGGATGCGCTTTCCAAATGGGGTGGGCTGCGGAAACTGCATCCCAGAATATTGCCCTGGAACGGGATGCGCTTTCCGAACCGGCGTCCAAAAGGAAACCGCATCCCGCTTTGATGTGGGGACTGCGAACAAAAGCCGGACCGTGATCTGGCGCGGATTGGAGTTCGCCTGAATCATTGATGCTGGCTGGTGTGAGAACAGAGATAAACGAGCGGCTCGAGCGATATAATGACACGCTATGGAGGCCGTATGCTCTTTTCCCGCCGTTCTGCTACATTTGCCTGCGCCATTGCGCTTGTCGTAATGGCGGTCACCCCTTATCACCGGTTTTCATCTTCAATCGGCCTAGCGTCAGGTGCAATGACCTGGCTCGTTATCCTGGGCGCATGCCTCGCGGCGTTTGTTCATGGTGCTGCGCTATGCAAGGGGGGAATGAGAAGGCCGAGGCATCTCGGTGCCATCGGTGTTTTCCTTGGTGTTATTGCAACGGTTCCCGAATGGGCCGACCTGGCTTTCTATGCTCGCGGAGACTCTATTCCAATCGTGTTTGCACCGATTTGGTTGTTACATGGCGTTTCGTGTGTCTCGTGCTTTGTTGGGTCGCTGCTTCTCTCATATGTTATTTGGGGCACGGCGGACTCTCCTTTGACGCAGAGGTCGACACGGACTGACGAAAGGGAAACTCGTCACCCGCAGGACGCGATTTTTACAGAAACAATAGCCGTCATGTCTTGCCTGCTGTTTTGCTGTCGAGTTTCATGGAGAGTCGTTCCCGAGCCATGGGGGATGCCCCCTGTAACGGCCGCGTCAATTGGCCTTGCGCTTTTAATTCCGTTGGTCTATCTCGCATTGACTGTGGCCCCGCCGTTTTGCCGCCCTCGTGCCTTTGGCCATGGGCGGCGCGACGTGTTTGCCTGTTCTGTGCTCGTAGCAGTTCCTATTGGTCTTATTCCGGCTGTTGAGGCGGCATACTTCGCAAGCGATGCCGTGGTCATTGCATTGCTGGCGATGGGGTCCGTTATCGCTGCTGCCTTCGTATGCATGTTGCTAAGGGGGAAACGGGACAACAATTCGGATATCGCCTGTGCGTCCGACACATTCGATGCGGGGGTGTTTTCCCCTGCCCTGTCGCCTAGAGAAGAGCAGTTTGTTCGACTGCTGCTCAAAGGGAAAACGCCGGCGGAAATTGCCAAGGAGACGGATACGAAGCCATCGACGGTGAGAACAACGCTTCACCGAGCATACGGGAAGGCGTCGGTTGCGGGCTCACGCGAGCTCGTGGCGCTGTTTGCGGGTGAGGGCGATACTGTAGGGCATGAGCTACCGCAGCGGCATGCTGACGATATAGTGGCATCAGCTCGAACGCGCCGGCTGTTTCGATACCTGCTCACATTATTCTTTATCCTCCTTGCGGCGGGGCCCTTGGTAATGGCGGATAGCGATTGGGGGTCCGGTGTTTCGCGGGCTGTCGCCTTTTCTCTCGCAAGCTATGCATTGGGTCTCGGACTGCTTCTGTCGCTGCACTACGCGGGTGAAAAACTGAATCGTGAAGTTGCGCTGACTAGAACGGATGGGGCGATTGGGCTCGGAAGCCCGTGCGTATGGGCGGTGCTGTCTGCCGTGGAATGGTCTTTTGTCTATATCGCGGCATGGAGGTGTATATGCGATCCGTTGATGGCTGCGCCGGTCCTGCTGTGCGGCGTGGCATCTACGGTCTCGCTCGCTGTTGGGCTGCGTCCGTTTAAGGTGCATGCCCGTGTCCGGGCTATCGTGCCGTTGGTGTCAATAGGTGCGGCTACTTTAATCCATGCGGCCACTAGGGGGCGAATCCATGGGTTCGCGGTGCTGACGGGGATGTTGCTCACATACATAGTGCTGCGTAGCTGTCCGCAGCGCAAAATGCTTGGGATATGGATGCTTTGCTTTGGGGCGGCGGCTCCTGTCTGGGTTGTCTTGCTCAACATGGTGCAGGATCTGACGGTTTTCGAGCCTCTGTTCCTTGCGTCGTTGCTGGGGCAAAGTTCGGCCGTCAATGTCGTCGTGGCAACGGTGATTGTTTGCTGGTCTGTGCCCATGCTCGTTACGCACATCGTGCTCGTACGCTCGGTTGAGGACGAGAAGGCCGTCTTGAAGTACCGTGCGAACGGGTCCACCGAAGCAGCTCACGTGCGCCGGCTGGCTCTGCTTACGTCGCGCGCCCTGTCCGATGTTCAGGCCCGAATATTGTTGATGACGGCAGAGGGCACAACGACAAAGACCATTGCGCAGGATGTCGGTTACGCTGCATCTACGGTGCAAGCGCTGCGATCCGCGTCCTATCGCCAGTTGAAGATCAAGAACAAAGCAGAGCTTATTTCATTGTTATCGCAGGTAGATAACGTGTAAACGCCTGGATTATCAACTCAATAGCGAGTGTTTACAGACATCTTTCTCCATTCATGCAAAGGTTGCTGTGCGTCGACGCATTGTTAGCCGCTTTTGATTGGAGAAGGCCATGATTAAGCCAAGGAGCGCTATTACTCGAATCGGAGTCGGGTTGGCGATTGCTGCGGGTCTGTCCCTAGGGGTTCCCGCTGCATCGTTCGCGCAAGAGGAGTTTGACACCTCTCAGGTTTCTAGCATTACTCAAAACGCCGATACGGGAATTACGACCTGTACGAACAATGCCGATAGGGCATTTAGTTTTCAATGTGCCGGGACGAGTGCAACTGGCTACCGTCAAAAGGATGATTCCTCATCGCTCTATCTGGATATCCAAGGTTATACGGGAAATCCGCTTCGGTTATATACAGACGGTGCGTATAACACAAGCGGTAGCGGCAGCATGAATTGTACTCAGGGAACGTATCGTTCGAATCACAAGGGACAGTGGGAAATGTATAACCTCGTCCGTGAGAACGGGCGATCTGCGGCGCGACTGACTGCATGGGCGGAGTCTGGCTACGGCACTGTTATTGGTGTATGGAGCCCCGACTGCGTCGGGCATTTCCGCAAGCTTCCCGCATAGTTGTTTGAATTGGCTCCCTTCCGGCTTTCTGGGTCGGAAGGGGGAGGAGGACGTATGAACCAAAGGCTCGTAAGATATGAGCTGTCGAAAACGATAAGACGCCCAGCTTTTATCTTTGCTCTCTTGATTGCAGTCGCAGTTGCAATAGCTGCTGCGCTGGAGCCGTGGGCAAATTTGGAAAAAGAACGTCACAACCTTCTTTCTTTTGGTTACGGCGTTGGCATGCAAGCCAAAAACTATCTCGGTCAAACACGTGAAAGCAGCTTCGGTAACTGGATTGTTGTGAGCGCGAACGCGCCACTGTCTGCGTCGGTGTTTTTCTATGCACTGCCCCTGCTTGCAATGTTGGCCGGATCTTGGTCGTGCCTCTTTGAGCGTTTGAGTGGTTATGACATGCAGATATGCACGCGCGTTTCCAGAAAGGCATACGTGAACGTAAAGGTGCTGTCTGCTTTCCTCTCCGCGTTTACAGTGACTGCCATTCCTCTGCTCGTCAATTTCCTGATTGTCTCGATGCTTTTTCCTGCGTATCTTCCTCGGGTCGATGAGTCGACCTACGTAGGGCTTTACCTACATAGCTATTTCTCCGGTCTATTTTATTCACATCCTTTGTTATATGTGCTTGCATACACGCTGTTCGATGCGGTCACGCTCGGGACTTTATCCATGGCTGTAACTGGCTTCTCAATTTTGTTTCGTAGCAGAATCAAAGCGATAATTGTCCCGTATCTGCTAATGGTTGCGTGGCATTTTGCAAATGGCTGGATCTTCGGCGTAATGGCTTGTGTGGGGTTTAACTGCAATATCTTCAACAGCATCAGGTCGGAATCGCTGAATAACTGGCCAGACATTCGAGCCGGTTTTGCGGAAATCATATTATTGACCCTTGCTTCGTTGGCTTTTTCTGGGGCGTGGAAAAGGCGGGAGATGGTCTGATGCTGTTTAGGCTGGTCGCCGCGGACCTGAGGACCGTTTTGAAGAAGAACATCATTACCTTTATTGCGATTGCGGCAGTGACCGTTGCGAACCTGGTGTACGCCTACGGTTTGTCTTCTGTGTATGGGGTCAGGACGGATGCCTTGGGGTTTGCGGACAATCTTGCGCTCGTGTTTGCCGGATCTGCTCCGTTTGAGCCTAGGCCCGGGGTCATGTTTGTGCCTCCGCTAGGATGGCTATTTCTCATTCTGCTTATTCTCTATACAACACTCGATTATCCCGCCGAATCGTTGCACGGGTTTGGTTTGCAAACGCTTGTCCGATGCCGGGCGAGAACCCTTTGGTGGGTCTCGCGTTTTATCTCAGTGGCGGCGATAACAGCATTTTCGCTGCTCGTGGTGGTTTGCTCTGTTGTGATTTGGAGCTTGATGGTGAGTGCCTCGTTCAGCGCGGTCATCCATGGCGAGTCGCTTCAGCTGGCTAATTTGGCGCCGTGGTTTCTCAAGGCGAGCGAAGCAGGTGCACTGCCGTTTTTCGCAGGTCTCTTTCTTGCTTTTGAGGCGCTTGCGTTTGTGCAGGCAACGGTTGGGTTTGTGCTTGGGCCGTCAGTTTCATTTGCGGTTGTAATGAGCTACCTGATCTGTTCGGCATATGCGCGGCATTGGGCGCTACTGGGAAATGCCTTGATGCTGTTGCGCTGGGGTGGAATCGTCAAAGAAGGAATTGCGACGGGCTCGAGTGGCTTGTTTTCAATTGTGATTATGTCGTTATGCCTATCGTTGGGTGGACTGTGGTTTCGAAGGGCCGACCTTATCGAAAAGAGGGACAAGATATGAGTGTGATCGTTAGGGACGTATCGAAGCGCATGGGCAAAAACGATGTCCTGCGCAACGTGTCTATCGAGGTTGACCCTGGGACTGTGGTCGGGCTTCAGGGGATAAACGGTTCGGGTAAGACCATGCTCATGCGAGCGGTCTGCGGATTGATTAGACCCACCGAGGGCGAGATTATTATCGATGGCCAAAGACTTGGGGCGGATATCTCGTTTCCGCCGAGTCTGGGGATGTTGATAGAGGCGCCTTCCTTTTTAGGATATCTGTCTGGTTACGACAATCTGGAGCTCATAGCTCAAATCAATGGCGTTGCCACCCCCGAGGACATTCGCTCTGCCCTGCGGCTCGTGGGGCTCGATGCAGACGAAAAAAAGAAGTTTCGAGCATACTCGCTTGGGATGAAGCAGCGTCTGGGAATAGCTGCGGCAATTATGGAAAAGCCGAAGCTGCTTGTTCTCGATGAGCCAACGAATGCCCTCGACGAAGCGGGCGTGGAAATGCTCAAGCGCGTTGTGGCGATGGCGGCATCAACGGGTCGCGAGGTTCTTCTGTCTAGCCATGACGGAGAGGTGCTCGAGGAGCTAGCCGATCGTGTTTACTGCATGCGCGACGGTGCCGTTGTGAAAGTTCGGGAAAGGTCGTGAGCGCGATGAAGAAGGCCCTGTTGACGAGAAGGTCGATGCTCGCGCTTTTTGGCTGTGCTGTTACCGGCCTTGCGGGCATGAGGGTGAGCGTCGTTAACGGGAACAGGACAGTCATTCCTGAAAAATATTACGCGGAGGGCGAATGGCTCTCGATGGATGGGGCGTTTCTGGGGTCGAAGGATGTGGCGACTGACGGGTATTCGTTTTGCATAGACGGGGCAGAGCTGCTCACGCCGCGCGAGTATCTCAAGCGTGCGCATGATGATTATTCAAAATATGGCATCGTAGATACGAAAACGAAATTGAAGGACGCCGACATCACGTGTGTTATCGCCGTAAAGATGCGTGTCAGGAATAAGGACAATGTCGAAGGCGGAATTAAAGCGTATGTTTGGCATTTGGTGCCGGAGTCTGCGCCAAACTATGACTTTGTGGTCAATACCGATCTGATAACGCAGGCAATGCCGGTGCTGGGCGGTTCTGCTGCGTTTGCTGTACAGGTTGGGGCGGAGAACGAGTTACTCGTCCCATTCATGATGCAAAACACCAACGACTATTTCGAAGGTTACGAGACCGTCCGTTTTGAGAAAGCGTTTCCCGGGACCTATACGATGAAGATGACCGATCTGCCGGAGCGAAGGCTCTTCAGGTTTGAAGTTAAATAGCTCGAAGGCCCTGTTGGGGGAGCCTCATCCTACGCTGAAGCGGGATGAGATTCCCTTCGCAGTGGCGCTCGGCCCTAGCGCTTCTTCTTGCTCTTCTTCTGCTTGCGCCGCTTGCCCTTGTTGTCCTGGGGCTTGTCGGCCTTGTCGCCCTGCTTAGCTTCGGCTGCGGCCTTCTCGGCCTTCATTTTCTTCTTCTTGGTCTCGATGCGGAGCTTTTTGTTGATGCGCGCCTTAAGGAAGGGACCAAACCGCTCGGCATCGCCGCGGACAAAGGTGTCCTTAGGAATCGTCACGCCCTGGTCGGCGAACATGGCTACAAAGATGCGCTCGCCGTCGAGCACGTGGTCGAGCTTTTCAAACGGGAAGAACTGCGACTTGCCGCTCTTGCCCCAAACCATCAGGCCGTCCTCGTTGGCGGCGACGCGGCGATAGCGGCCACCCATGGACTCGTCGGCCTCGACGGCATCGATAAAGTCGCGGGCGAGGGTGTGGTGCAGGTTTTTGCTCCACCAGGCCAAAAAGGCGCCGAATACGATCAGGACGACGCCAAACTTGATCCAGTTGCCGCCGGCCACCAGCATGCCAATGCCGAGCAGCGCGGCAATTGCCGCGGCGACATACAGCGAGCCGCGACGCCTGGGCGAGGCGACCAGGCGGGCGAAGTCGGTGACCAGGTCGTTTTCGTACTGGTACTCGTTGAGGTACAGGATGCCGTCGTCGGCTGCGGCCTGCTTCTCGAGCGCGACCTCGACCTGGTCGGCTGCTTCGGAGGGAACGAGGTTGCTCTCTGCGTCTGCCATGCTCTTTGGACTCCTATCGCGGCGGGCTCGCCGTACGGGTTATTATGAGTGAAGTATGCCGTGCGACCGCATGGCCGTCGCGGCAACAAGACTCAGTATACCCGGGGGAGCACCCATGGAATCGTTGTACCGAAAGTATCGCCCGCTCACCTTCGACTCCGTGGTGGGCCAGCAGCATATCGTCTCGACGCTCGAGCACGCCATCACCGAGGGGCGTCTGTCCCACGCGTACCTGTTCTGCGGACCGCGCGGCACGGGCAAGACCACCATGGCGCGCATTCTGGCCAAGGCGCTACTGTGTCGCAACGCCGAGGCGGCGCGCGCCGAGGGTGCAAGCGGCTGCATGCCCGACGGCACCTGTGAGGAGTGCGAGCTCATCGCCGAGGGCAACCACCCCGATGTCTACGAGCTCGATGCCGCAAGCCGCACGGGCGTGGACAATGTGCGCGAGGAGATCATCAACTCCGTCAACTTTGCCCCGGTGCGCGGCAAGTACAAGATCTATATCATCGACGAGGTTCACATGCTCACGACGGCGGCGTTCAACGCGCTGCTCAAGACGCTCGAGGAGCCGCCGGCGCACGTGATCTTCGTGCTGTGCACCACCGACCCGCAAAAGATTTTGGAGACCATCCTCTCGCGCTGCCAGCGCTTCGATTTTCATCGCATCGGCAACGAGGATATCGAGCGTCGCCTGGCATACGTGTGCGAGCAGGAGGGCTTCGATTACGACGACGAGGCGCTGGCTATCGTGGCGCGTCATGCCAAGGGCGGCATGCGCGACGCGCTCTCCACGCTGGAGCAGCTGAGCGTCTTCGGCAACGGTACCGTGCACGCGGACGATGCCCGCTCGCTTTTGGGCGAAGTTTCGGACCAGATTCTGGGCGAGTTTGCGCGCGCCATCGCCGAGCGTGATATTGCTGAGCTCTATGGGCTCATTCGCGCACAGGTCGAGGAGGGCAATGACCTGCTTGAGCTGACGCGCGACCTGGTGGCGCATGTGCGTGACGTGTATGTGGCCTGCGTTGTCGGTGCCCGTGCCGAGCTGTTTGAGGGCGGGGCCGAGCAGGCCGAGGCGCTTGCTGCCGAGGCTGCTGCCTTTGGCGAGCATCCGGCCGACCGTCTGGCCCGCGTGCTGACGGTGCTCGACGATGCCGCGCTGGAGATGAGGGGCGCGAGTGACGTGCGCCTGGTGCTCGAGATCGCCTGCACGCGCCTGGCACGTCCCGAGGCTGATTTAACGATTGAGGCATTGGCCGAGCGCGTGGCTCGCTTGGAGGCCATGGTTGCCAACGGCGCCGTGCCGGCGAGCGTGGCTGCTGCTCAGGCCGCCGCGCCTGCAGCATCCGTACCCGCTGCTGCCCAACAGCCGACGCTCATTTCGGGCGCTCGTGCTGCCGCTCCGGCGGCATCCGCTGCCCCCGCTGCTACGTCCGCGCGCCAGGGCGGTATGCCTTGGGACCGTGGTGCTGCTGTTCCGGCTGCCCAGCCTGCGTCCCGTTCTGCGTCCGTGTCAGCTTCCAAGCCTGCAGCGCCTGCACCTCAGCCTGCGCCAACTCCGACGCCTCAGCCCGTTGCGGCCCCCGCGCCTGCCACCGCTCCGGCACCTAAGCCCCAGTCCAACAATGCCGCCCAGGTTGCCGCCGCCGGTACTGCCGAGACGCCCGCGGTCGATGATGCCGGAGAGCTGCAGCGCAAATGGGCCGAGGTTGTCGAGCGTGTCAAGGCGCGTCAGGCTTCCTACGCAGGGCTTTTGCTCAACGCTCGCGCCACGGCCGACGACGGCTCCAAGCTCACGGTCTCGTTCCCCGCGGGCTCGACCTTTGCCATGAAGATGCTCGGACGCGCCGACACGCAGTCGGTGGTCCTGCCGACAGTCAGTGCGGTCTTCGGTCGTCGTACCGTCGACTATGTCCTGAATGGGGGTGGCACGCCGGCTCCTCAACATGAGGAGCATTCTCCATCTGCACGGGCTGCGGTATCTGCGGACCCGCAACCCGTGTCCTCGGCGGCCCCTGTATCCTCGAGCGCCAGCGCTCCACAGCAGCAAGCGACGCCGGTGATGGCACCGACCCCGTCGGCGCCTGAACCCGTTGCGCCCAAACCGGCTGCTCCGGTCCCCGGGCCTAAGCCCGCCGCCGCGCCTGCGCCCAAGTCATCCGACCTGGCTAAGGCCCCCTGGCTGCGCTCCGACAACCCCGCCGGCGCTCCTGCCACAGGCAAGCTCCCGACCGAGCCCGCACCCCGAGCGCCCGAGCGCGCGTCCGCTCCCAAGGCTCAGCCCGCCGCGCCGTCTGCGCCGTGGGAATCCGAGCAGGTTCCCTACGACGATATCATGGTCGGCGGTTTTGCTGCCGATGCCGGCGGGGACGATCTGCCCCCGTTCGACGTGCCGGGTGCGGCGTCCGCGCCCAAGCCCGCTGCAACTGCCCCCAAAGAGGAGGACGCTCCTGCGGCTCCCTGGGAGTCCAACCCCGGCGCGGGCAGCCCCTTCGGCCATCAAGGCGCAGCCCCAAGCATCCCGCAGACCGAGGACGAAGCCAAAGCCCTCATCCGTAGCGTCTTCGGCCAGTCCACCATCTTCAAGCCGGTGGAGTAGCTGCGCAGGCGGGTATACTGCTCAAGAAGAGAACCCCTTGCCCGGGCGCATCTGTATTTCGGACATGTGCAACGTGGTGCCGCGTATATCGCATTCGAGCAGACAGGCGCGTGACGGTCGGCCTAGGATGCTGAGGTCGATACGATACGTCGCATGGCTGTCCGTGTACTCGACTTGCTCGGCGTTGACGGTTGCTCCGATTGTAAATAAAGAGCCCAGTTCGGCATCGACAATCTTGGAGTCCTTTATCTTGACCTTGAACTCTTGGTAGAGGGACGGGCTGTTGTAGTAAATGGTTCGGGTTCCGTCGGTGCATTCATCGGTCGTCTCCCATTTGACGACGGGCTGGTCCGAGCTGGCTATCAGCAGTTCTGCTCCAAAAGCTATGGCATGGGTGATGATAACCAGTAATACCCAGACGACAAAGAGATAGAGAACCACATATGCAACGGGGTGTTTTGAGCGGATGTTTTGGAGTACGGCTGGGACATTCACGAGGGCACCTCCAAATCGTCATCTATGACAATCAAATTATACCCAGCCGCCATGCGTGCCGCCTCGAGCAGCGGCTCGGCATTTTGCCATGTAGCCTTGTAGCCCTACGCATAAACTGCCTGGTTCCAGCTCTGCTAGATGTAGCTTGAGATAATTATGCAACCTTGCATAATTCGACCTTGCATAATCTTGGGCGTGCGTCACGCTCAAGGACATGTATATCGACTGAGGTAGCGTGTCCGCCCCGCTTGCTTGCCCCGCGCCGTGGTACGATTTTTGAGTTTGAAAGTCCCGTCGCGCTCCGGCTGCCCTTGCAGCTTGTCGCGCGGCCGCACGTAAAGGAGCCATCATGGCCGGTATGAACATGCAGCAAATGATGAAGCAGGCTCGCAAGATGCAGGAGCAGCTTGCCGCCGCGCAGGAAAACCTTAAGTCCCAGACCGTCGACGCCTCTGCCGGCGGCGGCATGGTCAAGGTGACCGTTAACGGCGAGATGGAGCTTGTCAACCTCACCATCGACCCCGATGCCCTCGATCCCGAGGACGTCGATATGCTGCAGGACATGATCATGGCTGCCGTCAACGAGGCCGTCCGCGGTGTCAACGAGCTTGCCAACAAGCAGATGGGCGCCATCACCGGCGGCCTCAACATCCCGGGCATGCCGTTCTAAGACACGCATATATATGAGTGCCAACCATAGTCTGCAAAAATTGCTCGATGAGCTGGGCCGTCTGCCGGGCATTGGTCCCAAGTCGGCCCAGCGCATCGCCTATTACCTGCTCGAGGCCGATGCCGAGGAGGCGCGCCGCCTGGCCGAGGCTATCCTGGAGGTTAAGCAGGAGGTTCACTTTTGCAGCCGCTGCTTTAACTACGCCACGGCCGACGAGTGCTCCATCTGCCAGGATTCGATGCGCGATACCACTCGCATTTGCGTGGTGGGCGAGCCGCGCGACGTCCAGGCAATCGAGCGCACGGGCAGCTACCATGGCCTGTACCATGTGCTAGGCGGCGTGATCAGTCCCATGGACAAGATTGGTCCCGAGCAGTTGCACATTCGTGAGCTGCTGGCACGCTTGGGCCACGAGGACATCCACGAGGTCATCATCGCCACCAACCCCAATATCGAGGGCGAGACCACGGCGAGCTACCTGGCCCGCACTATCAAGCCGCTGGGCGTTGAGGTATCGCGTCTGGCGAGCGGCCTTCCCGTGGGCGGCGACCTGGAGTATGCCGACGAGCTTACGCTTGGGCGCGCCATCGAGGCCCGTCGCACGATTTAGGTGGCGAGCCTGCTCCTGCCGTATGTCTTCATCACGACGCACGGGGTAGCCATAATTTCCCCGTGCGACTGTAAGTTTGTTGTGCAACAAAGATGCTTTGTATCCGCTTATCGCATGGATGCTTCCACTCGCATCCTTAATTTGCCCATTCGTTGCGCAACCTTTTGGGTTCGCTGATACACTCAAATATGGATTCGAATGAATGCGCCGCTCCCGAGCGGCGTGTTTTTGTTGGAGGAGAACGCATGCGGCCCGGTGGCACTCAGACAAAGCGCGGCGCCGCGGTGCGCATGCGACGCCGACTGGGCTTGGCGCCGCGGGCGTACGCACTGCTGTCTTGCTCGCTGGTGCTGGTCATAGCTGGCGTTTCTGCCTATGGCATGACCGTGCCGTCCATGATGCAGGCACATGCCGCACGCGAACCGCGCGTGGGGCATGAGGTCAAAAGTGACCTGGGGACCACGACTGGATATGCTTGGGCAAGTGTGGTCGCGCATATTGTGTTTGGCACCGGCGACGCGGACGGCGCCGAGGCCCCGGACAACGAAGTCACGCTTGCCAATGGCAAAACCATCGTGCTCACCAACACCAAGATCATCGATCGGTTGTCCAACAATAGCGTGGCGGCAACGGTGAATAAGGTCGAGCAGCAGAAGGAGCAGGACGCCCAGCAGTCCGGAAAGCCCGGTAGCTCGGATACTTCTGGCTCCGGCTCGGATTCGTCGAGTTCGGGCGGTGGCTCTGGGTCGGGTTCCTCTGCCGGAGGGTCTGGAAACGGCGGCTCGACGGGCGGCAACACTGACAACGATGCAAACTCCGGTGGCCTTTCCGCTGCTGAGGAAGAGAGCATTCACAGCTGGCTTGTGACCAAGTACAACATGCTCGACGGCTATGTTTCTCGTGCCAATGACGTGGTCTCGACCTATAACTCTACGGGAGATCCCAAGCCGTGCGACAGCCTGGTCGGGGAGATGTTTGTCATTCGAGCCGAGTTCGGTCGTCAGACATTCTCGCCCCGGTCAAAGTGGTATCAGCAGTATGCCAATCTGTGGGGCTGTTACACCAACCTATGTCAATGGGTCGGCCATTACGGCGATGATGACGTCGCGCTCGGTAACTTCAACAATAACGTGGCGGCGCTTGCCCTATGATGACCGATCTTGCATCCACCACACCACAATCGCTCGGTCGCGATCCCATGGTCGGCCTGCGCCTGGCGCGTGTCGACGGGTTTGAGCCGGCCATTGCGCTCGGTCAGGGCGAACTGCCTGCCTATCTGCGTCGTTTTACGATGCTGTTTGCCGACGATGCCGCCATGCGCCGTGGCGGTATCGGCCGCGTGACGCGTGCCGTCAACGCCCAAGGCGAGGCCGTGGCACTCAAACAGCTCATCTTGCCGACGCGCGATGAGTTTGACGACGATGCCGCTCACGAGGCGCTGGTCGCCAAGTTCAAGGCGGCGTTTCGCGAGGAATACGAATGCCATCGCGCTCTTTCGGGCCTTAAGGGCTTTCCCCGCCTCTATGGCTGGGGCGAGGTCGACGGTGTGCCTGCAATTGTCATGGAATGGGTCGAGGGCGAGACGCTTGCCCGCTTGCGTTCGCGACTTGCCGTGGACGATGCCGGACGCCTGTCGCCGCTTGTGGCGGCGCGTCTGGGTCGCGACCTGTTCGATCTGCTCTGCCGTATGAGCCTGGTGGGCGAGGGCTTTGTCCATCGCGATATCTCGCCCGCTAATATTATGGTGCGTACGGCGCGTCTACCGCTTGACCGGCAGCTTGCCGAGGGCACCTTTGACCTGTGCCTGATCGACTTTGGCTCGTCGCTGGCGCTTGAGCCTGCGTCGGCCGTGGCCGGTACCGGCGGCAAGGCGTCGTTTACGGAGCGTTATGCCACGCTGCGTCGCGCGACGGTTGCCTATGCCCCGCCCGAGATGCTCACCGACGATATTCCCGACCTGCGCGCTTTGCGTATGTCGCCGGCGATTGACGTCTATGCCGCGGCAAGCACGGTTTACGAGCTCATTGCCGGCGCCGCGCCATACGAAGCCGCGCCGAGCACTTCGGGCACCTCGGGTTCGCGCAAAAAGACGCGCGACATCGCCAGCCCCTATCGTCTCAAGATGGACACGCTGCCCGACTATCCCATTGGTGCCCATGCGCCCGGTTGCGATTTGACTCAGCTGCTTCGTCGTGAGCCCGATGTGGCGCTCGCTGCGGCCGAGCAGGCCCAGCAGCTGGGGCTTGAGCCGGATTCCGAGGAGCTACGCGATGCGCTGGCGTTTGTCGATGCCCAGCTGTTCGACGTGGTGATGGCCTGTCTATCCAGCCATCAAAAAGATCGTCCCGAGCCGGCGGCGGTCGAGGCGGCGCTCTCGGCGTTTTGTGACCACTATGCGCAAAATGTCGGTCGTTCGCTCCGCGGCGAGCCGCTCACGCCGTGCCCCATGGATGCGTCTGGCCGCGCGGTTCGTCGCGCGCTGATGGTCGGCGCGACGGTCGTCTGTGGCGTGGTTTGGGCTGTGGTCGTGGTTTCGGCCGCGCTGCTGGCGTCGGGCGCTCGCGTGACGGCGACTTTGGGATCGCTCGTGTGGTCTGGGTCGCTACCGGGTATTATTGCCGCACTGGCGTTGGCGCTGCCAGGCATAGCCGGCGTTGTCGCGGGGGCACTTGCGCGCAATCGGCGCTCGGGCTTCCTGCAGGGTGTGCTTGCGCTTTCTGCCTGCGAGGTTCCGGTGCTGGTTGTGGCTGCATGTAGCGTATTTTCCCAACGCGCCGTGATGGGCGGCCTTGTTGCCGCTCTGGTTGCAACCTATACGCTTACGTGGTTTTTGCTTGCGATGGGCTTTGCCTTTGAACTTCCCGTTTCGGCACCGCGACGTACAAAAGCCCAGATGGCGACTCCGCTTGCCGGTGGAGCCGCAGCTGCCCGTACTTTTGGCGGACCTGTCGAAGTATCGTCCGATTCTATTTCTACGACCAAGGAGGCCTAGGTCATGGCATCTCAAGTTAAGCTCACCCCATGCGGGGCCATGTTTGACATCTTTAAGCGCGCGGCGCATCTGAGCCATATCGAGCTGTGCGGCCTGGTGCTTTCGTCCCGTCCGCTCGCCGACGGCCGCAGCCCGCAGAGCCGAGCCGCCGATCGCTCTTGGGTTTCCCGCTTTATCGTTCGCGCGCCGGTCGGCACGCTTCAGCAGCGCTACTTTGCCGAATACGGTACCTCGGCTGCGCGTATTATGTCGCAACTGGCCCTGCGCCAGCGAAATCCCATGGACTCCACGGCTGTGATCAATATGGTGTGCGGTCCTGCAGGTGAACCGATGGTACGCGCGCTCGAAGAGTGCCATCAGGACACGAATCTCTATCGCAACGCGCTCGATCGCCTGTCCCAGGCGGCGGAACTCATGCCCGCCGAGCGCGCCGAGGCCGTGCTGGTGCTGTTTGTCGCCGTCGGTTGTTCGGCGGATGTGCGGTCCTCGGTGAACTATGCCATCGACTACGCGCGCGCGACCTGTGGCGGAGGCACCTCCACGCCGCGTTCGCTTGGCATGTCGATGACCGCGGGCGAACGCGAACCCGCTCCGGCGCACCCCTTGGGCTTGCTGCGCGTACAAAACAGTTTTGTCGTGAGCGCCCCGCGCTGGATTCAGCCGAGTGAGCAGGGTGTTGAGATTGGTGCGCTGGCCACTGGTGAGGGCGATATTACCGACGTCGGCGACGATGTCTCGGCCCGCCATGCCCATATCTGGTGCGATGCTCAAAATATCTGGCACGTCGAGGACTTGTCGTCCACCAACGGAACCGTGGTGGTAAACGGGGCCACGCGCGTCTGCATTCAGGTCGAGCCCGGCCGTTCCGCCCAACTCAATCCCGGCGACGAGCTCAAGCTCGGCGAATCCACTACCTACGCCATCCTCTTCGGTGCCCTCTAGCCGGCAGATAGGGACGTTTCTTTTCTGCCGGCACTTGGGGACACTCCTCGGCGCGCCAGAGCCAGTCGCCCGGGGATGGAGGGGCCATTTTGGCCCTTGGCGGTCAGTCGGGGCGAAACTAGAAGATCTTTCCGATTCGCGGCTGTTCATGCTTGTAGAGCATCTAAAACAATAGGATGTTATTCTGGAATATGCCGGGTGCGTGAACTTGCCTGTCTTAGCCTTAATAAGGTATAGGGGAGTTTGGCTCAGGGGTTCCGTCTTGTTCTTCAGCGCAGTATTGTGGGACAGATTTGCTGAGATTGGCGCCTTACACCGCAGAGCGCACGGAAGGCTCTCGATTTGTGTTCTGGCCCCAGAATACAGGGCCTGATACTTACCAACTGTGGCATGGATGTAACATCTGTAGAAATCAACCCTTTTGTTGTCGACCTTTGTAAGAAAAACACTGCCATCAACTCTTTGGATGACGAAACTAGGGTGCTTGAGGGGAGCCTTTACTCCCCTCTGAGAGATGACTCATGTTTTTCGCTTGTCGTTGTGAATCCTCCGTTACTGCCGATTCCGGATGAGATTCCTTATCCCTTCGTTTGAGATGGAGGACAATCGGGTCTGGATAAAACACTTCGTATTCTTAAGGGTGGCGATACGCATTTAGAGAAAAACGGTAAATACTGCTAATAGGGGTGACGACGATGGTGCAGGGGCGACCCGCGATGCTCTCATCAATACGTCGGATACTTGGGAAATCAGGTCTAGATGCATGTATGATGATGCTGTGTGGCTATTCAATTAATCCGCGTTCCGAATGGGTGCAGGGTATAGCTGCGACATCGTATGCTTTTGACCCGGCGCGATACTCAGATATTTCTGAGGCGGTTGACGAAGTTTATACGCACTATGCCGCGCAAGGCGTTTCGGAAGTTTGCACATCTACGTTACGGGCTTAGGTTTCTTCAAGCGAGCAGGCCGGTTGCGTTATTTCGAGCGATTTTTCTAGTCTAGACGACAAAAGGCAAAGGATTTGATGGGTATAAAACGCGGACGTTTGTGGGCGGATGCTCAAATCTATTGTGGCAATCGGGCGGTTGAAAAAGATATTTCAACCGCCCGATTGCCAGGTTCGTCGGAGGAGATGTCCGATTCCGACTCTCTTGTAGGAAGAGCTTGAGATCGTATTGGCCCAAGGCAATCTTAAAGCAGTCTCATTGGCAAATCTTCGCTCCTGTTGTGTTGAGGTGTAAGGTATCAGTGATTGATGTTTTGTGGCGGGTAGATTGGGGCCTTCCTTGATTCGATGCGTTCTCTCGAGGTTCATCAGAGCAAAAGGGGCTTTCGTCTTCATTGCTATCACGGTGATTGGAACCGCTCTCTCCTATGCCATGCCATACGTGAACGGGAAATTCTTAGATTTTCTTCTCGGTAACCGCAGCGAAAGAGACGCCGTACTCTTCGCGCTCCTGGTTGCGTCAATAGGAGTTTTCTCCACCCTCTTTACTTATTTTGCAGGAACACTTTCCATTCGCATAACCACGAGACTTTCCTTTGATCTTCTCAGGGAGGCCGTCTTGCGTTTTGAAAGAGACGATTACTTGGTGAGTCGGACCATCGATCCAGCCTATACAACGCAACGGATTATTTCCGACTCCAGCGTGGTCTCATCCTTCGTTTTGGCGAATTTTATCAGTGCGCCGCTGTCCATTGTAGCCATTCCCATCGTATTGCTTATCATATGGTCAATTGATTCAACTCTCGCGGTGTTTTCCATCATTCTCCTCATCGTGTATTTCTGTGTAATTACTGGGTTGAGGAAACTTTTGTATAGGGTCACGTATGAGAAGAAAGAGGCGGACAGCGCCTTTTACGCCGCAATTGCATCGCAGCTTAATCAGATTCTCAACATTCAACTGACATCTTCGTACGGCAAGAGCGAACAAGCGCTCGACGCTGGGTTTAAGAGCTATTTTCCCAAAGTTTTGCGCTCCGGAAAGCTATCATATTCTCTGACATCGCTCGATGGTCTTTTCGCAGCGTTGTTTCAAGCGGTGATACTTGTTGTTTCCGGAGTACGAATCATTAACGGAACTATGTCAATAGGCGAGTACACTATCATCGGTACATACTTCGCGGTTCTCTTTAAGACTTTGAAAAGTATGATGTCATTGTTCAAATCCTATCAAGATGCCAAAGCATCATGGGATAGGACGGCTATCGCGACGAGAGAAAAGGAGAGATCGGGGTGGAATCGGACCGATTTAGCTAAACTCGATGAAATAAATGACATTTCGGTATCTGATTTGGAATTCTCGGTTGCCCTTCCAGACGGATCTGTCCGAGAGGTCCTCGGCGGGTTTTCTTTCAAGTTTTCCGGTCCTGGTACATATTGCATAGTTGGGGAAAACGGAAGAGGCAAGACGTCACTTCTTTACTTGATGCTCGGGCTATACTCATCGAAAGGCAAAGTAAAATACAACGGCGTGCCAATCGAAGAATGCGACTTGGATTACATACGTGCGAGAGAGATATCGTGCTGCCCACAGTCGTGCTTCGCGCCGGACGAAACGGTGAAAGAGCTGTTAGAGTATTTCGACACGCCCTTTTCTTCCTATCACCGGGGTGTAGATGGCCTACTTTCGCTGGAAAACAGCGTGAAGGAGTTGCTCGGGAAACGTTGCTCCGCGCTTTCGGGCGGTGAGCTGCGCCGAGTGTACTTATGGTCGGCGATTTCACGCAAGTCGTCAGTTTTGGTACTCGACGAGCCCACGACTGGGTTAGACGCTGTAAGCCGCGCCGAGCTTGCGGCCTATGTTAAGCGCAACAAGCAAAGCCAGCTGATCATCGTTGTCTCTCACGATGACGAGATGGTCGGCGCGGTAGAAGGGGTAGTGGATTTAGGCAGCATGTACCAGGGTAAATGATGACAAGTGTAGTGCTACCCAACTGGCAGAGATAACAAAAAGGCGATGCAGATGCACGTAGCATTCAGGCGGTTCGGACTCGGTGCCTTCACGCCATCGCAACGCTTTCAGATATAGTTCTCGTTCTCTTACTAAAGGAAACTTTAGTCTACGTCATCTTGTCGAGACAGAGGTGAAGCGAAGTGTTGTCGCGACGTATCTTATTCCAGGTGGCTCAGTATCAGCGTGAGAATCGCACCAAAGTGTACTTACGATTCTCGTGTCCCACGGACAACATGAGCTGAGCATTGAGGTTCCACCCTTTGCTGCAACTACACGGGGTTGGACGGCAATGAATATGCCGGGCCGCATACCACGCGCAGCGGGGGTCCATGTCCCAGTATGTTGCCTACAGCAGCCTCGATGTCCACGCACACATCATCTCTGCCTTCGCGTTCAATCCATTTGCCGGAGAGTGCGAGGGTTGCCAGGCCGTAGAATTCGAGCCGAACAAATGAAATGCGGTATCAGCGCATAGGATTAAACTGACGATTGCTTTGCACTGAGAATACGCTTGGAAAGCCGCTATGGGTGGCGGCCCGGGTTAAATAGAGAAGCCCGTCCGATCACTTTCATGTGGCGAACGGTCGGGCTTCTTATTCCACTTGCCAATGCTCGGCTCATATTGGAAGAAAGCTACGCTAATGTTTGCGTGACACTCCTATTTTCTCCGAAGAAAGAGTCGGATAATGAAGAATAGAATTAAAAAAGGTGCCAGATATAACGCAAGTATAAAGGCTAATCCAACGAGACCTTGCAATAATGGCATAACTCCTCCCAGACACGAGATTTTGGTATTTGTTCCCATCTTATTCTGAATTGGACCAAATAGTTCCTAGCCACAAACTAGCCACAAAACTACTCGTCAACTGGATCGCACCAATCTGCTGGCAAAACACAGCTTGATTCTTTATCGACATAGCACCAATCCGCAACAGGGCACTCGGCGATGTCGTAAAAATTGCATATATCAACTCCAAGACAACAAGGCTCAACGGGAGGATGTTCATTTGAACCAACAGGATGGATATGCTTCATAACAGCTCCTCACCTTAATCCAATTAGAGACTACGTTTGATCAATGCCACAGTGATCTACAACGCAGATGCTGCCGCCATCCATGTCATAGTCGCAGTAATCGTATGCACCACAGCCATCTGCTTTATCATAAACAGTACAGATGTCAGTAATGCCCAAGAGGCAGTCAAAAGACATCGGCTTCACGCCTGCCTCGTCGCCACTTCCTGGATTAATCGGATGAATATGCTTCACGACTACCTCCCTTTGAGTGCAGAAAAACCTCAATATTGTGTATAACAAACCAAGATGTCTAGTTCACCATATTTCTAGAATGGCTTCGGCGAACGTAGCAATAAGCTTCGCAGACGGTAATCAGAAGAACGAACACCTCCACAATGGTGACAGCAATGCGCTGAACCGCTTATTCCGATACAGTAGCTTCTCGTTGATTTTTCTCCTGCGAAGATGAGTGGCGGGAAATAAGGTCAAAAGCCATCTCGTAGCACATTTTTCTATATTCACATGATGCAGGGTGTAGACTCTTGGGCAAGTAGCCGTGCTCGCCTGCAGCCTCCCAGCTACAGCCCCCACCACAGAAAGACCGAGCCCAACAGTCCGTACAGTCAATTCTTTTTTCGACACCCTGACTCCAGTTTTCAATATACCTAGTTTCGTCAATTCCGGTGACGATGTTGCCCATTTTGAATCGCATCATCCCGACAAACCTGTGACAGGGGTATACGTCCCCTTCGGGAGTCACGGAAATAAAACGCCTGCCAGCCCCGCATCCGACAAAGGCGATCCTGTTGCTCATAATCAAATCAACTGCAGTTTTCAATGTTCTAAACAAGGGCTTTTCCCCTTGATCAATCTGTTTGAGATATTGATCCGCCAAATCTATTAGGCCCGCCCTGATTTTGTTTAATGAGTGTTCGTCGAGTTTGATATTCTCATCGAATGAGCTCACGGGCGAGAAGTAAATCCTTCTGAAGCCCATCTCTTTAAACTGAAGATAGTCTTCAACAAGGTTACAGTTATTATTTGTTAAGGTCGCTCTTGCGCCGAAGGGGAACGACTCGGAAAAACGACGAACGTTTTTGTCGATATCGGAGAAAGAGCCGCCTCCCGTCTTGTACGGGCGCGATGCATCGTGCTTGCATCCTGTACCATCGAGACTAATCAGAACAGAAAACCCGTGCTCCTTGAAAGAATTCACAGCAGTGTCATTCAAAAGCGTTCCGTTGGTCGTAATAGAATAGGTAAAGTTTCTATTGGGGTATATTCTTTTTGAATAGTCGACCGTTTTCCATATCAGCGGCTCGTTAATCATGGGTTCCCCACCAAAAAAGACGATCGCAAGCGTTTCGTTTTCCGATGAACTTGCGACGAGGTAGTCGACCGCCTTGAAGGCTATCTCGTCTGTCATCAGCAGAGGAGACGTTCCATAATCTCCTTTACCGGCAAAACAGTAACTACAACCAAGGTTGCATGCATGTGAAACGTGGAGTTCGATGGATCTAAGTTTTCGAGGCGTGTCTTTTGTTAAGAAAGTCCGCTCAGACAATCGTTGATACTCATCAATGTCGTCTTCAAGTTCTGCTATGGTCGTTTGGTCGTAGCCTTTCGCAGCAAGTGACTTTGTTAGCAACTTCGAGTTGACCGTTCTTCCCGATGCTTCAAATATGCGAAGCGCATCTTCTGATGCTTGGTCAACCTGAAAGCAATTGCGAGTGACCTCATCGAAGCAGTAACGACGATCACTTACTGAGAAAAAATGCATACGTTCCTCAATTTCATGCTGGACTGGCACTAACCTTGTTTATTGTTGCGCAGCTATAAAAAACCACCAGCGGGGATTCGGTGTGCGGCCCAATCGGACTCCCAAAAGGTTCTATTTGAGACTGGCAAGCTTTGTGTTGTTGGCACTTCGACAGCGCTCTTTATTCCAACATGGAGCCTCGCAGTTTGAGTCGACTTGCCTCTGGAAGGTCCGATCTTAACTTGATTTAGGATGAAAACAGATTACAGGCGCGCTCCTCTAGAAAGAAAGGAAACCAATTGCCGCCTTTCACCAGGAAAGTTTTTATAGCCCACCTCGAGCAAAATGAAAGATGCGAGAGCGATTGGGGAACAACGCGAATCTCCCCTTTTGGGTGGGAGCGAGCCTTCAGCCACCGGCGAACGACTCGCCCTGGTCAGAATCTGGAAGTGGTGCCGGGCCGCTTGGGCCTCCCCGGTGACTTCGTGGGGCTTACCTGCCTGACGTCGAGGAGTACATCCGCAAGATTCGTTCCCTATGCCGTTTGCTCTCACGCCCGCCTTAGTTCCAAGTCGGGCGAGCCGCCGCGCTCATGCGACCCGTGGCGGCGACACGTCGACGCCGCGCTCGCTGAGCACATCTTCGGTCGCGGGCGAGCACGAGGTCGCGCCGGCGCATCCGCTGGGACTGCTGTGCGTGCAAAACGGCTACGTGGTGAGCGTCCCGCGCTGGATTCAGCCGAGTGAGGAAGGCGTTGAGATCGGCGCGCTGGCAACGGGGGAGGGCGGCATCACCGACGACGTCTCGGCCCGCCATGCCCATATCTGGTGCGATGCTCAAAATATCTGGCACGTCGAGGACTTGTCGTCCACCAACGGAACCATGGTGGTAAACGGCGCGACGAACGTCTGCATCCAGGTCGAGCCCGGCCGCTCCGCTCAGCTCAACCCCGGCGACGAGCTCAGACTTGGCGAATCCACCACCTACGCTATCCTCCTCGGCGTCGGCGCCCTCTAGTCGGCAGATGGGGACGTTCCTTTTATGCCGGCACTCCGGGACACTCCATGGCGCGCCAGGGCCAATCGCCCGGGGACGAAGCGTTCATTTTGGCCCTTGGCGGTCACCCGAGGTAAACCTTTACCGCCCACCTATATTTGTCGAAATTACACTTGGCGGCGGGGTACAATAAACCCGCATGCGGATTTCCGTTGCGGGTGCCTCCCATCGCCGGGGCGTGCCCGGGAGCATCCGGCATGCGGCCTTTGCGGCGCTCGGTCATGTGCAAGACGGGCAGCTGGGCCTGTGGAGTGCGTGCAGCCCTCCTCGCCTCGGCATGCCTTCTCTCCACGCCATGTACCTGCTGCTGAGCCTGCCTGCCAGATGATTGGAAGCAACAGCGAAAATCCCATCACGCCAATATCCCGGCGATCGCCGGGGCCTGTATACCTATATGAGAGGAGAGGGGTATATGGCGCGTAAGTTTAAGTCTATGGACGGCAACGAGGCGGCCGCATATGTTTCGTATGCGTACACCGAGGTAGCGGGAATCTATCCCATTACGCCGTCCAGCCCGATGGCCGACCATGTCGACCAGTGGGCGGCCCAGGGTCGCAAGAATATCTTCGGCACCCCGGTCAAGGTCGTCGAGATGGAGTCCGAGGCAGGTGCAGCCGGTACCGTTCACGGTTCGCTGGGCGCCGGTGCTCTGACCACCACCTACACGGCTTCTCAGGGTCTACTTCTGATGATCCCGAACATGTACAAGATCGCGGGCGAGCAGCTCCCGGGCGTCTTCCACGTCTCCGCGCGTTGCGTCGCTTCCCACGCCCTGAACATTTTTGGCGATCACTCCGACGTCATGGCCTGTCGTCAGACCGGCTTCGCCATGCTCGCCGAGGGCAACGTCCAGGAGGTCATGGACCTCTCGCCGGTGGCTCACCTTGCCGCCATCGAGGGTAAGACCCCGTTCCTTAACTTCTTCGACGGCTTCCGCACCAGCCACGAGATCCAGAAGGTCGCCATGTGGGACTACAAGGATCTGGCTGAGATGTGCGACATGGACGCCGTCCAGGCTTTCCGCGATCACGCGCTCAACCCTGAGCACCCGCACACCCGCGGCAGCCACGAGAACGGCGACATCTTCTTCCAGAACCGCGAGGCCTGCAACAAGGTCTACGACGAGCTCCCTGCCGTCGTCGAGGGCTACATGAAGAAGATCAACGAGAAGCTCGGCACCGATTACGGCCTGTTCAACTACTACGGCGCTCCCGACGCCGATCGTGTCGTCGTGTGCATGGGCTCCTTCTGCGACGTGCTCGAGGAAGTCATCGACTACCTCAACGCTCACGGCGAGAAGGTCGGCCTGGTCAAGGTTCGCCTGTTCCGTCCGTTCTCCATCAAGCACTTCGTCGACGTTCTCCCCGAGACCGTCCAGAAGATCGCCGTCATGGACCGCACCAAGGAGCCGGGTTCCATCGGCGAGCCGCTCTACCAGGACGTCGTCTCCGCTCTCTACGAGGCCGGCAAGACGGGCATCAAGGTCGTCGGCGGCCGTTACGGCCTGGGCAGCAAGGACACGCCTCCCGCGTCCGCGTTCGCTGTCTTCGAGGAGCTTAAGAAGGACGAGCCCAAGCGCGAGTTCACCATCGGCATTGTCGATGACGTGACCAACCTGAGCCTGCCCGAGGCCGAGGATGCGCCCAACACTGCAGCCCCCGGCACCATCGAGTGCAAGTTCTGGGGTCTGGGTGGCGACGGTACCGTCGGCGCCAACAAGAACTCGATCAAGATCATCGGCGACCACACCGACAAGTACGTTCAGGCCTACTTCCAGTACGACTCCAAGAAGACCGGCGGCGTCACCGTCTCGCACCTGCGCTTTGGTGATTCCCCGATCCGCTCGCCGTACTACGTGACCAAGGCCGACTTTGTCGCCTGCCACAACCCCAGCTACATCGTCAAGGGCTTCAAGATGGTCCGCGACGTCAAGCCGGGCGGCACCTTCCTGGTCAACTGCCAGTGGAGCGACGAGGAGTTCGCCGAGCACATGCCCGCCGTGGCCAAGCGCTACATCGCGAACAACAACGTCAACGTCTACCTGATTGACGCTATCGACCTGGCCGCCAAGGTCGGCATGGGCAAGCGCACCAACACGGTGCTCCAGTCCGCCTTCTTCGCGCTGGCCAAGGTCCTGCCCGCCGAGGACGCCCTGCAGTACATGAAGGACGCGGCCACCAAGTCCTACATGAAGAAGGGCCAGGCCATCGTCGACGCCAACCACAAGGCCATCGATGCCGGCGCTACCGCCTTCCGTAAGTTCGAGGTTCCGGCCGACTGGGCAACTGCCGAGGATGCCGCTCCCGTCGAGCTCTCCGAGGAGACCAAGTCCGCCATCGCCCAGCAGGTCAAGAACCTGCTCGAGCCCATCGATCGCATGGATGGCGACAGCCTGCCCGTTTCCGCCTTCGTCGATTGCGCCGACGGCCAGTTTGAGCTGGGCGCCTCCGCATACGAGAAGCGCGGCGTCGCCGTGGTCGTTCCTCACTGGGACGAGACCAAGTGCATCCAGTGCAACCAGTGCGCCTATGTGTGCCCGCATGCCACCATCCGTCCGTTCGCGATGACCGAGGATGAGGCTGCCGCCGCGCCCGAGGCTACCCGCACGCTCGACGCCATGGGCCCCAAGGCCAAGGGCATGAAGTTCACCATGGCCGTGTCCCCGCTCGACTGCATGGGCTGCACCAACTGCGTCAAGGTCTGCCCCAAGGGTGCCCTCGAGATGGTTCCCACCGAGCAGGAGATGGACCAGCAGCCCGTTTGGGACTACATGGTCGAGAACGTCTCCGAGAAGAAGGAGCTCATCGCGGCCAACGTCAAGGGCAGCCAGTTTAAGCAGCCCTACCTGGAGTTCTCTGGCTCCTGCGCCGGCTGCGCCGAGACCGCCTATGCACGTCTGGTGACCCAGGTCGCCGGCGACCGCATGTTCATCTCCAACGCCACCGGCTGCTCCTCCATTTGGGGCAACCCCGCTGCCACCGCTCCTTACTGCAAGGACAAGGACGGTCACGGCCCGGCGTGGAACAACTCCCTGTTCGAGGACAATGCCGAGCACGGTCTGGGCATGGCCGTGGGCTATGAGGCTGTTCAGCACAAGCTGATTGCCGCCACCCAGGAGATCATCGCCGCCGATGGTCCGTCCGACGAGCTCAAGGCTGCCGGCCAGGCTTGGATTGACTCTGTCAACGACGCCGAGGCCTCCAAGACCGCTGCCGCTGCCTACGTTGCCGAGCTCGAGAAGTGCGGCTGCGAGGCTTCCAAGGCAATCCTCGCCGACAAGGCTTACCTCACCAAGAAGTCCTTCTGGATCTTCGGCGGCGACGGTTGGGCATACGACATCGGCTTCGGCGGCCTGGATCACGTCCTGGCTTCCGGCGAGG
>DXZX01000010.1:0-22017 GCA_019419445.1 Collinsella sp.
AAGATCAAGTCGTCCTCGCAGACGCTCAAGCAGGAATACCTCGATACATACGAGGAAGGTGAATGACATGAAACTATTTGAACAGCTGAAGTCCAACGCGTCGCGCATGGCTGTCTACGCCATCCTCGTGGCAACGGCTTTATGCGGAATCGCGGCACCCGTCTATGCGCTCAACGGAGAGAAAGGCGATGTCGAACCCGCGTACATGGCTTCGACGGTTAAAGACCGGTACAAAGCCTTCTCTGGAGACACGTTTTACGTAGCAGAGTACGACACGACCTACCGTCAGCTTCGCTACAACAAGGGCTACGACTATCTAGGCGCAGAGGCAATCAGCTATACGTCGGGTTGGTACCGCTCCAACTATGGACACATAACCCAGTTCAAGTGTAACTACCGTGTGTACAACTAAAGCAACCGGCCGGGACGAGGGGTGACGCAAAAGCGTCGCCCCTCGTTTTTAACCATGTCAACTGAACCTAGTTCAGTTTGGTTGATTTCCGATCTCAGCCGAACACATTGAGCGGAAAGGCTGTTCCCGCAGTCAGTCGAACGTCCCCGGGGCCCTTCTCAGGCCCCGGGGACGGCATTTTCCCAGTTGAAGGAACGGTGGAGATGTGTTTCGATGGGTCAGATTCGTGTCGTTCCGAAAAGACCGTGAACCTTTTGTGGGACACGCGGCGCCGTGGTACCATAGCCAAGTTTGTTGTCTTGGTCGGAAACCAAGACGCCTTATGCGCTGATCGGTAACCAGCGCCTGACTAATAAGGAGTCCTACCATGAAGCAGGGTATCCATCCCCAGTATGTCGAGTGCACGGTGACGTGCTCCTGCGGCAACACCTTCAAGACGCACGCTACCGTGTCCGAGATGAAGGTCGAGCTTTGCAACGAGTGCCACCCGTTCTACACCGGCCAGCAGAAGTTCGTCGACACCGGTGGACGCGTCCAGCGCTTCGCCGACAAGTTCGGTGGCGCCGCTGCCGCCCAGCTCAAGAAGGCTGAGGAGGCCAAGGCTGCCAAGGCCGCCAAGGCTGCTGAGGCCGAGGCCGCTCGCAAGGCCGCCGCTGAGGCTAAGGCTGCCGAGAAGGCTAAGCGTGCTGCTAAGTTCGCCGAGGAGGCTGCCAAGCAGGCCGCCGAGGCTCCCGCAGAGGCTCCCGTCGAGGAGGCCGCTGCCGAGGTCGAGACCGCCGAGGCTGCTGAGTAAATAGCTCGCCGCGGAATCGCTCGCATTCATGGCATAAGGGCCGTGCATCCATTTGGGTGCGCGGCCCTTTTCTTTTTATTGGTGCAAGCTAACCTGTCCCCGTGGCACCAAATGGCAGAGAGACGGCGTTTGCTCAGATAAAACTTGCCAAAATAAACCTGTCCCATTGTGGCAGGTTGGTCATAGTTATTACGTGGCGGTCGAGGTCGACCGTATAGGCCGCGCCTTGTTTGGCTAAAGTACAATCATCTGTGTTTAACTCGCCCGCAGCTGCACGGCGTGGGCGATGGCCAAAAAGGAAAACCACATGGGATTCATGTCAAAGCTGCTGTCCTTTGGATCCGATAAGGACCTTAAGCGCTACTACAAGATCGTCGACCAGATCAACGGTCTTGAGCCCCAGTTTGAGAAGATGACCGAGGAGGAACTCCGCGGCCAGACCGATAAGTTCCGCGAGCGTTACGCCAACGGCGAGTCGCTCGACGACATGCTCCCCGAGGCCTTTGCCACCGTGCGTGAGGCTTCCAAGCGCACCATGGGTATGCGCCACTTTGACGTGCAGCTTATTGGCGCCATGGCACTGCACGAGGGCCACATCGCCGAGATGAAGACCGGCGAAGGTAAGACCCTGGTCTCCACGCTGGCTGGCTATCTCAACGCTATTGCCGGCAAGGGCGTGCACGTCGTTACTGTCAATGATTACCTTGCCAAGCGCGACTCCGAGTGGATGGGCCGCATCTATAAGTACCTGGGCATGACCGTCGGTCTGCTCCAGAACAACATGCCGCTCGAGCTCAAGCGCCCGGCCTACCAGGCCGACGTCACCTACGGCACCAACTCTGAGTTTGGCTTTGACTACCTGCGCGACAACATGGTCACTCGCCCCGAGCAGCGTGTTCAGCGCGGTCACAACTACGCTATCGTCGACGAGGTCGACTCCATCCTGATCGATGAGGCCCGCACCCCGCTCATTATCTCGGGCGCCGGCACTAAGTCCGCCAGCACCTACAAGGACTTCGCGCGTGCCGTGCGTGGCCTTGAGCGCGGCGAGGACGTGTCGCACGACATGCTCACCGCCACCGAGGACGTGGAGCCCACGGGCGACTATGTCATGGACGAGGCCAAGCACACCATTGCCGCCACCGAGCGCGGCCTTAAGAAAATCGAGCGCCGCCTGGGCATCGATGATATCTATGCCGATCTCTCCGGCCAGCTGGTCAACCACCTGCAGCAGGCGCTGAAGGCCCAGTACATGTTCCACCGCGACAAGCAGTACGTGGTCACCAACGGCGAGGTCAAGATCGTCGATGAGTTCACCGGCCGTATCATGGAAGGCCGCCGCTATTCGGAGGGCCTGCATCAGGCCATCGAGGCCAAAGAGGGCGTGCTCGTGCGCGAGGAGAACCAGACCCTGGCCACCATCACCCTGCAGAACTACTTCCGCCTGTATGACAAGCTCTCCGGTATGACCGGTACGGCACTCACCGAGGACGCCGAGTTCCGCGAGATCTACAAGCTGCCCGTCGAGGTCATCCCCTCCAACAAGCCCGTGCAGCGCGTGGACCACGAGGACCTGGTGTACCGCACCATCCAGGCCAAGTACAACGCCGTTGCCGATGACGTCGAGCGACGTCACGCCAAGGGCCAGCCGGTCCTGGTGGGCACCGTCTCCATCGAAAGCTCCGAGAAGCTGTCGGCCGCCCTTACCAAGCGCGGCATCGCGCACGAGGTCCTCAACGCTAAGCATCACGAGCGCGAGGCTCATATCGTTGCCCAGGCCGGACGCTACGGCGCCGTGACCATCGCTACTAACATGGCCGGTCGTGGTACCGACATCCTGCTGGGCGGCAACCCCGACGAGCTGGTGCGCGAGCGCCTTGAGTACGAGGGCCTGACCATGGAGGACGTGACACCCGAGCAGCTCGAGCAGTTTAACGCCGAGGCCAAGGAGACCTGCAAGGCCGAGCGCGAGCGCGTGCTTGCCGCCGGCGGCCTGACCGTCATCGGCACCGAGCGCCATGAGTCCCGTCGTATCGACAACCAGCTGCGCGGCCGTTCCGGTCGTCAGGGCGATCCGGGCGAGACTCAGTTCTACCTGTCGCTCGAGGACGACCTCATGCGCCTGTTCGGCGGCGACAAGATGGACCGTGTCTCCAAGATGATGGTCACGGCCGACATGGGCGACGACATGCCCATCCAGCACAAGATCATCTCCAAGGCCGTCGAGAGCGCCCAGCACAAGGTCGAGAGCATCAACTTCTCCATGCGCAAGAGCGTCCTCGAGTACGATGACGTCATGAACAAGCAGCGCCAGGTCATCTACGCCGAGCGCAACAAGATTCTGGACGGCAAGGATCTGACCGACCACATCACCGAGGTCATGCACGACACCGTGTACCGCTGCGTGCAAGAGTTCTGCACCAAGGACAGCCACGATGGCGAGCGCGATCTCGAGGGCCTGCGCAAGTGGGTCGTGGAGCTCACCGGGCATATCGATACGCCCAAGTTCCCCGACGAGGACTTTGAGGCCCTGGCTGCCGATGTCCTGGCCTACGTCGAGAAGTGCTACAACATGAAGGCCGAGCGCCTGGGTGAGGACCTCATGCGCGAGCTCAACACCCAGGTCATGCTGCGCGTCATCGATACCCGCTGGATGAACTACCTGCAGGAGATGGACTACCTCAAGACCGGCATCGGGCTGCGCGGCTTTGGCCAGCGCGACCCGCTGGTTGAGTACAAGACCGAGGCCTACGGCGCGTTCCAGATACTCGTCGATACCATGTATGAGGATTACCTGCGCACGGTTCTGCGCATCGAGATCAAGGCTGCCCCGCGTGCCGTGGAGCACAAGGAAGAGCCCGCGCTCGAGGGCGCGCGCTTCTCCGGTCCTGCCGAGGTCGATGGTGATAACGGCGACTCGGTGCTGCGCAAGCAGGCGCAGGTGCAGGCCCGCACGGCTGTCCAAGGCGGACCGGCTGCCGTCAACAACGGTGGCAAGGTGACCACCTATCGCAAGTCCGAGAGCGACGATCCGTACGTCAACGTGGGCCGCAACGACCCGTGCCCCTGCGGTAGCGGCAAGAAGTTTAAGTACTGCCACGGCAGGAATCGTTAATGGCTGAGGCTTTAGAGGTAACGCCCGCCGAGCTGGACGCGTTCGCGGACCGGCTCGGCGAGGTCGAGTCGTATCTCCATTTGGACGAAAAGCGCACGCGTGTGACCGAGCTCGAGGCCAAAAGCGTGGCCCCCGGCTTTTGGGATGACGCCGACGCCGCTCGCGCTACCATGGAGGAGATCGCTCGCGCCAAGGAAGATATCGCTGCCGTGGATACCGCGCGCGGCGAGCTATCTGACGCCCGCGCGGCGCTTGAGCTTGCCGAGGAGATGGGCGACGACCCCGATGCCGCCGCGTTGCGCGAGGAGGCTGCCGCTACGGCAGAACGCCTGGCCCGCGCTATCGACGAGCTCGAGCTTTCGAGCTGGTTTACCGGTGAGTTCGATCACGGCGACGCGATTGTGACCATCAAGCCCGGGCAGGGCGGCCTGGAGGCACAGGACTGGACCTTCATGCTCTTTAAGATGTACATGAAGTACTGCCAGCGTCGCGGCTGGAAGGTCACCATCAACGACTGTCCCGCAGCCGAGGTCATCGGCATCGACCGCGCGACCTTTACCGTCGAGGGCAAGGACGCATTTGGCATGCTGCGCGCCGAGGCCGGCGTCCACCGCTTGGTTCGCATTAGCCCCACCGACGACAAGAAGCGCCGCCAGACCACGTTTGCCGGCGTCGAGGTCATCCCCGTGCTACCCGATGATATCGACATCGAAATCAGTCCCGATGACATCCGCGTGGACGTGTACCACGCGAGCGGCCCGGGCGGCCAGGGCGTTAACACCACCGACTCCGCCGTGCGCGTGACGCATTTCCCCAGCGGCATTGTGGTCACCTGCCAAAACGAGCGCAGCCAGATCCAGAACAAGGCCGCGTGCATGCAGATCCTCAAGGCTCGCCTGTACGAGATTGAGCTCGAAAAGCGTGCCGAGGCCCTGGATGAGATTCGCGGACCCAAGACCACGATTGGTTTTGGCAACCAGATCCGCAGCTACGTGCTCTACCCATACCAGATGGTCAAGGATCTGCGCACGGGCGTGGAGACCAGCAATGTCGAGGCCGTTCTTGACGATGGCGATCTGGATCCGTTTGTGATTGGCTATCACCGTTGGGCTACCGGCAACGCCGATGCGGAGGTTCCATCTGCCTAAACCGCTCGGTTTAGGCGAGGATGAATTAAAACCCTCCCAGCAGGGTGGTTTTGTATCCAGAGCAAACCCTGCGCAGGGGTGGTTTTTGTCCGGCGAATCGGTAGAATCGAATACAAGAAGAAGTTCAAAGCGCATCCGATGGGGTGCGCTTTTTTGAGGGAGGCAGCATGGCATATCGTCTGGACATCAAGCGCATTCTTTCGATGAACTTCTTTCACGATCTGCCCCAGATCATGTTGGGGTGTGCCTTGGCCGCCATCGCGACCGACCTGTTTTTGATTCCCAATGGTCTTGCCGCCGGTGGCGTTACGGGCCTTGCGACTATTATCCAGGCAGTCGGCGCGGCGCGAGGCGTGTCGCTTCCCGTCGGTATCCAGACCATCGTGATGAACGCCTTGCTGCTACTGGTCGTTATGCGCGAGGGCGGCATGTTCTACGTGGTGCAGACCGCGACGGGCTTTGTGCTGCTGGGCTTCTTTACCGATCTGTTCGCCCCGTTTGTAGCGCCTCTGGCACATGCAGACCTGATGCTTCCCGCTATGTGGGGCGGCATTATCACGGGCATCGGTTACGGCATGGTGTTGCGCGCCGGCGCCAACACCGGCGGCTCGGACACGATTGGCCAAATCATCTCGCGTAACACCTCGCTGCCGGTGGGCTCGACCGTCATGGCGATCGATGTTGCCGTGTGTGCGCTGTCGGCTCCGGTCTTTTCAATCGAAAACGCACTGTATGCAGGCCTTTCGATGGTCATTAGCGGCTACGTGATCGATGCCGTGGTCGATGGTGGCAACAAACGCCGTATGGTACTCATCATCTCGGACAAGTTCCCTGATATCGCTGCCGATATCATGTATGGCCTGGGTCGTGGTTGTACCAAGTTTAAGGCGACTGGCATGTATTCGGGTGCCGAGAAGCCGGTGATTATGGTCATCGTGAGCCGTCGAGAGCTCAATACCCTCAAGACGATCGTGCGCGAGCGCGATCCTCACGCCATTGTGACGGTCGCTGACGTTACGGAAGCCTTCGGCGAGGGATTCAAGGACATTAGCGCGTAGGGGCGACCGCGTTCCATCCAAAAGACGTTCACATTGATAAACCGTTTCATCAGCGGTTCTGCCTGCTAAATTGTTCAAATAATGATAAAAACTCTGGTAAAGCCATCAGTTTCCAGCATAATGAATGGCGTACGTGCATTGCGGCTGTGTTGGGATTACCTTCGGTGCCGTGCGCATTTTGTCTAATGAGGATGAAAGGAAGGCACAATGAGCGACGAAGAGCTCAAAAAGGTTGCCAACGAGGTAAGGAAGGGCATCGTCACCGGCGTGCACGCTGCCAAGTCCGGCCATCCGGGCGGTTCGCTCGGCGCTGCCGACATCATGACCTATCTGTACTTTGAGGAAATGAACGTCGACCCGGCCCATCCCCGCAAGGCCGACCGCGATCGCTTTGTGCTTTCCAAGGGCCACTGTGCACCTGGTCTGTACGCTGTGCTCGCCGAGCGTGGGTTCTTCCCCAAGGAGGATCTTGAGACGCTGCGCCACATCGGCAGCCACCTGCAGGGTCATCCCAACATGAACGACACTCCGGGCGTTGACATGTCCACCGGTTCGCTCGGCCAGGGCATCTCCGCCGCCGTGGGCATGGCCGTTGCCGCCAAGCACTGGGGCGACGACTATCGCACCTACGCCCTGCTAGGCGACGGCGAGAGCGAGGAGGGCCAGGTCTGGGAGGCCGCCATGTTTGCCGGCAACCAACAGCTCGATAACCTCTGCGTGATCGTCGACCACAATGGCCTGCAGATCGACGGTCCCGTCGAGGAGGTCAACGACCCCATGCCGCTCGCCGACAAGTTCCGCGCCTTTAAGTTCCACGTGGTGGAGCTTGCCGACGGCAACGACTTCGACCAGATCCGCGCCGCCTTTGCCGAGGCTCGCGCCACCAAGGGCCAGCCGACCGCCATTATCGCCGAGACCCTGAAGGGCAAGGGCGTGTCCTTTATGGAGAACCAGGTTGGTTGGCACGGCAAGGCCCCCAATGATGAACAGTTTGAGCAGGCCATGGCAGAGCTCACGGCCGCCGGAGAGGAGCTCTAGGATGGCAGACGTCAAGAAAATTGCCACGCGTGTAAGCTACGGCGAGGCCCTCGTCGAGCTCGCCAACGAGCACGATGACTTTGTGGTCCTCGACGCCGACCTGGCCGCCGCCACGCAGACTGGTAAGTTTAAGGCCGCTTGCCCCGACCGCTTCTTCGACGTGGGTATCGCCGAGAGCAACCTGATGGGCGTCGCCGCCGGTATCGCGACCACTGGTCGTGTTGCCTTCGCGAGTACCTTTGCCATGTTCGCCGCCGGCCGCGCCTTTGAGCAGGTCCGTAACTCCATCGGCTACCCGCACCTCAACGTTAAGATCGGTGCCACGCACGCCGGTATCTCGGTGGGCGAGGACGGTGCCACACACCAGTGCTGCGAGGATATCGCCCTGATGCGCGTCATCCCCGGCATGACTGTGATCGTTCCTGCCGACGACGTCGAGGCCCGCGCCGTGACGCGCGCCGCCTACGAGTGCGACGGTCCGGTGTACATGCGCTTCGCCCGTTTGGCCTCGCCGGTTATCAACGACCCCGAGACCTACAAGTTCGAGTTGGGTAAGGGCATTGTCATGCGCGAGGGCGCCGACGTCACCATCATCGCCTGCGGCCTGATGGTCGGCGAGGCTCTCGAGGCCGCCGAGCAGCTCGCTGCCGAGGGCATCGACGCCGAGGTCATCAACATGCACACCATCAAGCCCATCGATGTCGACCTGATCGTCAAGAGCGCCACCAAGACCGGCCACGTCGTAACCGTCGAGGAGCACTCTGTGATCGGCGGCCTGGGCAGCGCCGTTGCCGACGTCCTGTGTGAGCAGTGCCCAACGCCGCTCAAGAAGATCGGCGTCAACGATACCTTTGGCGAGTCCGGCCCGGGCGCCGAGCTCTTGCACAAGTATGGCCTGGACGCCGCCAACATCGTGGCGACCACCAAGGAGTTCTTGGCATAAGGCAAGACGAGGCAAAGTATCGTCTCAACAACCACATCCAAGCCAGAACAGGGGTATCCCCAAAGAGGGCGCCCCTGTTTTTGTTGAATTTAAATTAGAGTCCTGCCAAGCAAAGGTCCCATGGGGAAACGGGCCCATCCCAACAAAGTGCAATTCAGACCCTTCCAACTTTGTATGCGCAGCATCTCAAGTTGGTGCGTCGGTCCCATAGTAGCCGCAGGCCGGGCGCAGGGTTACCTCCCAAATCTTTCCGCAGCGCAGGCCGGCGTTTGTCCGCAGCTCCGCAGGAGCAGGACAAATGCCGGCCATGCGCGAGGACGATTTGGGAGGTAACCCTGCGCCCGGCCGGTGAGACCCAAACCCCGCCATGCTTCTTATGTGCAGTAAAGCTAATGCTGCTAAAATACTAAGCGCTCATGTAGTTTAAACGCACGACGATAAGGAGCACCAGTGGGTAACCACTTCCGTACCTCCGGTGCGGGCGATGATGCCCCCAAGACGCAGACAGGCGTCCAGGGCAGTCGTTTCGCCACTCCGGATTCAGAGGGCCAGCCTGTTGCTCAGGCCCCCACTCAGCCGGCAGATCAGGCACAGCCGGCATCCGATCCCTTTGCCTACAATCCCACCAGCGATGTCGCGCTTTCCGGCACGGCGGGTTTTGAGCCCGTCCAGGCCGTGACCGCTCGCGTGGAGCAGCCTCAGGCTGGCGCCGCCACGCCGCAGCCTACCATGGCCGGCATTCCCGACCCCATGGCCCCTGCGACGCCGGTTCCTCAGCCTGCGCAGTCCGGTCTCTTTGCCGCTATTCCCGATCCCACGCAGCCTGCTGCCCCGGTGGTCGAGAGTGATCAGGCAGCCGAGGTCGCAAGCCTCGATAACGCGCTCAACAACCCCGATTTTACGTCGGTGTTTGCGCCCATCGATCCGCAGGCCAGCCGCAAGAAGATGGCCAAGCAGGCCGGTGTCGAGCCCGTCATCCTTATGGAGCATGTCACCAAGATCTACCCGGCACAGCCCAACAAGCCTGCACTTGACGACATCAACATTGAGATCTATCCGGGCGAGTTCGTCTTCCTGGTCGGTCACTCCGGCTCGGGTAAGACCACGCTGCTGTCGACGCTCAACCGCGACGTCAAGCCGACGAGCGGTCGCATCCTGGTTGCCGGTCAGGACCTCATGAAGATCAAGAACCGCAAGGTTCCGTTCCTGCGCCGCCAGATTGGCGCCGTGTTCCAGGACTTTAAGCTTCTGCCGCAAAAGACCGCCTACGAAAACGTGGCGTTTGCCCTGCAGTGCATCGGCAAGCCCAAGGGCGTCATTCGCAGCCAGGTGCCCGAGGTGCTGCGTCTGGTCGGTCTGGCCGATCAGATGGACTCGCTGCCCGATCAGCTTTCCGGTGGCGAGCAGCAGCGCGTCGCCGTCGCCCGCGCTATGGTCAACCGTCCGCCGCTGCTGATCTGCGACGAGCCCACGGGTAACCTCGACCCGGCGATCTCGCTGGGCATCATGAAGCTGCTCGAGCGTATTAACCGCACCGGCACCACCGTGATCGTCGCCACGCACGACCGCGAGATGGTCGATAGCATGCACCGTCGCGTGATCGCCCTCGAGGGCGGCCACGTTATCCGCGACCAGGAGAGGGGAGGTTACGGCAACTATGGCACCAACTAACGTGGGCTACTCCTTCAAAGAGGCAATCAGTCACTTCTTCCGTAACTGGACTACCTCGCTCGGCGCCGTCATCACGATCTTCCTTTCGCTGTTTATCATCGGCCTGTTCATCATGGGCTCCGCGATGCTGAACTCCGTGATCGGCACCGTCGAGGATCAGGTTGTCATCAACGCGTTCATTAGCGATGACGCCGATCAGGCCGATGTCCAGGCTTTTGAGGCCGAGCTTAAGACGTGGAATAACGTCAAGTCCGTGACCTATAAGGACAAGGACGACGCGCTGGCCGAGTATACGAGCAAGATGTCGGGCAACGCCGACGCCACCATGAGCGCGCTCGATGGCCAGAACCCGCTGCCGGCTTCGTTTGCAATTGAGATGGACGATCCGTCCAAGGTCGAAAGCACGGCCCAGAAGCTCAAGAAGAACGCCGACTTCCAGAAGATCGCGGATGACGGCGACGTCAACGCGAGCGTGCTGTACGGCCAGGAGGAAGTGAGCCGCCTGTTCCAGGTGACCAACTACATCCGCATCGCCGCCGTGGTGCTCGTTGGCCTTCTGACCTTTATCGCATTCATCTTCATCAACAACACGATTCGCCTGTCCATCACGGCGCGTCGTCGTGAGATTGCGATTATGCGTCTGGTCGGCGCCAGCAACGGCTTCATTCGCGGCCCGTTTATCACCGAGGGCGTACTGCAGGCCATTTTGGGCTCGCTGCTTTCCATCGGCGTTCTGGAGCTGCTGCGCAATCTGATGATTCCGCGTTTGCAGGAGAGCATCGGCTGGATGTCGTTTGCCCTGCCGATGCAGTACTACCTGGTGACCTATGCTGCGCTGATTCTGGTCGGTGTGATTATCGGTCTCTTTGGTTCTGCCATAGCCATGCGCCGCTACCTGCGCGTGTAGGCATGCCTGGAATTCATCCCTTCCAACGGGTCGTCTCTTATGGGGCGGCCCGTTTTTTGATCCCAAGGGAACGGCAGGAAAGCGAATCATTTGGGTAGACTCTTTGGAGTTCGTCATCGATAGCAAGGAGGCGCCATGGGGCGCAATAACAAGCATAAGCGTGGAGCTCGCAATAAGCGCGGGCCGGTGCGCAGCGAACGCCGTCCGAGCCTGACCGGGCGCGTGCAGCTCCATGAGCATGGCGCCTATGTCATAACCGAGAGCGGCGACTACAAGGTCATGGGCCGCGGTAAGCGCGAGATCATGGATGGCGATACCGTTGCCGTGAGCATTAAGAACAGCCCGCACGGTGAGCGGTGCGCCGTGATCGAAGGCGTGGTTGAGCGCGCAGCCATAAGCGTGGTGGGTACGTACCAGACCGCTGGTCCGCTCGGTGTGATCGAGCCGCTCGATTCGCGCCTGAAGGCTGACTTCTTCATTCTGCCCGAGGATACCTCGGCGGATCGTCTGGGCGTTCACCCGGGTGATGCCGTTGTCGCGCGCATTTTGACCTACCCGACGCGCCTGGAATCAGGCACCGTGACGATCGAACGCCGCATTGGCGGAGATGACGCGCCGGATTTGGGCGTTCAGTATGTGATGGCGCGTTACGGCTATACCGATAGCTATCCCGAGGCCGCGCTGGACGAGGCCGAGGGGCTTTCGCTCGATGTGTCCGCGGCGCTTAAGGACCCGCTCCGCCGCGATCTGCGCGACCGCTTTGTCATCACGATCGACCCGGTCGACGCGCGCGACTTTGACGATGCCATTTCGCTTGAGCGCACGCCCGAGGGTGGCTACAAGCTGGGTGTGCATATCGCTGACGTTTCTCACTATGTGGCTTGGGACGGGCATATCGATCTTGAGGCTCGCCATCGTACGACATCGGTGTATCTGGCCGATCGCGTGCTTCCCATGCTGCCCGAACGCCTGTCCTGTGACCTATGCTCGCTTCGCCCTGACGAGGACCGTCTTGCGTTTACCGTTGACATTGAGCTCGATGCGCAGGGTCGCGTGCGGCATTACGATCCGTACCCCAGCGTGATTCGCTCGCGTGTGCGTATGGACTATGACGGCGCCGAGGCGCTGCTGGTGCGCGCCGGCGCGGTGGAGTATGGGGTGCTGGAGGGTGCGGCCGAGGATGTTGCGGCTGCTGAGGCCTCGCGCGAGGAGGCGCTTGAGCGCGGTCTTGCGTGCGAGAAGGCCGCCCGCGGCTGCAACGTCGACCTCGGCAATTTCCTTGTCGCCGCCAACGAACTCGCCGAACTTCGCCGTCGTATTCGTCGCGTCCGCGGCTCAGTCGATTTTGACACGGCCGAGATTCGCGCTCTATTGGACGAGGACGGAGTGCCCGTGCAGATTGTGGCGCGTGAGCGTTCGTGTGCCACGTCGCTTATCGAGGAAGCCATGCTGCTCGCCAACGAGTGCGTTGCAGAGTGGCTGGCAGACCGTGATATCGAGGCTTGCTATCGCGTGCATGAGGATCCGAGCCCCGATAGCCTGCACGGTGCCGCCGTTGCGCTGGCGCAGCTGGGCATCATCGACGATCGCCGTGCTGCCGGTATTGCCCTGGGGAGTCCCGATGAGCTGCAGGCTGCAGTTGATGCTGCCGCCGGTACGGCCAACGCACCGCTCGTCAACACGCTGCTTCTGCGCAGCATGCAGCGCGCGCTGTACAAGCCGCGCAACGAGGGCCACTTTGCGCTCGCCGCGCCGTGCTACTGCCACTTTACGAGTCCCATCCGTCGCTACCCCGATCTGGTGGTGCACCGCGTGCTCAAACTGCAGTTGGCCTATGAGCAGCTCGGCGGCAAGGACGCCTTGGTCCGTACGCCGCGGCTGATCGGCAAGGGGCGCGAGTCGCTGCCGCGCATTCTGCCGCAGATCTGCCGTGCGTGCAGCGATGCGGAGCGTGCGGCCGATGCCGCCAGCCATGCGACGCAAAAGATCAAGATTGCCCAGTACTATGAGGATCGCCTGGGCGAGCGCTATGCCGGAACGGTCTCATGGGTCAGCAGCATGGGCCTCTTTGTGCGCTTGGACCTGACGCAGGTCGAAGGCTTGGTTTCGATCAAGAGTCTGGGCAACGAGTGGTTCGAGTTCGACGAGGATGCGCTTACGCTCACAGGCGCCGACACGGGGACTCGCTATGAACTGGGCCAGCGCGTGATTATCGAGGTCTCGCGCGTCAATACCACGCGTGGGCACTTGGACTTTAAGCTTATCCATTAGCCAAATCTCGACTCATGGCGGGAGAGCGGAGGGCGGTCTTTCGGGGCCGCCCTCCGCATTTGGATCATGGCTACCTTGCCGTCTGCTCGGCCGCCCGCTTACCTGCTATTCGAGAGGTAAAACCTACCAAAATAAACCTGTCCCTTTTTGGCAGGTTTACAAGAAAGCGGGGATGAGATGGCGACGGTGTATGGTTATGCGCGGGTGAGTTCGCGCGATCAGAATCTAAATCGGCAGCTGGATGCGCTGGGCGCCTATGGCGTGGGCTCGGCGAATATTTATGCCGACCATGCGAGCGGCAAGGACTTCGATCGCCCGCGGTATCGCGAGCTGCTGCACATCCTGGGAGACGGGGACGTGCTGGTGGTGCTTTCTATCGACCGACTTGGCCGTAATTACTCCGAGATTCTTAAGGAATGGCGACGCATTACCAAGGAGCTCGGGGTTGCCATTGTGGTGTTGGACATGCCATTGCTTGACACGCGCGCCAGGGCCAGCGGCGCGCCGGATGTGACCAATACCCTGATTGCCGATATTGTGCTACAACTGCTGAGCTACGTGGCGCAGGTGGAGCGCGAGAATAATCATCGGCGCCAAGCGGAGGGGATTGCAGCGGCGCGGGCGCGAGGGGTCCGTTTCGGTCGACCTCGCAAGCCGTGCCCTCCTCAGTTTGAGCTGGTGCGCGATAGCTATGAGGCGGGCGATATTACCCGCAGCCAGGCAGCAAAGTGCCTGGGCGTGTGCGTGGGGACGTTCGATCGCTGGATGCGCGAGGCGGGGTAGGGGTTTGCGTCGCTTTGTCGCTTCCTGTTGCGATTCAAATTTTGATACGGTGACGATGTCATTTGGGGCTACACTCGCTGATATTCAAAAAAGGAGGTAGGCCCTTGGCGCGCGTAAAACAAATAATCGGATGGACCGCGATCATTCTGTTCGCTGCAACGCTGGCGGGCATCTGGGTGCTGACGGAGCAAAATGCGGTGGAGACGTCGTTGCTGAGCGAGTCCACCGCGCGCGTGGTGGAGGGTCAGGCTACGGGCGTTCAGGCTGCCGATGCCACGGGTGAAGCTCAGACCGAGAACGGGATGACCGGGGGCATCGATTCGGCTGCCTCGAATGTCCGGTCTGGCCGACTTGCTTCCATTCGCATGTGGGTGGGCACGAACGTCCGTCGCGTTGCCCATACCGTAGAGTTTTTCTTCGTCGGATTGTTCGCCTCGGTGGCCGTGGTTTGCTTTTCCAGGCGTCCGTGGAGCGTTTGCTCCCGTTGCGTGCCCGTGTTGCTCTTTTGCGCCGTCTGCTCCGTTGGCGATCAGGTACATAAGATCTTTGTTCCCGGCAGGCATTTCGACGTTATCGATTTAGGATTCGATGCTGCGGGCTATGTCACCGCGATGCTGTTGGTATTGCTGGCAGCGGTGTTGGTGCGCCATGCGACTCGGCCGATCGGCGCCCATGCGAGGCGCTAGCCGGTAACAAGCCCGTTTTTGATAATGCGACCTTGTTGAATTATTTTGTGTCGCGCGTATTTCCGAGCGGTCGGATTTGAGGGGCGAGCGGTAGAACGCTCGCCCTTTGTGCGCCACGATGCGGCACAATGTACCGTAAAAGCTGTTTATATCCGGTACGAATCGTTCGTTGGTCTTTAATTCTTCTCAACGGAGGTGTTTGAGATGGCAAACGGATTGCTTTTGCGGCTTCGCGAGCGTGAGCTCAGCGCGAGCCCGGCGGAACGCAATGTCATCGCATATGTAAGCGCTCATCCGCACGAGGTGGTCGGGCTGTCCGTCCGCGGTCTTGCCGATGCCACGTTCTCCTCGCCTTCGAGCATTTTGCGCTTTTGCAAGCGTTTGGGTTTTGCGGGCTACAAGGAGTTCCAGCGCGAACTGATTGCCGAGCTGGCGCTCTTAGGTGACAAGAAAGACGTAGCCCTCGAGGACATCTCCATGGATGACAGCGTCGAACGTATCGTGGGGAAGGTGATGAAAAGCAACGTGCGCACGATCGAAGCGACGGCGCGAACGCTCGATTACACCGTCTTGGAGCGATGTGCGGCCTATCTTAAGCGGGCACGCGCGGTCAATCTGTTCGGTATCGGTGCCTCTCGTTTGGTCGCGCACGATCTGGCGCAAAAGCTCATGCGTGTCGACAAGGAGTGCCATCTGTACGACGACTGGCATGATCAGCTCTTGTGTGCCAAGAACATGCATGAGGGCGATATGGCAATCGCCTTTAGCTACTCGGGCTTGACGCAAGAGGTGCTGGACTGCACCGCCGAGGCTCAACGTCACAACTGTCCCGTTGTGGCCGTTACCAAAGTAGATGGATCATCCAAGCTTGCCACCGTGGCCGATGCCGTGCTCGGCGTCGCTGCGAGTGAACCCTTGGTCCGCAGCGGTGCCATGGCTTCGCGTATGGCCCAGCTTATGGTTGTCGATGCCCTGTACGCTGCTTACGTTGCCAGCGACTACGAACGGGCGACGCATGTCATTAAGCAAAACTACATCGAGAAACAGGAAAGATGAGGTGAATGAAATGCTCGATTTAACAAAATTCACGACCGAAAAGCGTAATCAAAGGTCTATGGACCTCGATACGATGACATCGCTGCAAATCGTTACGACGATGAACGATGAGGATCTTCGTGCCGTCCAGTCGGTCACAAAAGTGCTGCCCCAGGTTGCCACAGCAATCGACTGGGCTGCTGAGGCACTCGAGCGCGGCGGGCGCGTCTTTTACATGGGCGCAGGCACCAGCGGTCGTCTGGGCGTACTCGACGCTTCGGAGTGTCCGCCCACGTTTGGCGTGTCACCCGATCTGATTGTCGGGCTCATTGCCGGAGGCGAGACGGCGTTTATCAAGGCTGTCGAAGGTGCCGAAGACAGTGAGGAGCTCGGCGCGAGCGACCTGCGGGGGCGTGGACTCTCGGACAAGGATCTTGTCGTTGGCCTGGCGGCAAGCGGTCGTACTCCCTATGTGGTGGGCGGCCTTGTATACGCCAAGGCAACTGGGTGCAAGACGATCGCAATTGCCTGCAACCAAGGGTCGAAGATCGGGGAGAGCGCAGATCTTGCCATTGAACCCGTGCCCGGTCCCGAGGTACTGACCGGCTCAACGAGGCTCAAGGCGGGAACGGTTCAAAAGCTCATTCTCAACATGATTTCGACCGGTGCCATGGTCAAGATCGGCAAGGTATACCAAAACCTGATGGTCGATGTGCAGCAGACGAACGAGAAGTTGGTGGTGCGCGGCCAGAACATCGTGATGGAGGCGACCGGCTGCACGCGCGAGCGCGCTATTCAGGCGCTTGCAGATGCCGGCGGCCACGTAAAAACCGCTATTGTCTCGGTACTGCTGGACTGCGATGCCGAGCAGGCTGCGGTAGCTCTTGAGCGAGCGCGAGGCCATGTCCGTGCTGCGGTGAGTGGCCATGAGAAGAGCGATGCCGATGCCCAATAGGTGTGCGGCGTGAGCTGATATGACATCCAGACGAGATACCCAATACAAGGAGGAGCTATGACGAACAAAGAGCTGGCTCAAAAGCTGCTGGACCTTTTGGGCGGTAAAGACAACGTGCTCGCAAACGCGGCGTGCATGACGCGCCTGCGCGTGACCGTCAAAGACGCGGGCAACGTCGACACGGAGGGTATTAAGGCACTCGACGGCGTGATGGGCCTGGTCGAGGACGACACGATGCAGATCGTGCTGGGGCCGGGCAAGGTGAATAAGGTGCTCGAGGAGTTCTCCAAGCTCACTGGCCTTGCGAAAGGCGTTGCCGACGAGAGCGTGGTTGACGCTGCGGCCACAAACAAGGCCGCGCAGAAGGCCAAGTACGAGTCTAAGCCGGTTCAGGCCTTCCTCAAGAAGATTTCCAATGTCTTCGTCGCCCTGCTTCCCGGCATCATTGCGGCTGGCCTCATCAACGGTATCTGCAACGTCATCAACGTCTCGACGGCAGGCGCGCTTGCAGGCGAGTGGTGGTACCAGGGCATTCGTTCCATGGGCTGGGCCCTGTTTGCCTATCTGCCCATCTTGGTGGGCTATAACGCGGCACGTGAGTTTGGTGGCTCCGCTGCGCTGGGCGGCATCGCCGGCATGATGTGTATCGCCAACAGTGCCATGCCCCTGCTTGCGCCTGGCGCGGCCGATCCTGCCACTGCCATTCTGCTGCCGCTCACCAATGCGCAGTACAACCCCGCAGCGGGCGGCATGATCGCGGCTCTTATCGCCGGCGCATTTTTTGCCTGGATGGAGCGTCAGATTCGCAAGGTTATGCCCAACGCACTCGACACGTTCTTGTCCCCGCTGCTGGTGCTCATCATCGGCGCCTTTGCTCTGATGCTCGTCATCCAGCCGGTTGGCGCATGGCTGACGACTGCCATCTTTAGCGTTTTGACCTTTATCTTCGAGAAGCTGGGCGTCCTGGGTGGCTATATCCTGTCGGCAGGCTTCTTGCCGCTGGTTTCCGTCGGCCTGCATCAGGCGCTCACGCCGATCCACGCTATGCTCAACGATCCCGACGGCGCTACCAAGGGCATCAATTACCTGCTTCCCATCCTTATGATGGCTGGCGGCGGTCAGGTCGGTGCCGGTCTGGCGCTGTACTTTAAGACCAAGAACGCCAAGCTCAAGAAGTACGTCGCAGAGTCTATTCCCGTTGGAATCCTGGGTGTGGGCGAGCCTCTGATGTATGCTGTTACGCTGCCGCTCGTTCGTCCGTTTGTGACGGCCTGCCTGGGTGCCGGATTTGGCGGCGCGCTCGCGGCGCTGCTTCACATCGGCACGGTTTCTCAGGGCGTTTCCGGTCTGTTTGGCCTGCTGATCGTCGTTCCTGGCCAACAGCTCGGCTACGTTGCCGCTATGCTGCTTGCCTATGCCGCCGGCTTTGTCCTGACGTGGTTCTTTGGCGTCGACGAGCAGAAGATCAACGAGTTCTTTGGCGAATAGTTTGATATCGCGAGCCGTGTTGCTCAGGGCTCGCGGCGCGCGGCAGATTTCTTGATGCTATGGTTGTGCCGGCGGGGTTAACTGCTCCGCCGGCCTTTTTTAAAGGAGCGTTGAAGCGTGAAAACGGGTATTTCGATTTATCTTTCCAGCCCTCTGCAGGATATTGAGCGGACAATTGAGCGTGGTGCCGCGGCGGGTGCGCGCTATGCGTTCACCTCGCTGCATATTCCCGAGGATGGGGGAGCGGCGTATGCCGATAAGGTCCGTCATGTGCTGTCGCTGCTTTCCGCCCGCGGCATTGCGCTCATTGCCGATGTGGGGCCTCGCACGTGCGATTTGCTCGGGCTTGAGCGCATCGAGGACCTGCGCGATCTGGGGTTGGAATACCTTCGTTTGGACTATGGCTTTAGCGCCCAGCGGGTCGCGGAGCTGTCCGGTGTATTTCGCATTGTGGTCAATGCATCGACGGTGAGTTCTGATGAAATCGCATCGTGGCGTGAGGCCGGTGCCGATGTGACTCGTTTTGCCGCCTGCCACAATTTTTACCCCAAGCCTTATACCGGTTTAGCTCTGGAGGACATTGCTCGGGTGAATCTTCGTCTTGCGGCGCTTGGATTCGAAATCATGGCTTTTGTGCCGGGTGATGCTAACGTTCGCGGGCCAGTATTCGAGGGACTGCCGACGGTCGAGGCGCAGCGCGGTCGCGCGTTAAAGGTTGCTCTCAATATGCTTGAGCTTGCACATGGCGCCGATTGCGACATTGTGTTGGTCGGCGACCCCGATCTTTCCGATGCGGGCTGGGCGCAGTTTGCTCAAGTTTCCGCCGGATACGTGGACCTGCAATGCGAGCTTGAGTCTGGTTATGCCTATGTACGTGGGCAGATTCATCACGACCGGCCCGATTCGAGCACCCTCATCTTTAGGTCTCAGGAGTCGCGTACGACGCTTAAGCCGGATTCCGTGCCGACGGATGCCGGTGCCGGCCTGTTTCGAAAGGCGGGGTCGATCGCTGTGAGTAATAGCGGCTATGGGCGCTATGAAGGCGAGCTTGAGATTGCGCGGGTCGATCTTCCCGGTGACGAGCGCATGAACGTTGCGGGCCATATCGCGCCCGAGGCAATGGAGCTGCTGCCGTTCATCAAACGCGGATTCGGGGTACGGTTCGTTTAGCGTGTGGCCCGTGGGCTACAATTGGCCCATCATGCGAAGGCGCCTCGTGTGGCGTGTGTCTGCGTTGGCCGATCTATATTCGGAGGATTTCCATGACCGTACTGTTTGTTGAATATCCCAAGTGCTCGACCTGTAAGAAGGCCAAGGCATGGCTGGACGAACACGGGGTAGAGTATATCGACCGCGATATCGTTTTGGACAATCCCACGGCTGATGAGCTTGCGACCTGGATTGCTCGTTCGGGACTGCCGGTGCGGCGCTTCTTTAATTCGTCGGGCATGAAATATCGAGAGCTGGGCCTGAAGGCGCGTCTAGATGCGGGCATGACGGATCGGGAGTGCTACGAGCTGCTGGCGACCGACGGCATGCTGGTCAAGCGTCCGCTGTTGGTGGGCGACGACTTTGCGATTCCCGGCTTTAGGGAATCGGCTTGGGTCGAGGCGTTGCTGTAGCGGCTGCGGAAAGTGCGACCCGTTTTGAGTGCTCAGGGTGGGACGTGTTTTCCATCGGCGGGCTCGCTCGGCTCAATCCTCGAGCTGTGCCCATTCGTGCGGATCGTAGACCTTTACGTGCTTGTTGGGCTTGCCGCTCCAGTACTCCTCGTCCATAAAGGGCAGATATGCCTGAACACCGGGGCAGATAAAGGGAATCCGCTGCTGTTGCAGTCGCTCGCGCTGTCGCTGCTCCAGGTGCGCCTCGGATATGACAGTCGGCATACCGGACAGCTCGACGAGGCTTGCCTGGATTCGCTTAAGGTCGGGGAGTCCCGCGTGCCATGACATCCGCATGATCAAAAAGGATGCACGGCGGTATTTTGCCTGCATCACCGTGATGGCGGGGCGCAGAGTGGGATGGATTTTGTCCCGTTCGGGCCAAAGGTCAGCAGTGATCTCGAGGCCCAGGGTCTCCCATAGGTAATCAAGCTCTTCGTCCATGGCGCCTCGATATCTACGTGATCATTGATACTTCGATTGTGTTGCCTGGTGCTATCGTTTTCGCGGTAGAATCTGCCAACGGTTGACGGCTACCGCTCGCGGCGTTTTGCCCTTCGTGTGCAGCGGTCGACTTCACAGGTCCTTCACGTGTTGGCCGTATTTGACTGAATTTCAAAAAAGTCAAAATTGGGGCTTGCGTCACGGCCGGACTTCCCGTATATTTCTTTCTTGCGCAAAGGCACAGCCGAGCGCAGCGATGCAGTCATTGGGATGTCGTCTAATGGCAGGACAGCGGATTCTGGTTCCGTCAATGGGGGTTCGACTCCCTCCATCCCAGCCATTGCATTTGCTACATATGGCCCGTTCGTCTAGCGGTTTAGGACGCCGCCCTCTCAAGGCGGAGATCACCAGTTCGAATCTGGTACGGGCTACCAAAATTGAACGCCCGGGCCTCGTAAGAGACCCGGGTTTTGTGTATTGACCGATATTTAAGGCGCGCGTTGAGTCTGCCGCCCGAACCGAGGAGTTGTCATGGACCTGCCTATCAGCTTGGAAGACATCACGTATGCCGAGAACTATCTGGCGCAGGGCGACCTGGCTACGGCGACGCCGCTGCTTGAGCGTCTGGTGGAGCTCGCCGAGGAGTATATCGACGCTGAGTGCAAGACGGAGGAGAAGCGCCAGTACTTTAGCTTCGACAGCAAGTTTGAGCGCCTGGCCTATCGCCGCGTGGAGAAGGATCCGCGCGAGCTGGTGCAGGTCGAGGTTCCCTTTGACCGCCTGTACTCCGACATGGCGTTTGCCTACATTCACCAGCAGGATTATGTGAGTGCTCGGAATGCCCTGATGCAGGCCGTGCGTTGGGATCCCATGAACTGCAACTATCGCTTGGACTTGGCCGAGCTGTTCCGCGCGCTCGAGGACAAGCAGGAGTGGGCATCGCTCTCGTTCTCGGTGCTGGAGCGCGCGAGCGACGGTAAGTGCGCCGCACGCGCCTACACCAATTTGGGTCAGTACTTCTTGGAGCCCGAGACCGAGAACATTTCGGCTGCCGTGGGCTGCGCGCGTCTGGCGCTGCGCCTGGCGCCCAATGATGCGCATACGACACGCCTGCTCAACAAGATCCATACCACCTATCCGGATGCCACGGACGAGAGTGACGACCATGTGATGGGTGAGCTCGCCCTGCAGGGCGTGCCGACCTCGCCTTCGGCCGAGATCGCCATCTGCCTGATCATGTGCGCGACCGACGCTGCGAGCGACGGCGACAAGCAGGAGGCTACGCGCCTGACGGTCCGTGCCCGCGACCTGGTGGGCGAAGAGGCGTGCGCGGCGATTATCAAGCTGGTGCGCGAGAGTGATGCCGAGCTTAACGCCGAGCGCAAGGCAAAGCGCGAGGCTGCGGGCTCAAACGCCGATGGCGCCAAGGAGGCCGGCGATGCCCAGTAAGCTCGAGCGCAAGCTCATTTCCAAGAATCGCTCGGCACATCACGAGTACTTTATCGATGAGACGTTTGAGTGCGGTATTGAGCTGAGCGGTACCGAGGTCAAGTCGATTCGCGAGCGCGCGTGCCAGATTACCGATACCTTTGCACTGATTCGTGGCGGG
>DXZX01000010.1:22027-56615 GCA_019419445.1 Collinsella sp.
GCCGTCTGCTGCTGCACCGCAAGGAGATCGACTTTCTTGACGGCAAACTTCGCAACCGTGGTTATGCGCTGGTTCCGTTGGAGCTCTACTTTAATACCGACGGTCGCGTAAAACTGCTGCTGGGCCTGGGTCGCGGCAAGAAGCTCTACGACAAGCGCGAGGACATGGCCAAGCGTGATGTCCAACGCGAGATCGACCGCGCCCTCAAGGAACGCAACCGCTAGGAGCGAGTTCACGGGAAGGTGCCCTACCGCGCCCGCCCCGTCTTCCTTGCTGTTTTGCCATATATTTCCAAAAAACGGCGTCCGTTATGGGCGCCGCTTTTTATTCAAGACTTTAGTCTGCTGGCCGCGCAGCGGCCAGCTTTAAACCACCCGCTATGCGGGTGGAGACAAACGGCTTTACAAAGCCACCCCTCCGACCGATATTGACGATTGTTCAGGCCGTCAAGAATTCGAGTCGAAGGGGTGGTCGCCATGGCCCAGAAGGCCTACAGCCTTTCCCACACGAAGTGGATGTGCAAGTACCACATCGTGTTCACGCCGAAGTATAGGCGCAAAGTGATCTACAACCAAATCAGGAGCGACATAGGGGAGATCCTCAGGAAGCTGTGCGAGTACAAGGGGATCGAGATAATCGAGGGGCACCTGATGCCCGACCACGTGCACGTGCTGCTGGCGATCCCGCCGAAGTACAGCGTCGCGAGCGTCATGGGCTACCTGAAGGGGAAGAGCTCGCTGATGATATTCGACAGGCACGCCAACCTCAAGTACAAGTTCGGCAACAGGAAGTTCTGGGCGGAGGGCTACTACGTGTCCACCGTCGGCCTGAACGAGGCGACGATCGCCAAGTACATCAGGGAGCAGGAGTCCCATGACATCGCGCTGGACAAGCTGAGCGTGAAGGAGTGCGAGGACCCCTTCAAGAGGGGGTGATGCTGCCGGTTCGACCGGCGCGCCACGGGTCAAGATGCACTAGGCCTGGACGAAGTCCGGGCCCGCGCCTTTAGACGCGAGCCCGGGGCCCGTGGGTTATACCCTAAGAGCAAACCACCCTTTTTAAGGGTGGTTCTGATGGGTACATACAGCCTTAAGGTTCAATCCCGGGTTAGGGGAGTACTTGTTATGGACAAAACTGCATTCTTTACCATGCCGAGCGGTCTGTATGTGGTGAGCGCCGCGGCAGACGGGCTGCGCGCCGGCTGCGTCATCAACACGGCGGTGCAGGTGACGGCAGCACCACCTCGCATCTCGGTTGCCGTAAACAAGGAAAATGTGACCGCTGGCGTGATCGAGACTGCCAAGGCCTTTGCGCTGACCGTGATCGACCAGACGGCGGATATGCTCTACATTGGCAACTTTGGATTTCGCACCAGCAGCAACTATGACAAGTTTGCCAAATACGAGACCCGCGAGACGGCTCTGGGCATGCCTTATGTGTCCGAGCACGCGGCGGCTCTGTTTAGCTGCCGTTTGATCGACACTGTGGATGTGGGTACGCATCTACTGTTTATCGGCGAGGTCGAGGACGCCGAGCGCCTGAGCGACGAGACGCCGTTGACCTACGACTACTACCATAAGATCCTGAAGGGCAAGACGCCTCCGAAGGCGTCCTCGTATCAAGGCTAGAAATGTTTTAAAAACACTTGCATTATATTATTGAGAACATATACTAATAAGCGAAGTACATCACCAGTCACGTTCGAGAGGAGAACATCATGGCTGAGGAGAAGAAGACGTATAAGTTCGTGTGCGTCGTTTGCGGTTACGAGGTTGAGGTCGATACGCCCGAGCTGCCCGAGGATTATGTGTGCCCGGTGTGCGGCGTCGGTCCCGATCAGTTTGAGCTCGTCGAGGAGTAGCTCGCAGGCACACGGCGATTAGCCATACAGAGCTCTGTCCAAGGGCCCCGGTCGAATTCTCGGCCGGGGCCCTTTTCCTCCGTCCCCAAGGGATCACGGCTGCTGTTAGCCGATCCTGTCTGACGTGAGTCCGGCCGACCGTTTGTCTCAATCTGTAACAAGTGGCGGCTCAAAACGGGCCTATCTGTTACAGATTGAGATAAAAGGTTGGAGCTGAAGAAATGTCTCGATCTGTAACATCTAGAAGCGGAAATTGGGTCCACTTGTTACAGATTGAGACAAACGGAGCTGTCCCTCGGAATGATCTTGATCTGTAACATCTAACGGCTCAAAACGGGTCTAGATGTTACAGATCAAGACGTTTGCCTGGGTAGGTGCCCTGCTCCATTACATCCCTGTCAACAACACGACATCGAGAATCGTCACGATGGCACCGATCCCTACGAGCAGCGCGTTGAGCGGGCGCGAGTTGGCGTATTTGCCCATGACGCGGCGTGAGCTGGTGAGCCGTATGAGTACAAAGACCGTAATCGGCAGCTGAAGCGACAGCAGCGCCTGACTCCAGATGAGACCTTCAAAAGGATTTGGGACGACCAGGCACGCCGCCACTGAGCCGACGAAACAGGCCGCCACCCCGATCGAGGAATGTCGGTCGTGGATGTCGTATTCCTCGTCGAACATGCCCGCGGTGATGGTGCCCGCCGCCATGCCCGCCGTCACACTACTCGAGAGGCCCGCAAACAGCAGCGCCACGGCAAAGATGGTCGAGCTTGCCGGGCCCAGAATGGGGGAGAGCGTGGCCGCTGCGACGGCGAGGTCGTCTACGACAATGCCGTGCGCAAAGAAGGTCGTTGCGGCCAGGATGACCATGGCCGAGTTGATCGCCCAGCCCACGCCCATCGAAAAGAGCGTGTCGAAGAGCTCGTAGTGCAGACGCTCTTCGATAACCTGCTCGCCTTGGCCTTCGAAGTGCATGGATTGGATGACCTCGGAGTGCAGGAAGAGATTGTGTGGCATAACGACCGCACCCAGGACACTCACGATGATCGCGGCAGAGCCAGTGGGCATACTGGGCGTGATCCAGCTTGCGGTTGCTTGCGGCCAGTCGACTTTGACCAGCGCGAGCTCTGCTAAAAACGAGAGTCCTACCACACCCACGAAGGCGATGATCCAGCGTTCGGCGCGCTTGTAGGAGCTCGTCATGAGCATCGCCATCGATACTGCCGCCACGATGACGCAACCCGCGCGCACGGGCAGCCCAAAGAGCATTTGAAGGGCAATCGCGCCACCCAGGACTTCGGCCATGGCGGTGGCGACAGTCGCGAGATAGGCACTGGCGAGTACCGTGCGTCCAACGAAGCGGGGGAGGTAACGTGTCGTGGCCTCGGCAAGGCAGGTGCCCGTGGCGATACCCAGGTGCGCCGCGTTGTGCTGCAGCACAATGAGCATAATCGTGGACAGCGTGACGATCCACAGCAGCGCGTAGCCAAACTGCGAGCCCGCGGCCATATTGGAGGCCCAGTTGCCCGGGTCGATAAAGCCGACGGTCACGAGCAGCCCGGGGCCGATATGCCGCGCGATGTCTAGACCTCCGTGACCGCCGGTGCGTCGGGAGCCAAAATGATGTTTGAGATGGTTGAGCATGGTGCGCTCCTGCGTATGGGCGGCGTGACGTCGCATCTGGGCCGTGCGGCGCCACGCGTCGGATTTGGGTTTGGGCTACTTGCGCGCCTTGCCCTGATTGGCCACGGCGTCGATCTTGGCGGCGATGGTCGCCGGGTCGCCGATGTAGCGCTTGTCGAGGACGTTGAAATCGGTGTCGAAGGTGTAGACGAGCGGCACGCCGGTGGGGATGTTGACCTTGAGGATCTCCTCGGACGTGAGGTGCTCGAGCTTCATGACGAGTGAGCGCAGGGAGTTGCCGTGCGCGGCGATGAGTACGCGCTTGCCGGCGAGCATCTGGGGGCGAATCTCGTCTTCGAAATAGGGCCAGGCGCGGGCGATCGTGTCCTTGAGGCACTCGGTATAGGGCAGCTGATCGGGCGCGACATCACGGTATTGCTCCTGGGTGTGGGGATCGCGCGCGTCGTCCGGCTCGAGTGCCGGCGGGCAGACATCGAAGGAGCGGCGCCAGATGAGTACCTGTTCGTCGCCGTGCTCCGCCGCGGCATCGGCCTTGTTGAGACCCTGCAACGCGCCGTAGTGGCGCTCGTTGAGCTTCCAGGATTTGATGACGGGCAGCCACTCGCGATCCATTTGGCCGAGCACGATGTTGAGGGTGTGGATCGCGCGCTTGAGGCGCGAAGTGTAGCAGACGTCAAAGTCGAAACCGGCTTCTTTGAGTGCTCGACCGCCTGCGGCGGCTTCTTCGCGGCCCGTGTCGGTGAGCTCAACATCGGTCCAGCCGGTGAACAGGTTGAGTTTGTTCCACTCGGATTCTCCGTGACGGATAAGGACAAGTTGCATTGCCTGTCGGTCTGCTCGGTGCGCCATAGGGGCCTCCTTGATCTGGCACGGTGTGCGTGCCGTTTGCTTGACGCCGCAAAGGATACCCGTTTTAGGCTTAAAAGTTAACCAAGACTAACAAAATTGTTGTATTTGAATGGGGGGGGTGAAAGGGGGCTGCCGAAATGTCTCGATCTGTAACAACTAGGGATGGAAATTGGGCCTAGCTGTTACAGATCGAGACAGGAAGAAATGGTCCTATGGAATGTCTCTCGAAAACATCTCAATCTGTAACAGTTAGTCGTCGTAATTGGGCCTTCCTGTTACAGATTGAGATGTTTGAAGTGGTGAGCTAACAGGCCGAACTTGGGGCCTATGTTGTCGCCCTTGAGGTCGGCGGTGTCCACTCGTAGGGCGCGCGTTACGCGATTGTTTCGAAACGGGCGGGAAACACAGCGGGCCGGCGATGCTCCTAGTATGCCTAGTCAACTGACTGTCTAAATATCTAGGGGAGGATCGCGATGCAGGCAGATTCCGCTCAGCAGCAGGGCCTTTATCGCCCCGAATTCGACCACGATGCATGCGGCATCGGTGCGCTTGCCGATATCAACGGCGAGCGCCATCACCAGATTCTGGATGACGCGCTGTCCATTTTGGTTAACTTGGAGCACCGCGGTGGCACGGGCCTCGAGAAGAACACCGGCGACGGCGCTGGCATCCTGTTCCAGGTCCCGCATCACTTTTTTCGTAAAGAGGCTCAAAAGTGCGGCCAGATTCTGCCGGCAGAGGGCGACTATGGCGTGGCCATGCTGTTCTTCCCGCGGGACGACAAGGGCGTAGAGGATGCCCGCCGCGTGTTTGAGGAGGGCTGCGCCGAGGCCGGCGTGCCGCTGCTCTTTTGGCGCGAGGTGCCGGTCGACCCGCACGACCTGGGCGAGACGGCCCGCGCCTGCATGCCCACTATCCTGCAGGCCTTCCTGGGCCGTCCGGACGACACGTCCGCCGGCGATGCCTTTGAGCGTCGCCTGTACGTGTGCCGCCGCACCATCGAGAAGAAGGCCGACGCCGAGTTTGCCCTGCGAGACAAGATCTTCTACGTGTGCTCCATGAGCTCGCGCACTATCGTGTACAAGGGCATGCTCGTCGCCACGCAGATGCGCCGCTTCTTCATCGATCTCAACGATGCCGCCGTCAAAACGGCCGTGGCGCTCGTCCACTCGCGCTACTCCACCAACACCACGCCCAGCTGGGAGCGTGCGCACCCCAACCGCTTTATCATCCACAACGGCGAGATCAACACCCTCAAGGGTAACGTCAACTGGATTCGTGCCCGCGAGCCCAACCTGTACAGCCCCGTGCTGCAGCATGATCTTGAGCGCGTGATGCCGATCATCAACCGCGAGGGTTCCGACTCCGCGATTCTGGACAACGTGCTCGAATTCTTGGTCATGAACGGCCGTCCGCTCACGCGTGCCGCGTCCATGTTGCTGCCCGAGCCATGGGACCACAACGACAACCTGGGTGAGGAACGCCGCGCCTACGACGCTTACCAGTCCATGCTCATGGAGCCGTGGGACGGTCCTGCCGCTATCGCCTTTACCGATGGCCGTACCCTGGGCGCCGCCCTCGACCGTAACGGCCTGCGTCCCGCCCGCTATTATGTGACGCGCGACGGTCGTTTTATGCTGGCAAGCGAGGTGGGCACCATCGAGGTGAGCCCCGAGAACATCCTGACGAGCGGCTGCTTGGGACCGGGCCAGATGCTCGAGGTCGATTTTGCTCGCGGCCGCGTAATCTACAACGACGAGCTGCGCGCCCGTTACGCTAAGGAAAAGCCCTACCGTGATTGGATTGCCGAGGAGACGCTGACCGTCGACGCGCTCGATAGGCCTTCCGCGGCAACGCCCGCCGAGGACGCCGAGGTGCCCGCCGCCGTGCGTATGGCCAAGCTCGGCTACCACTGGGATGACGTCGACGAGGTCGTGCGTCCCATGGCCCAGCAGGGCAAGGCACCGCTCGCCTCGATGGGCATCGATGCGCCGCTGGCCTGCCTGTCCAAGAAGACGCGCTCGTTCTTTGACTACTTCTATCAGCTGTTCGCCCAGGTCACGAACCCGCCGATCGACGCCCTGCGCGAGCATATGGTCACCTCGACCACGCTCTACCTGGGCAATCACGGTAACCTGCTCGAGGACTCCCGTACGGCCTGCCAGCTGGTTCGCTTGGAGCGACCGCTGCTGAGCAAGGAGGAGTTTGACCGCATTTGCGCCATCGACCGCGTGGGCTTTAAGACCCGCCGTTTCCGTGCCGTGTACCGCCGCAATGCCGGCGAGGGCGCGCTGCAGGCTGCGCTCAAGCAGCTTGCAGAGGACGTTGAGGCTGCGGTGCGCGATGGCGTGAACATCGTGGTGCTGAGCGATCGCGCCGCTGCGGGCGAGGTCCCCGTGCCGTCGCTGCTCGCCGTGGGTTGCGTGCACAACCATCTGATCCGTGCCGGCGTGCGCACCTTTGCCGATATCGTGGTGGAGTGCGGCGACGCCGTGTCCCCGCACGACTTTGCGGCGCTGGTGGGCTACTCCGCGAGCGGCATCTATCCGTATAACGCGCATGCGTGCATCCGCGATCTGGCGGCACACGGCGACCTGGACGTGACGGCCGAGCAGGGCATCGCCAACTACAACAAGGCTGCGACCGCCGGCATCGTCTCCATCATGTCCAAGATGGGCATCTCCACGGTGCAGAGCTACCATTCGGCGCAGATCTTCGAGGCCGTGGGCTTTACGCCGGAGTTCGTCAACGCGTACTTTGCCGGCACGGTGAGCCGTGTGGGCGGTATGGGTGTCGAGGACGTCGAGCGCGAGCAAAGCGAGCGCTACGACGCCGCGCTCGCTATCCTTAAGAGCCCGGCTCCCGATCAGCTGCCCACGCTGGGTCTGACCAAGTGGCGCCCGCTCGGCGGCGAGGAACACCTCATCGACCCTCAGACCGTCTACCTGCTCCAGACCGCCTGCCGTGAGGACAGCTACGACACCTTTAAGGAGTACAGCGCCCGTCTGCACCGTACCGGCCGTGCCGTGCGCCTGCGCGACTTGCTCGACTTTAATGCCAGCGGCCGCACGCCGGTTTCGCTCGACGAGGTCGAGCCCGCGCTCAACATCGTCCGCCGCTTTAACACCGGCGCCATGTCGTACGGCTCCATCAGCAAAGAGGCGCACGAGTGCATGGCCATCGCCATGAATCGCCTGCACGGCCGTTCCAACTCCGGCGAGGGCGGTGAGGATCCGCGTCGCGAGACCCCGCTGGCTAACGGTGATTCCAAGAACTCCGCGATCAAGCAGGTGGCAAGTGCGCGCTTTGGCGTGACGAGCCGCTACCTGTGCAGCGCCTTCGAGATTCAGATCAAGATGGCCCAGGGCGCCAAGCCCGGCGAGGGTGGCCACCTGCCCGGCAAGAAGGTCTACCCCTGGATTGCCGAGGTCCGTCAGTCCACGCCCGGCATCGGCCTGATCTCGCCTCCGCCGCATCACGACATCTACTCCATCGAAGACCTGGCAGAGCTGATCTTTGACCTTAAGAATGCCAACCCCGGCGCGCGCGTGTCGGTCAAGCTGGTCAGCGAGGCCGGCGTCGGCACCATCGCCACCGGTGTGGCCAAGGGCGCTGCCGACAAGATCTTGATCAGCGGCCACAATGGCGGCTCGGGTGCCGCTGCTCGCGATTCGATCTGGCACGCCGGTCTGCCGCTGGAGCTTGGCCTTGCCGAGGCCCAGCAGACGCTGCTGCAAAACGGCCTGCGCTCGCGCGTGGTGCTCGAGGCCGACGGCAAGCTCATGGACGGCACCGATGTTGCCGTCGCCTGCCTGCTGGGCGCCGAGGAGTTTGGCTTTGCGACCATGCCGCTCATCTCGATGGGCTGCCTCATGCAGCGCGACTGCCAGCAGGATACCTGCCCCGCCGGCATCGCCACGCAAAACTGCCGCCTGCGTCGCGGCTTCCGCGGCAAGCCCGAGCACGTCGAGCACTTTATGCTCTTTGTTGCCGGGCAACTGCGCGAGGTCATGGCGAGCCTGGGCTTCCGCACCGTCGACGAGATGGTCGGCCATCCCGAGTGCTTGCGCCAGATTGAGGTCCCGGGCAACCGTAAGGCCAACCTGCTCGATCTGTCGCCCGTGCTGGCGAGCGCGACCTGCGAGTTCGGTGCTCATATCCCGGGTGCCGACGGTCGTCACTTCCTGCCGCAGATGGCCGCGGACAGCGAGCTCGACAAGACGCTCGACTCCACGCTGTTCGTGCCCTATACGGCCGATGCCCGTGCCCACTTGCGTCCGATTCGCTTCCGCGCTGATATCGCCAACGTCAACCGTTGCGTGGGCACCATCCTGGGTAACGCGGTGACCAAGGCACATCCCGAGGGCCTGCCCGCCGGCTCCATCACCATCGATTGCGATGGATCGGCCGGTCAGAGCTTTGGCGCCTTCCTGCCGCGCGGCATTACGCTCAACGTGTGCGGCGACGCCAACGACTACTTTGGCAAGGGCCTTTCGGGCGGCGAGGTGTCGGTGCGCCCCAACCCGCATGCGACCTATAAGTTCGACGAAAACATCATCGTGGGCAACGTTGCGTTCTTTGGCGCCACGAGCGGCCGTGGCTTCATCAACGGCCTGGCCGGCCAGCGCTTTGGCGTACGCAACTCCGGTGCCACCGTGGTGGTCGAGGGTTGCGGCAACCACGGTTGCGAGTACATGACGGGTGGCCTGGCGCTCATCCTGGGCGAGGTCGGGCAGAACTTCGCTGCCGGCATGACGGGTGGCGTGGCTTATGTCTTTGACCAGTACGGCACGCTCGATGCCCGCGTGAACCACGAGAGCGTTGAGCTCAAGGCCCCGACTGCCGGCGAGCTGGCGCAGATTCGCGAGCTCATCCAGGAGCACGTGGACGCGACGCAGAGCCCGCGCGGCATCAAGCTGCTCTACAGCTTTGAGACGATGAGCAAGCACTTTGTGAAGGTCATTCCGACCGAGTACGAGCGTGTGCTGGCGATTGTCGCCGCCGCCGAGGCCGTCGGCAAGACGCATGCGCAGGCAGAGGAGCTGGCGTTTGACATCGTGACCGGTCGCGCGAGCGCTGCGGATGTCGCTCGCTTCGATGCTGCGGGCGGTGCTGCGGGCGCTGCGTCCGTGGCTGCCAGCCCTGTTGCTTCGACCAAGAAGGAGGCGTAAGTGCCATGGGTAAGCCCGGTGCTTTTCTTGATATCGATCGCGTGACCCACGAGCTGCGTCCCGTGGAGGAGCGCAGTCATGATTTTGATCCCCTGTATGTGGAGCTCGATGACGACGCACGTCGCGCCCAGGCGAGCCGCTGCATGATGTGCGGCGTGGCGTTTTGCCAGATGGGCGCGAGCTTTGGCAAGGCACGTCCGAGCGGCTGCCCGCTGCACAACTTGATTCCCGAGTGGAACGAGCTGGTGTACCGCGGCCGCTGGGATGAGGCTGCCGAGCGCCTGTCGCTCACCTCGCCCATGCCTGAGTTCACGAGCCGCGTGTGCCCGGCACTGTGCGAGGCCGCGTGCAACCTGGGCTCGGTCGACGGCCAACCCACGACGATTCACGATAACGAGCGTGCGATCAGCGACCATGAGTGGGCCAACGGCGGCCCACGTCGCTTTGAGCCGGCAGGGGAGGACGCGCCCTCGGTCGCCGTGGTTGGTTCCGGCCCGGCTGGCCTGGTGGCAGCATGGGAGCTTGCACGTCGCGGTGCCCGCGTGACGGTGTTTGAGCGCGACGACCGCCCCGGCGGCCTACTCATGTACGGCATTCCCAACATGAAGCTCGAGAAGTCTGTGGTCGAGCGTCGTGTGGCGCTCATGCGCGAGCTGGGTATTGTGTTCGAGCTGGGCGCCGACGTGAGCGATCCCAAGGTTACCGCCAGGCTCGACGACTTTGACGCCGCCGTGGTGGCTGCCGGCGCCCGTGCTCCGCGTGGACTTTCGGCTGCGAACATTGATGCCCCGGGCGTGGTGTATGCCGTGGACTACCTGACGGCTTCGACCGTCTCGGTGCTCGATGGCGGCAAGCCCGCGGTGAACGCGCGCGGCCTGGACGTCGTGGTCATTGGCGGTGGCGATACTGGAAACGACTGCGTGGGTACCGCCGTGCGTCAGGGCGCGCGCAGCGTGCGCCAGTTTGAGTTCTTGCCGGCTGCGCCCGATAAGCGCGCGGCAGGCAACCCCTGGCCGCAGTGGCCCAACGTGAAGAAGACCGACTACGGCCAGCAGGAGGCTATCGCTGCCATGGGCGGCGAGATGCGCGCTTGGGGCGTGGACACGCTCGAGGTGCTGCTGGACAAGAAGGGCGCGGCTGCGGGTCTGCGCGTGGTCGATCTGGATTGGTCGGCCGGCAAGCCCGAACGCATTGCGGGCTCCGAGCACGAGGTGCCGGCCCAGCTGGTGCTCATCGCCTGTGGCTTTACGGGTCCGGAACACAGCGTGTTCGAAGCTGTCGGCGTGCCCGTTGCCACGGCGGGCCGCCCGCTGCCCGTGATGGCTTCCGAGGGCTCGCACCTTGCGGCCCGCGTGGATGGCGTTGCTGCGGATGCCGCGCCGGTGTATGTGGCGGGTGACGCTCGCAACGGCAGCTCGCTCGTGGTGAACGCTATGGCCGACGCCCTGGCCTGCGCAGCCGAAGTCGCCGACGCGCTGGAGCTGTAAAGTAGTCATTTAAGAACGTCCCCAATGACTAGTCATTTTTTGTCTAGTCGTTGGGGACACTCTTTGCGAGTGGTTCGTTCGTTTACTGACGTGCGGGTGTTCATTTGTCGACTTTTTGGGCTGTGGTCACCTGTTGTTTCTGTGGTGCCTGCGGGCATCTGGCTCAAAAGGGCGGGTTGGCTGTCTATGTCTACCTGCGGTTTTGTTGCGGTGCGCTCATTCGGTCAAGTGTCCCGTCAAGTGTTTGGTTAGCATCTGGTTTGCAGTCGAAGGCCTATTTTGCCCGCGCTTGCCTCGGTTGCCCACCCTCCTCGTAAGCTCAAATTGAGGTCCATCAGTTTGAGGAGGATGCCATGACTGACCAAGTTTTTGACCGAGCAGAGCTGGCCGAAGCCGTCGGCAACGATATTGCCGACATGGCTCACTTTTGGATGCTGCGGAAGTTTCAATTCCTGGAGCCGGCGCGCGAGCAGTTCGAGATTATCGTCGATCCGTGGCTGAGCTATTGCGAGGAACCTTCTCAAAACGAAATCATGGCCTACAACATGGCGTTTACCGATTGGCTGCTGTTTGAGCGCCCCTATTACCACGGCAAGACGCTGTTGGAGCTGTATGTGGACGAGCCGCCAGCGTCAATTTCTCCTGCTTCGCTCGGGCGACTTAAGCAGGTGCGTGACACGCAGTATTTCTCGCGCTTTGGCATTTTGGACAAGAATCCTGCGTCCGGCATGGTCGTGCTGAAGGACACGCGCACCGATCATCGCTTTGATGTCTACGACCCGCATATCGTGCGGAAGGAGCATTGGAACGACGGCGCGATTGCGGTGCGCCTCGCCTGCGCCGACGATGTCTGGCTTACGGCGGGACAGCTCTACCTGTATGACATCGCGCGCCTGAACGACACGGCGGTCGATGGGCCTGGTGCGGTGCATCCCGAGGATCTGCAGGACGGCTTTGACACCTCGTGCATCAGCTTCTTCTTGCGTCTGGTCCGCGACATCATGGGCGCCCAGGGGCGGTACGTAAAGTCCCTCAACATCTACGAGCAGGAGTGGGAGTAGGAGCTGCTGATAAGTCTCGATGTGTAACGTTTAACGGCCTGGGGGGCGGCCTAACTGTTACAGATTGAGGTGTTTCGTCAGCACGGCCGAAGTATCGCCACGCTGTCTCCGTTTGCCCTCACATTTCTCTCGTCCCTCCGTTAACCGATATGCTCGACTTTAGGTCGCTGCATTGGGTGATAATGGACAAATGTTCATGTTAATCGTGAGGGAGGAGCTCGATATGGCATCTGCCGATCGTTCCACGTTGTTTATCAATGCGACCATTCTGGATGGTTCGGAACATATGGAGCCGCAACCCGATATGGCCGTGACTGTTGAGCGCGGCGTCATCACCTGGATGGGGCCGAGTGCTGTGGCGCAGGCGCCTGCAGGTGCCGAGGTTATCGACCTGGGTGGTGCGTATCTCATGCCCGGTCTCATCAATATGCATGCGCATCTGTGCGGCTCGGGCAAGCCGGTTTCGGCGGGCGATGCGGGCGCGCTGATGAAGAAGCTCGATAATCCCGTGGGCCGTGCCGTCGTCCGCCGCATCCTCAAGGGCAGTGCCCAGCAGCAGCTGGCAAGCGGCGTGACCACGGCGCGCGGCGCGGGCGACCCGCTGTTTGCCGACATTGCCGCGCGCGACGCTATCGACGCCGGCAAGTATCAGGGTCCGCGCCTGGTAGCGCCGGGAACGGGCGTCACGGTGCCGGGCGGCCATGGCGCGGGCTTGTTCGCCCAGGTGGCCAACAGCCCCGTCGAGGCAGCCGAGCAGGTGCGAGACCTGTATGCGCGCGGCGCCGACGTCATTAAGCTGTTCGTAACGGGCGGTGTGTTCGATGCGACCGAGGTGGGCGAGCCGGGCGTGCTGCGCATGCCGGTCGATGTCGCCGCGGCGGCGTGCAAGGCGGCGCACGAGGTTGGCCTTCCGGTCATGGCTCATGTCGAGAGCACCGAGGGCGTGAAGGCCGCGCTTGAGGCCGGGGTCGACACGATCGAGCACGGTGCCCCGATGACGCCCGAGATCCTGGAGCTGTACCGTGGCGCCGCGGGCACGCAGCTCGAGGGACGCGCGCCGAGCGTGACCTGCACGATCAGCCCGGCACTACCGTTTGTATTGCTCGACCCGGAAAAGACCCATTCGACCGATACGCAAAAGAAGAACGGCGACATCGTGTGCTCGGGCATTATTGAGAGTGCTCGTGCGGCGCTGGATGCCGGCGTTAAGGTGGGCTTGGGCACGGACTCAAGCTGCCCGTTCGTGACGCAGTACGACATGTGGCGCGAGGTGGCCTATTTTGCCAAGTACGTGGGCGTGAGCAACGCCTTTGCGCTGCATACGGCTACGCAAGTCAACGCCGAGCTGCTGGGGCTGGGCGGCGAGACCGGTACGATCGAGTGCGGCAAGGCCGCCGATATCCTGGTGACGCGTAAGAATCCGCTCGATGACCTGTGCGCTCTGCGTGAGCCGACGCATGTGATGTGTCGCGGTGATTTGGTACGCAAGCTCAAGGTGAAGCGTATTCCCGAGGTGGACGCCGAGCTCGACGCGATTATGGCCATGCCTGCCGAAGCGCTGGCCGAGGAGCTGGCCCGCGACGGTTTGGCGTAGATGTGACAAAGGTGCAGCTCCGTTGCCGCATACAAAAAGCCGAGGTCTCAACACGAGGCCTCGGCTTTTTTATCGAACAAATACTTAAGATTTGGGACAAACAAACCTGATTAATTTGTCCCGCGTGCGGGCGCTAGGAGCGGGTTTCCATCTTGGCGTGGCACTTGGGGCAGGTGACGCGGATCTTGCCTTTGCCCTTGGGGACGGAGAGCATCTGGCCGCAGTTGGGACACTTGAGGTATGCCGTGGTCTTGCGTCCCTTCCACATCTTCTTGGCCGTGCGCTTGGCGCGCTCAAAGTCTTCCTTGCTCGTTCCAGCCGCGCGCGAGGTGCTGGCCGCTGCAGCGCCGCCGCCCAAGCTGGCGACAAACTTGCCCAAGCCGGGGACGTTCGCGGTCGCGGCGACAAAGGCAGCGTTTTCCTTGCGACGCGCATCGATGTTTTTGGACAGGCCGCGCAGCACGCCAATCACGATCACGGCGATGGCAATCCAGCTGAGCCACTGGATGTGGGCTATCGATCCGATCATCGCGATGGCAATGCCGGCAAAACCCATCACGATGGTGAGTTCATCGGCACCATTGCGGCCCTTCATAAAGTCATTCATGCAAATTGCCTTTCGTTCGATATGCTGCACGCCTTTATACCCGATTTAGAGCAAGGGGGACAGGTCAATCTGCACCAAGGTGGTGCAAACATACCTGTCCCCGATGCACCAAGAAGGTGCAAAGCGGTCTGTCCCCAATGCCCCAATTACTTGGAGAGTTTATCGACGACGCGTTCGATCTCGGCGAGTTTGGCGGCTTTGAGGTCTTCGTCGCCCGATTCGATTGCCGAAGTCACGCAGCCCTCGATATGTGCCTTGAGCACGTCGGCGTTGATGCGCGCGAGGAGCGCCTGTGTGGCCATGAGCTGCGTGGAGATATCGACGCAGTAGCGGTCCTCCTCGACCATCCGCAGGATGCCGTCGATCTGACCGCGTGCCGTCTTGAGCATGCGGGTCACCGATTTATGGTCTGCCATCATGGCGGGTCCTCGTTTCTGGTCGATCTTCCGGATGCCCCTGTCAGTTGCGGTGAAATACGGACCGTTTAAAGGCCTAGGGCGGCACAACAGTCCGTATTTCACCGCAACTTCTGAGGATTGAGTGGGCGGCGTCTGCTACGCGGCGGTCACGGATAGGGCGTGGAACTTCTCGCCGGCGCCCTCGACGGCGGCGGCGAGCTGCTCGGCGGTCACGGTGTCGGCGCACTCCACCTGGACGGTCTGAGTCTCGTGATCGGCGTCGGCGTCGGTCACGCCGGCCACGCTGAGCAACGCCGTCTCGACGGTGGCGTCGCAGTGGCCGCACATGAGGCCGGAAGTCTTGATTGTGTATCGCATGGGTGTACTCCTTATCGATTGAGATTATCTGACAGTTTAGTCGTGAACAGCGTCATCTTAAAGGTGCGCTGAGGTGCCCGAGATTGCCCCGAAAGAGGAGCGAAGCGTACTTGGGTACGCGAGCGACGGTTTGAGGGGCAAGGTCGGGTGCATCAGTGCGCCGTCTTGGGCTTAAAGGATTTCAGGCGCAGCGCATTGCTTACGACGCACACGCTCGACAGGCTCATGGCCGCGGCGCCAAACATCGGCGAGAGCTGCCATCCGGTGAGCGGGAAGAACACGCCCGCCGCCAGCGGAATGCCGATGCCGTTGTAGAACAGTGCCCAGAACAGGTCCTGCTTGATGTTGCGGATCGTGGCGCGTGAAAGCTCGATGGCTCGGGCGACGTCCATGAGGTCGCTGCGCATGAGTACCACGTCGGCGCCCTCCTTGGCGATGTCGGCGCCGGTGCCGATAGCAAGGCCCACGTCGGCGCGCGCCAGGGCGGGGGAGTCGTTGATGCCGTCGCCCACCATGGCGACCTTGCCGCCCGCATCCTGCAGTTCGCACACGTGGCGTTCCTTGTCGGCGGGGAGGACGTCGGCGATGACCTGCTCGCTGCTCAGCCCCACGCGGCGGGCGATGGCCTCGGCCGTCACGCGGTTGTCGCCGGTGAGCATGCGCACGTCGACGCCGAGCTTGCGGAGCGCAGCGATGGCCTCGGCGCTCGTCTCTTTGACCTCGTCAGCCACGGCGATGGTGCCGACAAGCTCGCCGTTCTTGGCAAAGAACAGCGGCGTCTTGCCTTCGGCGGCAAATTGCTCGGCAAGACCCGCGGGCACGGTAACGCCCAACTCGTCCATCAGGCGCACGTTGCCGGCTGCGATGACATTCTGCCCCTCGCGTGCCGTAACGCCTCGTCCGGGCACGGCGGCAAAGTCCTCGACCATGCGCGCGACAATTCCGCGCGCCTCGCACTCGGCCATAATCGCCTCTGCCAGCGGGTGCTCGCTCGAGCGCTCCAGCGCGGCGGCCAGCTTGAGCAGCGCCTTTTCGCTCATGGCGGGCGAGCCGTCAGCGCGCGTGGCTACCACGATATCGGTCACGGCAGGCTTGCCGCGGGTGACGGTGCCCGTCTTATCGAGCACCACGGTGCCCACGCTGCGCAGGTTCTCCAGCGCCTCGGCGCTCTTGAACAGAATGCCCATCTCGGCGCCCTTGCCGGTGCCAACCATAATGGCGACGGGCGTGGCCAGGCCCAGCGCGCACGGGCAGCTGATCACCAGCACGGCGACGGCGGAGGTAAGCGCTTCGTTGATGCTTCCGGTCAGTGCCATCCACACCACGAAGGTCGCGGCCGAGATCACGAACACCACGGGCACAAACACGCCGGCGACCTTGTCGGCCAGTCGAGCAATGGGTGCCTTGGTGGCATTGGCGTCCTCGACGAGCTGGATAATCTTGGCGAGCGACGTGTCGGCACCCACCCGCGTGGCGCGGAAGGTAAACGAACCGGTGCGGTTGACGGTGGCGGCGTTAACGGTAGCACCGGCGGTCTTTTCCACGGGGATAGACTCGCCGGTGAGCGCACTCTCGTCCACGGCCGAGCTGCCCTCGAGCACCACGCCATCGACGGGGATGGACTCTCCGGGGCGCACGCGCAGGACCTGGCCTGGAAGGATACTGTCGACGTCGACGGTGGCTTCGGCGCCGTCGTCGGTCACGACGGTCGCGGTCTTGGGTGCCAAGTCGATGAGCGCCTCGATAGCGCCGCCGGTTTTGGATTTGCTGCGTGTCTCGAGGTATTTGCCCACGGTGACGAGCGACAGGATCGTGCCCGCACTCTCAAAATACAGGTTGTCCATGCCCGTCATCATGGCCTCGTGGATTTGCCCGGCGGCCAGCTGGTCGGCCATGATAAACATGGCATAGAGCGACCAGGCGACGGAAGCGGTCGCGCCGACGGCGATGAGAGCGTCCATGGTCGGCGCGCCGTGCGCGAGCGATTTAAACCCGTTGATAAAGTATGCGTCGTTGACGTAGACGATGGGGATGAGCAGGACGAGCTCGGTGAGCGCGAGCGTCATGCTGTGGGTATGGTCCGTGAAAATGCCGGGCAGCGGCCAGCCGAGCATGTGCCCCATGCCTATGTAGAACAGTGGGATAAGGAAGACAATCGAGATGATGAGCCGGGTGCGCATGGCGGAGGCAGTGGCCTCCAGCTTTTTGGTCGGCGACTCCATATGGGCGGCGCCGGTCCTGGCTTGTGCGCTGCCGCTTGGGCCGGCGTCGCCCGCGTCGACGGGCGAGGCCGAGTACCCTGCGCGATCGACAGCGGTGCAGATGTCGTCGGGGGTGACCTGCGCGGGGTCGTAGTCGACCAACATGGAGCCGGCGAGTAGGTTGACCGCGACGCATTGGACGCCGTCGAGTTTGCTCACGGCGCGGTCCACGTGTGCCTGGCAGGCAGCGCATGTCATGCCGCCCACGTCGAACGTATCTTGAGCCATGGCTTCTCCTTTCTGTAGTTCGGTGTTGTAATTGTTAACCTGCCGATACTATACACCAATACCCCCTGGGGGTGTTCAGTAATAGTTTGAATGTATGACTTTTCATTACAGATGAGGGTGGCTGCTCAATCGGTGGCCGTCTCTGCCAAACATCTCAATCTGTAACGTCTGGACCGGTTTTTGAACCATAGCTGTTACAGATTGAGACAAACATTTCAGCCGAAAACTAACGTCTCGATCTGTAACAACTAGACCCCGTTTTACCGAGTATTTGTTACAGATCAAGACAAACAGTTGGCAGGAAACTCAATGTCTCAATCTGTAACATCTGGCAGGGAAAATGACCTCTAACTGTTACAGATTGAGATGTTGTCTTGCGGGGCTGGGGTTTGTCTCGTTCTGTAACATCTAAACCTGTATCTGCCGAGCTAGTGTTACAGATCGAGACAATTGCCGGGGAGGGGTCCCGTCACGGCAAGACGCCCGCCGCCTAGATACAGAACCCGGGGATCACGCAGGTTCGCTTATCGGGCTTGCTTGCAGGCGTGGCGTAATTAAAGACGTCGCCGTCGTCGCCCACGCGGTTCATATAGAGCGTGCCCTCGTTCTCCGACGTGTCGGGGCTTGCCGTACGCTCCCACCAACAGGCATCCTTGCCCTTCCACTGACGAACCATCATCTCGTTCGTGGTATACGGACTTACCTTGAGCTCGCGGAAGAGTTGGTACTCCTTGCCCTCGCCGTTGTAGATGTCGGCCAGGTAGTGAAAGCCCTCGGCAAATGACTCGGGCGGTTGCGTACCGCACAGCTCGACCATGGCGGGCAGCCAAAGGGTTGCGGGCAACTTGCTCAGACACGATGCACTTCTGGTGGCGCCAACGTTATTCGAGATCTTTTTGACAGATTTGATGAGTGCGCGCAACTCGTTGGGCAGCAGCTTAAGGCCGTCGTCATCGAGCCATTCCCGCAGTTCGCAATCTGCCCAGCCGGCGCTCAACGGTTGGGCCGCGGCGTCGCGCTCGGCAATACCCGCATCGAACATAAACGTCAGTCCGGCCTTGCCCGTTCCGTCCAAAAGCTCGTCGTGGCGGATGCCCACAAGCTGTGCGCCGACCTCCAGCCCGTTGGTGAGCGTGACGCGCTTGGTGCACGGATAGGGGATATGTCCGTTGTCATCGAGCAGATGATAGCGCTTGGCAATCTCGCGTGCCTCGCTACGGGTCTCGGCGGCCTTAATCTTGAGCGAAATCTCCTGCAGCTGATCCCAGGTGTAGTCGTCAAGCGAACCGCGGATGCCGTCCAGGTAGTCGGGGATGCCAAAGCCATGGGTTGCCGCCCCGATAACGCCGAGCCCCGCAACGGCAGCGACGACGCCGCCGATAATAAACCGACGGCGGGTCATGGCATCGTGCCGGGCCTGCTCCAGGATCTCTCTCGCGCGCTCGCCGACGACGTCGACCTTAAGGTGCGTGCCAGAATCGATATCAATCGCGACCTCTTCTCCTGCGCCTTCGCGGCCCTCGGATTCGGCATCGGTGAGGTATGCCGAGAGCACCTCGAGCATTTGCTGCTCGGTGGGACGATCGCACTGCTCGACTGAAATGCCTTTCATGATGATCTGGACGAGCGCCTCGTCGTCATTGCATCGCGGCTCGAGCGGTGCCGGCTTGGTCTTGGTCTTTATGAGGTAGAACGAGCCAGTTGCCGCGGCACCCGTCGACTCGACATCGAACGGTTTGCGACCGCTGTAGAGCTGGTACAGAATGCTCGAAAGCGCGTAGACGTCGATTGCGGGCGAGCGGCGAAGGGCCGCAATGCCTTCGATATCCTGCGTGAGCATCTCGGGCGCGGCGTATGCGGGCGTGGCAAAGCGCCAGATGTCGGCGCGCCGGGTGATCGTGTCGTCGCCGAGGGCCATGGTCGCGGAGCCCATGTCGATGAGGCAGGGGTCAAAGGAGCAATCGACGATCTGCTGCTCGAGCGTTCGACTGGTGGTACGGAACATGATATTGGCGGGCGACAAGTCGCGATGGACGACCGGATTCACGAGGCCTTGGGTCATCAAGAGCGCACGAAGCACGGCGTTTCCGACGGCGGCGACCATCTGGGTGGTCAGCCCGCCCAAGGCGTCGTGCGGAAGCAGGGGCAGCGCCTGTTTGAGTGAGGTGCCCTCGACCCACTCCATGAGGATGAGCGGGTCGTTCTCGCACGATCCGTAGCCATAGACGCGCGGAAATCCGCGCAGGTGCGAGACGGTACACAGATGACGGTACTCCTCGAACAGCGCGGCGGTGTTGGCCCGGTGCGCGGCCGATTGCTCGGCGGAGCGATCGGGGGCTTGGCCGGAAAGGATGGCGTTGTCCTTGAGTAGCTTGACGGCAAAAACCTCGCCGCTTGTGTTGGTCGCGCGAAGCACATCTCCGATATTGCCGCCGTCGCGGTATGCCGTCTGAAGAATAAGCGTCATAAACCGACGCTTGGCGTCGTCCTTGGCACTGGGGTCGACCGCCACGGCGGTGTCGAACGTGTCAAGACGGATGAGTTTGTCGCCATAGGCGCTATCGGTAGTATCCATGGCGTTCCTTTGTCTAGCATGGGTTGCTGCGCGTATACGTGGGCAGTGTGGATATCGGTAAAGTACCATGATAGCCACACTGCCCACGTATACCGCTGAGTATTGTCGTTTACGACGCAGAAGGTAGAAGACGAAAGACGGACGGCGACCGTCTTTCGATCGCCGTCCGCGCTAGTCCACAATGACAAGGAATGTCGTGTAGAGACCCAGATGGAGCCTGTCACTGTTTTCGATTTCCACTGGGGGATAGATCTTGCCGGGCTCGCGTTGGTCGCGCGGCGGCTCAATCACAATATCGCCGTCGCCCGCGCCCGATTCGAGCACTGTGCCGTTGGTCGACCCAAGGCCCTGGGCGTACCAGCGTCCACCTTCGAGCCAAATGCGGAGATGCTCGCGCGATGCATCAGCGCCTACATCGGTGATGCTGGGCGAAGTTTTGGGCAAGGACCCAATTACCGTGCCGCGCGGATCGCGTGTGAGGGGATGGATTTGCATGTCGGCGCAGTTGTCGGCATGGGTTCTGAGCAGACCGAGGTTGGGGGCGACAGTGCGCGGCTGCTCCAGGCTGCTCATAAAGCCACGTCCGACGGTAGTTTCGGTGGTGCCAAAGTGCCCGCCTGTCTTGCTGTCGCAAAAGCGCTCGACGGTGGCCACGCCTTGGATGGGGTCGGCGAGCGCCCCCGTTGCCACAAAGAGCATAAGGTAAAGCGTACTCTTCTCGCGCACGGCATTGCCGTCAAAGTTGTCGATGTGATTGAGGGCATTTGCATATAGGCGGCTGTCCAACTTGTAGCTGGCGAGAGCCGACATCATTTCGTTGGCGGCCGGGCCGCGATAGTGCTCGGCGATTGCCTGATAGGCGGACTCGCCGCCGCCGAGCTTGCTGCAGATTGCCGCGGAAAGATTGAGCGTGGTGACGGCAAAGTCGCTGTAGATGGCGGGCGCGCACTGGTCAGGCTCGCGATGGACGATGTAACGGGTGAGATACGAGCGGTTGGAAGAGCATTTCTCGAGCAGGGTACTGCCGAGATAAGAGTTTCCATTGATGAGCATTCGGGCGATCTCGAGATGTCTAAGACCGCCGAACGAGCGAATATCGTTATAGAGGACCGAGCAAGGTGTCTCTGCTGCCACGGATACCTCCTTTGATTGCTTCCTAGCCAATATGGCGATAGGAATTAATGGCCCCGGTGGGCGACGTATTAAATGGCTGCGCAATATGTAGCGTAACCAAAGCAACATTATAGGCCACATGTTCGAAATTGCAGGAAGACTGAGAGATTTGGTTTGGACTGGACGGAAATCCCCCTCTGTCTTGATCTATAACAATTAGGACCGATTTTACTCGGTAACTGTTACAGATTGAGACGTTTGTGAACCGTGTCGACCGTTTGTCTCGACCTGTAACACGCAGAGGAAGATTTGCCCTGTAGATGTTACAGATTGAGACAATCGGCCGGGCCCACCTCGAGCCCGCCTCGTCATCTGTGGTTTACGTGGGGGCATGCGGAGTACGGGTATACTAACCGGCGGCGAATCTGCTCCATCGCTTAGAGCTGCTGCGTCTGGACGGCGCGTGATAGGGCTGCCAAAGCGATCGCCAGCGTGCTGAGCAACGTCCTCTCTGTGCGCACCCGTTTTTGTATGTATTAGCGCACTACCAAGCACGCCCGCGCGGCCGCATGCCGTGCCCATTGCGCGTGCAGATAAGGAACAACAACATATGCGTAATTCTGTATCCGACGTCACCGACGCCGAGATCCTGGACGAGACCCGTGAGGCCATGACCCAGGCTGCCTTCGATGCCGCCGATGAGGCAAATGCTGCCCAGGCCGTCGAGTCCGCTACCGAGAGCCTGCCCGCCTTTGACGAGCTGGGCCTTTCCGACGAGATGCTCCGTGCTATCGAGAACCTGGGCTACACGGCGCCGACGCCCGTGCAGGCCGGCTCGATTCCTGTGGTGCTCGAAGGCCGCGACTTGCTTGCCGCCGCTCAGACCGGCACCGGCAAGACGGCTGCCTTTTTGCTGCCGACCATGAACAATCTGGAGCACATCGCTCCTCCCAAACCCGTGCGCGAGCGCGGCTCCCGCAACCGTCGTCGCGGTGCTAAAAAGCCCGAGGGCAACGGTCGTGGCCCCGTGATGCTCGTCATCACCCCTACGCGCGAGCTTGCCCAGCAAATCGACGAGGTCGCAAGCAAAATTGCCGACGTCACCGGTCATGTCGCCGTGACCGTCGTGGGCGGCGTGAGCTACAAGCCCCAGACCGCTGCCCTCAAGTACGGCTGCGACATCCTGGTCGCAACGCCGGGCCGTTTGGTCGATCTAATCGAGCAGGGTGCCTGCCACCTGGACGAGGTCAAGGTCCTGGTGCTCGACGAGGCCGATCGCATGCTCGACATGGGCTTTTTGCCCGCCGTTCGCCGCATTGTGCGCGAGACGCCGCCCGAGCGCCAGACGCTGCTGTTCTCGGCGACGCTTGACGAGGAAGCCGTGGGCGAGATCACCGACCTGGTGAGCGATCCGGCCCGCGTGGAGATCGCGCCCGCCACGTCGACCGCCGACACCGTCGACCAGTTTGTGTTCCCGGTGTCCATCGAGGCCAAGAACAACTTGCTGCCCGAGTTCCTCAAGAAGGAAGGCCCGGAGCGCACTATTGTCTTTATGCGCACCAAGCACCGCGCCGACAGCTGCTGCCGTCGTCTGGAGCGCAAGGGCATCAAGGCCGCCGCGATTCACGGCAACCGTAGCCAGGCCCAGCGCGAGCGCGCGCTTTCTGCCTTCCGCGGCGGCACCGTCGACGTGCTGGTGGCAACCGATGTTCTCGCCCGCGGCATCGACATTAGCGACGTGCGCTACGTCGTGAACTTTGACGTGCCGGCCGAGCCGACCGACTATATCCACCGCATTGGCCGTACGGGCCGCGCCGGCGAGCTGGGCTGGGCCATTACGTTTGTGACCGAGCAAGACGTCGACGAGTTCTACGAGATCGAGAAGCTCATGGACAAGACCGCCGACATCTACGATGCCGGCGAACTGCATGTGGGTCCCAACCCGCCCGCCGTCGATCCCGAGCGCGATCCTGCCGCCTTTAAGGTGAAGAAGAAGACCAAGCGCGGCAAGTCCAAGAGCAAGAAGAAGCTTGAGCAGGCGCGTCGCGACGGCAAGCGCAACGGCGACGATTACGGCGATGTGGCCGGTCGTTCCAACCGCGGCCGTGACGAGCGTCGTGGCGACGGCGAGCGCCCGAGCCGTCCCAAGCGCGGCGGCAAGACCCGCGTGCGCGAGGGCGTTCAGGCTCGCGTGGACGAGGCTGTTGAGAGCGTGGCCCGCGAGGTGGCTGCCGAGGAGCGCGGCGGTGCTGCTGTCGTCGAGCAGGCCCCGCGCGGCAACCGTGCCGAGCGCCGTGCCAAACAGTTCCAGGGCGAGGCTCATCGTCGTCGCCGCGAGGACGAGGACCGCGGCGGTCGTCGCCGTGTTGAGCGCGAGGGCGAGGGCCGTGGCTCGCGTGGCGGCAAGCGTGGCTCGGGCGACCGTCGTCGTTTCGGTCGCGATGATGAGCGCGGTGGCCGTGATGAGCGTCGCGGCGGCGAGGGTCGCGGTGAGCGAGGTGCCCGTGGCGGTGAGTCCCGTGGCGGCAAGCGCTTTGAAGAGCGCGGTAGCCGCGGCGGAGGCCGCGGTGGTGAGCGTCGCGAGGGCGCTCGCAGCAATGGCGGCCGCGGCGGCGCTGGTCGTTCTAACGAGTCACGCGATCGTCGTGACCCGCGTGCCAGCCGCGATCGTCGCGATGACTGGCGCAACTACGACGATACCCGCGAAGAGCGTCGCGGCGGCTATCGTGGTGGTCGTGGCGGCAACCAGGCCGGCTCCCGTGGCGGCCGTGCCGGTGGTCGCGATAACCGTGGCAGCTACGGCAACAGCCGTGGCGGCAAGCGCGGCAGCAGCTCCCGCCGTCCCGGTGACGGCGGCGGCAAGCGCAAGTAACACACCCGTCGCGCGGTGAGGCGAGATGAGTTTGGGCCCCGAGCAGATTATGCTCGGGGCCCTTTTTGTTTGCCGTGTCCGATCGCTAGTTCAAATGTGATTTCCTCGGGAATGCATCTAGAAGATGCCGTGGGCCTGTTTTCTGCCATGCGGCAATGGGTCCCATGGGGTGCGCCGTGCATTTTTTGGAGTATTCTGTAGTTCGAGTTGTCTGCATATGATTCGACGTCGCCAACGGTGGTCTTCGGATATCCCTAGCGAGCGTTTTGAGCCAGATTTCGCCGTTTTCCGGAGCAGGGACGCATTATTCTCGCCATGTCGGGACTTAAAATGATACGGCGCCCTACAGTTTTGCCCACCCGCGGCGGTGCTGGCGCGGTCACGTTGCAGAATACTCCGTTTTTTGCACGGGCCAGGATGGGGTACCTCAGGAGAACACGGCGGTATCCCGTAAATATATACAATCTGTACCGTAATTGATACAAAACGAAGAGGCAGACAGCGTAGGATGGGTGCATTGGGGTGCTTGGTGCATTAAAACGGGGACCCTACGTGCCGTATACTCTGTCTGAATGTGAAAACGGCTTGACGCGTTGCCAGGCGTAGGGGGAGGGTGCCTCGATGGACGTATTCGAAATTGTGTTTAGTCCGACGGGTGGAACGCGGAAGGTGTCTGGCCTTGTGGCCGGGGCGCTGGACAAAAATACCGTTACCGTCGATCTGACCGATAGCGGGCTAGATTTCAGCGCTGTCTCGATGGCTGAGGACGACGTGGCCGTAATCTCTGTGCCGGCGTATGCCGGTAGAATCCCGGCTGTGGTGGCTGACCGGTTGGGCATGGTGCGCGGCAACGGGGCTCGGGCTGTTTTGGTTTGTGTATACGGAAACCGCGCGTTTGAGGACACGCTCGTAGAGCTGGAGGACGTTGCGAAGCGCGCCGGATTTAGGGTGGTTGCAGCTGTTTCTGCTATTGCTGAGCATTCCGTTGCTCGTCAGTTTGCTGCTGGGAGACCGGATGCGCAGGATGCGGCGCAGCTCGCAGAGTTTGCGCAGCAAATTCAGCAAAAGCTGTTGGCTGAGGATGCGTCCGAGCCCTCTATCCCCGGCAATCGTCCTTATAAACAAGCTGGAGGTCGCCGTATGGCACCCGAGGCAACAGAGGAATGCGTCTCCTGCGGTGCATGCGCCGCGGCGTGTCCCGTTTGTGCTATCGACAAGGGCGACCCCAAGCGAGCAGCTGACGAGGCATGCATCTCCTGCATGCGCTGCATCGCCGTATGCCCGCGAGGCGCTCGCAAGCTTGATCCCAACAAGCTATCCGCTGTTTCCCAGATGCTGAGCAAGGCTTGCGTCGTGCGGAAGGAATGCGAGCTCTTCATCTAACGCATGTGAAATTGCTGCAAGGAGTGTCCCCGAGTGCCGGCAGAAAAGGAACGTCCCCAAGTGCTGCCTAAATACCGTTTATCGAAGAAAAAATACCGCTCACCGGTCATAATGATTGTTCTGGCTTTGGGCTTGTCTACAATAACTCCCGTAAAAAGAAATGCGGAAGGTTACCGAGTCCCTCGGACGTGGGCCTAACCAAAGTCTTTGAACGGATGTGTCTCTATGGACGCATTCGCTTGATTTTGGTTGGGCTATATTTATGAAGGGACATGCCACCATGGGTTTCTTTTCTCGCCTGATGGGCGGTTCGGATGAGCAGAAGACTGCAACTTCCGAGTTCGAAATCCTCGCTCCCGTTTCCGGCGAGCTTGTTCATCTGGAAAAAACCAATGACCCCGCTTTTAGCAGCCGTGCCGTGGGCGATGGCGTTGCCGTGATTCCCCAAGAGGGAACGGTGTGCGCTCCTGTTTCCGGCACCGTCGCGGCGCTGTTCCCGACCGAGCACGCGCTGGGTATCATGTCCGACGACAGCTCTGCTCAGGTGATGCTGCATATCGGAATCGACACTGTTAAACTTGAGGGCAAGGGCTTCCATGCGCTTGTTGCCCAGGGTGACCATGTCGACGCGGGCCAGCCCCTCGTCGAGGTCGATTTCGACGCGGTCCGCGCCGCCGGCTTCGATCCCACGGTCTTCGTTATCGTGTGCGAGCGTTCGGAGAACTCGACTCTTCGTGAGCACGCTTCCGGCCCTGTTGCTGTTAAAGAGCCTGTCGTCTGGCTTTCCGAGTAAATTCTTGTGGTGGGTACCGTGGTTATCAAGCGAGTTTTCAACAACAACGTCGCAATGGTCACTTCGGACGATGGTTCTGAGCTCATCGTCATCGGTCGAGGCCTCTGCTTTGGCCGTCATGCCGGCGATGCCATCGACGAGGCATCGGTCGAAAAGACCTACGCGTTGCAGGAGGGAACTTCTCAGGATTCGCGTACGATTGACCGCTTGGCACATCTTTTAGAGTCCATCCCCACCGTCAACCTCGTGATTTCCGAGGACATCGTTCAGATGCTTCGTCGAGAGCTCAATGTTGATATCAACGACAAGATTCTCATTGCTCTCGCAGACCATATCAGCCTTGCTTTGGAGCGCGAGCGCAAAGGCGTCTCCTGTGAGAATCCGTTGCTGCTCGAGATCCAGCAGTTCTATCGCAAGGAGTATGCGCTTGCGGGCCGTGCGCTGCAGATTATCAAGGAGTATATGGGCATCCAGATGAGCGAAGAAGAGCAGGGTTTTATTACGCTGCATATCGTCAACGCCACCATGCCGCAACGCTCCGACCGTCTAATCGTCTCGGTCCAGCTTGTTCGCGACGTGCTCGCGATTGTTTCCGAGCACTATGCCACGACCCTTGACGTCACCTCGTTGCCGTACGAGCGTTTCGTTCGCCATCTGCAGTTTTTTGCGCAGTGAGCGCTCGATCCCGCGGCGGGGCAGGTCAATGGCGACGCGCTGTTCCGTATCGATGAAACGGCGTATCCGAGGGCGTTCTCGTGTGCGGAGTCAATTGCCGACCACTTAGCGTCTACCTATAACGTTGTCGTTACCGATGCCGAGAAGAGTTATCTCGCATATCACATTGTTAACCTGCTTGGAGAACCTGGTCTCTAGGCATAACGTGCCCACACATCGATTGATATAAGGCAAGGCTCACGGTCTTGTCCAGGGCACACCTATCTCAATTTGCGGAAAAGGAAGGGGAGTACCGCTATGACCGCAAAAAAGAAGTTCAATTTCAAAGCGCCGTTGGAGGTGTTCGCGAAGTCGATCGTTCAGCCGATGATGTATCTCTCGGTTGCCGGCATCCTGCTCATCGTGGGCATCATTCTGACCAACAAGACCATCTGCGCCGTGATCCCTGTGCTGGGCTCCGGTCCGTTCCAGCTTGTGGGCGCCGTTGTCTATCAGTCGCTGATGTTTATCATCAACAACCTCTCGATTCTGTTCTGCGTGGGCATCGCCGGCGCCATGGCAAAGAAGAACAAGGGCCATGCTTCGCTGATCGCCCTGATGTCGTTCTTCCTGTTCCTGCAGGCCAATAACATCGTGCTCAACGCCACCGGTTCTCTTGCCGAGGCGAGCGGCATGCTCGGCCTTACCGGAACCGGCCAGAGCACCGTTATGGGCATTCAGGTGCTCGATACCGGCGTGTTTGGCGGCATCATTCTTGGTTGCATCACCGGTGCCGTGTTCAACAAGTACTCGAACAAGCAGTTCCCCATTGCTCTTTCGATGTTCTCGGGCGTTCGCTTCCCGTTCCTGATCATGATCATCATCTCCTGGATCATGGGCGCTGGCTTCTGCATCGTTTGGCCTCCGGTTCAGGGTGCCATCTCCTCCGTTGCCGGCATCATTAAGGAGTCGGGCAACATCGGTCTGTTTATCTACGGCATGCTCAACAAGCTGCTCGTTCCCACCGGTCTGCACCACCTCATCTGCACCCCGTTCCAGTTCTCCGATGTGGGTGGCACCCTGACGCTGGGCGATCAGGTTATCGCCGGCGCCTATCCCATCCGTGTTGCCGAGATGGCAATGACGGGCCAGCCCTTCTCCGATAGCACGTATTTCAACAGCTACACCTTCAACAACCTGTGGCCCTACATCGGTATCGGTCTCGCCTTTATCTTCACCTCCTACAAGCAGAACAAGGATAAGACCAAGGCCGTTATCATCCCGCTGATCATCACCGCCGTGCTCTCCTGTGTCACCGAGCCCATGGACTTCCTCTTTGTCTTTGCCGCTCCCGTGCTCTTTGTTGTTCACTCGGTTCTTTCCGGTATCTTCCTGGTCCTGCTCAAGGTCCTCTCCGTGCCCGCTTCGACTGCAGGCGGCATCATCAACATCGTGGTTTCCAACCTGGTCCTTGGTGTCGATAAGACCAACTGGCCGATGATGCTCGTGCTCGGAGTCGTCAACGCCGCTCTGTACTTCTTCCTCTTCACCTTCCTGATTAAGAAGCTCAACCTCCACACGCCTGGCCGCGAGGAGGAGTCCGAGCTCGCCGAGTCCGTTGCCGAGGGCGAGGCCGCCGCGTCTGTCGCGGTGAAGCAGGGCGCTGTTGCCGCAGCTCCCGCAGAGGGCGTCGATGCAGGCATTGCCGACCTGGTCGCAGGTCTTGGCGGCAAGGACAACATCGAGGAGCTCGAGAACTGCTTTACGCGTCTTCGCGTGAACGTTAAGAACCCGGACCTCATCGATGAGAGCCTCATCAACCACGTGCCCAACAGCGGCATCAACCGCAACGGCAACAATATCCAGATCATCTTTGGCATGAAGGTCGCCGAGATGCGCGACAAGGTCGAAAACGCAATTGAGAAGGAGCAGTAAACAATGATCATTACTCTGTGTGGTGGCGGATCCACCTTTACCCCCGGCATCGTCAAGTCCATCGCCCTGCGCAAGGACGAGCTCGACGTTGACGAGATTCGTCTGTACGACATCAACGAGGAGCGTCAGCGCAAGATCGGCGTGCTCGTGGACTGGATTTTGCACGAGGACCTTGGCCTGAACATCAAGCTTACGGTGACCACCGACAAGGAGACGGCTTTTACCGACGCGAGCTTCGTGTTTGCCCAGATGCGCGTGGGCGGCTACGCCATGCGCGAGCAGGACGAGAAGATTCCGCTGCGTCACGGCTGCGTGGGTCAGGAGACCTGCGGCTGCGGCGGCCTTGCCTACGGCATGCGCACCATCTTCCCCATGGTCGAGCTGATCGATGACGTTGAGAAGTACGCCAAGAAGGACTACTGGATTCTCAACTACTCCAACCCTGCTGCCATCGTGTCCGAGGGCTGCCGCGTGCTGCGTCCCAACGCTCGCATCATCAACATCTGCGACATGCCGATCGCGATCATCGACGTGGTTTGCGCCGCACTCGATATCGACAAGAAGGATGTCGAGTACGATTACTTTGGCCTCAACCACTTTGGTTGGTTCACCTCGATCCGCCACAAGGGCGAGGAGGTCCTGCCGCAGCTGCGCGAGTACATCAAGGAGCATGAGATTCTGCTGCCCGACTCCTACCTCAAGGGCATGGGCTCGCTCATGGCAAAGAAGCCCGAGGAGGCCACTGACGAGCACCCCGAGCAGAACCGCCACACCAAGGGCAGCTGGTACTACGTCTGGAAGGGCGAGTACGAGATCATGGAGTGCTTCCCGGAGTACCTGCCCAACACGTATCTGAACTACTACCTGCAGCAGAAGGAGTTCGTCGAGCATTCCAACCCCGAGCGCACCCGTGCTAACGAGGTTGAGGAGACGCGCGAGAAGAACCTCTTCGACGGCATCGATCACTACGAGAAGACGGGCGAGATCGACGAGAGCACGTTCTATGCGGGTAGCCACGGCGACTGGATTGCCGACCTGGCTATCGCTCTGAAGAACGACACCAAGCAGCGCTTCCTGGTCATTTGCGAGAACAAGGGCGCTATCCCCAACATGCCCTACGATGCTATGGTCGAGCTGCCTGCCTACATTGGCAAGAATGGCCCCGAGGTCATCAGCCGCGACAACATTCCTCTGTTCCAACAGGGCCTCATGATGCAGCAGCTGAACTCCGAGAAGCTCGTGGTCGAGGCTACGATCGAGGGTTCTTACGAGAAGGCGCTCAAGGCCTTTACGCTGAACAAGACCGTGCCTTCGATGAAGGTCGCCAAGGAGGTTCTCGACGACATGATCGAGGCCAACAAGGGTTACTGGCCCGAGCTTAGCTAGAGCTAGAAGGCCGCTGGTGCAAAAGAGTCACTGACGGCACAATTTGAACAATGCCCCGTTCACGTATTTGCGTGGACGGGGCATTGCCGTTTTGCGCAAAGGGTTGATATGGGGGATGGGCTATCCGACATCGGCGCAGGGCATGAGGTTTTCTGCTGACGCGCGGTGACTGAAGTGCCCGGGTGGACACGTCCGGGATTCCGTCCCACTGCTTGGCGTCCTTGCCGCCATCTGGCTCCCACGTTCGCATACTTTTGGATGCGAGCGTGTTTTTAACGGCACGCACGGGTCCCCCGGGGCGCGCCGTGCATTTTCGGGAGTTTTCAGCAAGCCGGGGTGGCTGCATACGCGCCGGAAGCGTCTATTCGATCTCGCGGGATCCCCCGACGGGCAACTTGGGCTGGCGGACGGGGTCCGCCGCTGCGATAGCGCGCGTTTCGCGTCGCGCCGTGCCCCAAAACGACGCCGATCGCGCGGCATTCACGATTCGCGGCGCCGCCGGCGGGGGCCGCGATGCTGAAAACTCCGGTTTTTGCACGGTCCAAGCGGGGGTACGTTGGGACGGGGAGGGGTGCCCCCGTCTTTTTATGCATGTTGCAAGTAAAATTATGCAGGACATAGGACACCATGCGACGGATACCCAGATTGGGCGCGCCATGCGCCGACGTTCGTCGCGCCCCTTCCACGTCGTAAGCGAATCAAAAGGTGAGGGCGGTTATGGGCGTGCTGGCGGCCTTGTGGCGGCGGGGTTGCAGCGGAGCTTGCGCTTGCCGTGGTCGACCGGGCGCCGTGGGCGCCGGCGCTCGACGGCCGTATGCTATTGCTTGCCACGCACGATGTCGCCGATGTTCAGGCTCTCGATATCTCGGATATCATCACGCTCTAAATACTAACTCAGCAACAAAATGATCCGTTTTCCTCCGTTCCCATGGGGTCGGGTGTGGTATTCTATCTGCGGGGTAATACTTAGGAATACCAAGTAATACCAACGCCGCAGAAACAAACTCCGGATGCGGGCCAATCGGGTTGCCTTCACAGCCCGTCGCCCGGCCGCGTGGCCCGCATCTATCCGCACTACCGTCGTTTCAAAAAGGAAGCGCCATGGCAGAACACATGACCCCGGTTGTCGCGAAGGTCTTGCCCGAGGAAAAGGCGGCCTTCGCGGCGGCAACCCAGCTCGTGGGCACCACGCCGTCCAACGCCATCCGCATGTTTATCGCCGCGTTTAATCGCTGCGGCACCTTTCCGTTCGACATTTCGCCCAACGGGGCCTTTGGCACTGCGCCCGATTCTCATCAATAAGTGATCCGTTTTCCTCCATCCCCATGGGATCAGCTCTCTGCCGAGTTGTGGTAGAACTAGGGAACGGTTTTGAGGAGGTTGGCATGCTTAATGCGCTGGTTTGGGCACTTGCCTGTTTTGGCGTTGTCGCTGCCGATATAGCCCTGAGCGTGGTTCTATTTTCGGTTCTCGATGCCGTATCGGTGCTGACGGGCTACCCGATCGACAATCTCGATATCCAATGGTTCCAGGCTGCCGCTCAGACGGCGTCGTTTTTGATGGCGCTGCTGTGGTGGCGTTATCTGTGGCCGCGCTCGTTTATGGCGCGCTGGCAGGGCGTGCGCCCGCTTGGCGGGGGAGCAAATGCTGCATGGAAGCGCATCGTATGCGTTGTCGTGATCGGCCTATCCATGCAGGTGGTCATTAGCTACCTATGCGACGGCGTGCTGTCACTGCTGCCCGAGGTTGCGGCAGACTATAGCGAACTTGTCGAGGAAACAGGCATGGGCGACACAAGCTATCTGGCCGTCCTGACCACGGTGCTCGGCGCGCCGTTTTGCGAGGAACTGCTAGTGCGCGGTATCATTTTTGAGTTTTCGCTGCGTGCGTTTAATCGACAGTGCCGTCCGCTCTGGAAGCGCCGGCGTCACGTGCGACCGCAAGATGGCGCCATGGTGCCCTGGGCGGCCCCGAGTACCTGGGGCATCGCCGCGGCAATCGTGCTGCAGGCGGCGGTCTTTGGCTTTATGCATATGAACTGGGTCCAGGGCTGCTACGCCGGCGCCGCCGGCCTCATCTTTGGCTGGGTGCTCGCGACCACCGGAAAGCTCCGCTATACGATCCTGCTGCATTTTGCCTTTAACGCCGGGTCGTATCTCATGACGTTGCTCTGGTTTGTGAACACGCCGTTCGACGTGGCAATTACGGTCGCTATCGCCGGCGTCATCCTCGTTGAGGCAATGCGCTCACTGCGTCAAGCGTGCCAACAGAGCGCTGCGACCACATCTACCGCATTCCCGCGCTAATTGCGGCGTCCGCCGCCGTTGGCGCCCTGCCGTCCCTGGGCCGCGCGATTGCGACCGGCGGTGTTCTGCGCGCGCGACATGCCGCCGTGGCCCTTGCTGCCCTTGGGCCCCTTGCCGGCGGTGCCACCGTGCGGCTTGCCGCCCTTCTTGCCGGTGCCGTGTCCGCCGCCAGCAGACGTCTCGCCCGGGCGTGGCGGCACGGGGCGAATCAGGCAATGCTTGGTGTAGCCGATCAAATCGCGGCGGCCGGCCTTTTCCAGCGCCTCGCGCACGAGCTTGTAGTTCTCGGGCTTGCGATACTGGATGAGCGCGCGCTGCATGGCTTTCTCGTGCGGGTCGCGCGCCACATAGATCGGCTCCATGGTGCGCGGGTCCACGCCGGTGTAGTACATGCACGTCGACATGGTGGACGGCGTGGGGTAGAAGTCCTGCACCTGCTCGGGCATGTAGCCCATGTCGCGTACGGCCTCGGCAAGGTCCACGGCTTCCTTCATCGTTGAACCGGGGTGGCTCGAGATCAGGTACGGCACCACGTACTGCTTGAGTCCGTATTCGCGATTCAAACGTTCAAATTTACGGCAGAACGCGTCGTAGACAGCGCGGCTCGGCTTGCCCATCACGGACAGCACCGCATCGCTCACGTGCTCGGGCGCTACACGCAGCTGGCCCGAGACGTGATGCTCCAGCAGCTCGCGCAAAAACTCGTCCGAGGCGTCGGCCATGGTGTAGTCAAAGCGGATGCCGCTGCGGACGAAGACCTTCTTAACGCCCGGCAGCTGGCGCAGGTCGCGCAGCAACTGCGTGTAGCCGCTCTCGTCGACCACCATGTTCTTGCACACGCTCGGCCACAGGCAGCGCTTGTTCTTGCACACGCCGTGCTTGAGCTGCTTGTCGCAGGCAGGGCGGCTAAAGTTAGCCGTCGGCCCGCCCACGTCGTTGATGTAGCCCTTAAACTCGGGATCGTGCGTGAGCAGCTCGGCCTCGCGCATGATCGAGTCGTGGCTGCGCATCTGCAGCACGCGGCCCTGGTGGAAGGTGAGGGCGCAAAACGAGCACTCGCCAAAACAGCCGCGGTTGGAGCTAATGGAAAACTTGATCTCGGCAAAGGCCGGCACGCCGCCCGCTGCGTCGTAGTCGGGATGCCAATCGCGTGCGTAGGGGAGTTCGGCCACCTCGTCCATCTCGTCGGTGGTGAGCGTCGCCGACGGCGGGTTCTGCACCACATAGACGCTGTTGGGGTAGGGCTCTACCAGGCGGTGTCCGGTGATGGGGTCCATGTTCTGCTGCTGCACGTTAAAGCTGCGCGCGTAGTTGAGCTTGTCGGCGGCAAGGTCGTCCCAGCTGGGCAGCAGGTCGTAGTCGTAGACCTCGTCGAGCGAACCCGTGCGGTAGACGGTGCCGTTGATATAGGTGATCTGATCGATGGGCAGGCCCGCGTCGAGCGCATCGGCGATCTCGACGATCGCGTGCTCGCCCATGCCGTAGATGAGGATGTCGGCGCCCGAGTCGAGCAGTACCGAGCGCTTGAGCTTGTCCTGCCAGTAGTCGTAGTGGGCCAGGCGGCGCAGGCTCGCCTCGATGCCGCCGATGATGATGGGGGCGTCCTTGAACGTCTGGCGGATGAGGTTGCCGTAGACCGTGACGGCTCGGTTGGGGCGGTGCCCTTCCTCGCCACCGGGAGTGTAGGCGTCGGTGTGGCGGCGGTGCTTGGTCACCGAATAGTGGTTGACCATGGAGTCCATGTTTCCGGCACTGACGAGAAAGCCCAGGCGCGGCTCGCCGAGCACCGTGATGCTGGCGGGGTCGGTCCAGTCGGGCTGGCAGATAATACCCACTTTGTAGCCGTGTGCGTCGAGCACACGGCTGATGATGGCCATGCCAAAGCTGGGATGGTCCACATAGGCGTCGCCGCAGATGTAGACGAAGTCGCACCGGTCCCAGCCGCGCGCATCCATGTCGGCGCGACTGACGGGGAGGAACTTATCGCGGCCCGGTCGCCAGGGGCGGGCGGGCGTCGCTTGGGGATGCTTGG
>DXZX01000011.1:0-18061 GCA_019419445.1 Collinsella sp.
TCCGCGCCGCGCTGGGAAGGGCCGCGTAGCGGTCCAAGAAATCGTCCGCAGTCCCGTTTTATCTGCACAAACGTCAAAACCGCCGCAAAGGGACAGGCGCCCTTGCGGCGGTTTTCGCATATCATGTCGATAATCCAGCGTCAGCAGGGACCACTGGTCAAGAACTAAGGAAACTGCCTTGAGAAGATCTCTTCCCCGCCGTGCAAACCTTATACCCAACAAGAAGCCCGTCCGAATTTGATCGGACGGGCTTCTTGGTGGGTATCATGGTTGGACGATCATTAGGAGGTTTTCCCTACATGGAATTGTTTGAACCGATTCTTCATTTCTTTGAGCAACGGTGGGTCCACAACATCATCTGGGCCGTCATCTTGGTAATAGGCACCGCCATCGCCACCAAGGTCGTATCCAAGACCCTGCGCCACCTGCTCAACCGCGACGACAACCCGCTTCCGGCATCGAGCATCTTCATCAACATCGCGCGTGCCGTCATCTGGACGATCGGCGGCAGCTTTATCCTCGACAACTGCTTTGGCATTAACGCAAACGCCCTCGTCGCCGCTCTTGGCGTCGGCGGCATCGCCATCTCGCTCGGCTTTCAGGACACGCTGTCAAACCTTATCGGTGGCATGCAGGTGACCTTTATGGGCATCATCAAGCCCGGCGACAATATCGAGGTCGGCGGCGTGTCGGGCGTGGTCCAAGACATCACCTGGCGTCATACGACCATCGAGGACGCCTGTGGGCAAACCATCATCGTCCCCAACTCCAACATCTCCAAGAACACGCTCGTGCATTTGATGCCCTTTGGGCGCGTTGCCGTGCCCGTCGCGGTCAAGGACACGTCCAAGTGGGCTTCACTGGACGCGCTGGCAGATGAACTCACCGACGCCACCAAGGCCGCCGTGCTTCCCATCTCGAGCTTTGATAAGGAGCCCTACGTGCTCTTTAGCGAAATCGGCGACTTTGGCATTAAGGGCAAGATCATCTTTATCGTCAGCGACGACAGCACCACCTTTACGGCAGCCGACGCCTGCATCCGCGCCATCGCCCCCATCATCGCCTAAAACCACCACAAAGGGCCAGGCACCTTTCTGGTGGTTTCGCATCGTGGTACCATGGTTATATCGTTGTTTAAACGACTAAGGGAGTAGACACCATGGAAGAGGCCTATCGTCAAGCACGCAAGCGCGGCGAGCAGGGACGCCGTCGCGCCATCAGCCAAAGCGAGCACCCGTACCTTACGGACCTCGACGGCCTCGTTTCCCAGCTCCCCTTAGGCCAGCGAGAGAGCGTCGGTCTGAGGGACATTCCGCTCGAAATGGTCGTCGGCACGGTCACCAAAGGCCGTCAGTCTGCCTTTTCGTGTAACTTTATGCCCCTGCTGCCGTTTAACACCGAGTTCGCCCGCAAGTGGTCCAACCTCTACGACATCCAGGTGACCGAGGGCTATCGCGACCCCATCATCGTCACCGAGTTCATGCATCGGTTCTATGTCCAGGAAGGCAACAAGCGCGTCAGCGTCCTCAAATTCCTGGACGCCCCGACGGTTTCGGCCAAGGTCACCCGTCTCTACCCCGGCAAATGGAACTCCGTCGAAAGCCGCCTGTACGGTGAATTCTGCGCGTTTTGGCGCGTCTGTCCCCTATACGAGATCGAGTTCTCGCGTGAGGGAAGCTACGAGACGCTCGCCAAGATGCTCGGTCAGAACCTTATCGAAAAGTGGCCACAGAAAAAGGTCGACTACCTGCGCCACACCTTCCTACTCTTTAAGCGTGCCTACCTTCGCGCGGGCGGCGACCACCTGGACATTACGCCCGCCGACGCCATGCTCGTCTACCTCAATGTGTACAACCAGGACCGCCTGCTGGATACGCCGACGGATATCGTCGTAAACCGCCTGTGCAAGATGTGGCGCGAGTTGGTCATTGCCGGCAAAAATGACGAGGACAAGGTCGATCTTGTCGAGGCACCGAGCGTCGATGAGGAAGAGGCGCCCGCCAAGTCCACCTCCGGCGTGTTCAACTTCTTTATGGGCAAGACCGTTTATTCGGCGGCCAACCCTCTGCGCATCGCCTTTATCCATGAATTCCCCTGTGCATCGTCGAGCTGGGACAGCTTGCACGACCAAGGGCGTCAGTATCTCGACGAGCACTTTGGCGGCATCGTGCGCACCGAGGCATTCGAGGACTGCCACGATCCGGACGTGTTCTACGCCGCCGTGGAAACGGCTGTCAAACATGGTGCTAACGTCATCTTCTCGACCTCGCACCGCCTGATGGAATACACGCTCAGGGCTGCCGTTGAGTATCCCCAGGTTCGGTTCCTCAACTGCTCTATCGGCCTTCCCCACCAAAGCGTCCGTTCGTATTTTGGAAAGATGTACGAGGCTAAATTCCTCCTGGGCGCCCTTGCCGCCAGCATGGCGGACAACCATCGCATTGGCTACCACGCGTCGGTCTTTGCGTCGGGCGCACTTAGCGAGATCAACGCCTTTGCGATTGGCGCCTCGCTGCTCGACCCCCGCGCGCAGGTAATCCTCACCTGGGGCGATGTGCCCGCCGGCGGTCTTGCCGAGGCCATGTGCCGCGAAGGCGTGAGCGTCATGACCGGCGCTGACATGTCCAAGTCGCTGGAGGACCCTACGGCCTACGGACTCCACCGCCTGGTCGATGGCAAGGTCGTCGGCATCGCCATGCCGGTATGGAACTGGGGCCGATACTACGAGCTTATCGTGCGAAGCCTGCTGCATGGCACCTGGGATGAGACCAGTGACGCCAACCAGGTTCGCGCCGTCAACTACTGGTACGGCATGAGCTCGGGCGTTATCGACATTCGCTACGCGCCGGGCCTGCCCTATCAGACGCGCAAACTGGTGCAGCTACTCCGCAACGGCATCGTCGAGGGCTCCATCAATCCGTTTGGCGGTGAGCTCCACAGTCAGAGCGGCGTGGTGCAGATCGAGGGCTTTCCCCCACTGCCAAGCACGCAAATCGTCGAGATGAACTGGCTGGCCGACAACGTGGTAGGCGCCATTCCACAGCCCAACGATGAGCCGAAAGTCCGCGCCCTATGAGGATCCTTGCCGTAGCCGATACCGAGGAACGATGCCTTTGGGAATGCTTTCGCAAGGAACGCTTTGAGGGTGTCGACCTGATTTTGTCCGCCGGCGATCTGGACCCGGATTATCTTGAGTTTTTGGTCACCGTCATCAACAAACCGCTCATCTACGTGCGCGGCAACCACGATGACCGCTATTCACGTCATGCTCCGGGTGGCTGCATCTGTGTCGAAGACGCCGTCTACGTGTACCGCGGCGTCCGCATTGCGGGGCTTGGCGGCTCCATGCGCTACCGAGACGGTGCCAACATGTATACCGAGCGCGAGATGACCAAGCGCATGCGCAAGCTCTCCCGCAAAGTGAGGATGGTCGGCGGCTGCGACATCCTGCTCACTCACGCGCCCGCCGCCGGCGTGGGCGATCTGGATGATCTGCCGCATCGAGGATTCGAATGCTTTAACACGGCGCTTGAGTCCTGGGGGGCCGACTACATGGTGCACGGGCATGTGCACCAATGCTATGGCCACGATTTTCAACGTGAGCGGCAACACACGTGCGGGACGACGATCATCAACGCCTGCGGTTATACGCAGTTTGAGCTGGACGAGGCGCGCTACCCCATCCGTGGCTGGCAGGCAGCTTGGCTCAATTCGCAAACTATGCGCCGCGAGCTCAAGCGCCACGAGGCCATCGAGTCCTCAACCGCCAGAACACCCTGGTAACCACCTTTAAGGCTTGACGCTGCGCCGGCCCCAAGCACCCCATCTCGCCCCTCAAGCCGTCGCTCGCGTACCAAAGTACGCATTGCTCCTCTTTCGGGGCGACCTGGGGCACTTGGAACCGGCTCGCTGCGATGCCATAACATTGACGCCAAAGTGCCCAAGCCACCACAAAGGTGCCTGTCCCCGTTGTGGTGGTTTTGGCCCGAGATAGCAAGAAACCCGGTCCTGCACGAGGCAGAACCGGGTTTCTTTAGCAATGCTTGCTTTGCTCAGGCAGTAACTGTTAGTTACTCAGCCAGGAAGTCACGCTGGACAGCGGGATCGACCTTGACGCCAGGGCCCATGGTGGAAGACACGGAGATAGACTTGACGTACTTACCCTTAGCAGAAGAGGGCTTGACGCGCAGAATCTCGGTGTACAGGGCAGCGTAGTTCTCGACGAGCTGCTGCTCAGAGAAGGACTTCTTGCCCAGGGGCACGTGGCAGATGCCGTAACGGTCGGCGCGGTACTCAACGCGGCCGGCCTTGAGCTCGGAGACCATCTTGGCGACGTCCATAGTCACGGTGCCGAGCTTGGGGTTCGGCATGAGGCCACGGGGACCAAGGATCTTACCGATGCGGCCAACCTTGGCCATCATGTTCGGCGTAGCGATAGCGGCGTCGAAGTTGATCTCGCCCTTCTGGATCTGGGCGACGAGCTCGTCGGAACCGATGATGTCGGCGCCGGCAGCCTCGGCCTCGCGAGCCTTCTCGCCCTCGGCGAAGACGGCAACACGAACGGTCTTGCCGGTGCCGTGGGGCAGAGAGATGGAACCACGGATGTTCTGGTCAGCCTTACGAGTATCGATGCCCAGACGGAAGTGGGCCTCGATGGTCTCGTCGAACTTGGCGGTGTCGAGCTCCTTGATGAGCTTGGCAGCCTGAAGGGGGGTGTAGAGCGTGGCGCGGTCGATCTTCTCGGCAGCGGCGTTATAGCTCTTACCATGCTTAGCCATGTGCATTACCTCCTGTGGTTAAACGGGCGTGAGCCCTCCCACATCGTATCGTGTGCCCTATTGCACACATATAACGGGCGCCTCGGTCGGGGCACCCGTCATTACCTAAAGAAATCGCTACTCAGCGATGGTGACGCCCATGGAGCGGGCGGTACCGGCGATGATCTTCTTGGCGGCGTCAATGTCGTTGGCATTGAGGTCAGGCATCTTGATCTCGGCGATCTTGGTGAGCTGCTCCTGGGAGAGCTGACCGACCTTGTCGGCCTGGGGCTTAGCGGAACCAGCCTTGAGGTTCAGCTCCTTCTTGATGAGGTGAGCCGCCGGCGGGGTCTTGGTGATGAAGGAGAAGGACTTATCCTCGTAGACAGAGATCTCAACGGGGATGATGTCGCCCTTCTTGTCCTGCGTCTCGGCGTTAAATGCCTGGCAGAACTGCATGATGTTCACGCCAGCAGCGCCCAGGGCGGGGCCGACGGGAGGAGCGGGGTTAGCGGCACCAGCAGGAATCTGGAGCTTAATGACGTTGGCAACCTTCTTCTCAGCCATGGTCATTCCTTTCGAATCACGAGTGTGAAGTACTTGCTATATCGTAAGCACGCACGTGTTAGAAGCACTCCTGAGATGAGCAGTCACAGAAGAAGCACGCTCGCGCGAACGGACGAAAACTTAAGCGATGACAGCGACCTGGTTAAAGTCGAGCTCGACCGGCGTCTCGCGGCCAAAGATCATCAGCGTAACCTTGAGCTTGCCAGCCTCGGTGTTAACCTCGGAGACCTTGCCATCAAAGTCGGTAAGCGGACCATCGGTGACGCGGACGGACGTGCCGACCTCAATATCAACCGAGGTGCGCTTGGGCGAATCGCCCTTACCGGGACGACGAGTCATCTTGTTGTACTCGTCGCGGGAAAGCGGAGCGGGCTTGCCGTTGCCGCCCAGGAAACCGGTGACGCCAGGCGTGTTACGAACACACGTCCAAGCATCGTCATCCATCTCCATGCGGACCAGGACATAACCCGGGAAGATCTTGGAATCCTTGGTCTCACGCTTGCCACCCTCTTTAATCTCGGTGACACGCTCCATAGGAATCTCGATATCAAAGATACGGTCCTGCATGCCCATAGTCTCGATGCGATGCTCGAGATCGGACTTAACGCGGTTCTCGTATCCAGAGTAAGTGTGAACGACGTACCAACGCTTAGACATGGTTTAGCCCCTCAATCCAGAGAACAGAGCAAGAGCCTCGCCAAAGCCAGCATCGAGCAGAGCGATGACGACGCCGACGACGATCAGAGAAGCGCAAACGACGACCGAGTAGTTCACGAGCTCCTTCTTATCGGGCCACGTGACACGCTTCATCTCGGACTTGACCGAAGCGAAATACTTCTTGGTGCGGGCGAAGAAACCAGGCTTCTCGTTCTTCTTGGACTTCGCAGCCTTCTCGTTCTTCTTGGCAACGGCCTTCTTGGCCTCAACCTTGGAGTTGGCGGCAGCGTTGTTGGCAGGCGCCTGCTGCTGAGCCTTCTTCTTGTTCTTCTTGTTGGCCATTTGGGTTACCTCCGCGCAATGCGCTTATACATGAGTAAACCGTAAGCCCCCAATTGGGAGCTTACGGAATAATGACTGGCACGCCAGGAAGGACTCGAACCCTCAACACTCGGTTTTGGAGACCGATGCTCTACCAATTGAACTACTGGCGTATGTGACTAGAGACTAGCGAGTCTCTTTGTGCAGCGTGTGGTGACGGCACCAGGGGCAATACTTCTTAATCTCCATACGATCAGGCATGGTCGACTTGTTCTTGGTGGTCGTATAGTTGCGGCGCTTGCACTCAGTGCACGCAAGAGTAACTAGAGTACGCATGTATCCTGAACCTTTCATTTCCGCCCCGTACGGGCACGAGTTGATACTTTATCAGCTCTACGTAAGTGCTGTCAACGAAAACCTCGAATCAATTGGTTCTCGGTGAACCCATTCATATTTGGAACACATCAATGGAGCCAACGAGATCTAATCGACGGTGCACCCAGGACCATAATCGATCCTCTCGACACCAGCAACGGCTCAATATCCATTGCAGAAAAGAACCCGGCACCCATATAAGTGCCGGGTTCTCTAAGTCAGCTATATCAAAGAGCTAATTTACTCAATGATCGTGGAGACGATGCCCGAACCGACGGTGTGGCCACCCTCGCGGATAGCGAAGCGCAGGCCCTCCTCCATGGCGATCGGGTGGATGAGGTCGCCCTCGATGGTGATGTGGTCACCAGGCATAGCCATCTCGGTGCCCTCGGGGAGCTTGACCGTACCGGTAACGTCGGTGGTACGGAAGTAGAACTGAGGACGATAACCATCGAAGAACGGGGTATGACGGCCGCCCTCCTCCTTGGTCAGAACGTAGATCTCGCCGGTGAACTTGGTGTGCGGGGTAACCGAACCGGGCTTGCAGAGAACCTGGCCGCGCTCGATGTCCTCGCGCTTGATGCCGCGGAGCAGCAGACCGACGTTGTCGCCAGCCTCGCAGAAGTCCATGGACTTACGGAACATCTCGATACCGGTAACGACGGTGTTCTGGGTATCCTTGATGCCGACGATCTCGACGGGCTCGTTGAGCTTGAGCTCACCGCGCTCGACACGGCCGGTAGCAACGGTACCACGGCCAGAGATGGTCATAACGTCCTCAACGGCCATCAGGAAGGGGAGGTCGTTGTTACGAGCAGGCGTCGGGATGTACTCGTCGACGGCCTTCATGAGCTCGCGAATGGCGTCCATCCACTTGGCGTCGCCCTCGAGAGCGCCCAGAGCGGAGCCACGGATGACGGGGATGTCGTCGCCGGGGAAATCGTACTCAGAGAGGAGCTCACGGGTCTCCATCTCGACGAGGTCGATGAGCTCGTCATCGTCGACCATGTCGCACTTGTTCAGGAAGACGACGATGTAGGGAACGCCGACCTGACGGGCGAGCAGGATGTGCTCGCGGGTCTGAGCCATGGGGCCGTCGGTAGCAGCGATGACCAGGATAGCGCCGTCCATCTGAGCAGCGCCGGTGATCATGTTCTTGACGTAGTCAGCGTGGCCCGGGCAGTCAACGTGAGCGTAGTGACGGGCAGCAGTCTCGTACTCGACGTGGGAGACGGAGATCGTAATGCCGCGCTCGCGCTCCTCGGGAGCCTTGTCGATGTTCTCGAACGCAGTGAAGTCAGCCTTGCAGCCCTCGGTCTCGGAGAGAACCTTGGTGATGGCAGCGGTCAGCGTGGTCTTGCCGTGGTCGACGTGACCAATGGTGCCGATGTTAACATGCGGCTTAGTGCGCTCAAACTTCTCTTTGGCCATAAAGCCCTCCTCTAAACAGGTCGTCCCCGGACGGGACTTTGCCTTTATACCATAGTGGCCTCTCAACATACTATTGAGAAGCCACCGTGTTACCTATGGTAGCGGTGACTGGATTCGAACCAGTGACGCCACGGGTATGAACCGTGTGCTCTAACCAACTGAGCTACACCGCCGGATGGAGCCTGCAACCAGACTTGAACTGGTGACCTCTTCGTTACCAACGAAGTGCTCTACCGACTGAGCTATACAGGCACTTGACGGGTGGGAGCTATAGGATTCGAACCTATGTAGGCAGAGCCAACGGGTTTACAGCCCGTCCCCATTAACCACTCGGGCAAACTCCCAATCGTTCAAGTATCCGCAGGTCCTTTGGTCTTTTGGACCGCCGCCCCCGCGAACGAAAAAGATAATACGATGCAACCTTGGGGGCTGTCAACGAAAACCTCTAGATACACGGCCCCGGGCGTATCTATATACCTTTGACCTGCGCTTTTGTTGAGTTTGAATATGAAGAGCGGTGGATTTGGTCGTTGTGGCGACGTTTCCCAAGGTAATACTTTGGTGTGGTGGAGTATTCTTATTGACTACGTCTCCGTGACGGACCCATTCGCACCTATATATGTTGCAGACGATGGTTTTCGGCGGCTTCCTGATTTATCTCAATCTGTAACAGTAAGAACGGTTTTCCTCCCCTACCTGTTATAGATCGAGACATTTCAAAGTGGTCCCGGTCATTGTCTCAATCTGTAACATCTAGACCGATATTTCCCTTCTAACTGTTACAGATTGAGATAAATGGACGGACCCTCAACCTTCCGTCTTGATCTGTAACAGTAAGAGGTCTTTTCCGCCTTTATCTGTTACAGATCAAGACAATTCTCGGCGGCTTCCTGATTCATCTCAATCTGTAACAGTAAGAACGGTTTTCCTCCCCTACGTGTTACAGATCGAGACATTTCATAGTTGTCCCGATCAGGAGCTCACGGCGTCTCGTCCATCTCCTACGCCGACTACGTCATCGCCATGGTCGACGAGGCCGAGCGCACGGGCTCCGATGCCCACGTGGGCGAGGGTCTCTATCGGCTCTATCGCTCGCTCGTGAACGTGCGCCCGCCTACGGAAATCTCCGATGAGTACCTGCGCATCGAGGACGCTTACTTGCAGGGACGCCTGCAGGAGCGCGGAATCGCCGAGGCACGTAAAGCGGAATCCGTAGGCGGACTCTTGCTGTGGCGCGGGGATATCACGCGGCTTCGCACGGACGCCATCGTGAACGTTGCCAACTCTCAGAGGCTAGGATGTGATCCTGCCGATTTTTGGGTAACCACCCACTCGGCGTAGTCGTTATAAATGTACTTGTGCTCCCAGATGCCATCAGCTGAGCCTGTGCACTCGTCAATCTGGCAGTCGTGGTAGAGGTCGTCCGCGAAGCCCTCAATTACGTCCAACAACTCGAGGCGCTCGGTGTACTTCGCAGGGATTCCGCTAAAGCCCAGTCTCGCCCCGAGAATGTTGCCGCACACCGCGCCGGTGGAGTCCGAGTCACCGTTGTGGTTCACGGCAGCAACGATCCCCGCCTCGAAGTCGTGCTCGTGTCGCAGTGCACAGAATACGGCTATGGTCAGCGTCTCCTCGGCCACCCATCCCTCGCCGAGCTCGTGGATGCAGTCAAGGTCGACCTTGGAGGAGTTGGCGAGACGCAGCGCGTGCATAAGAAGGCCTTGCAGTTCCTTCACATGTTTAGCATTCGGATAGGCTTCGGGAAGCGCGCCCAACGCACCCATGACAGCTTCGCGCACGCTGCAACCTGGCTTGTGCGTCAGCATGCTCACAATCACCGCGAGCGCTCCGGCGGGCAGCCAGCCCAACGCGTGGCCGTGCGTGAGGGCAGCACACTCCGCGCCAAGCCGGAGGGCGTCGGCATAGCCGCTGCAGTGGGTGCCATCTTCAGGGTCAAGGTAGAGCCCTGCCGGAGCCACGCGCATCACGCCGCCACAGCCCTTGCTGCTGTTGACGGGGCGCTCGGTCGTCCCCTCGCACCCCTCCGCGCAGGCGGAGAGGCACGTGTTCCCCGGCGCGCGCTGCTCGAAGAACTCGGGCACGCCGACGAGCCACGAGTAGTGGTAGACGCTACTCCGCCCTTCGTCGAGCGGATACCTCTCGGTCTGCGTGCGGTACCAGTCTCCGTAGCAGTAGCTGACATAACTTTCATACGGCCCCATAATGCCGCGCGTCATCCCACGCGTGGTACCTAAGAGCAGGCCGTTTGCTGTGAAGAGAGTCATCTGCGTATCGTCGGAGAAGTGCGCCACGCCTTTGGCATCGAGTTCGTACTCGGTTATGCCACGCTCACCATAGCGGGAGAAGATGTGCTCCTCGCCCCAGAATTCCACGGCGTATCCAAGCGCGTCGCCTGCGGCCCCGCCCACGAGGCAGCCCCGGTATTTGTCGAGATCTTTCATGAAGCTCCCTTATGCCTAATCGTTTACAACAAAGGCCATCAAATCCTCGGGTGTCTCGAACACATGGTATCCGAGCTTGGTCACGAAAGAGCGCTCCTCGGGCTCGCTATCGACCATGAGGGCGACCGGTTCGCCGAGGCCGGTCTGCAAGCCGTCCGGCCATGCAAGGTCAACGATCACGGTCTTAGACGTGCCGCTCACTCCGAAGTTCGCCGCCCCGTGCCCGTAACCCCTCTCCGTCAACCAGTCCGAGAGCCCGGAGAGGGCCTCGTCATCGTGGTCGAGGACGCTCGCGGCCCCCGGCTGTTTGAAGGCGGTGGGCAGCTCACCCAGGTCTTTTCCTCTGTAGAGGGCAGATAGGATCGCGTTGGCCTTCTCGGAGAGAAGCTCGCGCCTCCGGGCGAGGAAGGCCTCGTAGTTCTCGATTTCCCAGAGGGAAGGGTCGTCGGTCGGCACGGCGTGAGATTCGACCGCTCCGGGGTTTGCGGCGACGTAATCCGGCAGGTAGTCTGAGGGGAGCTTGTCCGAGATCTCCAGGTTTGTCTCCTTGGTTAAGAAGGCGTAGTTGGCGAGCTGGTTCACCATCGACTTGTTGCGGTCGGCGGCGTAGAGCACCTTCTTGGGGAAGATGTGGTGCACGTCGAGCGACGAGTTCTTGCCGAGAAGGTGAGAGTTGAGCTCGATTCCGTTGCCCCAGTCGCGAGCATGCCCCATGCGGGCGAGAAGGTACATGAGCGGGTAGAGGCGCGCTCCCGTGCTCCATCCCCAGAAGTCATCGGGGTGAAGGCTTAGGTCGGGCCTGTTGGTCTTTATGAGCCTGAGCAGTCCGTCGATCCCCTCGCCACCCTTGACAGCGTTTATATCCTGGGCAAGCACACTCTCGGTGGAGCCTGCGTAGCGCCCCCAGAGGAAGACGTGGACATGCCAGTAGAGTAGGCGGTCCCACTCGGCCGAGGTAAGCTTGCCTCCCTTCTGGTCTATGACCGCAATCATCGTGGCGATGGAAAAGGGGCTGCCGAGGACGCGGGTATGGTCGAGTCCAAGTCTGCCCGCGATATGGTCGAGGCAGGTGCCCACGAGTTGGACGGTCTCCTTGAGTCCCTTTTGAATCTCCGACACGGAGAAGCCATCGAGAGCGGAGAAGTACGCCGACTTCGCGAGGTGAACAGTCAGGCAGCGCAGCAGCCAGTCGCGTGTGAAGTCGTATCCCTTGGCCGAGAAGCCATCGAGAGCCTTTTGCATCTCATCGCGCATGGCGGGCCATTCCGCGCAAATCTTGGCGAGCGTGAGGTCGCCCTTGCTAAGCTTCGTGCCGCCCGAGTTCACGCTGTTGAAGATATCCACGACTACGTCGATGGTTTTGTCAGGGCCGGTCACGGTCTGGGAGAGCATCTCAGTCTGCTTGATCTGCTCTATGCGGTTGAGTCGCGTGAGGGACAACGTGAAGGTCGGGTCGTCAAGGCCGGCGGCCTGTTTGATGTTGACGGCTTCCGTTACGGCTCCGGATTGGTAGACCTCGGTTACCGAGACCCACATGGGGTCGCCCTTCATCTTGGGGGCACGGAACTCGAATACCTCATCCTTGATGTTGAACATGAGATCGGCGAATGCGCGCTTGTCGCCCTCAAAGAAGGGTGGTTCCTTGCCACGCATGATGCCGTAGAGCGACGTCATGCGCTGCTGGCCGTCGAGAATGAGGTTGACGACACCTTGCCCGATGACCTTCTCGCCTTTGATGTCCGCGTCTTCCACGGGAGTTTGCCACAAGAGCATCGTGCCTACCGGATAGCCCTTGTACAGTGACGTCATGAGTTTGCGCACCTGCGCGCGGTTCCATACGTAGCCGCGCTGGAACTGCGGCATCGCGTAGTCACCCGAGTCGATGCGGTTGAGGATGTCGGCTATGGTGCTCATTGTCGATGCCTTTCAGGTTCGATCGCCTCGAGGTCTCAACAAACATGACAGAGGCGAATTGCGCAACAATAGCTCTATTTTACTCTTCACTGCCAAGCTCCATTGGAGCGCTGGATGCGGATTCGGGAGGGTTCTTCGGCACCCGCGTATGATTAGATGACGGTGAGAATTGTGTCGTTCCAACTGTTGATGCAAGGCGTGCACCTGTGTCCCGATCATCATTGTCTCAATCTGTAACATCTAGACCGATATTTCCCTTCTAACTGTTACAGATTGAGATAAATGGACGGACCCTCAACCTTCCGTCTTGATCTGTAACAGTAAGAGGTCTTTCCCGCCTTTATCTGTTACAGATCAAGACAATTCGCGGCGGCCTCCTGATTCATCTCAATCTGTAACAGTAAGAACGGTTTTCCTCCCCTACGTGTGCATCCCAACGCCCCAATCGAAAATTAACGCGAGCCAGAACCTAATCTGTTCCCTGGATCACCGTCAGCAAATCCTCGTAGCTGTGCACCACGTCACAGCGCTCGCCCTCGGAATCCCAGAACACGTAGTCCTGGATGCAGCGGCTCGTCTCCAGCGCGCGGCCGACGTTGCCGGGTATGCGCTCGGCGAAGATGGTGGAGTCGTACCGCTCATCGAGCTTGTGGTACGCGATGTGGTCGACCACCATCGTCGCCTTCTCGGCCAGGATGCAACGGGAGACCTTGGTCACAGTATGTTCCAACCTCCGGACGAGAGCAGTGGGATGAGATATACAGAGGCTTCTTTTCGGCCTGAATTGCTTCAAATATCTCTGGTTGAATCGTTCTGATACCAAATCGATACTGCATTAGATGCTACGCCTGAACGGCCTTCGTGGTCGAGGACTTAATTTGCTTGAGACCGACGAGCGCGATGCCGAGCGTCACGACGGCGAGGACGGCGACGGTCGCGAACCCACCGGTGTGCCCGTACGCGTCGATGAACGGCCCGGCGATGGCAGAGCCGCACGACGAGCCGATGGCGCAGAGGGTCCCCGTCCACGCGACAGCCTCGGTAAAGCGCATGGGCGACACCAGGTGCATCACGATCTCGTTGCCGTTGACGAAAGTCGGCGCCTGGCACAGGCCAGCCGCCAGGTAGATTGCGCCAATCACCCACAGGCTCGGTGCGAGGACGAACAGGCTCAGGCCGCAGCACAGCACCACGAGGCAGGTGTAGAACCTCCGCCACAGCGGGGTCTTCCAGCGGATGGCGCCGGAGAAGAGCGCGCCGACGAGCGAGCTAAACGAGAAACAGGAAATCACGAGGCCCGAGACCTGCGGCATGCCCACCTCACGCGCGAACGCCACAATGGAGACACTCGTTGCGTTCTGGAACGCGCCGAGCCCGAAGTACACGGCGCACAGCGCGACCATACCCGGTCCCCAGATCGACTGCGGGCGCGTGACGGGATTCGCGCGGCCGGCGCGCCTGGAGCCGTCTGCGCCCGTGGCAGCGTCCGCGCCCGCGTCGAGCACGCCGCCGACGGGTGCCACCTCGCGGCGCTCGGCACAGCTGTGGCGGGTGAGCTGCGACTGCGACGGTGGGAGCGTCGTGACCTCGGTGAGCACCATGATGGCGCCGATGACCGCGCAGACCGCCCCGAAGCGGATGGCGAGCGCGGCGGAGATGACGGCGAGCGTCGACGACAGCGGGTTTCCGATGACCCACATGCACTCGTCGAACGCAGAGCACAGCGACAGCGACGTGGAGATCTTCTTCTCGTCGCCGCGCAGCAGGTAGCGCCAGCGCGTGCGGCTCATGGCGCCCCAGGGCGGCGTAAACGCGAGGAACGGCACGATGCAGAAGAGGATCCACTCGTCTACGTGCGCGGTCGCCGCTGCGATGAAGACCTGCGAGGCGATAACCCAGATGATGATGGCCGGGATCGACGCCGCTCGCTGGCCGAACCGGTCGGCGAGTTTGCCGAGCTGCGGCCCGAGCAGCGCGGACGAGACGGAGTAGACGGCCGAGAGCGCGCCGGCGATCGTGTAGTTGCCGTAGATCTGCTGCACGCCGATGGTAATGGACATGCTGATCATGGCGAGCGGCATGCACGCGACCACCGACCCAACGGTGAAGCGCGCCGCATGCGGGATGCGCAGCAGCTCTGCATACCCGCCGAACAGCCGGTGGATCAGGCCGGAGTTCCCCGCAGGGGCCGTGGGGGCCGTCGCGCCCCGCTCCTCGGCGTCCTCGATCTCGATGGCGTCTTCCGTGGATTCCATGATCCTTCCCCGCTCCCGACGTATGGACGGTGCCCCGATGCAATCCGGGCACCGACGCGCGATCTGCGCGCACATGGTATTAGGGTAGCGACATCCGCCGTGGAAGCAACCGGCGTTCGTTTACTTTTCCTGCCACTTTGACGCGGCACGAGGTAATCGAATATAGCCGCGCACATAAAGCGGGTCCTGTTTCATTTTGAACAGGACCCGCCTCTTTCCTTTACGGGCGTAGAGTGTCTCCTACATGTTGCAGATCGAGACATTCCTTCCGACGCTCCGCTTCTATCTCAATTTGTAACAGTAAGGGTGATTATGGGCTTCCACGTGTTACAAATCGAGACAACCGCTTCAGGAGGTGTCTTTAATCTCAATCTGTAACAGTAAGAACGGTATTTCTCCCCTACGTGTTATAGATCGAGACATTTCAAAGTGGTCCCGGTCATTGTCTCAATCTGTAACATCTAGACCGATATTTCCCTTCTAACTGTTACAGATTGAGATAAATGGACGGACCCTCAACCTTCCGTCTTGATCTGTAACAGTTAAAAGCGGAATAACCGTCTTGGTGTTACAGATCGAGACAAACTCGGGAATGAGACGAATACCGTGCCCGACAACCTATCAAAACAAGAAACGGGCTCTGTCCCATATAGAGACAGAGCCCGAAACTCTCATGGAGCCAGTGACAGGAATCGAACCCGCAACCCACTGATTACAAATCAGTTGCGCTACCGTTGCGCCACACTGGCACACTTGGCGCTCTCGCGCGAAGCCAATTAAGAATAAAGGAATTACGGACGGGGCGCAACAGACCCTTCGACCGACCACATCTCAAAACCCTTCGTCAGAACGAATAGTTTTAATTACAATGGAATAGATAAAACTATTCGTTCTGACGAAGGGTTTCTCGATGCTTACCACCAAGGAAGCCGCCGAGCTACTCGGCATCACTCCGCGCAGGGTGCAGGAGCTCATAAAAAACGGAGCACTTGAGGCCCGCAAGGCTTCTGGCGTATGGCTCATCGACAAAGACAGCGTCGACACGCGACTCCGCTCCGTGACCAAAACGGGGGGACGTCCCCGCCGCGGCTACGGTAAGAGCGAGATCGCGTTCACCCTCATGAACCGCACGTATGAAGTCGCTCAGCTGGTCTACAACACATCGCGAAAAGACTTCACCCACATCGGTGCCGACGTCGATTACGCCCACGCCCCTATTGGGGTATTTGGCCCTAATAGCCCCGTATCGCTCGACTCTTTCCGCACTTGGTGGCGCGGCCGCGGTATCCCGCTCGCACGCATTGGGCTAGCCTCCCTGCTTGCAGAAGCCGCAGTCGATGTTCCCGATGAACTCGTACAGCGAAATCTTGGCCTCTCCTTATCCGACCAGTATTGGATAAGGCCCCAAAGTTCCGGTCTCGCCTGGGAGGACATTAACTTCTTCAATAACGCCTTTGATGACGTCTCACTGTCCATTGCGCCCTTTGCCCCAGAGGGAAAAGCGGCTGCCGCAAAGCCCGATAACACGTCGGACGGCAATCTTCAAAAGTACTGGACATGCGAGGGCGGGCGTCGAATTCTGCATAAAGCAGGAGCGCATCTAAACCAGGAACCCTATAACGAGATGGTGGCGACTGCACTTCACCGTCGCATACTGAACACTTACGATTATGTACCCTATTCGCTCGAAGGCGCGGGCACTTCCGCCTTGAGCACATGCAGTGTCTTCTTAACTGACGAAGAAGAATATGTCCCTGCGTTCTATGTAAACCAGCATGCAAATGCAGACGAGCGACTAACCGATTACGAACGGTATGTAGCAAACTGCGAGGAGCTTGGAGCGACAGATATAAAAGACGCCCTTGGCCGCATGATCGTATGCGATGACATCATTGCCAACTACGATCGTCATTGGCGCAACTTCGGCCTCGTGCGAAACGTCAACTCACTGGTCTGCAGACCAGCCCCCATCTTCGATTCGGGCTCATCACTCTGGTGCAACATATCACTAGAGGAGCTTAGGGCGGGAGAGCACAGTTTTACCAGTGCGCAATTTCATTCAAGCCCCGCCAAACAAATGTTGCTCGTCGAGGACATGAGCTGGTTTGACGGCGACAAACTCGAAGGCTTCGTTGACGAGGCAATCGAGATTCTGTCCAGAAACGACGCGCTCGCGGCAAGGCTGCCATATCTAAAAGAGGCGCTTACATGGCGCCTCCGTAGAATGATCGACATCGCTGAATGGAGTTAGCGAGACAGCGTCGCGCCGTCAGCTCACCTACCTCCCGCGAAGGGCCTTGAGCTTGGCCAGGGCATCGGGGCTCAGGCGACTGCCCAGAGTCATCTTGATTTGCGGGGCTTCCTCGGCCTCGTGAACGTCGTTGTCGATCTGTTTGATCTCGTCCACCAGCATGCGGCTCGAGATGCGCGTGACGCCCTTGCCCATGACGACGGCCTGGATTGTGCCGTCACTCGAAACCACGGAGCACGCGCGGCCTTCTTCGCGCGCCTCGATGCAGAGCTTCTGCACCACGGTATCGGCCGAAACACCCGTCGGCGAAAACTCAATGCGCACGCCGCGGGCCGGTAGGTTGGGGCGCTCGCTGGAAATATTGCCCGCGCCGTCAAATACGATCACGGCCTCGTAGCGGCCCTGGGCAAACGCAGCTACGTCATTAATGAGCGCCGTGCGCGCCATATCGTGAACGTCGCTGGAATACGGATCGTCGGAATGGTCGTAGACGAGCTTTTCGTAGCGCGGCGTGCAGTGAATCACGTTGTAACCGTCGACCACCAGCAGCTCGGGCTTATTGGAGTGCACCGTCGAGACCGGATCGGCGATGGCCTGCGCAAACGCATTGCCGCCCACGCCATAGGTCGCGGCCGAAACAATCGGCTTGGCCGAGCCCTCGCCAAAGCGCTTGGCCTTGGACTTGGCACGGTTCTTCTTGGACATGCGCTACTCCTCCCCCATGAGCTCGCCGGCATTGCGGCGCAGCCACTCAAAGCACAGCGCGGTGGTCGCCTGGGCAACGTTGAGACTCTCGGTCATGCCACGCTGGGGAAGCTTGGTCAAGAAGTCGCATTTCTCGAGCACCAGACGCGAGATGCCGTCGCCCTCGGAACCCATGACGAGCGCCACGCGGCCCTCGAAGGGAGCATCCCAGCAGCTGCCCTCGGCGTGCTCGGAAGCACCACCCACCCAAAAGCCGGCGGCCTTGAGGTCATCGAGTGCACGGGCGATATTGGGCACCTGCGCGATGGGCAGATGCATGACGGCGCCGGCAGAAGTCTTGTAGCTGCCGACGGTTACACCGGCGGC
>DXZX01000011.1:18071-46062 GCA_019419445.1 Collinsella sp.
TGGCAAGGATGACGCCCGCCGCGCCCACGACCTCGGAGGAGCGCACGATGGCGCCAAAGTTGCCGTCGTCGGTCACATGGTCGAGCACGACGACGAGCGCCGGACCGTCGCCCGCACGGTCGAGGATATCGGCAACATCGGCATAGGGGAAGTTGCCAACCTCGAGCGCAATGCCCTGGTGAGCGCCATGGCTCGACAGCGCGTCGAGCTGCGCGCGCGGCACATACTTAATGCGGACACCTGCGGCGTTGAGGTCGTCGACCAGGTGCGACAAGGCGGCATCGCGCTCCCCGCCCTCAACGATGAGCGCGCACTTGACGGGAAAGCCGGTGCGCAGCGCCTCGGCGGCAGCACGGCGACCTTCGATAAACTCGCCCTTGGGAACCTGGACGTTATCGCGGCTACGCTCGCGCTGCGGGCGAGCAGCCTGTGAGCGCTCGCGCTGGCCCTTGGGAGCGGCAGCGCGGTCGTTGCGGCGAATCGGACGCGAGCCAGAAGCAGCCTGCTTGCCTCCACGCGGTGCACGCTTGCGATTGTCGGCCATAAAGCGACCTCCTAAATACAACTATCAAACGAAACAAATAGACCGACCGCCCGAGGTGCGGCAGATTGCCTTGAAAGAGGAGGGCATAGACCTTGAGGTCATGCCCGAAGATTGAAAGGCAAGGTGCCGTGGCTCGGGCGGTCGGGTGCTTGGGAAACCCGCGGGGATTAGAGAGATTTGATACGGGTGCCGGCGGCGGTATCCTCAATGGTGAGGCCCAGGTCCTTGAGCTGGTCGCGGATGGCGTCGGCCAGATCCCAGTTCTTGGCGGCGCGGGCTTCGGCGCGGGCCTCGAGAATCTTGGCAGCGGCCTCGTCCACGTCGTCACCCGTATAGGCGACCAAACCGGCGGCAACGCCCAGCAGGCCCAGCGGCAGCTCGACCTTGGGCTCGGGGAGCTCAACGCCAAGCGTATCGAGCAGCTCGGCCAGCGTGTCGGCGGCGGCAAGCGCAGCGGCCTTGTCGGCAGCGTCGCCCGCCTGCTCCAGGTACTGGTTGCACTCGGTCACAAAGCCAAAGACGGCACCCATGGCACCAGCGGTGTTAAAGTCGTCGTCCATGCACTCCTTAAAGGTGGCACGGGTCTCGGCGGCCTTGGCGGCAAACGCCTCGGCGGCAGCCGCATCGGCATCGGCCGTCGCATGGTTCGCGGCCCAGCGCAGGTTCTCGACCGTACCGGCGATACGCGTGAGCGAGTTCTCGGCACCCTCCAGGCGCTCCCAAGAAAAGTCGAGCGGCGAGCGATAGCTCGTCTGCAGCATCAGCAGGCGCAGGGCGGCAGCGGAGTGCTGCTCGAGAACCTCGGCCAGCGTAAAGAAGTTGCCGAGCGACTTGGACATCTTCTCGCCATCTACCAGCAGCATGCCCGTGTGCATCCAAGTGTTGGAGAAGCCCTGGTGCCAGGCGCAGGTGGCCTGGGCGCACTCGTTCTCGTGATGCGGGAAGGCAAGGTCGGAGCCGCCGCCGTGGATGTCGATCGGAGTGCCCAGGTAGCGATGCACCATGGCGGCGCACTCGGTGTGCCAACCGGGACGGCCCTCGCCCCAGGGGCTCGGCCAGCTGGGCTCGCCGGGCTTAGCGGCCTTCCACAGGGCAAAGTCGAGTGGGTCGTTCTTGTCCTCGTTCTCCTCGATGCGCGCGCCAACCATAAGGTCGTCGATGTTGCGGCCCGAGACCTGACCATAGTTGGGATCGCTGCGCACGGCAAAGTACACATCGCCGTTATCGGCTGCGTAAGCGTGGCCCTGCTCGATAAGCGTCTTGATCATGGCGATCATGGGGCCGATCTCCTTGGTGGCGCGGGGGCGCACATCGGGATCGAGTACGTTGGCGGCGCGCATGACGCCGATGAACTTATCGGAGAACTCCGTCGCGACCTCGGCAGCCGTACGGCCCTGCTCGTTGGCGCGCTTGATGATCTTGTCGTCGACATCGGTGAGGTTCTGGGCGAACGTGACCTCGTAGCCGCTCGCGATGAGCCAGCGACGAATCACATCGAAGCTGATGAACGTGCGGGCATTGCCGATGTGGATGTTGTCGTAGACCGTGGGGCCGCACACGTACATGCGGACCTTGCCGGACTCGATCGGCTGGAACTCTTCCTTTTTATGGGTAGCGCTGTTGTAGATACGCATTCGTTACTCCTTAACGGTTTTCTGTAGCAGGCAGACGGCCCAGGCGCCGATTCCCTCGCCCTGGCCTTCCCAACCGAGCTTTTCGGTCGTAGTGGCGGCGACGCCCACGTTTTCGACGTCAACGCCCAGGGCATGGGCAAGGTTGGCGCGCATGGCATCGCGGTGCGGGGTGATCTTGGGTTGCTGACAGGCAATGGTGCAGTCGGCATCGACAAACTCAAAGCCCAGCTCACGCGCATAGTCCATCACGCGAGCAAGCAGCACCATCGAATCGGCACCCTCGTAGGCGGGATCGGTGTCGGGAAATAGCTTGCCGATGTCTCCCCCGCGGCAGGCGCCCAGAATGGCGTCGGCTAAGGCGTGCGCGAGCACATCGGCATCCGAGTGACCCAGCAGGCCGCGCTCGTAGGGAATGTCGACCCCGCCGATGATACATCGACGCCCCTCCACCAAACGGTGGACGTCGTAGCCGTGGCCAATGCGCAGGTTACTGAACATGGGGAAGGTCCTCTCCCTCGGCCATGCGACCGAGCAGAATCGCGGTTACGGGACGCAGGTCCTCGGGCACCGTCACCTTAAGGTTATCGCGCGGGCTCTGGACGCAGCGGACGCGCCCACCCATGCGCTCGACCAGCGACGAATCATCGGTACCGATAAAGCCCTCGGCAATCGCCGCGGCATGGGCGCGCTTCATAGCATCGACGCTAAAGATCTGCGGCGTCTGCGCGGCCCAATAGAGCTCACGCGGCGGCGTCTCGACGATATTATCGCCGTCAACGATCTTGAGCGTGTCAATCGCGGGCTGGCCGCACACGACACCGTCGAGAGCACGGTCGCTCACGAGCACGTCGATAGCGTGGTCGATGGCCTCGGTCGTAATGAGCGGACGAGCGCCATCGTGAATGGCGACGTATTCAAAGCCCGCCGGAACCGCATGCACGCCGGCACGGGTGGAATCCTGACGGGTATCGCCGGCATCGGCAAAGCTGATGGGCGTGTCATAGTCAAACGGGTCGATGGCCAGGCGGCGCATCTCGGCACGACGCTCGGCAGGGCAAACCACCACGATGTGGCCGACCTTGTCGCTACGATCGAACGCGCGGATGGACCAGCTCATAAGCGGACGGCCCGCTACATTGACGAGCTGCTTGCCACCGGGATTACCAAAGCGCTGGCCGCTGCCACCGGCAACGACCACGGCGCATACGGGCGCCATTATGCGTTCCCCTGTTTGGTGCCCTTCATGCGGTACAGGGAGTCCGCAAGAATGGCAGGGTTGTTAACGCCAAAGTCGCCCAGGCGCTCCGGATCCTCGCTGATGTCGTCCATGAGCTCCTGCAGCGAGCCGTACTCGTCGACGATCTTCTCGGCCACGCCGTCGCGCACGACGGACACGCGCGAAAGCGTGCGCAGGCCCAGCGGCGTCATGACGGAGTCCTCGTCCAGGTCGTCATAGCCCAGAACTGCCGCCACGTGTTGCGGGTCGGACAGGTCCTTAGGCGTCATGCGAGCGAGCTCTGCACGAATCTTCTCGGCGTTTGCCTCGGAGGAATCGCTTGCGTAGTCGCGGATCATCAAGTCGTATTCGGTATCCATGCTGGAGCCCGCGAGCTGCTCGAGCTGCATCTGCACGAGCTTGCCCTGGTTACCCAGCTTGACGATGCAATCCTTAAGCTCGGTCTTTGCCTGTTGCATGATCTCGAAGCTCGAGAAAATACCGGTGATGTCGGCGAGCGTAACGTAGTCGTCGAGCTCAAGGGCCGTCAGGCGCAGCAAGGAGCGATCGAGCGACTGACGGGTGGTCTGAAGCGTGGCGACGAGCTGGTTGACCGAGCTCATGATGGTGGTGACGGGCTGGATCTCGTAGCTCTTGCCGTGAACGTACACGTTAACGACGGCACGGCGAGCCGAAACCGAGATCACGATGGCATCGGTGAGCACCGACATGCGAGCGGCAGTACGGTGACGCATGCCCGTCTCACTCGTGGCGAGCGAGGGATCGGGATTGAGGTGGAAGTTGGCGCGCAGGATCTGGGTGAGGTCGCCATCGATGACGATGGCGCCGTCCATCTTGGAGAGCTCGAACAGGCGGTTCGAGGTAAACGAAATGTTGAGCGGGAAGCCGTCGTTACCGGCAGCGAGCACGTTTTCGGTGTCGCCGACGCAGATAAGGGCGCCCAGGTGACCGGCGATGATCATGTCGAGGGCGGTGCGGATCGGCTGACCAGGTGCCGTCAGGCGGATGGCCTGTTCCATACGCTTTTGCAGCTCGTTCTTATCCAAGGCATCGCTCCCATCGTGTACGCTCCATAAACGCTAAATAGTTTCTCACGGTTTGTCCCTGCGGCGCTTGCGAAATCCGATGCTTACAGAATGAGCGAACACAGCTTAGGTAGCTCATTTGGGACGGGATCTTTTGACCGCCCATGTGGTAGCATCGGGTCTCATATAAATGAGGGAGTAGTCGTGTAATCGGGTTCGCCCGCAGAGAGGGAGCCAGACTATGGGACTCGCAGAGCTCGTGTTGGTCGCCGTTGGCCTTTCGATGGACGCCTTTGCCGTTTCCATCTGCAAGGGCCTCGGCATGAAGAAGATCAACTTTAAAGTCGCCGTAGTGCTCGGCCTGTTCTTTGGCGGCTTTCAGGCCGGCATGCCCGTAATCGGATGGGCGCTCGGCAGTCAATTCATGGGCATCATCGGACCCATCGACCATTGGATCGCCTTTATCCTATTGGCCTTCATCGGCGGCAAAATGCTGTGGGAGGCCTTTACCGAGGACGAGGATGAAGGCGACGGCAAGGATGCCGAAAAGATTGACCTAGGCGAGTACCTGATCCTCGCCATCGCCACCTCAATCGACGCCCTGGCCGTGGGCATCTCATTTGCGGCGCTCTCGGTTTACATCGTTCCCGCTGTATCGCTTATCGGCGTCACAACGTTTATCTTCTCCGTCGCCGGCGTAGTGATCGGCCACACCTTTGGCGCGCGCTACGAAAAACCCGCCACCATCGTGGGCGGCGTCGTGCTCATCCTCATCGGGCTTAAGATCTTACTTGAGCATCTGGGGATTCTCGCGATATAAAAAACGCCTCTCATAAGCCAACGTCAATGTAGGAGTCTCATGCAGAGTTTTGCATAATGCCTTTTCGTGCAGACTTTTGCATGTCATACTGATATGCAAAAGTCTGCACGTTAGGAGATCGCCATGGATACCCTTCCCATCACCACACCGCGTCAAGCTGGCATCTATGTGCGCCAGGCACGCGAGGCTCAGGGTCTCACCCGTGCCGCCCTCGCCAAAAAGGCCGGTGTTTCGGAGCGCCTGCTCGCATCGCTCGAGCTAGGAGACGCCACTGGCATTCGACTCGACAAGTTGCTGACTGTCTTTAACGCACTCGGCATAGGCCTCTTTGCGCAAAGCGATAACGACTCCATCGCATCGCCCTCCGAACATCCAACGACGATAGCGGACCTCCCTATCGCGAACTCGAATGCCCTGCCAAAGCCAAGCGTAGGCAGACGACCCGCTCGACAAGGAGCGCCATCTTCCTATGGTGCCTTGCTGGCCCAAATCGCAGCCGAGCAAGGCCTTGCCGACACTTCAGACCTCTCCTTTGGCTGTAAGGTTGTGAAATAAATGGCAGAAATGGAGCTTGCGACCCTCATTTGTGGCGAAATCGCAGGCACTCTCCGGCAAGACGAGCATGGACTCTGCAGCTTTGTATACGCCCCAACCTATCGCGGGGCACCGCTATCGCTAACAATGCCGCTTTCCAATCGCACGTATGGCCATAACATCGTCCGCCCGTTCCTATTTGGCCTTTTGCCCGACAGTCAAGAGCAGCGTCGCGCCATTGCCACCGAGCATGATGTTGCATCTAACAACCCCGTCGCCCTCTTGTGCCATATCGGTCTTGACTGCGCGGGGGCCGTTCAGTTTTGTCGAGCCGATCAATTAGACGCCGTCCGTGGCAGGGTCTCCGCATACCGCCCGCTTACCAATTCTCAAATCGCTCACAAGCTTAAAGCAATTCGCGATGACGAAAGAGAGACATGGATGGGCTCCAACGAAAGCTGGTCCCTGGGCGGCAACCAAGGCAAATTTGCACTAGCTTGGCATGATGGCCAATGGTACGAATGTCTAGGGTCATCCCCCACTACCCATATCTTCAAAAATGGTGTCGTCGGGTTCAAACATCAGGCCTTAAACGAATTCGTCTGCATGAAAACGGCTCGGCGTGTTGGCATTCCAACTGCCAACGTCTCCTATTGCACATTTGAAGACGAAGCCGCACTCGTCGTTGAACGGTACGACAGAATGGTCAATAACAGCGGAAGTATCGAAAGGCTGCATCAGGAGGACTTTTGCCAGGCGCTCGGTGTATTGCCAAGCCAGAAATACACCGCCGACGGAGGACCGACTACACGAGACATCCAAGAACGACTGATTAACACAGTCCCCCACCACATGAATCTTGTGCTTTTTACCTATATGTTGTTCTATAACGCCATTATCGGAGCGCCTGACGCACACGCTAAAAACTACTCGCTCATCCTAGGCAAAGGCACAAACGCGGCACTCGCACCCATGTACGATGTCGCGTCGGGTTTGGCGTATGAGCGCATGCGACGTCGGGCACGCCTTGCTATGAGCGTTGGCGGCGAAAATCGTGTGGGGCGCATCGGTCCAGGTGCTATCCGCCGATACCACGGTATGGGCGACCCCGCGCTGGAGACGGCGCTCACCGATGCCGGGCTATCCGAGAAGTTTTGCTTTGCGACCATGATGGACCTCGCCTACGAGGTACCCATTTGCATGGAAGAGGTCATGGACGAATACGCCGACCTGCCCGGCATGGCGGACCTGCGCGATCATATGCTCGGCCCCGTCCGCGAAAACTGCCAGCGAACCCTCGACCTCATCAGGGCGGATATGGGCTAGACGCCAATCAATTTCCCATTTCTTAAAAGAAGAGAGGGGGCACCCGTCGCAAAAGCTCGGATGCCCCCTCTCGTAATGTCATTTGCAATCTGCTAGCGCGTGGCTCGGACTGCTGCTAGCGCGACCTTTACGCGGCAAGGCGCTTGAGGACGTCGATGAGCAGCTCGTAGAAACGCTCGGCAGAAGCGAGCTCCATGCTCTCGTCCGGGGTGTGGACATCGGAGAGCGTCGGGCCCACGGCGATGGCGTCCAAGCCGTGCAGGGCCTCGGCAAACAGGCCGCACTCAAGGCCGGCGTGAATGGACTCGATGCGCAGCTCGGAGCCAAAGAGCTCGCGATAGCTCTCGACAAAGACGTCGCGGACCGGCGAATGCTCGGCATAGCTCCAGCCGGGATACTCGAACTCAAACTTGGCGTCGAAGCCCAGGACATCGGCCAGCGTCTGCAGGCGGTCCTTGAACTCGTTCTGCAGCGAGGTGATCGAGGAGCGCGGGGACAGCATGATCTTGACTTCGTCGTCAGAAGTGGCGACCACGCCGATGTTGGAGGAAACCTCGACGGAGCCGTCGGTGGCGACGTTGCGGCGGATTACGCCGTTGGGGGCAAGACGCAGGGCGCGGATGAGGGCAAGCGCGGACTTCTCGTCCATGGCCTCGACCTCGGCGTCGTCGGCGATCTCGACAGTGCAGGCAAAGCCGGGATCGAAGACCTCGAGCTCGGCAGTGACGTCGGCGATGATGCCCTTTGCGATCTGGGCCGCGGCCTCGGCGGCAGCGTGGTCGGCATAGACCAGAACAGCCTTGCACTCACGGTTAATGGCGTTATCCTTGGTGCCGCCGTTAAAGCTGACGATGGCGGGCTCGCCGGCAACCATCAGGCGGTCTATGATGCGGGCCATGATAAGGTTGCCGTTGCCGCGCTCCAGGTTGATATCGCTGCCGGAGTGACCGCCCAGCAGGCCGGAGATGTCGAGCGTGAGGGCGCTACCGGTCTTGTGCTCGCGCGCGATCGGGCAGGTGTAGGTAACGACGACGCCGCCGGCGCAGCTGACGGTGGCAACGCCCTCTTCCTCGGAGTCAAGGTTAATCATGGTGCGGGCGCTAATCTGGGACTTGTCGAGTGTCTCGGCGCCGACCAGGCCAGTCTCCTCGTCGGTGGTGAATACGCACTCGAGGGCCGGATGGACAATCGAATCATCGTTGAGCACGGTAAGCATAAGCGCGACGGCGATACCGTTGTCGGCGCCCAGGGTGGTGCCGTTAGCGGTGAGGACGCCGTCCTTGACGACCAGGTCGATACCGTCGGTCGTAAAGTCGTGCTCAACGGAGCCCAACTTGTCGCACACCATATCGATGTGGCCCTGCAGCATCACGGTCGGGGCATTCTCGGCACCGGCAGATGCGGGCTTGCGAATGATGACGTTGTAGACCTCGTCCTGGTACACATCGAGGCCGCGCTCCTTGGCAAACGCAACCAGGAAATCGCTGATGCCCTTCTCGTTGCCAGACCCACGGGGGATCGCGCTGACCTCCTCAAAGAAATGGAACAGCTGAGCGGGCTCGTAGCCGGTAATCTTGTAGTCCATGGTGCCTCCTTGGCGCAACTGGTTAGACAGTAAGATATGCGACTTGTATATTCCCAGACTTTGCGTGCATAAACCAGTCGAAAACGCCGAGCGCCCTTGCATCATCGGCTAACGGTGAGGAAACGCCACTTTATCAAGGTAAAGCAAGCTAGACGGGCCGTGCAGAGGGAACGTTGGACCCCCCAACCAACCTCAACGCCTGTTGAACATTAATGCATACACCATTGGTATGTTTAATAAGATTCTTGTCCTCCGTCACGACGTAATCGGCATCAATGCGATTGGCGACGCCCAGCATCAGGTCGTCCTCAAAGTCATTGTGGTGGTACTTGAACACAAAGGAGTCGAAGACCTCGTCTGCACCGACCGGGGCGATGAGGGCTAGCTCGCGCATCTGTCGAACGCATGCCCAGGCCGTTTCGTCTGCCGCCGCAATGGCGTTATCGCTCAGTGAGCCAGTCTTTCTTCGGCACTCCTGCTTGATTGCCGCCGAGACAAGATATGAAACGTCTTTGACCGAAAGCGACGAGGCAAACAGGGCAATCCGCTCCGAGGCGTCGGCAATCTCGATCAGATGGACGACATTTGCCGTACGGTCGGACCTGCCAGAAAAATAATCCATCCATACGTTGGTATCGATTAACAGCTTGAGGACGCCTTCTGTGCTCATAGTTCCACCCACTCGGGATAGCGCTCCGCCATGGCCTCCTCATAGAGGTCGTCATAGTCTCCCGAGAACTCAGGGATGGGGATGCCGTATTTGAGGCACGAATCGCGAACGATATGGCTGCCTTGCGCGGCCCTTGACTCCATGCGCCGGGGCTCCACTCCGTCAGAAACCGGAGCCGCCGCGTCTCCCTTCGAGGGCATGCGTCCGTTAACGACCAGATACTCCCAAAGTGTCCGAACGGCTTGTGACGGCGTCATGCCAATATGAGTCAGGACGGCGTCTCCCGCCTCTTTGAGCTGGCGATCTATACGCACGTTCATCTGAACTGGCCGCGTGTCGAGTATTGACGTAGGCATATCAGCTCCTTTGCTATACTATATCTCAATTTTAGTATAGCACGGCAGATTGAAGCGCATTTCAATAGAAATGAGGGCGCTTCCTTATCGGAAACGCCCCCGTTATACAAGGTATGTTCAATCCCTACAGCGCACCAGAGCCGGCTTGCATCATGCCACCGGGGCCCGAGCTCACGCCACTGCTCACAGGCGCGGCGTTTCCGGTGTGCGGCGCCGCCGGAGCGGTATCGCCACCGAGCGTGCCCGCCGGACGCGGTGCCGGGATCTCGCCCGTGCCGTGGCTAAAGACAAACTTGCCATCGGCCACGTCGCACAGGACGGTATCGCCCTCGCCCCACTCGCCGGCCAGAAGCTCCTCGGACAGCGGGTCCTCGATGAGCTTTTGAATAGCACGACGCAGCGGACGTGCGCCATTGGTAAGATCGGTACCCTCGGCCACAATCTTGTCGTAGGCCGCATCGGTGAGCTTGATGTTCATGCCGTTTGCGATCAGGCGCTGGCGCAGATCGTCCACCAGCAGGTGCGCGATCTTGGTGAGATTCTCGCCCGAGAGCTTCTGGAACACCACAATGTCGTCGATACGGTTGAGCAGCTCGGGGCGGAACAGGCGCTTGAGCTCACCCATCGCACGGCCGCGAATCTCACTCGAGGTGAGGCCCTGCTCGCCGGTGGTGCCAAAGCCAACGCTCGCATCCTGCGCGATCTCGCGGGCGCCCACGTTGGACGTCATGATGATCACGGTGTTGCGGAAGTCGACCGTCTTGCCCTGGCTATCGGTCAGACGACCCTCCTCCAGCACCTGCAGCAAGATGTTGAAGATATCGGGGTGCGCCTTCTCGATCTCGTCGAACAGCACGACCGAGTACGGGTGGCGACGAACGGCCTTGGTGAGCTGGCCGCCCTCGTCGTGACCAACGTAACCCGGAGGGCTACCGATGAGCTTGGATACCTCGAACTCGCTACCGAACTCGGACATGTCGAAGCTGATGAGCGCATCCTTGCTGCCAAAGAGGTACTCGGCAAGCGTCTTGGCGAGCTCGGTCTTGCCCGTGCCGGTGGGACCCAGGAAGATAAAGCTGCCGCCGGGGCGACGCGGATCCTTGAGCGGCGAGCGGCTGCGGCGCACGGCCTTGGCGACGGCCTCGACGGCCTCGTCCTGACCGATGATGCGCGTCTTGAGCACGCTTTCGGTCTGTAGCAGGCGGCGGCTCTCGCTCTCGGTAAGCGAGGACACCGGCACGCCCGAGGTCACGGACACGATATCGGCGATCTGACTCACGTCGATGGTGAGCGGGCTGGCGTCGAGCTCGGCGGTCCAGGCAGCCTTGGCCTCGGCGAGTTCAATCTCGGCAGCCTTCTGCTGCTCGGTGATCTCGGCGGCCTTGTTCATGTCGTCGCTCTCGGTAGCCTCCTGTGCGGCAGCCTTGAGTTCCTCGATGCGATGCTCGGCCTCGCGCACCGGCTCGGGTGCGCGATTCGCGGCGATGCGAGCGCGGGCACCGGCCTCGTCAATGAGGTCGATGGCCTTATCGGGCAGGAAGCGATCCTGAATGTAGCGGTTGGAGAGGTTCGCAGCGGCCTCGATGGCACCCTGCGTGTAACGCACGTGGTGGTGCTCCTCGTAGCGCGGCTTGAGCGCAGTCAGGATCTTGACCGTGTCCTCGACGCTCGGCTCCTCGACATCGATGGTCTGGAAGCGACGCTCGAAGGCTGGGTCCTTGGTGAGGTACTTGCGGAATTCCTCGGCCGTGGTGGCGCCGATAATCTGGAAGGCACCACGCGCGAGCACGGGCTTGAGCATGGAGCTTGCATCGATGGATCCCTCAGCAGAACCGGCACCGATGATGGTGTGCATCTCGTCGATAAACAGAATGACGTCGTCGGCCTCGGTCGCCTCCTGGATCACGTTCTTGAGGCGCTCCTCAAACTCACCGCGATACTTGGCGCCCGCGACAAGACCCGGCAGATCGAGCGTCCAGATATTCTGGTTCATAAGGTTCTCGGGCACGTTACCGGCGGCGATCTGCTGTGCCAGGCCCTCGACGATGGCCGTCTTGCCCACGCCGGGGTCGCCCAGGATAAGCGGGTTGTTCTTGGTGCGGCGCGAAAGAATTTCCATCATACGCTGGACTTCCTTTTCGCGACCAATTACAGGGTCGAGCTCGCCGTCGCGCGCCTTCTGCGTGAGGTTGGTCGCGAACTGCTTGAGCGTGTCGGTGCCGCTCCCCTTTTGCTGAGAGGCATCCGAGCCGCTAAAGAACGGCAGGCCCGCACCGGGACGACCAGCACCGGCACCGGCGAGCGGACGCTTCTTATCCTGGTCCTTGGCAGTGAGTTTCTCGATAGCCTTTTTGATGGAGGCAGACGACACACCCAGACGCATGAGGATGTCCATGGCCATGCCGTTGCCCTCTTCGACGATGCCGATCAGCAAGTGCTCGGTCGACACGTAGGTCTGGTTGTTCTCACGCGCCACGCGGAATGAACGCTCCATCACGCTGATGACGAGCGGCGTAAAGGCGAGCTTGGCAGCCTCGGTCTCCTCGCTGGGCTCGGGAACCGTGGTCTGGACCTCTTTGAGGGTATCCATGATGTCATCGTAGGAGATGTCGAGCGAACGCAGCGCCTCGGCGGCAATGCCCTCGTCCTCCTTGGCAAGCGCGATCAGCAGGTGCTCGGTGCCCACCTTATTTGAGTGCAGATCGAGCGCCTCCTGCTTGGCCATGGACATGACCTTACGCGCGCGATCGGTAAAACGGTCTAACATGCTAGTTCCTCTTAGACGAGCTAGTTTTTCAAACGCAAAGCGCCACTCGTGGCGGCGCTTTGGTCTCTTTACCCATATGGAGTATATGTTAACCGCTGGGGCCTTTTCTGCATGCAGCCATACGACAACGTCTACAAAAAAGGAATCGCCGGGTGCGGCGGGCGCTCTAGGTTAGAGGCTGTTGTCTAGCAGGCGGGCTCGGCACCCATGTCCTCGGCAACGTCATTGACGGCATCGGCAACGGGAGCGCCAGGCATGCGCACGAGCTCCATATGCTGCTCTTCAAAGACGGTTCCCATGGGGAAGGCGCGGCGGAAGGCAAAGCAAGCAACCGGACCAGCCACTAGCAGGTTCCAAGGCAGGGCCATGATAAAGTTGCGCGGAATGTTGACGAGCCACATCATCGGCAGCGCCTGCAAATTGGCAAGCGGGCCGCCGGGCATATGGAACAGGCCTTCGCACGCGCCGTAGAGCGACATGATGATGACCATGGGAACGACCATGCAGGAGCTGACGGCAAGCGTCATGGAAAGCGGTGAGCTCTTGCCCGGCGTGACCAAGTACTTAAAGGCGAAACCCTTGGCGAGCGGGCTGGCAACAAACCAGTCGCAGCACATGGCAAAGACATAGGCAACGGGGAAGCCGAGCCACGCGGCGGCAACAATCTCGCCGTTGATGGCCCCATGCTGCAGGGCAACGTTGTAGATGCTCATCCAGAGCACCATGCAAAAGCACATGATAAAGGTAAACAGCAGGCTCTCTCGTTTGTTGATAGGCATGAAGGGCATGGTCCTTTCTGTGTTACGCCGCTACGCCACGCAACAAAAACGGGCGGGCAAGATGGAGCTGTTGGGACTTCATCTCGCCCGCCCGTGGTACGTGCGTCTGCGACTACTTATGTGGTAAAAACCAGCCTAGCACGAAAAGCACGTGCTTCGTAAGCGTTGAGTTTATGAAGATGCAGGGCACCGATAATCCCCCGACCCCATAAGTTGCGGTGGAATACGGACTGTTTTGACCCTTTAAGCAGCAATTCAGTCTCTATTTCACCGCAACTCATTTGGTACAAAGTAACCTGACCCCCTTGCACCAATTTACTGGTGTGGCGCCAGCGAGGGTCGGTGAGTGTACGTGCCACACCCAGGCCAACGGGCAAAAACGCCACGATGAGCACTGCACGTACAAACCAGCCGAGCATATTGACCGTGTCGAAGGTGCACATGTAATACATCGAGCGATACAGATACAAACCCGGCACCATAATGACAATCGAAGGCACCGTGAGGGCGATACGTGGGTAGGTGAGCTTGATTTCGGCTAAGCTCGCAAGCAGCCCCGATACCAGCGCACCGATAAACGCTGCTGCCTCGGGAGGCATACCTAAGCTCAGGCCCAGGAAGGGAAACAGCGCCGGCGCATCGACAAGGGTCAGACGCAAGGTATTGGACACGGCACCGATCAGACCGGCCGCCGCGGCCATCTTTACCGGGCTGTTGAACATAACCGAGAAGCCAAATACACCGACGAAGCTCATCACCACACGCAAGAGTGTAAGAGCCAACGGTGAGAGCCCGAGCGGGGCAAAGTCATCCGGCGCCAGCCCCACACACTCGGCAACCATCCAGCCCACAAGGGTCGCCATCACAATAATCGACACGGCATACGAAAGACGCTCAATGCCGCTTCGCATATCGAGCTTAGCGATGTCGAGGCCTGCCGTAATGAGGGGAAAGCCGGGAATCACAAAGAGCATGGCGCCGATATAGCCTTCTTGGTGCGACATTGCCCCCGGTACGACCTGGCCAAGGCCGAGCAATGCCAGCAGATACGAAACGCAAGCGAGCGCAACGCCAATCGTCAGCGCGCTAAACTGGCCAAGACCCTGCTTGAGAATATGAGAGCGAGCAAAGTTGCCAACACCAGCACCTACGAATGCGCAGGCCATCTCGATAGGGCCGCCGCCGAGCAAAAAGACGAAGGCGCCGCAAGCGCAAGCTGCCGCAAGGCCCTGTTGCCAGGGAGCGTAATCGGGTTTTGAACTCTCAACGGTCTTGAGCATCTCGTGGTATTCGTGCACGGTAAACCGGCGCCCATACGTCTCGATTTCCTTTAGGAAGCTCTCCATCATCCAAATGCGATGGGTATTGACTCCCGTTGTGGGCAGGCTGACAACCTCGTTAAAGCAGTGGCCATCTTCGATGCAGGTGCACTCAAACGACAGAAGACTTAAGTCAACGTGGACGGTGACACCGAGTACGGCGGCGACGCGATTCATGGTATCGCGTACACGCCAGGCACCCGTTCCGCTCGCGAGCATAAGCATACCGGTGCGGCAGATGATGGATGACTTATCGGTGAGCGGCGCATCGACGGCAAGCTCATCGCCTGCCGTCACGATCTGGTGCCAGTCAGTTTTCATATGGAGTGCGCCGGCACGAACACCGTGGTGCATGGGGGCTCTCGAAAGCAGCGAGTCAAGGCGCGAAGACTGTGGGGGCTCCGTCGATTCGACCTCGTCCTCGTCGGGCCCTTCATCAACAAGGTCGAAAGCATCGAGCGACGCCGGCTCGCGACGATCGATCAGCTCCTCGTCCTCATCGTCAAAGTAATTGAACTGATCGAGCATGTCCTCTTCGATTGCACGATCGCTCGCGTCGTTCATATAGACGCTCCCTTCCTACCGACTAACCCCCATCCTAGGCAGCGACGGCTAAAGGAAACATAAAAGAGACGACTGTCATGCATGGAAGGCGTAAACCCCCAATGCGCCGGTAGACCCCAGGCGGCTAGGACCGTCCCCAAGTGCCGGCACAAGAGGAACGTCCCTGAGTGCCAACCAGGGCAACACCACAGGTGGAGGACGGACAGCGAGCGACGTCCAGAGCGAACAAGTTGGCATGAAAAAGGCAAGGCATAGACCTTCTGGTCATGCCTTGCCTTTTGAATGACAAATTGTCGCTCTGGGCGGCGCGCAGCGTCGAGCCGTTACGCGGTTCGTAGAACCGCGTAACCCCCTAGTACATCTTTGCGCCGGCGGGAATAGAAGCGTCGAGCTGGATCAGGTTGAGACGCTCCTCACCATCCTCCTCGTGGATAGCGCTGATGAGCATGCCGCAGCTGGGAATGCCCATCATCTTGCGCGGAGGCAGGTTGGTGATGGCGAGCAGAGTCTTGCCGACCAGGTCCTCGGGCTCATAATAACCGTGAATGCCGGAGAGGATGGTGCGGTCGGTGCCAGTGCCGTCGTCGAGCGTAAAGTTCAGCAGCTTCTTGGACTTCTTGACGGCCTCGCACGCCTTGACCTTCACAGCGCGGAAATCGCTCTTGGAGAAGGTATCAAAGTCGACGAACTCCTCAAACAGCGGCTCGACGGCGATCTTGGAGTAATCAACCGTGGGCTTGAGCGGCTTGACGAACGGGCTCGCGGTGTTGCCGGCCTCGGCAGCCTTGGCGGCAGCGGCACCGGACTGGAAACCCTTCTCGGGCTTCATGTGCGGGAACAGTAGCACGTCGCGGATGGAAGCCTGGTTGGTGAGCAGCATGACCACGCGGTCGATACCGATGCCGATGCCGCCCGCGGGAGGCATACCGTACTCGAGGGCGCGCACGTAGTCCTCGTCGTACTCCATGGCCTCGTCGTCGCCGCCAGCCTTCTCGGCCATCTGGGCGGCAAAGCGCTCGGCCTGGTCGACCGGGTCGTTGAGCTCAGAGAACGCGTTGGCGTACTCGTGACCGGCGATAACCAGCTCAAAGCGGTGCGTCAGGCGCGGGTCGTCCTCAAAGCGCTTGGCAAGCGGGCTGACCTCGATGGGGTAATCGCAAACGAACGTGGGGTTGACAATGGTGTCCTCGCCCAGCTCATCGTAGATCTCGGCGATAATCTTGCCGGCGGTCCACTCGGGCTTAATCTCCAGGCCCTTCTCGCGCGCGGCGGCAGCAAGCTCCTCGACCGGCGTGTCGATGGTGACCTGCTTGCCGAGCACGTCGGAAACGATGTCGGTCATGGGACGGCTGGCCCACTCACCAGAAAGGTCGATGGTCTGGCCCTGGTACTCGATGACCTCGGGGTTGCCGATGGCCTTGTTAGCCGCCTTAATGACACCCTGGGCGAGCGCCTTCATGCCCTCGAGGTCGGAGAAGGCACGATAGGCCTCCATCGTGGTGAACTCGGGGTTGTGGGTAAGGTCCATGCCCTCGTTACGGAAGATACGGCCGATCTCGAACACGCGCTCAAAACCGCCGACGATGCAGCGCTTGAGGTGCAGCTCGGTAGCAATGCGCAGATAGCACTCCTGATCGAGCGCGTTGAAGTGCGTGATGAACGGCTTGGCAGTAGCGCCGCCCTGGATGGTCTGCAGGATGGGGGTCTCGACCTCCATGTAGCCGTCGGACTCCATAAAGCGACGGAAGGTGGAGAGAATCTGCGAACGCTTACGGAACGTCTCGCGAACGTCGTCGTTGGCGATCAGGTCAACATAGCGCTGGCGATAGCGGGTCTCCTTGTCGGAAAGACCGTGGAACTTCTCGGGCAGCGGACGAACGGCCTTGGCAAGCAGGGTCGCGCTCTTAGGGGCAACGGAAAGCTGACCGCGCTGGGTGCGCACAACCACGCCGGTCACGCCCAGGATGTCGCCCAGGTCGAGGGACTTGAGCGTATTCCAGGCAGCCTCGTCCATGTCGTTGATGCGGCAGAACAGCTGAATCTCGGCAGTCGCATCGCGCACGACGATGAACATAATCTTGCCCTGACCGCGCTTGGCGACCACACGGCCGGCAATCTTCACGACGTCCTCGGTGTCCTCGCCATCGGCAAGCTCGGCATACTTAGCCTCGATATCGGCAACGTAGTCCTCAAGCTCAGAGTGCTCGGGATAGGGGTTCTGGCCCGCCTCGAACAGGGCGGCGCGCTTGGCCAGGCGGGTGGCGCGCTCGTCGTTGAGCGTCGATGCCTGATCTGCGGCGTTCTGGTTCTCTGCCATAAGTTAGCTCCTCAAACTAAAACGCTCCCCAGGATTCGGTCCCAGGGAGCGAAAACATACCTTTACGCGGGACCGTGGTCTAGCGTGCAATCTTGGCGATGGTGTAGACGCGAGTCTTGCCGGAAGGCGTAACGACCTCGACGGAGTCGCCCTCGCCGTGACCGATGATGGCGTGGCCGACCGGAGACTCGTTGGAAATCTTGTGCTCGAGCGAGTTGGTCTCGGTGGTACCGACGAGCGTGACTTCCATGACCTCACCGTTGGGATCAATCAGAGAAACGGTGGAACCGATGGAGACGGTCAGATCACCTGTGGTGGCAGCAACCTGAGCGTTGGCAAGGATGGCCTGGATCTCGGCAATACGAGCGGCGTTCTGGGCCTGCTTGTCCTTGGCGGCATCGTACTCGGAGTTCTCCGAAAGGTCGCCGAACGCGCGGGCTTCCTTGATGTCCTCGACGATCTCCTTGGCGTAATCGCCCTCACGCCAAGCGAGCTCCTCGACGAGCTTCTGGCGGCCCTCAGCGGTCAGTACGATCTGGCTTGCGTCCATACGGATATCTCCCCAACTCTGATCAAACAATCAACTGTCAACAAAACGAAAAAGACCGGCTAGCCTGCGGGCAAGCCGGTCAGGTGCTCACCCCAAAGGGATGGGACTACTCTGCGTCCGCGTCGCTGTCCTCTGCCTGCTTCTTCTTGGCAGCAGCGAGCTTGGCCTCGAGCTCAGCGATCTCCTTGTCCTCCTCGGACTGCTCGACCACGACCTCCTCGGCCTGCTTGGTCTCGGCCTTATCGTCGCCCTCCATACCCTCGCGGATATTCTTGACGGTAGAGCCGAGGGACTTGCCGAGCTTCGGCAGGTTCTTGGGCCCGAAGATAATCAGGACAACGACGAGAATAATGATGAGCTCAGGAGCCCTCAGTCCAAACATGTAGACCTCCACAATACAGCGAGACAAGCTCGAATGAGTATACCGCGGGTATCGCGGTATCACAACAATAGCTAAAAAAAGGGACCGCAAGAAGCGGTCCCTCCTCATGCTCTGGTCGGGTTGACTGGATTTGAACCAGCGACCCCTGCGTCCCGAACGCAGTGCTCTACCAAACTGAGCCACAACCCGTTAGCTCGACTATAGTAACAAAGATTTCCGTCGTGTGCTAGAGAAATTTTTACTTCTTTGGCACTTCGATGCGAACCGTGTTGGGAATGAGCTCCGTCGCGCAGGACCACCAGCCGTTTTGCAGGGCAGCGTCGGCAAGCCTTTCGGCCGTGGCGGCGGTGTCGCAAATGGCAAATGAGCAGGCACCCGATCCGCACACATCTACAGCAACGGTGCCGTCCTGTTTACGCAGCCAATCGAGAACCATTTGAATCTGCGGCTCCATCTGTGCGGAAATGACACCTAGGTTGTTATGGATGAGCGCATATGCCGTCTCGGCATCACCAGCATGCAAGGCAGAAGCTATCGCGCCGGGCTTGTCTGCAGGCACCGGAGCCTCGTCAAAACGTCGATAGGCTTCAATTGTTGAAACGCTTGCCTCGCGCGGCTTGACCAACACGACGGGCGTTGCGGGCAGCGCGGGATACTCAGTTGCCAGCACGTCTCCCCCACCTACGTAGAACGAAGGGCTCGCGTGCAAAAAGAACGGGACGTCAGCACCAATACCCCGCGCAATGTCGTCGAGCGCGGGGTCGGTGCGATCAATTCCCCAGAGCTCCGCCAAGGCGACAATGACCGCGGCCGCATCCGTCGAGGGGCCGCCCAAGCCGGCGCACAATGGAATGCGCTTCTCAATCGTCACGCAGATGTTTGCCTCGCGACCATAATGCTCGGCCATAGCAACCGCAGCCCGATACGCCGTATTCTTTTGCATGGGAAAATCTGATGCCGGAACCGTCTGGACGGTCAGCGCCTGCGCCGGCGCGACCGTCACGGAATCGGAAAGACCGACGGCTGCCATCAGGGAATCGACCCTGTGGTAGCCGCGGTCATCGCGCTCGGTATGAACCCCCAGGTAGAGGTTAATCTTTGCCGGCGCGGAAAGAGTCAGGGACCGATCGGTCACCGTTAATGCTCCTCGAGCTGATTGCCGAGCGGGGTAAAAATGTGCTCACCGCTCTCGGGGTCGAACAGCTCGACCTGCCCGGTGAGGACATCGATATACTGGTAGGACTGACGCGACTTGCGGCCGCGACGTTCGTCAACCTCGACGATAAAGACGGCGGGGTGGACGCTCTTGATGGTGCCCATGCGCTCGACGACGCGGGTGCGGCCCATGTTGGCCTTCACCTTGACGCGATCGCCCACCATATCGGTCAGCTTCTCGTGGATGTCGTCGACGTGATTGACTTCCATCTCTTCCATGAACAGGGCCTCCAGAAGGTGCAATTCAAAAAGGGGATAATACCCCTAAGATAGACAAAACTCTAATACTATAGCACCCTGTTGCGACCACGCGCAAGTAGCTAATTTGGCTACTTACAGATTGTCGGTATCGAGGACGATGGTGAATGGGCCGTCGTTGACGAGGTCGACTTTCATATCGGCGCCAAAGATGCCATGCGCCACGTGTTCGACATCTTGACGAACGAGCGTCAGGAAGTACTCGTAGAGCTCGTTGGCGACATCGGGGGCGCCGGCATCCGTAAACGATGGGCGGCGGCCGTGACGGCAATCGGCGAACAGCGTGAACTGCGACACTACGAGAACCTCGCCGTCGACATCGGCAAGTGCCAGGTTGGTCTTGCCGTTCTCGTCCTCGTTAATGCGCAAGCCGCGGAGCTTGCCCCACAGCTTATCGGCCTCGGCGCGCGTGTCGCCGTGGCCCACGCCCAGCAGCACCAGATAGCCGCGCCCAATTTTGCCCACGCACTCGCCGTCGACCGTCACGCCGGCGTTGAGCACGCGCTGCACCACCGCACGCACGGTCTACTCCTCACCCGTCAGTTTGGCGGACAGATGCTCGAGCGCGTGGAAACGATGGCTGATGGCGTTCTTCTCGTCCGCCGTCAGCTCAGCCATGGTCTTGCCCGGCGTGTCGACCGGCAGGAACAGCGGGTCGTAGCCAAAGCCGTGATCGCCGCGGCCCTCGTGTGCGATAACGCCCTCGCATGCGCCCTCACCATAGGTGACCAAACCGTCCGTGTCGATAAGCGCAACGACGCTCATAAAGCGCGCAGTGCGGTCCTCGTCGGCCACACCTTCCAGGTTAACGAGCAGCTTGGCATTGTTGGCGGCATCGTCGCCGTGAACGCCCGCGTAGCGCGCGCTATACACACCGGGCTCACCGTCCAGCGCGTCAACGACCAGGCCCGAATCGTCGGCAATGGCCATGAGCCCCGTCTCCTCGACCGCAGTCTGCGCCTTGATGATGGCGTTCTCCAAAAACGTCGTGCCGTTTTCCTCGGGGTCCTCAAAATCGCCCAGCTGACCGAGTGCCACAAAGCGTACCTCGGGCATGACCTTGCCCAAAATGGCCTCAATCTCGGTGAGCTTATGGGCGTTGCCGGTTGCCACGACGATGGTCGCCGCCGGGTCGAGGGTGTCGATGTCGATCTTTTCAAGTGCCACGAGTGGTCTCCTTGTCTCTATAGCAATGCCGCGCCGAGGGCGACGAGGGTCTCCGCCTCTCCCCTCTCAATCAACGGCAGTCTTGTGTCTAGACGTCTCCGCAGATAAAACCTACCAAAATAAACCTGTCCCTTTTTGGCAGGTTAGGCGATGGCTTGGCGCTGAAGCTCGATGAGCTCGGCGATACCCTTGTCGCCCAGGTCGAGCAGGGCATTGAGGCGTTTGCGGTCGAAGGGCGCCTGCTCGCCGGTACCCTGGAGCTCGATCATCTCACCGGTTTCGGTGGCGACGAGGTTCATGTCGACCTCGGCATGGCTGTCCTCGGAATAATCGAGGTCAAGCAGCGTATTGCCGTCGACAACGCCCATGGAGATGGCAGCCACCTGGCCGGTAAGCGGGATGCGCTCGATCTTGCCCGCCTCGACCCACATGGCGAGGGCGTCGTGCAGCGCCACCCAGGCACCGGCAATGCTCGCCGTACGTGTACCGCCATCGGCCTGGATCACGTCGCAGTCGACGGTGACGGTGTACTCGCCGAGTGCCTTCATGTTGACGACGGTACGCAGGCTGCGACCAATGAGGCGCTCGATCTCCATGGAGCGACCCTTGCGGTTGGCATGCTCGCGCTTGCAGCGCTTGCCGGTCGACGTCGGCAGCATGGCGTATTCCGCGGTCACCCAGCCGGCCTTAGCTCCCTTTCGCCAGCCCGGCACGCCCTCCTCGATAGTGGCGGCGCACAGCACGCGCGTGTCGCCGAACTCGGCCAAACACGAGCCGTGGGCGTGCTTCATGACGCCACGGGTGAGCTTAACGGGGCGTAACTCGTTGGCGGCGCGGCCGTTGGCACGGTTGACCTGCATGTACTCCATAGAAATATCCTTTCGGCAAAAGATGTGGCGAAGGCTTTGGCGGCTGCCTTACATCTATTTCAGTTCATCGATATCAATATGTTCGATGCTCTTGAGCGGCTGACCAAAGATAAAGCTGCCCGCCACCGCAAACTCGGCAATGTTATCGGCCGTCGTGGCAAAACGATGCTGCGGCTCGGCGGCGTCGCCCGCCAGCTGCTCGCGGCGCGTGAGGATATCGGTCAACTCGCGTGTGGTCTCCTCGGCGGAACTCACGACGCGCACCCCAGGCCCCAGCGCATGCCGGATAGGTCCCACCAACAGCGGAAAATGCGTACAGCCGAGCACCACGGTATCGATACCGTGGTCGCGCAGCGGCTCAACCGTGGCACCCACCAGCGCACGCACGGCAGGCGTATCGAAGATGTCCTCGTTCTCAAGCCACTGTTCCTGCAGATGTGCACCCGAGGCGAGCTCGTGTTCGACAACCTCGACAAAGCTCGAGGCAGGACAGCCGTATACATCGACGCCGGCATCTAGATCCTGAATGGCGCGCGTGTAGGCGCGCGAGCGAATGGTGAGGTTGGTGGCGAGCACGCCCACGCGACGCGTACGCGTGCTGTTGATTGCCGCACGGGCACCCGGCGCGATCACACCGATCACGGGAACGTCGAGCACCTGCTGGGCCAGACGCAAGGCCGCAGCGGTCGCCGTGTTGCAGGCGATGACCATAATCTTGACGTCGTGCTTCGAAAGCCAACGACCCGCCTGCAACGCAAACGAGCGCACTTCATCCTCGGTGCGGGTGCCGTAGGGGCAGCGCTTGGTGTCCCCAAAGTAGTAGACGGACTCGTGCGGCAGCGCCGTCGCAATCGCGCGCGCAACCGTCAGACCGCCCAAACCAGAATCGAACACGCCAATCGGGCGCGTGTCGCCTGCCGGATTCTCGATATCGGACATTACCTCACCAGTCTCTCTCGAAAAGACATGTCCAAGTGCAGCGACGCCGCGCTACGAACGCGCCGCGACCAGCAGCTCTGCCGTCGCCGCCCAACCGTCGACAATTTTGCCACGCGTAACGAAAGCGTTCTCGCAAGCAGCCAAGAACTCGGGCGCGCCGGCGCTCGTCAGGCCATTCTCGACCAAGCAGAACGTGCCCACGTGATCGGCCATGTAGAAGTCGGACTCGGAATCGCCGAGCGCGAGCGTCTCCTCGCGCTCGATCCCCAGGTGCTCGCAGAAGCGCGCAATGGCGACGCCTTTGTTGAGGCCCGCGGGGTTGATGTTGAATGCGCGACCGTCCTCGACGCGATCGAGCTCGAGAGTCGTCGGCTTGGACAGGTGAGTCAGATGGCCGTTGCAAGCCCAGATCAGACCGCAGCCGGCCTCGTCCAGGATGGCCTGGACCTCATCGTCGGGCACATCGCCGCGCATGCCGACGGTGACCTCGCGGTACTTGTAGCCAGTCGACATGTCGTTGTGGTACTCGATCTTATGCGGCCAGCGGGCGAGAATCTTCTCGCACACGCCGGTCTGCTCGATCACCTGGTGCGGAGTAAGGCCGCAGACGGGGTCGTAAGGCATGTCGCCAGTCAGATACTCCCAATCGTTGGCTTTGAGGTCGTACATGACCAGGCCGCCCATCTCACCAATGTAAGAGTTGAGGCCGAGCACGCGGGCGTCCTCGTGGATCATGGTGCGGTTGCGACCCGAGGTGGGAACCACCTGGATGCCGGCACGGGCGAGTGCGACAACCGCCTCGACGAGCTTGGTCGAGGGATTGCCGTCGTTATCGCGCAGCACGCACGAGCCGGGGGCGAGCATCGTGGCGTCCAGATCGGTAAAGACATACTTGACCTTGGCAAGACGCTCGCGCACCTCGCCCGAAAGCTCGGCAACGGTCGGCAGGATGTTGTGGGACATGGTCACTCCGTTTACATAGAAGGGGCTGGTCTAGGCGTCGTACGCCGCAAGGGTGCGCTTGAGAATCGAACCGTCGCGCTCACAAGGCTCGGGTCCGTTCTTGCGCAGCATACACTCTTCCTCGCCCTTACCGGTCACGATGACCACGGCAGGACGGACAGTTTCGCGCACGGCAGTCTCGATAGCGGCAACGCGATCAGTCACGATTTGCCAGTTATCATTTCCCTGCGCTTGAACGTTGCGCGCGATCTCGGCGCAGATGTCCTCGACATCCTCGGGGCCGGGGTCATCCTCGGTAATCACGATTCGGTCGGCATACTTGCCAGCGGCGATGCCCATCGTGGTGCGTCGATCGACACCCTTACCGCCCGTAGCGCCAAATACAACCGCCAGCTCGCGCTCGGGATAGTTCTCGCGCAAGTCGCGCAGGAGTGTCTCGAGGCTCATGCCGTTATGTGCAAAATCGACGATGCCCAGGATTTTACCCGATACGGACGGATAGAGCTCCATACGACCGGGAACGAAGACGCCCTCAAAGCCATGGACGATACCCTCTTCGGAAATGCCCAGGGCCTCGGCGCAGGCAATAGCGGCAAGCGCGTTGGACACATTGAACTTAACCGGCGTGGGAATCACAATGTCACGCGTAAAATGGGGCGTGCGCACCGTTGCCACCACGCCGCAGTCGCCATTGCGAATCGCCAGCGCAAGCACGTCGGCACGCTCGTCGGTCAGGGAGAACGTCACCGTACGTTCGCAACGAGATGCCGCCTCGAGCACGCGATCGACCTTATCCATATCGAGATTGACCACGGCAAAACGGCTCTGCAAGAAGATTTTGAGCTTGCTGGCAAAGTAATCCTCGAGCGTCGGATGCTCAATCGGCGAAATGTGATCCTCGCCGATATTGGTAAAGGCGCCGACTTCAAAGTCAATCTTGCCCGTACGCTCGTATTTGAGGCCCTGACTCGATGCCTCCATAACCAGCCACGGGGCACCCGCCTCCGCAGCATGCGCGATGCGAGACTGCAGCAGGAAGGATTCGGGGGTCGTCAGCTTGGAAGGGCCCGTCTCGATGCCGTCGTCGAACTCAATGCCCGTATTAAGAGCGGGTCGATGACAGCCCGTAAGCTTGGCCTCGTTGGCGAGGATGCCGCGCAGATAAAAGCTGCAGGTCGACTTGCCCTTGGTGCCTGTAAAGGCGCAGACCTTCACCTTACCCGACGGGTGCCCATAAAAGGCATCTGCCACCACGGCGAGCGTGCGACGAATATCGCTCACAATCACCGCGGGAAGATCAACATCGTAATCGACCTCGGAAACGTAGGCCACGGCGCCATCGGCGATTGCCGAAAGCAGGTACTCGCGCTTAAACGCACGGCCTTTGCAGACAAACAACGTGCCCGGACGCACCTGGCGCGAGTCATCAGTCGCAAACTCAATGCGCTGGTCGCACGAAGCGCTCGGTCTGGAAACAACAAGGTCATCTTCCTCGAGCAACTCTATATAGCGCATCAGAGTTAGCTTCTCTTGTGTCGGACTCGACATACAAAGACCTCTCTCGCTAAATTCAGCCTTAAAGGGCAGAAGACGTCCCGCGGCAGAAACGATGAAACATTCTGTATTATCAACCATCCTAATATGCTACCTGACCTTGCACGCATCACAGCCTTCTAAAAAATTGCATGGACTGTGCCGTGGTCTAATAAATGGCAACAGTGTTCACCCCGTGTAAAAACAAGGGAATCTGGGTGCTGTTCTTTAACATAGCGTTCGCAACCACGGCCCGCCGCTTCGTCTGAAGATCGGGACGTGGTTTTTTCGGTTCGCTCGGCGCTTATGCCCCATCACGAAACAAAAGATTGGCATGATAGTAAAGATTATTTGACATCAGCTGCCGCAATCTTTGCGGCAGTACACCTGAGCCGTCAGCAGAAAGGATCTTGCATGTGCGGTTTTGTCGGTTTTACCGGTACAGATGAACAGAGTGAGCTGGTTCTCACGGCCATGATGAATCGCATCATCCACCGTGGTCCCGATATGGGCGGCCAGCATATCGTCGACAACGTTGCCCTTGGCTTCCGTCGTCTTTCGATTCTCGATCTTTCCGAAGCTGGAGCCCAGCCCATGTCGAGCGACGACGGCAAGGTCACGATTGTCTTCAACGGAGAGATCTACAACTTCCAGGAGCTTCGCGCCGAGCTGGAGGCAGCCGGCTACGCCTTCCACTGCAACGCTGATACCGAAGTCCTGGTACACGGTTACGAGGAGTGGGGCGAGGACCTGGTCAACCGTCTGCGCGGCATGTACGCGTTCGTGATTCACGACCAGAACAAGAACAAACTCTTTGGCGCTCGTGACATCTTTGGTATCAAGCCGTTCTATTACTACCAGGCATCCGATGGCTCGCTGCTGTTTGGCTCCGAGATAAAGAGCTTCCTGGACCATCCCAAGTTTGAGAAGGCTGTCAACCACGACGCCCTGCGCCCCTACCTGACGCTGCAGTTCCCCGCCACGGAGGAGACCTTCTTTAAGGGTGTGTTCAAGCTTGCCCCGGCGCATTGCTTTACGTATGACCTGACGACCAACACCATGGACATCAAGCGTTACTGGAGCTGTGACTTCACCGACGACAACTCCAAGACCTTCGAGGAGTACGTGGACGAGTGCGACAAGGTCGTGCACGAAAGCGTCGCTGCGCACCGAATTGCCGATGTTAAGGTGGGCTCGTTCCTTTCTGGCGGTGTGGACTCCAGCTACATTGCCGCCTGTCTCATGCCCGACACCACGTATTCTGTCGGCTTCGATTACAAGAACTTCAACGAGACCAACTACGCCGCCGAGCTTTCCGACAAGCTGGGCATCAAGAACGTGCGCAAGATGATTACCGCCGACGAGTTCTTTGATGCACTGCCCGATATCCAGTACCACATGGACGAGCCGCAATCGAACCTGTCCAGCGTGCCGCTGTACTATCTGGCGCAGATGGCTTCCAAGGAGGTCACCGTCGTCCTTTCGGGCGAGGGTGCCGACGAGCTGTTTGCCGGCTATGAGTGGTACGAGGACACCCCCGAGATGCGTACCTTTAAGAAACGCGTGCCGCTCGGCGTACGTCGCGCCCTGGGCTCACTCGTTCAGCATCTCCCCTACTTTAAGGGACACAACTTCCTGACGAAATGCGCCGAGGTTCCCGAGCGCTGGTATGTGGGTCAGGCAAAGGTGTTCGATCCCTCCGAAGTCGACGAGGTGCTCAAGCCCGCTTATGACACCGGCAAGAACGCCGCCGAGATGTGCGCCGAGTACTACAAGCAGGTTCCCGACTGCTGCGAGCTTTCCAAGAAACAGTATCTGGATATGAACATGTGGCTACCGGGCGACATTCTGCTCAAGGCCGACAAGATGTGCATGGCGCATTCTCTGGAGCTTCGCGTCCCGTTCCTGGACAAGAAGGTCATGGAGTTTGCCGAGCACATTCCCGCCAACTACCGTGTTAACGAAGAAGGCTGCAAGCTCGTTCTGCGTCACGCTGCCAACCGCACGCTGCCCGACGAGTGGGCAACGCGCAAGAAGGTGGGCTTCCCCGTACCGGTCAAGTTCTGGCTGCGCGAGCAAAAGTACTACGACTACGTAAAGGAATACTTCACCGCACCGTGGGCTGCTGATTTCTTTGACACCGATGCGCTCATGAAACTGCTCGACGATCACTTTAAGGGCCGCGCGCTCAACCAGCGCAAGATCTATACCACGCTGACGTTCCTCATCTGGTACAAGCGCTTCTTTATCGACGAGAACAAGGGCGCTAAAGTCGCCGCTTAGTTTTCGTTATGAATTAGCGGTGAACCACGCAGGGTTTCCGCTATACTCAATCCCTGCGGGCGATTGGCGCAACGGTTAGCGCAGGTGCTTTACACGCACAAGGCTGGGGGTTCGAATCCCTCATCGCCCACCATTGAATTGTTAGGCCTCCAGTGATGGAGGCCTTTCTTTTTTGTGCCCGGTGCATGGGATTCGAACCCGCAAGGGTGCGGAGCTGAGGAAACGCGAAGCGTTTTCCAGCGCAGCACGCGAGGGCCGCAGGCCCGAAGCGGGGCGCGGGCGGCGAAGCCGCACGCGGACATCCCTCATCGCCCACCATTGAATTGTTAGGCCTCCAGTGATGGAGGCCTTTCTT
>DXZX01000011.1:46162-56230 GCA_019419445.1 Collinsella sp.
TTTTGCACACGGCCTATCCCAGCCATGGTAAATCGATAGCAAAACGGGCTCCAGTTCGCCCAATCGTGCGCCAAACGGCACGTGACAGCCTGAAACCCGCTCCAAATTGCTATGTCTGATGGCGCTAGGCCAAAACACCCGCCAGGATCTCGATCAGGCTGTCCACATCGGCCTCCTCGCACACGAGCGGCGGAAGGAAGCGCAGCGTATGTGCGCCTGTAGCGTTGATCACGGCACCAGCCCCCAATGCACGGGCCACGACGTCGTGTGCATCACCCGCGGCATCATCCAAATCGCAGCCGAGCATCAGGCCGCGACCACGCACCTCTACCACATGCGGAAGCTTAGCCAGCGCCTGCTCCATATAGGCGCCAACCTTGGCAGCATGCTCGGCATAATCGCCGTGCACAAGCGCGGAGAGCGTCGCGGCACACGCCGCGATGGCCAAGCAGCTGCCACCGAAGGTCGAACCATGATCGCCGGGCTTAAAGACGTCGGCGATTTCCTTCTTTGCCACCACGGCACCCATAGGCACACCGTCGGCAATGCCCTTGGCAAGGCTCATGATGTCGGGCTCCACGCCATAGGTCTGGAACGCAAACGGCTTACCCGTACGAAAGATTCCGCACTGGACCTCGTCGGCAATAAGCACGGCACCCACCTCGTTCGCCAAGTCGCGCGCCGTAGCCATAAACTCCTCGGTCATGGGATGCACACCGCTCTCGCCCTGGATTGGTTCGAGCATCACGGCACAGATTTCACTGCCCAGTTGCTTAAAGATTGCACGCAGCTCATCCACATCGTTGGGTGCGCAGGCCACAAAGCCACCCGGCAGCGGGCGGAAACTGTCCTGCAGCCAATCCTGCATGGTCGCGGCAATGGTCTCGAGCGTACGACCGTGAAAGCCGCCGCGCATGCACACGATGGTGTTGCCAGCGTTGCCGGCACGCTTGGCGTACAGACGCGCGAGCTTCATAGAGCCCTCGTTGGCCTCGGCACCAGAATTGGCAAAGAACGTCTCCCACACCTGCTCGCCCGCAGCCGGAGCGCCAAGTGCCGCCGCCGTGGTCTCGTCGCCAGCGGCAATCGCGTCGGCAAGCACGCGTGCACCGTCCGCATCATCGTTAGCGAGCTTGGACAGCAGCGCCGCGACCTGGCCGCGCTGCTCGATGTAGAAATAGTTGGAGACATGCAGGAGCCTCTTGGTCTGATCCTCGAGCGCCGACAGCACTGCCGGATTGCCGTGGCCCAGGCTGCACACGCCAATACCGGCAAGAAAATCGAGGTATTCGCGACCATCGTCGCCGGTGAGCTTCATGCCGTGGCCTTCGACGAACTCGACCGGCGAGCGACCAAAGGTGTGCATGACGTAGTGGGATTCGAGCGATTGTTGTGCTGCAAGTGACATGAGACACCTTTCGTTAAGCGCCAGGTAGCGCGGACTGTGGGCGTAATGGCGTAGCAATTTCGAGCCGGCTAGACCGTCTGGAGCTTCTCGACCTCGTCGAGGTTCTCGGTCAGGCGCGCCGCAAAGGTCGAAAGCGGGTGCGGGTGCGTATCGAACTCGTAGGCCGTCTCGGTGGAATGGATCACGGTGCCGACGCCGGCGTCGGTCAGCAGCTCCAGGAGCAGCGAATGCGGCGTGGTGCCGTTAATGATGTGGGCGCGGAATACGCCACCGGCAAGCGCATCGACGGCCGCGCGCAGCTTGGGAATCATGCCCTTATCGACCTCGCCACCGTAGAGCATCTCGTTAACCTCGTCGAGCGTTAGGTTGGAGATAAGCGAGTCCTTGTCGCTAAAGTCCTTGTACAGACCGTCGACGTCAGTCAAAAAGATCGCCTTATGCGCGTGGAGCGCCGCGGCAACGGCACCGGCGGCGGTGTCGGCGTTGATGTTGAAGAAGCCGCCGTCCTCCCCTGCCGCGACGGTAGCGATGACGGGGATGTACTCGCTATCGAGCAAGCGCTCGATATAGTCGGTGTTGACGTGCGTCACTTTGCCCACGCGACCGAGCTCGGGGTCGAGCGGCTCGGCGATGAGCGTGCCAGCATCGCTACCCGACACGCCTACGGCCAAATTGCCGTGGTGGTTGATGGCAGCGACCAGCTCCTGGTTAACCTTGCCGCCCAGCACCTCGCGCACGATATCCATGGTCGCCGGCGTAGTCACGCGCTGGCCGTTCTTAAACTCGACGGGAATATCGTAATGGCTCAACGCCTCGTTGATGGCCTTGCCGCCGCCATGCACGATGACGGGGCGCATGCCGATAATCTTGAGCAAAACGATGTCGCTCATCACGTCGCGGCGCAGTTGCTCATCGACCATGGCCGCTCCGCCATACTTGATAACGACCGTCTTGCCGGTCAGGTTTTTAATCCACGGCAGCGCTTCGAACAGCAGCTGCGCGGTTGCTTCGTTGGATTCGCTCGAACGACAATCGCGTGCGAATTTCATAATCTGCCTCGTCTTTCGTATCGTTATCACGCCGTGCTCCGCTGTCCGCAATGCGGCAAGATGCGCAGCGTGCCTGGAATCTAGGAACGGTAGTCACCGTTGATGGAGATGTACTCGTGCGTGAGGTCACAGGTCCACACGGTCGTTGCCGCGTCGCCTGCGCCCAGGTCGGCCGAGATCACGATCTCGGGCGCCTCAAAACGTCGCAGAGCTTCGTCCTCGTCAAAGGGAACAGTCAGACCGTCGCGACAGACAGGCATGCCCATCATGTCGATGGAAACGTCTTCTTGATTAAACTTCACGCCGCACTTGCCAAGCGCCATAGCAACGCGGCCCCAGTTGCAGTCGTGGCCGGCGATGCAGGTCTTAACGAGCGGCGAGTTGGCAACGGCACGGGCGGCGAGATCAGCTTCCTCGTCGTTGGCGGCGCCGGTAACGTTGACCGTAACAAGCTTAGATGCGCCCTCACCATCGGCGGCGATATTGCGCGCCAGGCTCTCGCACACCTCGTGTACGGCAAACGCCAACTCGTCAAAGGCATCGGAGCCCTCGACGATAGGCTCGGCATCTGCGGCAGCGGCGCCGGAGGCAAGCATGATGCAGGTGTCGTTGGTCGAGGTGTCGGAATCGACCGTTACCTTGTTAAAGGTCTGCTTGACGGTCGAGAGCAGCAGGGCATGAAGTGCCGCAGGCTCGACGGGGGCATCGGTGGTGATAACTGCGATCATGGTGGCCATGTTGGGCATGATCATGCCCGAGCCCTTGCACATGCCGCCTACCGTATAGACATTGCCCGCATGACCCGCAGCCTCACTGACGTAGGACACGGCGTACTCCTTGGAGTGCGTGTCGGTCGTCATGATGGCGCGAGCGGCATCGGCGCCACCGTGAGCGGAGAGCGCCTCGTAGGCAGCAGGAATGGCGGTCTCAAACGTGTCGATCGGCAGAATCTGGCCAATCACACCCGTGGAGGCAACCAGAATCTGCTGGGGCTCGCAGCCGATGACCTGCGATGCGATGCTGCACGTCTCGCGCGCGCATGCAAGGCCGGTCTCACCCGTGGCGGCGTTGGCATTGCCAGAGTTGACCGAAACGCCGGCGATGATACCGTAGCCCATGTCGGCACCGCCCAAGTTGGCACGGCTCACCTGCACGGGCGCCGCGCAAAAGCGATTGGTAGTAAACACGCCGGCACCGGGACAGGGTTTATCGGGCACGACGAGCGCGTAATCCAGACGCTCGGGGTTCTTGCGGAACCCAGCGTGGATGCCTGCGGCTTTAAAACCAGCCGCAGCCGTAACGCCACCCTCGACGGCGCGAATCTTGATATCAAACAGCTCGGTATCCATCGTCTTTATGACTCCTTATGTCAAACAAAAAAACGGACATCGGTTGGTGCGCCATGCCAGTCGTGATCATGAGACCAGCTTAAGAGTGGCGCCCCACTCGATGCCCGACTACCAAATCGTTAACAATCGAATGTGCTACACCGGGCACGCCACTGTAGGCAAGCCTCGTCGCTCGTCAAAGCCAAAGACGATATTGGCGCACTGGACTGCTTGGCCCGCAGCGCCCTTGCACAGATTGTCGATGGCGCCCGTCGCCACCAGCACGCCCGCGCGCTTGTTGAGCGCGAGGCCGATCTGGGCGGCGTTGGTGCCGACGACCGAAGCCGTCTTGGGCTGCTGGCCGGCATCGAGCACGCACACAAAGGTGCGACCGGCGTAGAACTGCTTGTAATGGTCGACGACATCCTCAAGAGCCAGCGTGTCGAGAGCCTGCGGCGCGAGCGGCAGCGTCACCGTGGAGAGCAGACCGCGCTTGAGCGGTGCCAGGTGCGGGGTAAAGACGACGCGATCGGTCAGGCCAAGGATTTGCTCAATCTCGGGCGTGTGGCGATGCTTGCCCACGCCGTAGGCCTCCAAGTTCTCGTCGGCGCTGCAAAAATGGGTGCGGGCGTTGCAGGACTTACCGGCGCCCGTCACGCCGCTAATGGCATCGACAATCACGGGACCGTTCTCGGCCACCCAGCCCGCGCGCACGGCGGGCGCGGCGGCAAGGCTCGTTGCGGTGGGATAGCAACCGGCGCAGGCGACCAGCACGGGTTTGCCGTCGGCATGGTCGGATGCGGCGGTCTCCAAGTCCTGGCAGAACAGCTCGGGCAGACCGAAGGCACGGGTCTTGAGCAGCTCGGGGCTCGTATGCTCGGCGGCATACCAAGCCTCAAAAACGGACGCGTCGTTCAGACGGTAGTCGGCCGAAAGATCAAAGCAGGAGACGCCCGATGCAAGCAGCGCGGGCACCTGTGCCATGGCAGCCGTGTGCGGCACGGCCAAAAAGACCGCGTCGCAGTTCTTGAGCTCGGGGGCATCATGCGTCGTAAAGACAAGACCGCTTACGCCGGTGAAGCTCGGGTACACCGCAGACAACGGCTGGCCGGCATCGGCGTTGGACGTAATGGCAGCAAGTTCAAACTCGGGATGACCGAGGACGAGGCGAATGAGCTCGGCTCCGGCATATCCAGCCGCGCCGACGATTCCAACCTTCAAAGACATATCAGACTCCTTGTCTGCGATTTATGCACCGATGCGCATTTCGCAGCGGTCGTTATGAAGTGGGTTGAAACTTTAGCACCAAAAGATGCATGAATACGTAAATGGCTTGCATATTCATGCATTGAAACATTCCCGACACATTCGCTTGAAGGAATTGACAAATGGAGCGGGCCCCGTATTGACCGGCGCTCCCAACGGCGCCGGGCAATACGGGGCCCGCCCATGCGAAAACCAAGTTGTTAGGATGAGCCAGCTGGCTAGAGCTCGACCGGCACCCATTCGTCGTGATTGCAGATAAAAGCCTCGGGATCCTCGACGCTAAAGAAGACGAGCGTGGGGTCGTTAGGCCCCTCATAGTGCTCGCCCAGGTGCTCTAGATGCTTCCACCCGGCTTCGCGCATTTCGCCTAAAGCCCGGTCATCCAAGCCGGCACGCCCGCGCAAGATGAGCCAGCCATGGCCCGGCCACCAACTCGTGGCCTCAAAGCGCTGGTTTTGCAGCAGCTCTTGCCACACATCTTTGGTGCGCGCTGTTACAAACCACAGCTTGCCATCCTGGATCTGCGCAAACGAAAACGGACGCACATGAGGCTGTCCGTCAACGCTCGTCGCCAAATACCATGCCGGCACCGACGTCAGATACTCCAACACCGTATTCAATCCGTCCATGTGTCCTCCTGGCGCTAGCTAATTCGGAACGGGTAGTTAATTTGAGACGCTCTAGAGCTCCAGGCGCTCCTCGCTGCCGTCGATATCACAGAAGCGCGCGGCAATGTTGCGGACCGAAAAGAAAGCAAGGCGGCCGTCGTTGGCACTCTCGTGTTCCTCGCCGATGCCCACCATGTGCTTAAAACCCGCTTGACGCACCTTGTCGCTCGCAACCGCGTCGTCCTCAAGTGCGGCCTCGCCGGTCAACACGATCCAACATTCCCCCGGCTTCCAGCCCGAGAGCTCAAACTTGGGATTCGCACTCAGCTCCGCCCACACATCCTTGTCGCGCGACGTGCAAAACCACAGCTTACCGTCATCAACCATGGCAAACGAAAACGGCCTCACGCGAGGCTGATGCCCGTCGGTCACATCGGTCGTGGCCAGATACCACGCCGGAATGCGCCTGAGATACGAACAGGCGCGCTCAAGCTGAGCCGTGCGGTCGTTGTCGGTCATAGGGACCCCTTTCTTGCGCTCGAATCGCGCCTAAACAAGTTGAAGGTTGACGACGATGACACACGCAAACAGCAGCATCGTCACAACCGCAGCCAGCGCATCCCCGCGGCGAAATGCAAGTGCATGCAGACGCGTGCGGCCCTGCTCGCCGTGATAGCAGCGTGCATCCATGGCGGCAGACAACGTCTCGGCATGACGGAACACGCCCGTGAACAGTGGAATCGCCACACTGCCGAGCATACGCACGCCGCCGAGCGGGCCACCCGTTACGCGTGCACCGCGGCTTGCCTGCGCGTCCGCCGTCTGCTTCATCTCGGTGGCAAACTGCGGCATGAAGCGCAACGCGATGCCCATGATCATGCCGAGCTCATGCGCAGGGAGCCCCACGCGCGCAAACGGTGCGAGCAGACGCTCAAAACCCGCGGTGAGGTCGAGCGTAGGCGTGGTGAGCGTAATGGCGCTCATGCCGGCCATCATCAAGCTCAGGCGGCACGCCATAAAGGCGGCGGAATGCAGCGAGCCCTCGCTTATCTGCAAAAAGCCAAGCTGCCACAGAATGCGCCCGCTCTGGTCGGAAAACAGGTTGAGCACTGCGACCACCACGACAATCGCCAGCAATGGTGCCATCGATGATAGGACCCGGCGCAACGGCACCCGGGACACGGTATAGATCAGGACAACGAAGATTGCGACCGGGGCCAGTCCGCGGAAGCTGCTGACCGTGAGCGTCGTGATCAGAAACACAAAGCCCAAGAGCAACTTAGTTCGCGGGTCCAGGCGGTGGATCGCACTATCGCCGGGATAGTAGCTGCCAAACGAAAACGCCTCCATTAGCAGCCCTCCTCTCGCGCGACCGTCTTGGATTTAGCAATGTCCGCGACGTTAGAAGGACCGTCTGAGCGACCGATCAGCAAATCTGCCAGCTCGTCGGCCAGCGACTCAACCGTATAGAGCCCGCCGCAACGCAGCGGCACGCCCGCCTCCGCGAGCGCCAACGCCATGCGCTGAGCAGCAGGTACGCCCAAGCCGATCGACTTGAGCTCATCGGCATGTGCAAACACCTGCGCGGGGGTTCCCTCGGCAAACACCGCACCTTCGTTCATCACGACGATGCGGTCGCAGCAGTTGGCCAGGTCATCCATACCATGCGAAACCATGACAACGGTCAGGCCATCGCGGTGAAGCCGATCGATAAGCTCAAGGAAATCCCTGCGCGCAGCCGGATCGAGCCCCGCCATGGGTTCATCGAGCACCAGGACTTCGGGCTCCATGGCGAGCACACCGGCGAATGCCACGCGCCGTTGCTGACCGCCCGAAAGCTCGAAGGGACTCTTGTCGCCGACCGTGGAAAGGTCGAGGCCCACGCGCGAGAGCGACGACTCGACGCGACGGTCGACTTCATCTTGCGGCAAGCCAAGGTTGTGCGGGCCAAACGCCACGTCCTGCGTCACGGTTTCGGCAAACAGCTGACGCTCGGGATATTGAAACACCACGCCGACCTTGGCCTTAACCGCGGCGGCGTCTTTCTTGTTTGACAGATCGAGCCCCAGCGCGCGAACGAATCCCTCCTGGGGGCGAATCAAACCGTTGAGATGCTGGACCAGCGTCGACTTACCCGAACCGGTATGGCCCGCAAGGCCCAGGAACTCGCCGCGACGCACCGTTAGCGACACATTGCGCAACGCCCAGGGGCTGCTAGGGTCGTTGCCCCAGAGGGCCTGTTTGCTCGATTTGCCCGCAGTGACCGAGCGCTTATGCCAGCGGCGGCGCTCGCGGGCACTCAGCGAGTAACTATACGAAAGGTGCGAAATCTCGATGACGGGCTCCGACACGGCTGTCCCGTCGGTTGCAGAGGAGACGTTGTCGAGCACACGAGAATCGGATGCAGAAGGCCGCCCTGCGGTGTCTTCCCCACTCCGGTCGGCATATACCTGCGCAATCTCGGCGACCATATCCGCCTCGCGCACCTGCGCATGAACGGGCACGCCCTTCGCACGAAGCGCCATGCCCAAGCAGCACGACGCCGGCATATCCAGGTTGAGCTCCACGAGCCCATCTGCCCGCGTCAGAATCTCCTCGGGCGTACCGAGCATGGCAACGCGCCCCGCCCGAAACACCGCGACACGATCGGCCTCGGCGGCCTCTTCCATAAAGTGCGTAATCATCACGATGGTCATGCCGCGTTCGTGCAGCACGTGACAGGCCTTCATAAGGCCCTTGCGCCCGCGCGGATCGAGCATCGAGGACGCCTCGTCCAAAATGAGCACGCGCGGTTCCATGGCGAGCACACCGGCAAGCGCCACACGCTGCTTTTGACCGCCCGAAAGCGCATGGGTCTCGTGGCGCTCAAAGCCCACCAGGCCCACGCCCTTCAGCGCCTCGCGTACGCGCTGCGCAATTTGCGCCGATGGCACGCCAAGGTTTTCGGGACCGAACGCAACGTCATCTTCGACAAGCGTTGCCACCAGCTGGTCGTCGGGATTCTGGAACACCATGCCTGCGGTCGAACGAATGTCGTAGACCAGCTCGGGATCGGACGCATCCATACCGTTGATACGTACCGTGCCCGCATCGGGCTGCAGCAGCGCATTCAGATGCTTGGCAAACGTCGACTTGCCCGACCCATTGCCACCGAGGATGCAGAAAAACTCCCCGTCCTCGATGTTCAGATCGACACCGTCGAGTGCCGACACGGCACCGTCATAGCTAAAGGAAACGCCCCGACACTCAATCATGCGCGGCCTTTGACCTGGTCCTTTTTAGGCGTGATGAGGTTGGAGACTGCTTTATACACCGCTAGCGTCAACACCGAGTTAAGCACGGTCTTGATAAGGTTGAACGGCAGCACGGCAGGAATCATAAGCGGGGCGATCACATCGACCGAGCCATACCAGAACCATACGCCAATGGTAAGGTTTGCGACCATAGACAGCGCCGTAGCGGCAATAACGCCGAGCACCAGGCCAATCACGGCACCCTTATAGGTATGCATCTTCTGGTAGATAATAGCCGCGGGCAGAATGTAGCCCAGCGTGGCAACCAGGTTCATAAGCGCGCCGACCCAGTCACCCGTGGTGAGCGCATGGATAACGATCGCCATGGCGGCAACAGCGGTACCGGCACCGGGGCCATATGCAAACCCACACACCATCGCCGGCACCAGCGACGGATCATAGGTCAAAAACGGTGCCGAAGGAAGGATGGGCAGCTGCACGTACATAAACAGGGCGCCCAAGGCACACATCAGCGCCATGGTAACGAGCTGTTTGGTGCTCCACCTATTCGTGTTCTCAAAATGGATATGCTGCGACTGTTCAGACATAAGATCACCTGCCTCTTTCATCCGGACTCTAACCGTTGGTACTGGGATCTCACCAGTTCAGCCGGCATGCGAACCAACGCACACACGGGTCGCGGACTCATCGGCTCGGTCGCAGGCACCTCGCCTGCTCCACGGCGTCCCTTTGACACCGCCCGATTTACCACCAGTGGGGAATTCCACCCCGCCCTGAAACAGCAATTGCAAGTGTAGCACGAGCAATCGTTCGCGCAAGTATGCCAAGGGTAATTTGTGGCGGGGATCAGTTGCCGCAACAACCACGTTCCCCACCCATCCCAAAGTAACGCGCCTTTCGCGCAAAGCGCGAAACAGCGAAGGGGACAAGCCACTGCAACAACCACATCCTCCACTCGCCCCAAAGTGGCGCGCCTTTCGCGGCAAAGCCGCGAAACAGCGACCGGGACACGTATTCCCAACAACCAAGTCCTCCGCCCACGCCGACCTCAAGGCCGTAAACGCAGGGAATCCGGGGGCGTGACGGGGGCTTCTCTCCGGAACATTCCGCACTGATATCTTCTGTATTGAAGACGTCGATGGTGCACCCGTATAC
>DXZX01000012.1:0-6997 GCA_019419445.1 Collinsella sp.
CCCGTAGCGCCCGCCATCCCCGAGGACTTCCCCGTCGATTTCGCAACCGAGGTCTTCTGCCCCGGCCCGCTTCTGCACCAGCTGTCGACCTATCTCCCCTACGGCGCCGATACCCTCGGCATTGTCGGCGAGTACTACTGGATCGCCCGCGAGCGCGGTACCATCGAGGCCGCGCGAAACCGCGCAAGCTTCCCCCTGCGCTACACGCAGGCCGGCGAGCGCCGCGAGGTTGCCGTGCGCATCCGCCGCAATACCACCGGTGGCCTCGGATCCACCTGGGCCATCGATAAAGTCGAAGAACCCGGGCAGTAACGACAAACGGCTCAAATCCAAATCAGGATTTGAGCCGTTTTTATTTGTTGATGTTGCGTAACCAACAGCGAGCGGGCCGCAAGTGCCCCAGGTTGCCGTGAAAGAGGAGCGACGCGTACTTCGATACGCGAGCGACGGCTTGAACGGCAAGATGGGGTGCTTGCGACCCGCGCAGCGTCGAGCAGTTACGCGGTTTGGAAAACCGCGTAACGATCTAGTCGCGCGTCAGCTTACGGTGGATACGATGCGGCTGGGCCGCGTCCTCGCCCAGGCGCTCGATGCGATTGGCCTGATAGGCCTCGAAGTTACCCTCAAACCAATACCAGTTGCCCGGGTTCTCATCGGTGCCCTCCCACGCCAGGATGTGCGTGGCGACGCGGTCCAGGAACATACGATCGTGGCTAATGACCACCGAGCAGCCCGGGAACTCGAGCAGCGCCGCCTCGAGCGAGGACAGCGTCTCGACGTCGAGGTCGTTCGTGGGCTCGTCGAGGAGCAGCAGGTTGCCGCCCTGCTTGAGCGTGAGTGCCAGGTTCAGACGGTTGCGCTCGCCACCGGAGAGTACGCCAGCGCGCTTCTGCTGGTCCTGGCCCTTAAAGCCAAAGCTCGCCACATAGGCGCGGCTCGGGACCTCGGTCTCGCCGACCATCATGTGGTCCAGGCCGTCCGAGACGACCTCCCACAGGTTCTTGTCGGGGTCGATGCCGGAGCGGTTCTGATCAACGTAGCTAATCTTGACGGTCTCGCCCACCTCGAGCTCGCCCGAAGTCAGCGGCTCCAGACCCACAATCGTCTTGAACAGCGTGGTCTTACCGACACCGTTGGGGCCGATCACGCCCACGATGCCGTTGCGCGGCAGGGTGAACGAAAGGTCATCGATGAGCACGCGACCGTCGAACTCCTTGTGCAGGTGATGGGCCTCGAGCACCTTGTTGCCCAGACGCGGGCCCACAGGGATGCGGATATCGGTCCAGTCGAGCTTCTGGCTTGCGCGGGCCTCGGCCTCCATCTCCTCGTAGCGAGCCAGACGAGCCTTGTTCTTGGCCTGGCGAGCCTTGGGTGAACTGCGTACCCACTCGAGCTCGGCCTCCATGCGCTTGGCGAGCTTGGCGTCACGGTTGCCCTGCGCCTCGATACGCGCGGCCTTGGTCTCCAGATACGTGGAGTAGTTGCCCTTGTAGGGATAAAGGTGACCGCGGTCGACCTCGCAGATCCACTCGGCAACGTTATCCAGGAAGTAGCGATCGTGTGTGACGGCAAGCACCGCGCCCTGATAGTTATGCAGGAAGTGCTCGAGCCACAGGATCGACTCGGCGTCCAGGTGGTTCGTGGGCTCGTCGAGCAGCAGCAGGTCGGGAGCCTCGAGCAGCAGCTTGCACAGGGCAACACGACGGCGCTCGCCGCCGGAAAGCACGTTGACCGGCATGTCGGAATCGGGCAGCTGCAGGGCGTCCATGGCCTGGCCGAGCTTGGAATCGATATCCCAGCCGTCGGCGGCATCGATCTCGTCCTGGAGCTTGCCCATCTCGGCCATGAGGGCGTCCATGTCGCAGTCCGGGTCGCACATCTCCTCGCCGATCTTGTTGAAGCGATCGACCTTGGCGATCATGTCGCCAAACGCCATGCGCACGTTCTCGATGACGGTCTTGTCGTCGTCGAGCGGCGGCTCCTGCTGCAGGATACCCACGGTGTAGCCGGGGGTAAGCCTGGCATCGCCGTTGGAGACCTCCTCGATACCGGCCATGATCTTGAGCAGGGTCGACTTACCCATGCCGTTGGGACCCACAACGCCGATCTTGGCGCCGGGGTAGAAGCTCAGGGTCACGTCGTCAAGGATCACCTTGTCGCCATGGGCCTTACGAGCCTGATACATCTGGTAGATAAACTCTGCCATTTGCCTGTTTTATCCTTTCTACCTGCTGTTTCCCTATTCTTGTTTCGCTTTAGTAGAAACGAAATGAGGAAATCAGCTCTGAAACGTAACGAAAAAGGGGCATGGTTGCCCACACCCCCTAATACTACCTGGGAAAAGTCCCCCTTAACACACTATGAACTGCGTACGCTAGTTTTCCGCAACCTTAACGAGCGGCTCGCTGCGATTTGCGCCACAGCAGATACGAGTAGACGTAGACGGCTCCGACCAAACCAAACGCCAGAACCGCAATCACCGCGGCGACGACTTCACTCGAAAGCACGCTGCCTGCCACGCCCATCACAATCAGGCCAATACCCAGCACCATAAAGCAGGCGCCGCCAAAACGCTGCGTACGGCGCCAGTTCTCGGGATCGGCAAGCGCCCAAGGTGTCTTGATACCGAGCGTATAGTTCTGCTTCACACGCGGCAAGTAGTTGCCTACGCCGATGAACAGCAAACCGACAACACCGGAAATCAGCACGTTAACCGAACCGACCGCCGGCACCACGCCCCAGACTGTAAGCTCTCCCAGCCAGCTTATGGCGCACATGAACAAGGTGAAGGCGATTACGAAGCCCTGGTAGAACTTGCCCGAGGTTCGATATGCCTCACCTTTGGGGTCGATGCGCGGCACCACGCAGAACATTGCGAGAAGCGCCAGAGGCAGCACGCCGAGCGCGGAGGCCATCCAGCTAGGACCCCAACCGTCGACGGCGCCGTTCGCGCCCCAGTGCGTGGGAATCTGCGCAGGCAAGCTCGGCATCACCATGAGGTGCGCTACGACATTGGCGACGCACAGAGCGACCAGCGCAATCCACACGCGCGACGATACCCCCGTGGGGTGAATGCCCTTGTTTTCGTTATTCATCCTTATCACCTTCCGTGTTTGTAAAGCCCATAAACCAACCGATCAAGTCCTGCATGACGGTGGTGTTTAAGCTGTAAACGATGTTTTGGCCATGACGTTCGTCGGTCACCAACCCAGCGTTTTTGAGCGTCGCCAAGTGATGGCTCAACGACGGCTTGCTGATGTCAAAATGCTCGGCAAGCTCCCCGGCCGTGCAATTGCCCTCGCGCAGCAGTTCCAAAATGCGACGCCGTGTAGGATCGGCCAGCGCTTTAAAACCCTCTCCCGGCATAGGACCTCCTCTCATCATTTCGTTCAACGCGCACACTATACTCGATATTTAGATGTTTGTCTAACTATCTAATCGCAATGCTTCAAACCACATCAAAGCTAACGCCGCCGCAAGCCGCAACCTATGGGCGATTACCTATAATGGCAATAGCTAAAACACGACCTGCTTCCCCATCGGAGGATGTCTATGACCGAAACCACAGCCGCAACTCCCAACGAGACACGCGACACTAAGCTCGAGATCATTATGGGGCGCGAGGCGCTCGACAAACTCGCCGATGCTACGGTGCTGGTGCTCGGCTGCGGAGGCGTGGGCTCCAATTGCTGCGAGGCACTCGCCCGCGGCGGCATCGGTCATTTCGTCATTCTGGACAAGGACATCATCGCGCCCAGCAATATCAATCGCCAGGCCATCGCCTTTCACAGCACCGTCGGCGAGCGCAAGGTGGACGTGATGGAAGCCATGATTCGCGATATCAATCCCGCCGTCACCGTTATCAAACGCACCGAATACCTGTTGAGCGATAACATCGACGAGTTCTTCGCGAGCGTTTTGGAGCAGACGGACGGCAAGCTCGACTACGTCGTCGACGCCATCGACACCATCTCGGCCAAGCTTACCATTGCCAAATATGCTCAGGACCACGACATTCGTCTGGTTAGCTCCATGGGCGGGGCCAACAAGCTCCATCCCGAGTGCCTCCGCTTTGCCGACATTTTCGATACGGTACGTGACCCCATGAGCCGCATCATGCGCAAAGAATGTAAGAAGCGCGGAATCAAGAGCCTACATGTACTGTTTAGCTGCGAGGAATCGGTTAAGACACAGCCCCGCGACCCTTCCAATATCTACGAGCGTACCGAGCTCGGAACCGCCAGCTTTATGCCGCCCATCATGGGTCAGATGATTGCCGGCGAGGTTATCCGCCAGATCAGCGGCCGCGGCACCGAACGTGTACGCTCCGATGGCCAGCGCCTGGACTAGCGGAGCGCGCCGAGATGGAGCCCCAGTTATTTGATGCACACTGCCATCTTGATTTAATGGCTCACCCGGACGCCGTTGCCGATGAGGCAACGGCGCTGGGCTTGGCTCTATTTGATTGCGGCGTCGATCCACGCGACTTCGCTAGCGCACATGGGCGAGCCCGTCGCCTTCCCACCGTCATCAAGGGCATCGGTCTCCATCCCTGGTGGCTCGCCGACGAGCGGTGCGGTCCCGCCGAAGTCAATCTGCTTTGCAAAGTTGCTGCCCAAGAGCGCTACATCGGCGAAGTCGGACTCGACTTTTCCGCGCGCTTTGCTGGAAGTGAGCCGCTACAAATACAGGCACTTAACCGGCTCTGCGATGCGCTCGTGCAGCATCCTCTTACCGGGCGCGTGATATCAATTCACGCCGTTCGTTCGGCAGGAGCCGTACTGGACGTCCTCGAATCGCATGGACTACTCATCCCAAACCCCGACTCCCCCGCTATCATCTTCCACTGGTTTAGCGGCACTTCGGACGAACTCGTCCGCGCGCGTAATGCGGGCTGTTATTTTTCCGTCAACGAACGCATGCTCGCGTCTAGACGTGGACGCGAATACGCACGACAGATTCCACTCGACCGGCTACTGCTCGAGACCGATGCGCCGTACGAGCCAAACACAGATACAAGCGCACAGTCGCTCATCAGATCGCTCACAAGGACCTCGATGCGCATTGCCTCACTCAAAATCTGTGACGCAAAGCGCATCGAGTCGGCAGTTTTAGCAAATGCGCGCTCTGTATTTGACCTTCGCTAACCCCTGTAGGCAAAAATGCCAAGGAACATGCGAATCGCACAACGCAGTCCCTATTGGAAGGCAGTACAGTTCGACAGCATTACACCAATTCGTGCATGAGATCACGGTTACGTGCATACAATTCGTCAAAGATATGACGGCGCGACGCATATAACTCGTGGGCAGTCATATCAGGCACGATTGTTTGCGCAACGCCAAGGACTTGGGCGAGCTCATCCCATGATGCATAGGCGCCACCTGCGAGAGCTGCCATGATGGCATCACCGAAGCATGCGCCCACCGTAACCTTGGCAACCGAGACCTCGCGCCCACATACGTCGGCGATAGCCTGCATCCAAACTGGATTCTTGGTTCCACCTCCGACAAGCATAATGCGCCCAATTGGCAGTCCATGTTCTCGCTCGATAATGTCGACATGGGATGCAACGGTATACGCGACGCCTTCCAAGGCGGCACGAACCATATGGGCTCGCGTATGCCTTCCGGTCAGGCCAAAGAAGACGCCACGCGCCTCGGGATCGTTGAGCGGAGTGCGCTCCCCCGCAAAGTACGGCAGACACAGGAGCCCATCGGCACCCGGCGCCACACCGGCGGCATCATGCGCCATAACCGAATATGCATCGGGGCCACCGTGGCCCTCGGCCTCCACGGCGTCGCGATACAGCTCTTGGCGCAGCCACGATGTGAGCGCACCCGCCGTATTGGTCCCCGCGCAGATCCCGTAAGTTCCGGGAATGATAAACGTCCCTGGCCACAGGCGGGCATCATCGACCATATGATCAGCTAGATAGATGAAATACGCCGTACTCCCCAACTGAACCATCATATCGCCGGGACGAAATACACCCGTCGAAATGGCCTCGGCACCAGAGTCGCCCGTTCCCACTAAGACAGGTGTCCCTGCCGCGAGCCCCGTCGCCTCAGCCGCACGCTGCGTAATCACCCCGGCAATATCGGTAGCCGACATTACCTCCACCATCTGGTCAGGCCGGCAGAAACGAGCACATTCCCGAGCATCAACCTTCCAAGTGTAGCGGTCGTATAGGGGAAGAAAATCCTCCGCCAAATAACGGTCCACCGTAAAACGCCCCGTCAACTTCGCGCACAGAAACGATGACGCCGTCAGGAACTTCGCGGCACGTTCGTGCACCTCGGGCATATTCTCCTTAAACCACAAGATCTTGGGAGCAATATCTGACGAACAGGGATCGTGCCCGAAAAGCTCGCGTGCGCGATCTAACCCATATTCGGAAAGGAGCTCGTCAATCTGCGGCTTCGAACGTGCATCGACTCCATACAAAATCGCGGGCGCCAGCGCGTTGCACTCGGTATCGACCGGTACGCAGTCGCAACCCAATGCGGAAAGGCCCACGCATCCGATCTGTGCCGCGTTAACCCCCGATCGCGCCACCAGCTCGCGCGACAAGCGGCAAAAATCGCCCCACCAAACTGCCTCCGCATCATGCTGGTACCATCCGTCACACGGGTTGTCCGTCTCATGTCCACAAGAGGCTTGGCAAACGATGTTGCATCGATCATCGATTAAAACGCCTTTAGAGGCGCTTGTCCCAATATCAATACCCAGATAGAGCGCCATAGGTACCTACTCCCCTCGCGCCGTACGAGCGGCAGCCATAAAACGAGCTACCCGCTCAACATCGACCGGGGCATCCAGCTTTCCGTCGCGCTTTAAGCACGTGCCGACAAACGCGCCATCGTAGTGAGCAAATACGTCAGCCACGGTATTTTCGCGGCAACCGGTGCCACATACCACAGGTACTTGGCCAACACGCTCGCGAACCTCATCGGCAAGCTCGCCCGATGCGCCACGACCGGCAGCCGAACCGCCG
>DXZX01000012.1:7007-50009 GCA_019419445.1 Collinsella sp.
CCGCCGATGACCATCGCATCCGGTAGGCAATTAAAGAGAAGTGAATCGGCAATGTCCGCAGTCGTGCGGTCGTTGAGATAAACCTCCCCCTCGCTCGTGATGAAGTGAAAAAGCTTGAGATTGTCCAAGCGCAGCGCCGCCTTGCGACGCATGGTGTGAGCGAAATCTCGGTTAATCAGCCCGAGATCACCGACCCAGGCACCGCAAAAATTGCAGCGCGTGAACTGCGCATCGACGGCAGCGCACAGCTCGATTGTGGCATCACCATCGTAAATAGCCTCAGCTCCCCAAGGAGTCGACAGATCATGGGATAGAGCCCCGATAACATAGCCCATCGATGCAAGGGTTGAGGGAGAAACGTGCTGCTCATAGGGCATCGAGAGCTCATTGGTAATCAAAATGCCATCGACACCGCCCTGCTGCAACGCCTCGAGATCGTGCTTGGCGGCTTCCACGACCTGCGGCACGCTTCCGCCCGGGTAATACAGCGGATCGCCCGGCAGAGGACGCAGGTGCAGCATTCCGATAACCGGCTTTTCGGTCTTGAACATCGAGGTTAGAAACGACATAACGTGCTCCTTCATAGGGTTATTGCAGGGACGTTACTCCCCCAGCACCTCGACGTACACTTTTCGCTTCTGCGGACCGTCAAACTCCGCAAGATAGATGTTCTGGGCACTTCCGCACACGATGTGGCCATCTTGGACGGGAAAGAAGCAACTGTTTCCACAAATCATGCTCTTGATATGCCCGCAGGAGTTGTTGCCGGTGGCTCCATAGCTCGGCAGGAAGTGCGCATGCGCATAGGGGGCATCGAGTGGGGCGATGCGATCAAGCGTCTCCATAAGATCCGTCTCCACGCAGGGCAGCCCCTCGTTTACCACGATTCCACAGGTCGTATGCGACAAAATAATCGCTGCCAAGCCATTGGTCACCGAGCTGCGTTCGATGGCAGCGTGCACATCTTCGGTAATATCGATGAACTGGTCCGGAGCAGTCGATAGATAGCTCAATGTCTCGAGCGTCACCATGTTTACTCATCCCCTTCAAGAAAACGCAGAGCATTACCCCAGTAGAGCCTTTCTCGCGCATCATCGCGCATGGGCACGGTATCGAGCGCCCGCTTGAGTTTGAATGCACGGAAACGCGGCGTATTGCTGGCGAACATCACTTGATGCGATAGCGCGCGCTCATACCACAGCGGCCCCATATCGACCGTGAAAAGACGCTGCATCATCTCCTCGGGCGAATCGATGTACGTGATAGAGGTGTCCGTGTAGCAGTTGGGATACTTGAGCAGCATCGCCACGGTCTCGCGCACCCAGGGCCAGCCAAAGTGGGTCAAACTAAAGCGCACATTTGAATGCGTTGCGATTGTGTGCTCAAATGCAAGCGGGTTACTGCGCGAGAGCTCTGCGCCCGGCTCCCAAGACATACCGGCATGAAAAACCACCGGCTTGTTATAGCGCTCGCACAGCTCGTAAAGCGGCTCGGCCACAGCATCATCGGGGGCAAAACCCTGCTTTGCCGGATGCAGGCAAAGCCCCTTTGCCCCCAACTCGGTAAAGGCGCGCTCCAATTCGTCTGCGGCACCGCTCACCTGCGGATCTACGCTCGCAAATCCCCACAGACGATCGGGGTGCGCGGCAACCAGCATGGCAATCTGGTCATTGGTGCCAAAGTGTCCTCCGCATGCCGTGGTTACATCGAGCGGCATGAGCACGCTCTTCCGCACGTCGCAGACGTCCATCTCGACTTGAAGCTCATCCCAATCCATGGGACCCATATGCCCCATACCAAATTCTCGTGACCAAAAACCGAACCCATCAGGCTCATCACCCGGCGTACAGATCTCGCCATAGAGCATAGGATGGACCAACATGTCGATAACCATTTCGTACTCCTTTCCAGGCATTTGGCCCTAGTACGGCTCAAACGAACCAATCACTCGGGACGACAGTTCAGCGCCCGCCTTCATACACGCCGGAATATCAAGGGCATCGATCACGCCCTTGGTAAACCCGGCAATATACGAGTCGCCGGCACCCACGGTGTTAACGACCTTCTCCGCCGGCACGATCCCGCACTCATAGAAGCGCTCGCCGTCAAAGGCAATGCTTCCCTTCTCGCCAAGCGTGGCAACCGCAACGCGCGGCCCCAACTCCTGTACGTGACGTACCCAATCACGTAGCTCCGGAGTGTCCTCTTCAAACGACATGAACGCATAGTCTACGTAAGGAAAATGAGCCTCACATGCATATTCGGGATCCTGGCTGAACACCGAGAAGTCCATAACCACCGTCTTGCCCGCTTCATGCCATTCGGGCAGGAGGTCCAAACAATTGCCAAACAGGTCGGTATGGATGATGTCATGCTCCAGGATAAACGCCCGGTCGTCTTCATTCGGTCGATATGTCTCCATTACGCCATCGATTGCCTCGAGATGCACGCGATCGACGCCGTCTTTCAATGCCATGAGCATCACCGAGGTGTCGCCATCCTCCACCCGCAGATGAGAGATATCGAGCCCCTCAGCGGCCAGCGCCTCCCTCATCTTGTCTCCGTACTCGTCCTTGCCGACAACCGACACGGCGGATACCGAAACGCCCATTCGTGCAAGATGGATACCCCAGTCAATGCCGTTACCAGTCGGATAGAATACGCCAATGTTTTGATAGACGTCCGCGCAGCAAAAACCAGCCGCACACGCTTTAATACCCATACTCTTCTCCAATGTTCAAAAGGGGACCCACCGCATGGCGAGCCCCCTTTTCGTGTTTCGCTTATTGTTTTGCATCGGCTGTCCAAAGCCTCATAGCCAGACCGCCGTGCGCTTTCTTAAGCTATTCGACGATTGGCGCTCCGTGGCCCCAAGAACCTTCCATGCCGCACACGGTCGAGGCAAACCCGGCAGCAAAGTCGAGCGCGCGCTCGATAGCCTCGGCGCCATCCTCACCACGCTTGGCGGAATCGAGATAGCACATCAAAAACGAGGTGAGGAACGAGTCGCCCGCCCCCATGGTGTCCTTCATGTCCGTTACCGGTTTAGCCAGCTGGCGGTAATAACGCTCGCCGTCGTAAGCAATGCAGCCCTCGGCGCCCGCCGTAGCCGACACAAAACGCGGACCCAAGCCCTTCACCCATGCCAGACGCTCGCGAATCTCGTCCTCACTCGCGGCATCCGCCGCACTAAAGAAGGCAAAATCGACGTAGGGTGCAATCTGCTCGTAGTACTCGTCGGTGGAGTCGTCCGAAAAGTCAAAAGAGACCGTGACGCCCGCAGCCTTCAGCTTGGGCAGCTCGCGCTCGGTAAAGCAATAGTTGCCCGAATGAACCACATCGAACTGCTTCATGTACGAAAGGTCAAAGCGATCGAGGACATAGCGCGCATCGCCACGGATACCGCCCTCGTTGGAGCCAAGGAAGACACGGTCACCGTCAACAACGGTCACGCGAGCCGCTCCGTTCTCGCCAATCATCTGCTCACACTTGTCAAGCTCGATACCCTCATCCTCGAGGCTTGCAATGACATGCTCGGCAGCGGCGTCATTGCCAAAAATGCCCATGTATGCGGAGCGTGCGGCACCGCATTTCTTGGCATAAACGGCGAAGTTCACCGCGTTGCCGCCAGGATACATGGTGTGGATATGCTCGTAGCGATCGACGACGTTGTCGCCAAATCCGAGCGCGCTAACGTTAAATGCCATGGTATTTACCCTTCTAGTACTCGACGACGCCCATGTAGCGACGGAAATCGGGATCATGGTCAAACACCTTGCCGCGTGCGGCACGCAGCTCGCAGTTCATGGCGTAGAACAGCACCGGGTCCAGATAGGCACGGACGCTCGCCGGCACGTCTTCCATACCGTACTCCTTGGCATCGAGCACCATCAGCGTATCGGTATGCGTCTTAAGGAACGCCAGGGCGCGCTCATCCATAGCACGGCACTCGCTGGAGCCCATCTGCAGGAAGTAAAAAACGCCATCCTGAGTAGCCTCGAAGGGGCCATGGAAGTACTCGGCAGAGTGGATGTAGCTGCAGTGCTGCCACTGCATCTCCATAAGAGAGCAGATAGCGAAACCGTAGGTCTGGCTAAAGTTGGGACCGCTGCCCAGAATGTAGAAGAACTCGTGCTCCCGGCAAAGCTTGGCAAAACGATCGCCCAGCTCGGCATTTACCTTCTCACGTGCCGGGGGAAGAATCTTATCCATCTCGGCGATACCGGCATACATATCGGCAAGATCGGCGTAGCCCTCCTGCTGATCGAGCAGCTCGGCCGCAAGCGACAGCGAAATGCCAGCGGGGACCTCGGCCTGCGGCACGCCCTCGCCCCACGGGTAGACCCACGTGGTCCACTTGCCGGAGTCGATCTTGGATCCAGCGTTGTCGGTCTGGGCGATCACCGTAGCGCCGGCTGCAAGGGCAATCTCGCAGCCCTCGACGACCTCCGGGGTATTGCCACTGTGGCTGCAAGCGATGACCAGGGACTTCTCGCCCAGACGACGCGGACGCATAATGTCGAATTCACGCGCGGTATAGATATACGAAGTGAAGGTGGTTGCCTCGCGCTGCAGAAGCTCATGAGCCGGGATCAAATCGATCATGGAGCCACCGCAAGCAATCCAGTAGACGCTGTCGAACTTGCCCTTCTCGGCAATTGCCTCTTTGATCAGATCGTGTGCGTTCATATCCAGTTCCTTTCTTGTTTAGGCCGCAATCAATGACGTTGGTTGCGTGGCCGATAGTTGTTTTAGTCAATCAGATATTTCTCGAATGCGGCCATGTTCTTGGCATCTGCCGCCGCCGGGTCATCGTAGTAACGACCGTCCGTGATTTCCTGGCCCAGTATGCCGTCGAAACCATGGGCGTTGAGTGTGGCGACGAAGGCGTCCATATCGTGCTTGCCATCGCCCCATACCAGATGTCCATACGGGTCACCGTCGATAAAGTGCATCTCGTGAATTGCCCCATCACCAAAGGCGGCAAACCAGTCCTCGAGCGTCTCGCCCGCAACGCCCATCGCGGTTGTATCAACCATGGGCTGTAAGTACGGGCTCGCGACCTCGTCAATCATGCGCTTCGCATCGGAAACCGTCGTCACAAGGTTGCTCTCCTCGGGACGCAGGCTTTCCATCGTAAGCACCAGACCGTGCTCGCCGGCATACTCCGCCAGAATGGACAAGTGCTCGCGACTGCGCTTCCAGGCTTCCTCGCGGTCCTCGTCCCAGTCGCCCCAGCCCGAGTTGATGGACATACGGTCGCACCCAAGTACCTCGGCAAGCTCAATGCCGTGCTTGAAGTACGCCAGGCTGCGCTGTTCATGCAGCGGCTTGCGTGCGCAGTACTGCCAAGGATAGACAACATTCTCGGGGCACAGAGTACGATACCTAAGCCCACGGTCTGCAGCCTTTTTCGCCAGGACCTCAGCCTCAAAGTAGCCCGTATGGTCGAGCGTCACATGCGGCTCTGCGCACCACAGCTCAATGGACTCAAAGCCCAAACGCTGCTGCACATCAAGGAAGTAATCGAGCGACCACATGATGTAGTGGATATTCATGCCCGCAATCTGCTCGCGGCGCAGCGTCGGTTTGGATTCAAACATCTTATGCCTCCTTATTTCGATCGAACACGATTTGTCCGTCCGACATCGTTATATCAACCGCAAGATCGCGTGCGTCGCGATAATCGAGGTCAAACACATCCCGATCGAGCACGCAGATATCGGCAAGCTTGCCGACCTCGAGCGTACCCAGCTCGTCTTCGCGCATCAGGTCGTACGCGCCCCCGGCAGTCCAAGCGCGCAAGAGCTCGACAAGCGTCAGCGCGTTGGCCTCATTCACGGGCAGTCCGTCGTCGAAGTATCCGCCGCACGCACTGTAGATTGACTCGCCCAGGCTCGGGATCAGCAGCGGCAAATCCGTGCCACAGCACACTGTGCATCCGGAATCTTCCATGCCGCGGCGATTCCAGCTGTGCAAAAGTCGCGTCTCGCCGATTTGTCGACGCATCATCGACAGGCAATCCTCGCGCCGGTCCAGCGTCAGAATCTGCGGATAGACCTCGCAAATTCCACCCAACTTGCCAAACTCGACAAGATCGGTCGGATCAGAGTTCTCGAGATCGGTAATCGCATGGCGACGAAGCATCCGTCCATGCTCGTCTCGAGGCAGCGAGGCATAGAGCGCCACGGTGCGGCGAACGGCGCCATCGCCCTGGCAATGCAAGGAATATCGGAAGCCGTCAGCATCAATTGCACGCAGCTCGTTCTCAATCAGATCCCACTCTGGCTCCTCGACGACCGTCTTGCCGGCAGCGCCCGCATCGGCCGTGTCTTCATAGGGGTCAATCATCTCGGCAAGCCCCGCCCATACGCCGCGATCGGTCATACGGTTGAAGCCAGAAAAACGAACGAACGGTCCCCGGAAGCGCTCTCGTGCCTCGCGAGCATATGGCAGATTTGCACCGGCACCCACCGGCTGCGACATCATAGAGACGCGAACCGTCAGCTCTCCAGATTCCTCACGGCGAGCCATTTCGTCGGCAAAGCCGTAGTAGTCATCAAACGCCATCTCCTTGATGGCGGTAACGCCGCGCTCGTTAAGCATGCTCATGTAGTCCGAATACCCGGCACGCACCTCGGGCAGCGCGAGGAAATCGCTCATCATGCGCCAGATCTTCTCGGCATAGCACGCCTGCAGCGTAAAGCCGTATCGCGCACTGGCGGCAGCATTGAGAACACAGGTCTCCGCGCCCGGTGTAAAGCAGACGACAGGGATATCGCCAAAACACTCGTCAAACACAGCTGCTGTGTTTGCGTTCTCGGCATCCGATGCCAACGTTTCGGGCAGGTTGTGGCCAAAAGCCGCCGCGCAATCCGGATGATCATCTTTCCATGCACGCAAGAGCGACACGGCCTCTTTGGCATCAGCGACGCCGGATAGATCAGACCCCAACGTCCGCAGCGCCCAGCCCGTATAGAAGGTATGCACATCGATCAGGCCAGGCATGACGGTGCGGTCGCCCAGGTCAACTACCTCGTCCGCCTGGGTCAAATACGAAGCTACCTCACACTTGGTGCCAACCGCCTCAATTCGATTGCCACGGACCGCTACGAAACCTTCGAACGGCAGGTCCCCCGTACCGGTAAAGACGCTCTTAGACGTCAGGACCGTTAAACGATCAGACATCACAACCACCTACACCGGAAGCATGCCAGAGATTGCCGTTACGATCAGGCCAAAGACGACCATGAAAATGAAGAACTTCCAAATGGTCTTCCACCATTGACCAAACGAGATCTTTGCCACGGCAAGGCCGGCAACCGTCATGCCCGCCACGGGACTGATGGTGTTGATGGTCTGATTAGCAAACTGGAGCGCGGTAACGGCGGCTTCGGGATTGAGGCCCATAAGCTCGGTCAGCGGACCCATGACGGGCATGGTGAGCGCCGCAAGTCCAGAGCTCGAGGGAACCAGCAAAGAGAGCAGGCCAAGGACGATATACATAAACGTGGTGTAGACGGCGGCAGGTGCACCGGCGAGTGCAGTAGCGAGCGCCTGGAGGATGGTGTCGATGATCATGCCACCCTCTGCGATGACCAAGATACCGCGAGCGATGCCGATGACGATAGCGGCATACGCAAAGTCGGCAATGCCTTTAACGAACTCCTCGGCGATCGTCTGCTGGTCAAGGCCGCCCAGGATACCGGCAAGCAAGCCCATACCAAGGAACACGGCGGAAATCTCATTCATGTACCAGCCCTGGGTAACAAGACCCCAGACGATAATGCCCATGCCGCAGGCAAAATCGATAAGCACGAGCTTCTGACGGGTAGTGAACTCTTCCTCGATGGAGGCATCGGTCACGGAAAACTCAACACGCTTGAGCTTGTCGTCCTCGTACGTAATGGACGACTCGGGGTTTTTCTTGACGCGCATGGCGTAGCGCATGGCCCATGCGATACCGACGGCAGTAAAGATGACCCAAGAAACGGCGCGCAGCCACAGTTGCGGATTGCCCTCGATGCCAATGATGCCTTGGGCGATCAAGACGTTAAACGGATCGATGGTCGAGGCACAATATCCCAGGTTGGGACCAAGGAAGCAGATGATGAATGCCGTCATCGAGTCATAACCGATACCCATCATGATGGGAATGAAGATGGCATAGAACGGCAGGGCTTCCTCAGACATACCAAACGTAGTGCCGCAAATGGACAGCAACGTCATCGTGATGGGAATGATGAGGATGTCCTTGTTCTTGAGCTTTTTAATCACACGGCTCATGCCGGCATTCAAAGCGTTGGTCTTGGTGATGACTGCGAACGATCCGCCAATCAATAAGACGAACGCAACGACGTCGGCAGCCTCCTGGATGCCCTTAGTAGGCGCTTGCAGGACCGCAAAGATATCCTGGCCCAGATTGATGGTCTCGCCGGTCTCGGAATCGGTGTAGTTCTTATCGACCTGTTCATAGGTTCCAGCAACGGCAACTTCACGCTCGCCCGCCGCTGTCGAAATCGTCTTGCGCTGATACTGACCAGAAGGAACGATCCAAGTCAGGACCGCAAAGACAACGATCAGCAAGAACATGATCGTATAGACATGCGGTAATTTGAACTTAAAACGTCTGTTTGTCTTCTTCGCCTTCGTATCTGACATAGATACCTCCAAAGAACTCGAGACTGCATCGCATCTCGCCTCAACGCTTGCATGAGGCAAACGTTCTATGACGTTCCATAGATTACCAGCAGCTTTTCCCGTCATCAAGATTATTTCAAACTGATTGCCGTAACGCAGTTGAACGGTTGCGTTCGCGCCGTGAACGGTATGGAAACGCCCGGTGAGATGATCCACCGGGCGTTTCCATTCGCAATGTCCTAGATGTCAAAAATGTAACGAGATCCAACGATCCGCTGACGACCAATGATAAACGGTCTCCGCTGCTCATCGAAAAAGAAGGCATCCATGTAAAACAAGGGTTCGCCAACGGGAACCGCCAACAGCCGAGCGACCTCGGGCGACGCGCACGCGATCTCGAGCGTGCACGGGTCGGTAAACGCGGGCGTACGGCCCGTCCGGTTGCGCACGAACTCAAAAATGGATTGGTTAGATAGAGGTGCCGTTGATAGATAAGCGTTGGCCTCGTAAACATATATGTTGTTCTCGAGCATGACGGGGACTCCATCGGCAGTACGCACACGCTCAACGCAAATCAAATCAGTTCCAACGGGAACACCAAAGAACTGCGCTTCGGTGGAATCCGCCGGCAGTATCTTTCTCGAAATGACGCGCGCCCCCGGTTCCATTCCGTTAACGCGGCATGCGTCCGAAAAACTCTGAACGTCATCCTTCTGGCGAATCTTGCGCTTAAGCTTGGGGGCATTGACAAACGTGCCTTTCCCCTGTCGCTTCGTTAGATAGCCCTGCTGGACGAGCTCCTCAATAGCGCGTCGCACGGTAACGCGGCCAACTTTATAGTTCTCAGCCAATTCGAATTCGTTGGGTATCCGCGCACCTGCCTTGTAGGCACCGGAGTTGATTTCGTTTTTAATGATATCAATGACCTGTTGGTACAGCGGTATCGCTGCTTTACCGTCAGTTAGCCCTTCAGTCGGTGGCATATACCCTCTCCCAGCGCAATTACGTCTAAAACGGGCTTAAGGGCATTCAACAAGTCCTTAAGCCCGCATTAGCTTAAAGTATGCTAGGTGTCGCACCAAAATGTCGGGTATTTACTCATCGGACCCGAAAAACGCGCAACTAACGCGCTCTTACGCGAGTTCCAGCAGGTCCGGCAGCTGATCGATAATCTTATCCGCGGCGTCCTGACTAAAGCCAAAGCGCTCCTCGCGCTTGGCGATGACTGTCAGACCGGCGCGCTTGCCGGCAGTGATGCCAGGCACCGAATCCTCAACGCAGCAGCAGCGATTCGCGGGCAGCCCCAGCAGGTCCAGCGCATGCAGGTAGATGTCGGGCTCGGGCTTACTCTCCTTAAACTGCTCGCCGCTCACCACATACTCAAAGGCATCCGACAGCCCGCACGCGTTGAGCACTTCCTCGATGCTATCCATGGGAGACGAGCTGGCAAGCGCCACGCGAACGCCACGGCGCGGCAGCTCTCGAATCGTATCCACAGCGCCTGGGTTAATCAAAGCCTGATAGTCGCGCGGACGCTTATGCGCCCACTCGTCCCAACGGGCCAACGCTTCCTCGCCAGTGAAATGCCCCTTACCGGCGCGCTCAAACCAATCGACCAGCATATGCAGGAAGAACTGATGCGAGGTACCGACTTGCCCATTCAACTCCTCTTGAGTCAGGTTAAGCCCAAGCTCCTTGGCAAACGCGGCAGTCTCGCCCAGGTAGTAATACTCGGTATCGACAATGACACCGTCCATGTCAAAGATAACGGCGTCGAACGGAAATGCGGACACGGCACCCTCCCTAACAAAAGGGCGCCCGCAAGCAGGCGCCCAAACCATGCATTAATCGGCGATTCTAACCCAGCAGCTTATCCAGCGCCACTGCAATACCGTCTTCGTTGTTATTGGCGGTTACCATCTGGGCAACTGCCTTAACCTCATCGACGGCGTTGCCCATGGCAACACCGGTGCCGGCCCACTCAATCATGGACTTGTCGTTCTGGCCGTCGCCAAACGAGACGACCTCGCTGGCATCGATACCGAGCTTGGGCAGGGCACCCTCGAGCGCACGGGCTTTGTCGATACCGGGCGCCGTGTACTCAAAGTACCAGTCGGCCGTAAACATGCCCGAAAGCGTCTGGGTAAAGGGCGCATACATCTCCTCGTAATGCGCCTGCAGGTAGGTCGGATCACCCGCCGTCAGCAGCTTGTCCACGGGATAAGTGTCCACGACCTCATGCAAGCTCTCGACCTCGCGAATCTTAAGATCGCACGCATCGCGCTCATACTTGACGATATTCTTCTGCAAGCCGTCAGGCAGCGTGATCATGCAATGGTACGAGTCCTCGACGTGCAAATCGCGACCGAGCGAAATCATAGGGATCACGTCGAAATTGCGCAGATGATCAATCAGACGGTGCAGCTCGTCAGCCGGCATGGCCTGGTCAAAAAGGACCTCATCGGTCTGAGCGTCGACCACATGCGCGCCATTAAAGGCAACTAGCAGACCGTCATGGTTTTGAAGGTCGAGCTCCTGCGCCAAGGCGTGCAACCCCCATGCGGGACGGCCCGAAGCCAAGATGAGCTTAATGCCCGACTCCTGCGTCGCGAGCAGCTTCTCGCGCGTACGCGGGCTGATGACCTTTTGATCGTTGGTGAGCGTACCGTCGATATCCATTGCGATGGCTTTGATTGCCATATATGCCTCCCTGTCATTGAACAACCTTGTCTGAGCCATCATACAGAACACCCACGGCGGCGCTGTTTGCAACGGGAAAAATGTCATATTGTCCCAAACATGAACGGCGCGCCTTCGACGATTGCGATGCCCGTCGAGGCGCCTCCCGATACATTCCATCCTATCCAAATAGCAAGGGGCCCGTATCCCAACGGATACGGGCCCCTTTCAGCCATAAGCCAACTCAGCCGTAAAGACTACTTGCGATGAGCGCGATAGAACTCGATGAGCGCCTGGGTCGAAGCGTCCTGCTCGGCCTTGGCGGCGTCGTCGTGGAAGGCCGGGGTGATCTGCTTGGCAAGCTGCTTGCCCAGCTCGACGCCCCACTGGTCGTAGGAGTCGATGCCCCAGACCGTGCCCTCGACAAACGTGATGTGCTCGTACAGGGCGATGAGCTCGCCGAGTGCGAACGGGGTCAGCGTGGCGCCGAAGATCGAGGTCGTCGGACGGTTGCCCTCAAAGCAGCGGGCCGGGACGATCTGCTCGGGCGTGCCCTCGGCACGAACCTCGTCGGCCGTCTTACCAAAGGCGAGCGCCTTGGTCTGGGCCAGGAAGTTGCCCAGGAACAGCTCGTGGACGTCCTGGCCGCTGTCGGTTGCGGGGTTGGCAGTGTTGGCGAAAGCGATAAAGTCGGCCGGGACCACCACGGTGCCCTGGTGCAGCAGCTGGTAGAAGGCGTGCTGACCGTTGGTACCGGGCTCGCCCCAGAAGATCTCACCGGTATCGGAGGTCACAGCGCTGCCGTCCCAGCGGACGTGCTTGCCGTTGGACTCCATGGTGAGCTGTTGCAGGTAGGCCGGGAAGCGGTGCAGATACTGGCAGTACGGCAGCACGGCGTGGCTCTTGGAACCGAAGAAGTTGACGTACCAGACGTTGAGCAGGCCCATCAGCGCGACGGCGTTGTTCTCGAGCGGGGTGTTGCAGAAGTACTCGTCGATGGCGTGGAAGCCCTCAAGGAACTGCTGGAAGCGCTCGGGGCCGAGCACGACGATCAGCGACAGGCCCACGGCGGAGTCGACAGAGTAGCGGCCGCCGACCCAGTTCCAGAAACCAAAAGCGTTGGCGGGGTCGATGCCGAAGGCCTCGACCTTCTCGAGTGCGGTGGAAACGGCGACAAAGTGCTTGGCCACGGCCTCGGCGTTCTGCTCATCGGAGCCGTCGATGGCACCCTGAGCCTTGAGCTGCTCGAGCATCCAGGTCTTGACCTCACGAGCGTTGGTGAGGGTCTCGAGCGTGGTGAAAGTCTTGGAGACGATAATCACGAGCGTGGTCTCGGGATCGAGGCCCTTGAGCTTCTCTGCCTGATCGTTGGGGTCGATGTTGGAGATGTAGCGGCAGTCAATACCGGCGTCGGCGTAGGGACGCAGGGCCTCGTAGGCCATGACCGGGCCCAGATCGGAGCCGCCGATGCCGATGGACACCAGGTGCTCGATCTTTTTGCCGGTAACACCCTTCCACTCACCGGAGCGCACGCGCTCGGCGAAGGCATACATGCGGTCGAGAACCTCGTGCACGTCGGCGACGACGTCCTGGCCGTCGACGATGAGCTGGCCCTTCTCGCTTGCCGGGCGGCGCAGCGCGGTGTGCAGGACGGCGCGGTCCTCGGTGGTGTTGATGTGCTCGCCGGAGAACATGGCGTCGCGGCGCTCCTCGAGCTTCACCTCGCGGGCAAGATCGCACAGCAGCTTGACGGTCTCATCAGTCACCAGGTTCTTGGACAGGTCGAAGTGCAGGTCACCGGCGTCAAAGCTCAGCTTGTTCACGCGCTCGGCATCGGCGGCGAACCAGGCCTTGAGGTCGATACCCTCGGCCTCGAGCTTCTCCTGATGGGCCTCGAGCGCCTTCCAAGCGGCAGTCGACGTAGCATCGATAGGTGCGGCAACAGTTGCCATAGAGTCCTCCTCAGCATACGGGCGCACGCCTCCATGCGCCCGGACATTCAGATGCCACTATTCTAGCGCAGGTCAAGACTATAATCAGCGAGCGTTGCCAATCGGCCCCCAAACGGCAACCGACCAAAAAGGGACAGGTTTAATTTGGCAGGTCAAACGCTTTACCAATCAAAAATAACCTATCCCTTTATGCCAAATATTAGGCCGCGGCGCAGACGCTACCGAGCAACTCACGCAGAGGAGACCCGATGCCCTCCAGCAGCTCGGGCGCGATGATGGCAAAAACGGGAACCTCGCCGGCGCCCACGACGACAGGCACCTTGCCCTCCGAGACAATGCATCCATAAGGGACAAAGCCGTCTTCGCCGGCATCGAGCGCCGCCATGCGACGCGCGAGCTCGCGCGCAAAGCTGGCAGTATCGGCATCGCCAATCGCCAGGACAAAGTCCACGCCTTCGTCGGTCGCCAGGGCCACGGCTTCGTCGATCAGCTCGTCTCCCCCGGCACCCTCAACCGAGCCGCAGCGGAAAAGTACACGCTCGAGTAGGGCTCGATCAAGCGAGCCAAGTGCCGCCGAGACAAGTTCATCGCGCGTATGCTTGTCGCCGCCCAACACGACCAGCGCCTTGGTGCCGCCATAGTGGGCAACCAATCGTCCGCACCAGCGAGCCACGTCTCCATCCGCAACAAGGCGCGTCGGCATACCAAACCCATAGTTGACCATCATTCCCACAACCCTTCCGTGCATGTAGGCCGTATCGATCGTTAGGCTCATGCTACGAAGGGAGCTTTTCCGAGCTGTTTCGCGCTCTTTAGGGCTGCGTTAAAACCCAATTCATAACCGACCAAAACAAACCTGTCCCTTTTCGGCAGGTTTTGACGATGTCTGGGCGAGCGGGTATTATCGAACAGGTATTCGATAAGAACATGTGTTTGATGGGAGGGCACGGGTGGAGCACGGGCAACATACCTATATCTGCATCGACCTTAAGACGTTCTACGCCAGTGTCGAGTGCGTCGACCGCGGGCTCGACCCACTCACGACATGCCTGGTCGTTGCCGACGAATCGCGCGGGCGCACGACCATCTGCCTCGCCATCACGCAGGCTATGAAAGACCTCGGCATCCACAACCGCTGCCGTCTGTTCGAGATTCCCGATGGCATCGACTACATCAAGGCCGTACCGCGCATGCAGCACTACATGGAGGTGTCGGCGCAAATCTACGGTATCTACCTGGAATACGTCAGTCCGCAAGACATTCACGTCTACTCAATTGACGAGTGCTTTATCGACGTGACACCCTATCTGGACCTCTATCACACCGATGCGGAAGACTTCGCCTGCATGCTGCGCGACGAGGTCCTCGCGCGCACCGGCATCACGGCGACGGTCGGCATCGGCCCCAACCTATTCCAGGCCAAGGTAGCACTCGATATCACCGCCAAGCACGTGCCCAGTCGCATCGGCAAACTCGACGACGAGACCTTTCGCAAGGAGATCTGGCCCCATCGCCCCATCGCCGACATCTGGGGCATCGGCCCCGGCGTGGCGGCCCGTCTCGAAAAGTACGGCGTCTACGACCTGATGGGCGTCGCCGCGCTCGACGAAAACCTGCTTTACGATGAGCTCGGCGTCAATGCCGAATATCTCATCGACCACGCCTTTGGGCGCGAGCCGACAACCATCGCCGATATCCAAGCCTATCGCCCGCAGGCAACCTCAACCACCACAGGACAGGTGCTCTCGAAGGGCTATGCCTACGAGCAGGCCTACACCGTCTTGCGCGAGATGGTCGACAACGCCGTGCTGGATTTGGTCGATAAGCATGTGGTCTGCGACAGCATCTCGCTCTTTGTGGGTTATGCGAGCGAACGAGCCGACATACGCCGCCTCGACGCCAGCGGTACAGCGCAATATGTGGACGGATGCGGACACCTGCGCTCGAGCACGTCGAGTATCGAGCCTACCGCGACCGCCGGCCCCGAGCTCGCGCCCCGTGCGCCCAAGCCCGTCCAGCGCAATGACGAACGGCGCCGCTTGGTGCGCGAGGCGCAGGCAATCGATGGCATCTTTGTGGGCGAACACGGCGGCAAACCGCGCGGTGGCTATGCCGCACTCTTTGCGCACTCCAACGCCTCGCGCAAGCTGCCCGAGCGCACCAATTCGTTTAAGAAGATCATGGGCTATTTCGATGAGCTCTGGGCGCAGACTGTCGATCCCAAACGACCGGTCAAGCGCATCAACCTGGGATTTGGCAATCTGGTGCCCGAAGAATTTGCCACCATCGATCTGTTTAGCGACGTCGAGGCCGATGAGCGCGAGCGCGACCTGGCCCGTGCCGTCCTGGCCGTAAAGGGTAAATACGGCAAAAACGCGCTCGTCAAGGGGCTGAGCTTTACTGCCGGCGCCACCGCACGCGAACGCAACGACCAGGTAGGAGGACATCGTGCCTAAGCCCCAACAGCAGCCGATGCGGCCACCGACACCTTTTGAACGCCTAGCGGACCCCGAGGGAAGACACCGCGCCGCCGACCCCAGACTCACCGCCAACGGTGCCGTGCGCGCCAACCGCGCCGCACAGTTTATGCCCTTTGCCGCCCTCACGGGATACTACGAGCTCGTACGCAAGCAAGAAATCACTGTCGAGCCCAAATGCGAACTCACGGAAGAAAAAGCCCTCGAGCTTTCGCATAAGCTCGAGGGCCTCAAACGCGGCGACCTGATCCGCGTCACCTATTACGACACGTACGGCTATCGCGCTCGCACGGGCATCCTTGACGAAGTGCTCCCCGCCTTCAAACTGCTCAAGCTCAAGGATATCGCCATCGACTTCGACGACATCCAAGACATCGAACTGCGCGGACGAGCCTAGCCAAGGAAGCGCATCCAGGGCGGCGCTTACAACGTCATGACGTAGTAGCCCGCGTCTTTCACGGCCGTCTCGAGGACACCGCGATCAACCGGACGCTTAGAGCGCACGTGTGCCGTGTGGTCCGCATACGTCACCGTTGCCCACACGCCATCCAGTGCATTGAGGGCATTGGCCACATTCTGAGCGCAGCCATCGCAGCTCATGCCGCCGATGAGCAGCTCATCGCTATAGGGATAGTGTGATGCATCGGTATCCGTCACAACAACCTTTTTGGCCTTCTTGCCGCTCGCACCATCGCTGCAGCAGCTCTTTCCGTGTGCCGAAGCGACAATGCGACGCAGGCCAAAGAACATGCCAACGACAATCACGGCAAGCACGATGAGATTCGCAGGGTTGAGCAAGTCACTCATGCGTTCCCCTTTCAAGTAGCCCTATCTAGATACCCCCATGGGGTGTCCCCATCTTAACCCAAAATCATGTCCGTTCGGTCAATTAGTTTCCCTCTTCAAACTTTTTAGTTGACCAAGGCTTACTTTCGTGTATAAGTTTTCCTTGGCTAACAGTTTAGATCGGTAAGGAGCGCCGTGACTCGAACCATAGACATCCCAACGTTTCAGGCAGCAGTCGTGCGCAACTGCTCCCCCACGCTCGCGGGCATCAAACCGGCATCGCTCTTTACCTATCCCGGCGTCTACGCCCATCAGGATGGTTCGGGCGCGACCGCGCCAATCACAGAACACCGAGCACGCCTGCTCGACGTTATCGCCCAGTGCAATAGCGAGCTTGACCCGCTCGGCATCCACCTGAGCGTTTTGGTCTGGCGGCCCTGCGGAGCGCTCGTGTACGTGTACCGAGCCAAAAGCCTCACCACCTATTTCGCAGACCCTCGCGCCCAAACGGCGCTCGCCTCGGAAGGCTACGACACGGGAGACCTTTCGACATGCCTTGTGCATTTGGCATCACGCATCACGCTCGCGAGCAATAACGCCGCGGAATGCGCATGCGGTAAAACCCGATGCGCATTGGACTATCAAGCTAGCTGCAGCAAAGACTGCACCTGCGAGTTTCCGCACGAAATAGGCTACTTCCTTGGATATCCCTACGACGACGTGCACGAGTTTATCGTCCAGCGCGGCGAGAACTACAAGGTCTTTGGGGCCTGGAAGGTCTACGCAAATGTCGAGCAGGCGCTTGCGACGTTTGATGCCTACCGTGCCTGCACCCAATACTTCACTTTTATCTATCAGCAGGGCTGCAGCCTGGCGCAACTTGCCCAGGCAACCCGATAGAACGTACAAACCGCGGCAAGCGCCGCACGACCGAAAGGACAAAACATGAGCAAGATCGCCGTCGTCTATTGGAGCGGTACGGGCAACACCGAGGCCATGGCCAACTTCGTCGCGGAGGGCGCGACGTCAGCCGGAGCCGAGACAGAGGTCATCTCCTGCGCCGACTTCTCCGCCGACAAGGCCGCCGAATATGATGCCTTCGCCTTCGGCTGCCCCGCCATGGGCTCCGAAGAGCTTGAGTACGACGAGTTCCAGCCGATGTGGGACGAAGTCAAGGAAATTCTCGGCGAGAAGAAGGTCGTTCTTTTTGGTTCCTACTCGTGGGCCGAGGGCGAATGGATGGACAACTGGAAGGCAGACGCCGACGAGGCGGGTGTCAACGTCGTCGATTCCGTAATCTGCTTCGACGCCCCCGATGACGAGGGCGAGACCGCTTGCAAGGCCCTCGGAGCCGAGCTCGTGTAACGAACCCAGGGCTTCCAAAAGAGCCTGCATCAAAGCGCATCCCCGTCCCTACAAAAGAGCGGGGGCTGGATTCAAGTCCAGCCCCCGCTCTTTTATAACGGCAGTTACATCAATCGGCTACGAGATGTTGCCCAAGAACGCCTTGGTGCGCTCGCTCTTGGGATGGTCGAAGACCTCGCTCGGCGTGCCCTCTTCCACGATAACGCCGCCGTCCATAAAGACCACGCGGTCGGCGACATCGCGGGCAAAGCCCATCTCGTGCGTCACCACGATCATGGTCATACCGTCACGTGCAAGATCGCGCATGACGCCAAGAACGTCGCGGACAAGCTCGGGGTCAAGCGCTGACGTAGCCTCGTCAAAGAGCATCACGTGTGGATTCATCGACAGGGCGCGGGCGATCGCCACGCGCTGCTGCTGACCGCCCGAGAGCTGGCTCGGCATAAAGTCGATGCGCTCGGCCAGGCCGACCTTGGTCAGCTCCTCGATGGCAATCTTCTCGGCCTCTTCCTTGCTGCGCTTGAGCACCTTTTGCTGCGCAAGCATGACGTTCTTTTTGACCGACAGGTGCGGGAACAGGTTGAACTGCTGAAACACCATGCCCAGGTGCGTGCGCACTTTGTTGAGGTCGACACCCTTGGCGCACACGTCCACGCCCTCAACGATGATCGAGCCGCTCGTGGGATGCTCCAGACGATTGATGCAGCGAAGCATCGTCGACTTGCCCGAGCCCGAAGGGCCCAGGACCACAACGACCTCACCCTTGTGCACATCTAGATCGATATCGCGCAGGACCACGTTATCGCCAAAGGCCTTCTGGAGGTTCTTGATACTGACGACGACCTCGTTCGAGTTATTGGTTTCGCTCATGATAGGACCTCCTTACAAACCGGCGATGTGATCGGCAGGCGTCGCGACAACCTGTCCGGCGCTCTTGGCGGGACGCTTCTTCTTGGTCTCGGTCGTGCCCAAAAGCCTCGCCTCAAGACCGCTCACCAAGCGAGCGAGCGGCAGGGTGATGACCAGATAGAACAGGGCGGCAACCACATACGGCGTGATGGAGCCCGTCGTGGCCACGATGGTACGGGCGTTCATGACGATCTCGACCACACCCACGGCGGCAAGCAGCGACGTATCCTTGTAAAGCAAGATAAACTCGCTGGTCAGCGTAGGCAAAACATTGCGGAATGTCTGCGGAATCATAACGTAGAGCAGCGTCTGGAAGGCATTCATGCCCAGAGAGCGAGCAGCCTCGTTTTGGCCCTTGGGGATCGATTGAATACCGGCACGGAAGATCTCGCACAGGTACGCAGACGAGTTCATGGCCATGACGATAACGCCCAAGACATAGTCGTCCACCTTGACGCCGGCCAACGGCAGACCGAAGAACGCGATATAGATCTGCAGGAACGCCGGCGTACCGCGAATGATATTCACGTAGATGCCGGCGAGGCAACGCAGGATGCGCGACTTGGAGATGCGCATGAGCGACAGGGCAAAACCGAAGGGAATTGCCAGCGGAAACGCCACAAGCACGATCGAAAGCGACATAAGGAAGCCCTTAAAGACGATCGGCAGGCTCTGGACCAAAATGACCGGGTTCAAGAACAGGCGCAGGAACATATTGGAGTTCCAGGCCTCGATCCACGGCTGCTCCTTAAGATCGGCCAGGAAGTTATCGAAGGCCGTCACGCCCTTGATCTCGACGGAAGGAATTTTTGAAATCTTCTTGGTCGAACCGTCGGCGAGCGTATAGGTGCCGCTAAAGGCCTCATCGCCGCCCTCAACGGGAAACGTCACGCCGTAAACCTCGACACGGAAAAAGCCGCCGGCAGGCGTCGTCTCGCCAAAGTCGATCTTGAGCGTCTGACCATCAGCCGTGCACGTGGGTTTCATGGGCGTACGATCCATGAGGTCCTCGCCCGAGAGCATCGTCAATCGCGTGTCATCGGTACCAAATGTCGTGCCGTCGACAAACGTCAAAGAAAGACCGCTCAGCTCCTCGTCGGCATCGGCCTGAACTTCCCAGGTAATGCGCGTCTCGGTGCCGCCGACCACATCGCTGCCCGAACCGGTGTTGGGTCGGGCGGTAATCTTTGCGGTCTCAAGCGCCTGGGCGGTCGTGGGCGCATATGCCCCCGCGCACACCAGCGCGAGCGCCACGGCCATGACGCAGACTAGCTTTTGGAGCAAGGCGGGCAGTGGAAAACGCTGCTCCGCGGCCCCTTTGTTCAGTCGAGACAAGGTGGCTCCTATCGTAGAAGTTGCCGGCAAAACGAGACGGAAACGCTCTCCGTCAAGAGAAGCGCAAAGGCCCTCTCCGCAAAACGGAAAGGGCCCGCGCGCAATCAAGTAGTTATTTTACTTGATGTTGTACTTAGCCATGAGGGCGTCGACGGTACCGTCGTCGGTCAGGTCCTTGATGGCCTGGTTGATGTCATCCTTGAGCTTGGTGTTGCCCTGGTTGATGGCAATGGCGTACTCCTCGCCGGTGCTAATCTGCTTGATGGTCTGGCAGGTGTTGAACTGCTCGGCGGTCAGCTGGCTGGCAACGGAGCGGTTGGTGACTACAGCGTCGCCCTTATCGGACTGCAGAGCGCTAAAGCACTCGGTAGCGTCCTTGTAGGGGACAATCTTGGCCTTGGGGAAGTTCTCCTGGGCAAAGGCCTCGGCGGTCGAGCCAGACTGGACGATGATGGTAGCGTCAGCGTTGTTGAGCTTCTCGCTGTAGTTGTCGGCCGTGATGTCGGTGTTATCGACCTTGGTCACAATAGCCTGATCGTCCATGTAGTAGGAATCAGAGAAAGTGACTTCCTTCTCACGCTCGGGCGTGTCGGTGATAGCCGCAATGGAAACGTCATACTTGGCGCCCGAAGCGACACCCGGAACCAGCGTGTCAAAGTCATTGTTGATATACTCGACATCCAGGCCCAGCTTGTCGCCGATGGCCTTGATGAGCTCAAGGTCAAAGCCCTGATAATCGCCGTTGTCATCCTTGTACTCAAACGGAGCGTACTCGGCAGAGGTGCCGACGGTCAGCGTACCATCCTTGACGAGCGCGTACTCCTTGGAGCCGTCGACCTTCTCGACCTTAGCGTCGTCAGAGCTGCTGGAACCGGCATCAGAACCAGAGGTGGCGTTGGACGAGCCGCAGCCCGTCAGTGCGAGGGCGAGCGCCATGGCACCCGTGGCGGCAAATGCGCCAAGCTTCTTGAGCTTCATAATCAGTCTCCTTCCGGTGACCTCGTTTGATTCAGAGGCCTGCAAAAACTGTTGGCTATTATGCACCTGGAATTACGAATCTGCAATGAGAAAACTGATTGAAACAAACCCATAACGTGAATGGAATACTCTACTTTGTGACAGTCATTACTGCTGCAATGACCTTAATAATCTAATTTCAGCTGCATAACCTGCAAGTTCGTTCGGAGTCTCCAAAATAAACGGCAGCGAACACAAACGGCCATTCGATACAATATTCTGCATAACCTGCATACCGCCACCAAATTCCTCGCTGCCAAGGTATCCCTTGCCGATGCACTCGTGACGATCTTTATGGGCGCCACAAGGGTTCTTCGAATCGTTGATGTGTACGGCATGCAAGCGATCGATACCCACCACGCGGTCGAACTCGTCGAGTACGCCGTCCAGATCATGGATGATGTCGTAGCCGGCATCGCTCACATGGCAGGTGTCCAAACAAACGCCCAGCTTATCGGACAGCTCTGGGCACTTGGCGGCAACGCCCTCGATAATGCACGCCAGTTCTTCAAAGCTACGGCCCACCTCGGTGCCCTTGCCTGCCATGGTCTCAAGCAATACCGTCGTCTGCTGTCCCTCAAACATCACCTGGCACAGCGTGTCGACAATCATCTGAATGCCGACGTCTGCCCCCTGTCCCACATGCGCACCGGGATGAAAATTGTAGTAGTTGCCGGGCAGTGCTTCCAGACGCTGCAAGTCCTCGGCCATTGCCTCCAAGGCAAACTCGCGCGCCCGCTCTTTGGCAGAACAGGGGTTGTAGGTATACGGGGCATGCGCCACCAGCGGGCCAAAGTCGTTTTGCTCCATAAGCTCGCGCAGGGCCGCCACGTCATCCATGTCAAGGTCTTTTGCCTTGCCACCGCGCGGGTTGCGCGTAAAGAACGCAAAGGTATTGGCGCCAATGGACAACGCCGTCTCCCCCATCGCCCGATAGCCCTTCGTCGTCGAAAGATGGCACCCGATCGTCAGCATCTCCAACTCCCCCTCATCAGTTGCGGTGAAATACGGTCTATTGGTGCCTTATTTTGGCGCAAACAGACCGTATTCCACCGCAAGTTATAAAAGGGGCATCAGGGACAAAGGCCTCCAGGCATTCCAAGCGCTGGTGCCATGCCCCCACGCCCTAAAGTTTCAAACGAATCGCATCGATGATGTGCGCGCAGCGCTGCGTGGCGGCAAGGGGCATGACGGGGCTTTCGAGTTTCCCCGCCTGAATGAGCTGCGTCGCATGCTGGATTTCGCCGTAGAAATCATCGACCTCAAACGGGGCATTTATTTCGAGCGTTCGCCCGTCGGAGTACTTCACATGGGCGAGCTCGGGGCGATGGAGACGCTCGATTTCCAACGAACCCCGCTCACAGGCAATCGTTAAGCGGCTTTCATATGTTGCTTTGCCGTCGCACACCATATGAATGGGTATACCGCCGACGCTCATATGGATCTCGTCGGCCCAATCGACGCGACCGCCCGATACGTCACGCCAGCGAACTTCACGGGACGAAACCTCGCACGCGCCCGCGAGCAAATCCTCAAACCAACCGACCGCATAGCAGCCCATGTCATATAGACAGCCGCCCTGCAACGGATCAAGCAGATAGCCCGAAGGAGACTCGCCGTAATCGAGCTTTTGCACGCTTTCAATCGAGACAATACGGCCAAGCTCACCCGACGCAAGCAAGTCCTTCACGCGAGTGCGCATCGGGCAAAACCGATTCTTCATCGCCTCCATAAACAGCACGCCGCGCTCGCGAGAGATGGAGGCAATCGAGAGAGCCTCTTCCTCACTCAAAACGGCCGGCTTTTCGCACAGCACGGCCTTTCCGGCGCGCAGCGCGCGACAGGCCCAACGCGTATGCATGCCATGCGGAAGAGCCAAGTAGATTGCGTCGACATCGGGGGCGGCAATCAGCGCGCCATAAGCCGCGTCGCCGTTATTGTCGACCGAGGCATGGCCATGCGCAGCATCGATCGAAAACGCTCGGCAAAATTCCTCGACATGTGCAGGAGTGCGGCCGGCCGCAGCCACAAGCCGTGCCCCGTCCACCTCCTTGAGCGACGATGCAAATCGATGCGAAATGTGCCCGGCGCCCAAAACGCCCCAACGAACCTCACGCAAATCATCACATGAATCTCGATGACCCACGACAGCCCCCTTCAGTTGCGGTGAAATAGTTCCTGTTTGGCCCCTATTCTGCCGCAAACAGGAACTATTCCACCGCAAGTTATAAAAGGGTCATGAGGAGCGCGTTTTGCCGAAGGCCTTAAGCACCGCCGTCACGGGACCAGGCTGGAAACGTCGGCGCACATCGTCGAGACGCTCGGGAATATCGATGTGCTGCGGGCAGTGCCGCGCGCATTTGCCGCATTTGACGCAATTGCTCACCAACTTGGGCTCGCTTGTGCGCACCGCGCTCGCCGTAAAGTATTGAGACAGCCCCGTAAACCAGCTGTGCGCATAGCTTGCGTTGTAGGCGGCAAAACATCCAGGGATATTGATGCCTTTAGGGCACGGCATGCAATAGCCGCATCCCGTGCAGGGCACACGGTTCGATTTCTCAAACTCCATCAACACGCGCGCAATCGTGTCGAGCTGGTTGGCCGTCATCGAATTCGGCAACGCGAGGTCTGCCAGTGACGAATTCTCGTCCACCTGCGCGGTATCGGTCATACCCGAAAGCAACATGGTCACCTGGGGATGATTCCACACCCACGAGAGCCCCCAAGCGGCAGGCGTATGCAAATGCCGATCGCATGCACCATCGAGAACAGCGCGCGCCCGCGGAGGCAATTTGCCTGCCAAGCGTCCGCCCAAAAGCGGCTCCATCACAAACACCGCGAGACCTCGCTCGGCGGCGGCCATGAGCCCCGCCGTTCCCGCCTGATATCGTTCTCCAGCGTAGTTGTACTGGATCTGGCAAAAGTCCCACTCATACGCATCGAGCATCGTAAGGAAGTCCGCCGCGCTGCCGTGGTACGAAAAGCCTATCTGACGAATACGCCCTGCAGCCTTTTGCTGCGCGATCCAGTCCTCGATGCCCAACGCCACCACACGTTCCCACTGGGCGGGCGAGGTAATGTTGTGCATGAGGTAATAGTCGATATGGTCAGTCCGTAGGCGGCGCAGTTGCTCGTCGAAGAACCGGTCGAAATCCTCCGCGCATTTGCACGAAGCATGCGGCAGCTTGGTTGCGAGCAAAACCTGGTCGCGCAAGCCCAGGCGCTCAAGCGACGCACCCACGCACGCCTCGTTGCCGGGATAGAGATAGGCCGTGTCCAGGTAGTTAATCCCCTGCTCCACCGCACGGGAAATGATGGCATCGGCTGTCTTCGCATCCGGACGTCCCGGCGCACCGGGAAACCTCATGCAGCCCAGACCCAGAGCGGATATTCGGTTACCACTTTTAGGGTCAACGCGGTATTGCACGGCCCCTCCCCTCCCATCGAAGCCCTGACAAGGCGAAACAAACCCGTCACGTCATCGAAACACATCGGAATCGCAATTGAGAACGTATCGTAACGCAGCAGAAATCGAGCCGTCACGGCACCGCTTTAACATCAGCAAAAAGCCCGATGAAAGGGGCCGGGCATGACCACGCGCATGTCTTTGCGGTCTGCCCCGCGGCATAAGCGCACAGCGCAATAGTTTCTTTTTCATAACAGCCGCCCCGCGCACCCACCAATCACCCTGGCAGCATACAATCCATCAGGCGCCCCTTACGCGGGCGCCTTTTACATGGGGAGATGATTCACATGCAGATCAACAAGGTCGCCTTTATCGGCAAGGGCGGCGTCGGCCTGCTCTACGGCAGCATGATTGCCAAGGCCCTCGGCAATGACGCCGTCGAATACGTTATGGATGACACCCGTTTTGAGCGTCACGCGAACGACGCGCTCACCGTCAACGGCAAGCCCTGCGATCTCACGTCCGTCCGTGCCAGCGAGGCGACGCCCGCCGATCTGGTCATCCTGACAGTCAAGACCACCGGTCTCGACCAAGCACTCAAGACTATGGAGCGCGTCGTGGGACCCAACACGCTCATCGCCTCGCTGTGCAACGGCATTACGAGCGAGCAAAAGATTGCCGAACGCTTTGGCTGGGAGCATACCGTTCTTGGTATCTGCCAGGGCATGGACGCCGTGTTTCTCAACGGCGCGCTCACCTTTACCAATGCGGGCGAAATCCGCTTTGGCGCGGCGGCCGGCACGAACCCCGCAACCATCACCGCAATCGACGAGCTCTATACGCGCTGCGGCATCGCCCATACCGTCGAGGACGACATCGCCCACCGCATGTGGGCCAAACTCATGCTCAACGACGGCATCAACCAGACCTGCATGGCCTACGGCGGGACCTACGGAAGCGCCACGGAGCCGGGCTCCGAGCAGCGTCGCTGCTTTGTTTCCGCCATGCGCGAAACGCTTGCGGTCGCCAACGCCGAGGGCGTTGAACTGACCGAGGCAGACCTGACGCAAATGGTGCACCTCATCGAGGGAATCGACCCCGCCGGTATGCCCTCGATGGCTCAAGACCGCATCGCAAGGCGCAAAACCGAGGTTGATGAGTTCGCGGGCACCATCTGCCGCCTCGCAGCCAAACACGATATCCAGGCACCGCAAAACGAGTGGCTCTATCGGCGCATCCGCGATATCGAGAAAAGCTGGTAGCGCCGACGCGCCGCATTCAACAGCCTTAACAGCAAAACCGCCGCAAGGGAACCTTTCCCCTGCGGCGGCCTTCATCTTCGTCTATGACCGGCGGCCGATCTCACAACAGTTAGCGTTGCGACCCCGGCACCTCGTCCTCATCGTCGCGGCAAAGAACCACGCCTGCGCTTCCCAGCAGTGCGGCCGCGATCAGCGCGCCGACCACGATAGGAGCAGTCCCGCATGTCCCCTGCATGCCCGCGACGAGCGCGACCGTGGGACCAAGGCAGCCGAGCATCAACGCGACGGCGGCAACGGCAATATCTCGAGCATTCACAAGACCACTTCTTCCAAGAGAAAGACCTTATTTCTCATGAACTAGTGTGCCCCGCATCCATACGCCCAGCGTACCGCCACGGTAAGGGCTCTGTTAACTCAAACGCGCATAAAGAACGGGCGGCTTTACGTTGCCTAAAAGCTCAGTAAAGACGTCCGCCCATCATGTGCCTATTTTGCTTATGGCAGATTACCAACCGGTGTAGTAGTCGGTGGTTCCGGCAGCGCAGCCGGAGTCATAGACCTTGCAATCACCCTTGGAGCCCGTAAAGGTCGAGCCCTGGGCCATATCGCCCGCGGCAACAACGTAATAGCCGTCGGAATCGCGCCAGAAGCCCTCAGAATCCTGAGTCCATTCGCCCGTGCGATAGTGATAAAGCACATTGCTGCTGTAATAGGTCTCGCGGCGCCCGTTGTAGTTATTGACACCCGCAGAGCGCGTCAGGCCCGATCCGTTCGCGTAGGACGCGGCAGACGCGTAAGGCGGAGTGTAACCGGCGTTGTAGTACGAAGCCTGGGCGGCCTCGGCAGCCTCCGCCTCGGCGGCAGCCTCGAGCGCTTCGCACTTGGCATCCTCAAGCGCAGCGCGCAGCTCATCGAGCTCGGTCGACTTGGCGTCGACCTCCCCCATCGTCAACAGGCTACCCGCACCGTCGATGCAACCCTGCAGCACAGCGCGCTCGTCATCGGTGGCATAGTCGCCATACATATTCATGATGATCTGAGCGCGCATCTCCAGGGAATCGCGCTTGGCCTCCATCGAGGCGTTCCACTCCTGCATGGAACCATAACCATCGCCACGATAGTCAACGGGCTGCACCAGCGTCGTCTCGGACGGAGTAGATCCAACCGTATCGGACAGTGTTGCGGCGTGGGCATCAGTTGCACCGGCGCCCGCCAAAAGTGCCACGGTCAGAGCGGCGGAAAGGGCGGCGGTTTTCGGTTTTCGTGAATCAATCCTCATGTAGCTGGAAACCTCCGTAGTGCATTTTTGCTGCGTTTGAGCTGCGTGTGATTCGATCGCGCTGCATAGTACCCCGAGCAAATCGCGACCTGCGGTTTTACTTAAAAGGCGCACGTCAATTGCGTAAAACTCACATCCTCTTAACAGGAGTTTTCCACATCTCGATTGCATAAAGCATGCCAAAAACCCTGTTTTTGCACCCGCTCTATGCAAAAAAGGCGCCTGTGCAACCATTGTTCGCACAGGCGCCTTGAGCAGGCATTTTATGCAGTTATACCTATCGAGTCGCAAGGGGTCCTTGCACAAGTCGCCTTACTCGTCCAGCGCGGCGAAGGCCTGCTTCAGATCCCAAATGATATCCTCGGCGTTCTCGGTACCGATGGAAAGACGGATCGTGGAGGGCGTGATGTTCTGCTCGGCGAGCTCCTCGGCAGAGAGCTGGGAGTGCGTAGTGGTAGCCGGGTGCACGACGAGCGACTTGACGTCGGCCACGTTGGCGAGCAGCGAGAAGACCTGCAGATGATCGATGAACTTCCAAGCTGCCTCCTGGCCACCCTTAATCTCAAAGGTAAAGATCGAGGCACCGCCGTTGGGGAAGTACTTCTGATAGAGCTCGTGATCGGGGTGCTCAGACAGGCTCGGGTGGTTCACCTTGGCGACATGGCAATCACCAGCCAGGAACTCAACGACCTTCTTGGTGTTCTCGACATGACGGTCAACGCGCAGCGACAGAGTCTCGGTGCCCTGGAGCAGGATCCAAGCGTTGAACGGGCTGATGCAGGCGCCCTCGTCACGCAGCAGGATGGCGCGGACATAGGTTGCGAAGGCGGCGGGACCGGCAGCCTCGGCAAACGAGACGCCATGGTAGGAGGGGTTGGGCTCGGCGATCTGCGCATACTTGCCGCTCGCCTTCCAATCGAAGTTACCGCCGTCGACGATCACACCGCCCAGCGAGGTGCCGTGGCCGCCGATGAACTTGGTTGCGGAGTGGACGACGATGTTGGCACCATGCTCCAGCGGACGGAACAGATACGGGGTGCCGAAGGTGTTGTCGACGACAACCGGCAGACCGTGCTTCTTGGCGATCTCGGAGATGGCGTCGATATTGGGGATGTCAGAATTGGGGTTGCCGAGCGTCTCGAGGTAGATGACCGTGGTGTTGTCCTTGATGGCGCCCTCGACCTCGTCCAGGTTGTGGGCATCGACGAAGGTGGTCTCGACGCCAAACTGGGAGAGCGTGTGCTCCAGCAGGTTGTAGGAACCGCCGTAGATGGTCTTCTGAGCCACCACGTGGTCACCGGCCTGGGCAAGAGCCTGCAGGGTATAGGTGATGGCAGCAGCACCGGAGGCAACGGCAAGACCTGCCACACCACCCTCGAGCGCGGCGATACGGTCCTCGAAGACGCCCTGGGTGGAGTTGGTCAGACGGCCGTAGATGTTACCGGCGTCGGCAAGACCAAAGCGGTCGGCGGCGTGCTGGGAGTTGCGGAACACATAGCTCGTGGTCTGGTAGATAGGCACGGCGCGGGAGTCGGATGCGGGATCGGCGCTCTCCTGGCCAACGTGAAGCTGCAGGGTATCGAAACCAAAGGTGTGCTCGGGGTTGTTGATGAACTGGCTCATGATGATCTCCTTGATCGAACAAAAGTAAATTAATTAGAGAGAAGTAAGTCGCTGTCTCCTGATCACGCCGACGGGCGCAAACAGGAGCCCGGCATTCGTCTTGGTAAGCAATTCATATGCGGGCCTCCTTTCGCATCCCGGTTCCGTGGTCGGTTTAATTACCTACCGCCCTTGTGTGTTTTGAATAGTACGAGCATTGTTTCGCTCGGTCAATCACTTAAAAGCGCTAACCTGTTATCGGTTTTATAGATAACGCTCGAAAGGACGGCGCCGATGACCCTCCAGCAGCTTCGTTTCCTGATCGCCGTAGCAGAGTCCGGCTCAATCAATGCCGCAGCTCAACGCCTCTATACCGCTCAGTCCAACATCTCAAACGCCGTCAAAAGCCTGGAGCAGGAACTCCACCTGGAGATCTTTACGCGCTCCAGCCGCGGCGTCACGCTCACCAACGACGGCACCGAGCTTTTGGGCTATGCGCGCCAGGTCGTAGAGCAGGCCGACATGCTCGAGGCGCGTTACGAGGACGGCGGCACCCCGCAAGCCCGCCTCGCCATTTCCGCCCAGCACTACGCCTTTTCGGTCGAGGCCTTTGTCAACGTGGTCGAGCGCTGCCGGGACGACAAGTTCGAGTTCATCATGCGCGAGACCACCACGTCGCAGATCATCGATGACGTCCGCGCGTTTCGCAGCGACATCGGCATCCTCTATCTGGACGACTTTAACGTCCGCGTTCTGCAGAAGGCTTTTGCCGATGCGCGCGCGAGCTTCCATCCCCTATTCGACGCGACGGTCCACGTCTTCGTTAGCGAGCGCCACCCGCTTGCCCGCCGCCCGCAGCTGTCCCTTGCCGACCTCACACCATATACGCGCTACAGCTTTGAGCAAGGCACCTCGAACTCCTTCTATTACGCCGAGGAACCTTTTAGCTATATCCCTTGCGACCGCAACATACGAATCTCGGACCGCGGAACACTTACCAACTTACTTATCACGTCGAACGGCTACACCCTGTCGACCGGTGTCCTCTCCAATGAAATGCAATGGGGTATGGCATCGATCCCGTTAGCAGACGCCCCAACGATGCACGTAGGCTATATCATGCACGACGAGCGCAAGCCCTCTCCCCTCTTGCAGCAATACCTCGACGAGCTCAACCGCATCATCCATGCCAACTAACTGTCGGAAGACGGGGTAGAAATCGTAGATTGCTAGCCCCCGGCGGGCATGGCGCTACAATGGTCACTCACACGAAACGTACCCAACGAAAGGAACCATGTGAAGGTCATCATCTACACCGACGGCTCGGCCCGATCAAATCCGGGACGCGGCGGCTACGGCGCCGTACTCAAATACACCAACCCCGCCGGCAAGACCTTCACCTCCGAGCTTTCACGCGGCTACGCCAAGACCACCAACAACCGTATGGAACTCATGGCGGTCATCGTGGCGCTCGAGGCGCTCAACCGCCCCTGCGAGGTCGAAGTCCATTCCGATTCGCAGTACGTCGTCAACGCTTTCAATAAACACTGGATCGACGGCTGGAAAAAGCGCGGGTGGAAAACTGCCAACAAGCAGCCCGTCAAGAACCGCGACCTGTGGGAGCGCCTGCTTGCCGCCAAAAGCAAGCATAAGGTGGAGTTCATCTGGGTTAAGGGGCATGCCGGCCACGAGCTCAACGAGCACTGCGATGAGCTCGCCACCACGGCGGCCGACGGCAGCAACCTCGATATCGACACCGGCTTTAACGAGAGCGACCTGTAATAGCGTTTTCGCGCAGCTTTATATCCCCACGCGCTACACTCATCCTGTAGACCAAACAACGCAAGGGGGACGTATGCTGCGCATCGCGACCATCGGCACATCCATGATTACCGACGACTTTATCCAGGTCGTCAACGCCAACGACCAAGCCGCGTTTGTGGGCACGCTCTCGCGCGATGCCGAGCGCGGCGCCGCCTTTACCGCCGAACACGGCGGCGAGCGTAACTTCACCGCACTTGACGAGCTTGCGTCCGCCGACGACGTCGACGCCGTCTACATCGGCAGCCCCAATGCGCTCCACTACGAGCAGGCCCTTGCCTGCATCGCCGGTGGCAAGCACGTCATCGTCGAGAAACCCTTCTGCGCCACCGAAGCGCAGGCGCTGGAAGTCTTCCGCGCTGCCGAGGCAGCAGGTGTCGTGGCCCTCGAGGCCATGCGTCCCCTCCACGATCCCGCCTTCCACGCCATCGAGGACGCCCTGGGCGAGATCGCCCCCATCCGCCGCGCCTCATTGCGCTTTGGCAAGTATTCCTCGCGCTACAACGAGATTCTCGCGGGACGCGCCACCAATATCTTCGACTGCAATATGGCATCGGGTTCCCTCATGGACATTGGCGTCTATACCGTCGAGCCCATGGTCGAGATCTTTGGCATGCCCTCCGGCCTTACGAGCATGACCACTCTGCTCGATCCCACCACGCGACAGCTCACGCACGGCCCCATCGATGGCTGCGGTTCCATCCTCGCCAGCTACGGCGGTGGCCGTATCTCCGTCGAGCTCGCGCACTCCAAAATTACGAACGACCTGTTGCCCTCGCAGATCGAAGGCGAGCGTGGCACTATCCAGATCGACCATCTGTCCACGCCCCGCAACGTCCGCATCGACTATCGCGGCGACGTCGTACGCGGCTCGGCGACCGAGGCACCGCGCGAACAGGGAGACAACGGCCGCGTGCTCGACCTGCCCAAATCGAGCAACACTATGGAATACGAACTCACAGACTTTATCACCGCCATCGGCGGCATCGATAGCGTTAAGGAAGAGATTTGGGAGACCCCGGCGGGACGCCACGAGCTTGGCCACTACCGCGATGTCACACTCGTCTCACTGCGCATCATGGATGCCGTGCGCCAGCAGGCCGGCATAACCTTCCCAGCCGACGCAGGCAAGCAGGCATAGCTATGGGTCTCTTCGATACGTTCTTCTCCAGCGTCACCGGCGGCAGTCGAGAGCCTCAAAAACCATCAAACGTCGAGCTCGAGCTGCGCCGCAGGCTTACTGTGCTCGCAAGCGACGAGGCCACTCAAGACACTCCCCTGCGCTATTTCCTGCGCTGGGCGGGGCAAGTCCAGGGCGTTGGCTTTCGCTTTACCAACACCAACCTCGCGCAGGCACGCGCGCTCACCGGCTGGGTGCGTAACATGGAAGACGGCTCAGTCGAGATGGAGATACAGGGGGCTCCGGCAAATATCCTATCTCATCTCGAGGCGCTTCATGCCTCCTACGAGCGTATGGGAACGCGTTTTCGCCTCGTAGACGCCCAGGCCCGAGCCCCACTTGCCAATGAAGACGGTTTCACGCCTCGTTATTAGTATTGTGTGCTAAATACGGTATCATTTACCTACGACCGTTGATAGAAAAGAGGCGAGGCGCATGGCGGTGCAAAGAAGGAATACCAGGCAGCGAAAGCTGGTTCTTGACGCCGTGCGCCAAAGCTATAACCATCCCACCGCCGACGAAATCTACAACGTCGTGCGCGCGCAGGATGACAAAATCAGCCGCGGCACGGTCTACCGCAACCTCAATCTCTTGGCCGACGCCGGCGAGATTCTCTCCATCAAGACGCCGGGCGGCAGCCGCTTCGATCGCACGATCGAGCCGCATGCGCATATCATCTGCACCTCGTGCAGCCGCGTCATCGACGTACCGCTCCCCTTCGATGCCCAACTCGACGCCAAGGCATCCGAGCAAATCGGCTGGCACGTCACGTCGCACTACACCATCTTCGAGGGTCTCTGCCCCGACTGCCGGTAGATGTTCGGGACATGCCTTAAAATCCACCTTTCTGCACTCTGCAGCAAAAAGAGATTCCTAGGCATGCCACATATATCTACTCGGCGAGCAGGCGGCGCAGTTCTTCTTCGACCGTGCGCACGTAGCGGACGCGGTCGTTGATGCCACGCATAGAGGGATTGCAGCTCTCCATTAGATAAGGATGGCCCACGACGTTGAGCATGTCGCGGTCGTTTTCGTTATCGCCAAACGCCATCATCTCGTCGGGCGAAATTCCCAGGGCACGACCGTAATCGGCAAGCGCGGAACCCTTGCCCGAACCAAAGCCGATAAAGTCCGTCCACTCGGTTCCCGACGTCATCACGTCGACACGGTCGCTAAAGAGGCGCTCAAAATACTCCAGGGCCGCCGGCTGATCCACCTCGGGCGTCTGGAAGGCAATCTTAATGACGTCCTCGTCGATGTCCTCAGGACGGTCGACCACCGCCACATCGCAGTGGACCTCATAGCGCAAATGGTCGACGAACGCATCGTTGCCGCTCATGGTGTAGAGGTGCCCCTCGCACGAAAGGGTCACGTCGGCATGGGGAAAGGCGACCACGGCATTCGCGATATCCATAGCAAGGCTACGCTCCATGGAACGCTTGACAACGGCATGCCCCTCGCTCATCACCAGGGCTCCGTTTTCGCACACATAGGCGAGCTCATCGGCCACCGGGGCAAACAGATAGCGCAAGCTCGCATATTGACGGCCGCTCGCCGGCATAAACACGATACCGCGACGATGCAGCTCATCGATGAGCTCAAAGGCCTCGGAACGCGGCTCGCGCTCCCCCGGATGCAGCAACGTGCCGTCCAAATCGCAGGCGATCAGCTTGATTCCCTCAAGACCCATATGCTTCCCCCAAAGTCTCTCATCAACAGCAAGACGGACTTTGAATGGCAATCCCTCAAAGCCCGTCTTGCGCATACGCGCGCTTAGCCGCGCGTCTTTTTTACGATCGTAAAGTCTGAAGCCATACTCACAACAACATCCGCCGCGCTCGATGCAAAGCGTCGACTGGCATCGAGCTCGCGTGCGACCACCGAGAGCCGAACGCCCCCAATACCCCGGAGCATACGACCCAAAACCGGTTGCACCGGCGTATACATGCGCACGGTATGCTCGTCCGAGTCACCCCGGAAGAGCGGCGCATGCATGTTGCCGATCTCCCAGCACGCATGTGCGAGCACAATCGGATCCATGCGGTCGACTTCGACCAAATAGACCTCGGCGCTGCGCAGGCGCACGACAACCGCTACGGGCACCGCGCCCGTGCGGTCAATAGCAAGCACGTCACCGTCGGCAAGACGCTCGCCATCAGTGGCATCCAGCCGGGCATTCACCGTGCGCCCCAGCTCCGTCACGCCCACAAACAGGCGCGCATCAGCCTGGTCCCAATCGAGTAGCAGCTCGTCAACCTCAAAGACGCCACCCAGCTCCCGACGAAGCAGGAGTTCATAGGACGGGTCGTTGAGATTTCCCAAGCGCTCCGTAGCTACCAGGTCCACGGACATCAACTAGTCCTCGACCTCGACGAGCTCGATATCAAAGTTGAGGTCCTTGCCGGCGAGCTCGTGGTTGGCGTCGAGCGTCACGGCCTCGGCCGTCACATCGATGACCACGGCGGGGACGGGCATGCCGCTCGGCGTGGACAGGAAGAGCTTCATGCCCTTCTCGATCTGCTCGATATTGGGAACCTGCTCGGCCGGGAAGGTGATAACCATCTCGGGGTTGCGCTCGCCGTAGGCATCGGCAGCAGGAATGTGCACGGTCTTCTTCTCGCCCACCTGCATGTCGACAACAGCGGCGTCGAAGCCCTTGATCATCTGGCCGGCGCCGCAGGTGAACTCCAGCGGCTCGCCGCGATCGTAGGAGCTATCGAACTGCGTGCCGTCGTCGAGCGTGCCGCGATAATGGGTCTTGACCTTCTTGCCCTGGTTGGACATGGTAACCTCCGTGATAAGGGCGGCGCACAACGCGGGCCGCCGTGAACATATGGCGCTAACTATACCCTAGTCATACAATTCAAAGACAGTTTGCAAAGAAACGCTGCAACCGGAGGAACCATGGCATATCCCGTATTTGACCTACACTGCGACACCGCCGACCGCATCGGCTGGGCCACGCTCGATCTCGACCTGCGCTTTACCGCCGGCACCGACGGCTATTTCCCCGGCGACGAAACGCATCCGCAGGATTTCGACCTCATCGAGGGCAACGCCTGCGCCATCTCGCTCGCAAAGATCGGCAACACGCCGTGGGCACAGTGCTTCGCCACGTTTGTCCCCGACGAGATTCCCACCGCCCACGCCGCACGCTTCCAAGCACAGATCATGGCGCACATGAGCGGCCAGGCAATGCTCAACCACGACCGCATGGTCAACGTACGCAGCGCCGCTGACATTCGCCCTGCACTCAAAGACGGCAAGGTCGCCTGCATCCACACCATCGAAAACGCCACGTTCTTTGCCGAGGACCCCGCGCTGATCGAGGCGCTCAAGAGCCTGGGCGTACTCATGTCATCGCTCAGCTGGAACGCGCAGGGACCGCTCGCGAGCGGCCACGACACCCACGCCGGCCTCACCGCCGCCGGCATCGAGGCGCTTACGCAGATGGAACACGCCGGCATGATACTCGACGTCTCCCACCTCAACGATGAGTGCTTTGACGAGGTTGTCGCCCACGCCACGCGCCCCTTCGTCGCCAGCCACTCCAACTCCCGTGCGGTTTGCGGCGTCAAGCGCAACCTCACCGACGACCAGTTCCGTACCATTCGCGACATGGGCGGCATCGTCGGCCTCAACTACTGCAGCGAGTTCCTCTCCAACGAAGCAACCGACGAGACCGCCGCAGATGTCACCTTCGACCAGCTGGCAGCCCATATCGAACACTGGCTCGACCTGGACGGCGAAGATGTCATCGCGCTCGGCGGCGACTGGGACGGCGCCAAGGTACCCGACTTCCTCTCCGATGCCAGCAAGATGCCCGAGTTCCAGAACATGCTTTCCAAGCATTTTGGCAAGACCGTGATGCAAAAGCTCTGCAGCGACAACGCGCTTGCCTTCTTCGAGCGTTATTAATTTCACATCCCTTGAGCGGGCCGGCATGCCGAACGGTCGACATGCCGGCCCGTCCCCGATCTGAAGGACCGCTTTTGACGCAGCAGTTTACGATTTCCGCATCCCGACCGGATGGGACGACCATCCCCGTCGTCGTTACCAAAAAGCGCGTCAAGAACTTCAACCTACGCGTCACATCGAGCGGCGAGGTCCACGCCAGCGCACCGATCGGCGCCAGCCGCGAGCGTATCGAAGCGTTTGTGAAGCGCAACAGCGCCTGGATTATCAGCCGACTTGCCCAGCGCGAGCAACGTCAGGCGACGGCACGAGAGCCGCTCAGCCCCTCGTCCATCATTGCACTTTGGGGCAAGCCCATCACGGTACAGGATGCACTCGATCACAACTTTGCATCACCCGCACCGCGACCCAAACAGGCCACCTTCGCAAGTTTTATGGGTACCGATGAATCGGACGAAGGCCCACAGGCCAAGCGGCACGCAATCCTCGACGGCCTAACGTCCGATGAGCTCCAAGCCCGTATCGACCAGCTCTATGCAACCGAGGTCACCACGGCGCTGTACGATATGGTGCACGCGTACGAAATCGCAATGGGCGTCACCGTGGCCCGCGTCTCCGTGCGCAGCATGAAAACGCGCTGGGGATCATGCACGCCCAAGACCGGCGCCATTCGCATCGCACTCGAACTTGCCGCCTATCCCATCGAATGCCTCGACATGGTTGTCGCCCACGAGCTCGTCCACTTGCTCGAGCCAAGCCACAATCAGCGATTCCACGCCCTGCTCGACACGTACTGTCCCAACAATAAAGCTCTGTCGCAGCGGCTCAAGCAGCCACCCATAGAGTCGTATTAGAACCGGTTAGCGCACGCGCTCGATCTCGACGCCGCAGCTTGCCAGGGGCAGGCCAACAGGAGCCCACGGCTTATCGAGCTTTATGCGCACACCAAGCAGCGAGGGATAACGGCGCAGCAGCATCTGGGCTGTCCCCTCGGCTGCCGCCTCGATGAGCTTAAACGTATGCTCGCGCAGATAGCCATCGACATCGTGGCACACCGAGCCGTAGTCAATCGAGGCATCCAGGTTATCGTGCTCCCCCGCCGCGCGCAGGTCGGCATAGAGCACCAGAGAAACGATGAACTTCTGACCCAGCGCGTTCTCCTCGGGATACACGCCATGGTTGGCAAAAACCTCAAGGCCGTCAATGACAATACGATCGGCATGGCGCAGATCATCATAGCTCACGTGAGGCACCGCCGTTGCGGTGGATATTTCGCCCCTTCCACGGCGGGCGAGCTCAGCACCTTCAGTCTTGGTTGCATTCTCGGGCAGTTTTTTGTTACTCAACGCGATCGTCTCCTTCGTTTAGAACCCCAACCGCGCAAACTAACTACACGCGAATCGACAGGTTCTTTTTATCATCGCTCCAGTTGCAAGCATTGCGCGCGGGGCATGCAAAGCAGGCGCGCGACGCTTTGTCGGCTGCATAGAGCAGACGCTCAAGCGGTTGGCTGTTCACGCGCAGCTTTCGATGGCCCAGAATGGCCGTCTTAATGGCTGCGGCATCGGCCGGCTCAAACGCCACGTCATCGGGCATGCCGCCGAGAATCGCATCAGCGACGCGTTCGCTTGCAACATCATGGGATATACCCGATTCATACTGTTCATCTTTGCCGATATCGTGAAGAAGTGCCGTGGCGTAGATGACCTCGCGGTCAAATTCGAGCTGTTCCTCGAGATTCTTGATCCACATAATGCGAGCGACATCGAGCAGATGGTCAATACCGTGGCGGCAGAAGATGCGCCCCGATTCCAACTGTGCAATGTTGCCCAGGTGCCGTCGGAACAGCCCGTTGGCACAAATGTAATCAATGCGAGGCATGGCACCAAAGGGGGCCAGGCCCGAAGCCATAAAGCCGCGACGCGACGTCCCCTCATCGGTCTTCGATGTAAAGTCGTTGACGACTCTCATGGTTAGCGGCCCAACATCCTAAAGAAACGCTCCTCGAGCGCGGGATCGGTCTCAAAGACGCCGCGGCGAGCGAGCGTCACGGTCTTGGTGCCGGGCTTTTGCACGCCACGCATCGTCATGCACATATGCTCGGCCTCCATCAACACAATCGCTCCCTGGGGAGCGAGATAGTCCATGAGGGCATCGGCAACCTGTGCACACAGTTGCTCCTGCAGCTGCAGACGGCGCGCATAAACCTCAACCGTGCGGGCGAGCTTGGAAAGCCCAGCCACCCGACCGTTAGGGATATAACCAATGGCGGCCTTGCCATAAAACGGTAGCAGATGATGTTCACACAGCGAATAGAACGTGATGTCGCGCTCGATAACCAAATCATTCGAAGCGACGGCAAAGGTTTTGGACAGGTGCTCCTCGGCACTCTGGCCCATGCCGCCGGCGATCTCACCATACATACGGGCAACGCGCGCCGGGGTCTCCAACAGGCCCTCACGAGTTGGGTCCTCGCCTATGCCCTCAAGCAACAGCTTAATGGCGGCCTCGACTTTTTCCTGATCGACCATCTGGGCCTCACTTTTCCGATTTCACGTTCGCGCTATGGTACCACGCCCTCCGGCATCGACCACAAGCTACATAGTATGGGTCGAATAGACCGGATCATCACGCCAAAGTTCAACCGCATCACAAAGCGCAACGCCCTCGCGCTCAGCACGGGCGCGCGTAGCGTTCATATCGATCACGCGCTGGTTACTCGAGCCCCTAAAACGCAATGAGATATCATACAGATCCTGAACAAACGGGCCATCCACCAACATGTCGAGGCAGGCAAGGATACGGTCCGTGACCTCGGTATGGTGGCGGCCTCCCGGCATAAGCTCCTCGAGCACATCGCCGGTGAAACACCAAATAGTCTTCCCCGACCCCGCTGGATAGGCCGCGCGAACACGCTCGACAAAATCAACGAGTCCCGCTTGATTCTCGGGCTCCATAGGCTCGCCGCCCAGAATCGTCAGGCCGTCAATAAAGGGATGATCGAGGCTCTCGATAATCTTGTCCTCGACGGCACGATCAAACGGCTCGCCCGCGGCAAAGTCCCACGCGACGGAGTTAAAGCAATTCTTGCAGCCACGACGGCACCCGCTCACAAACAGAGAAGTGCGGACGCCTTCTCCATCAGCAATGTCGAAATACTTAATGTTCGCGTAGTTCATAGGTAACTCTCCCGGGAGGCCGGGACATATCATCCCGTCCTCAAACATTCTCGGCCTTCGGCCTGCGAAACTGCGGGCGGGACGATATGTCCCGGCCTCATGCAAAGGGTAACTCAATGAACGAAGCGAACATCGAGTATAGGGTTCGAGGTCTAATAAAAACTGGGTTGCGGCTCAACCGCCATCGCAAGCAAAGCGTTGTTGCAAGTCAACTCATTTCCGCTAAGAACTTCGAGGAGCGAGCAGGCTGCGTGCTGCATCTCAGCTACATCAACTTGGCCGCCCCGTAGCGAGGCCCCGGACCTTTGCTCGATATGAGTTCCGCACGAACAGGAGGCGCCAGTGGCGCCTCCGTCGTGAGCCAGGACTGTCCGAAATAGCGAGTAAAGGTCCGGGGCCTCGCTACGGGGCGGCCTGGGATGGTTATTAGAGATGCAGCACGCGGTCGCGGATCTCCTCGGTTCGACCCTGGTTCCAGAACTGGGTACCGATGTAGCCGCACGTACGACGAGCGACGTTCATCTTCTCCTGGTCGCGGTTGCCGCAGCTGGGGCACTCCCACACCAGCTTGCCGTCATCCTCGACAATCTTGATCTCGCCATCGTAGCCGCACACCTGGCAGTAATCGCTCTTGGTGTTGAGCTCGGCGTACATGATGTTGTCGTAGATGTACTGCATCACGCGAATGACAGCCTTAAGGTTGTCCTGCATGTTAGGAACCTCGACGTAGGAGATGGCACCGCCCGGCGAAAGCTGCTGGAACATGCCCTCAAACTTGAGCTTATCGAAAGCATCAATCTCCTCGGACACATGGACGTGGTAGCTGTTGGTAATGTAGCCCTTGTCCGTCACACCCGGAATAATGCCAAAACGACGCTGCAGGCACTTGGCGAACTTGTAGGTCGTCGACTCAAGCGGGGTGCCGTACAGCGAGAAGTCGATATCGCTTTCGGCCTTCCACTCGGCGCATTTGTCGTTCATGTGCTGCATGACGGCCATGGCAAACGGCGTGCCTTCCTTCTCGGTGTGGCTGTGGCCCGTCATGTACTTGACGCACTCATACAGACCGGCATACCCCAGGCTGATGGTGGAATAGCCGCCCACGAGCAGTTTGTCGATCGTCTCGCCCTTCTTAAGGCGCGCCAGGGCGCCGTACTGCCACAGAATCGGTGCGGCATCCGAAAGCGTGCCCATCAGGCGCTCATGACGGCACAGCAGGGCACGATGGCACAGCTCAAGGCGCTCGTCGAAGATCTTCCAGAACTTGTCCATGTCCTGATGCGAGCTCAGTGCGACATCGGGCAGGTTGATGGTCACAACACCCTGGTTAAAGCGGCCATAGTACTTAGGTTTGGTCGGGTCATAGTTCAGCGCGTTGGCAACATTGTTAAAGCCGTTGCCCGAACGGTCGGGCGTCAGGAAGCTGCGGCAACCCATGCAGGTGTAGCAATCGCCATTGCCGGCGGTCTCACCCTTAGACAGCTTGAGCTCACGCATCTTCTTCTCAGAGATGTAGTCGGGCACCATGCGCTTGGCGGTGCACTTGGCAGCCAGCTGGGTCAGGTAGAAGTACGGGGAATTCTCGTGAACGTTATCGTCCTCGAGCACGTAGATAAGCTTGGGGAATGCCGGGGTAATCCACACGCCGGCCTCGTTCTTAACGCCCTCGTAGCGCTGGCGAAGCGTCTCCTCCACGATCATGGCAAGGTCGTGCTTCTCCTGAGGCGTACGGGCCTCGTTGAGATACATAAAGACCGTCACGAACGGCGCCTGGCCATTCGTGGTCATAAGGGTCACGACCTGATACTGAATCGTCTGGACGCCGCGACGGATCTCGTCACGCAGACGGTCCTCAACGACCTCACGGACCTTCTCGGCAGACGCAGAGACGCCAAGCTCCTCGAGCTCGCGGGCAACCTCGCCGCGAATCTTCTGACGGCTCACCTCGACAAACGGAGCCAGGTGGGTCAGCGAAATCGACTGACCGCCATACTGGGAAGAGGCGACCTGGGCGATAATCTGCGTCGCGATATTGCAAGCAGTCGAGAAGCTGTGCGGCTTCTCGATCAGCGTGCCCGAGATAACGGTGCCGTTCTGGAGCATATCCTCCAGGTTCACCAGGTCACAGTTATGCATGTGCTGGGCGAAGTAGTCCGAATCGTGGAAGTGAATCAGGCCCTCGTTGTGGGCATCCACGATCTCCTGGGGCAGCAGCACACGCTGCGTCAGGTCCTTGGAAATCTCGCCGGCCATGTAGTCGCGCTGAACGGAGTTGACGGTCGGGTTCTTGTTGGAGTTCTCCTGCTTGACCTCTTCGTTATTGCACTCAATCAGCGACAGGATCTTGTCATCGGTCGTGTTCTTTTGGCGCTTCAGGCTCTGAACATAGCGGTAGATGATGTAGTGGCGAGCGACCTCGTAGCAGTCGAGACGCATAATCTCGTCCTCGACCAGATCCTGGATCTCCTCGACCGATACGGTGTGGCCGGCCTTCTCACATGCCTCGGCGACGTTTTGTGCCGCATAGATCACCTGGCGGTCGGTAAGGCGAGAGCCTTCCTCGACCTCCAAGTTTGCGGCGCGGATCGCATTGACGATCTTATCGATGTCAAAGGTAACCTCGGTGCCGCTGCGCTTGATGATCTTCATCCTCTTGCCTCTTTCGCATCGTAGCCTCATTGCGCTTCAGGGCCAAACGATGCCCGGCAGGGCTTGCCCCTGTCTTGCGGCGCCGTCGCGCAATCTGTGTTCTCGATAACCATAGGCCCTCATGCGGACAATCCTCGCAGCCATTCAAGGGGCCCAAAGATCTATCCAAATGGGGCGAATAAGGTTCTCGTTCTCTGTCCGCCATCTATCATACGACAAAGAGGCATCTATATCCTGTATTCTTTTTTTAGGTCAAACACAACATATAGTGTTTCAGCAGGTCAAAGCAATTGGTCAATTTGCAGACGCATTATAAATGAAAGCCTCTTGGCAGACTGCTAAAACGTTATCAACCCAACTACCTGCACAGCAGTTTTGAAACCCCCTCAACCGTGCCGCCGCCAAATAGCACCAAAACCAAGCCGCTCACGCCAAAAGAATCCAAAAGATTATGCTTGACCAACATGTTGCGGTCATGATGGGCCAGGACACATGCAATCTGCCGGCACCCCTACGGGATACAAAGACCATCGCGTACGGACCTTGGATCAATATTTGATGACTTATTTGGCGGCGCGCTTGGTGGCAAAAAACAAAACAGCCCAGAGGACATAGCCTCTGAGCTGCGAACATTTGGTGGGCGTTAGAAGATTTGAACTTCTGACCTCTTCCGTGTCAGGGAAGCGCTCTCCCCCTGAGCTAAACGCCCAAATGGAGCGGACAACGGGGCTCGAACCCGCGACCCCAACCTTGGCAAGGTTGTGCTCTACCAACTGAGCCATGTCCGCCTGTGAGGATTTAATATACGGGATGATCCACCCAAATGCAAGAACTATTTTCGAATAATTTGAAAAAGTTCCCGAACATGACCTCCCCCACTTTACCCTTCGCCACGTTAGGAGAACGAAAATAGAAGAGGAAGAGCGCCGACAGCGAGCGACGCCCCAGTGCCCCGGATCGACCCGAAGCAAGCGGGCGCAGGCTGGATAGCCGCGCCCGTGAAGCTGAGGGGCGAGGCGGGGTACTGGGGCGCCGCGCAGCGTCAACAAAAAACGCGGTTCGTTAGAACCGCGTAAGATAGTTGGAGCGGACAACGGGGCGTCCGCGCATCCGCTTCGCGGATCCGCACCGGATTCGGCCGCCTGTCGGCGTCCTCGCCAGCTCGCTACAAACGCTCCGCGTTTGTCTAACGCTCGCTCCCTCTCGGGCTCGAGCCCAGGCGATGGGTACGAAAAAGCCCGGCTACCGTAGTAGCCGGGCTGTTGCGCTTGGAGCGGACAACGGGGCTCGAACCCGCGACCCCAACCTTGGCAAGGTTGTGCTCTACCAACTGAGCCATGTCCGCATATGTAAAACAAAACGGGCGCCGGAGCGCCCGGATGTTGCCTGGAGGCGAAGCCCGGATTCGAACCGGGGGTAAAGGCTTTGCAGGCCTCTGCCTTACCACTTGGCCACTTCGCCGAAAAAGGACCGCTTGAGACGGTCCGGAAATGCAATGGAGCGGACAACGGGGCTCGAACCCGCGACCCCAACCTTGGCAAGGTTGTGC
>DXZX01000013.1:0-43441 GCA_019419445.1 Collinsella sp.
AGTTCGCGATCCCCGGCCTTGACGACGAGTTCCGCGTCATCGTGTCTCCGTGGATCCTTTCCTCGCTGATCACCGATCGCCTTGCCGCTTACTACGAGACGGTCACCAAGCACAACCTCAACTACCGTCGCTACTATCACCAGTTCGACTACTAATAGTTGACCACTCATTTAAGAAGCACCCTGCCCGGGCGCATGCGTCCGGGCATTTTTATGCCGAAATTCGCTAGGAAGGGGATCGAATGAGGCAGTTTATCGTGGCGTCCCATGCTCATTTCGCGTCTGGAATCGTCGAGAGCATCGGCCTGCTTTCCGGTGAGCGCGAAAACGTCCATGCGCTCTCTATGTATGTCGACGGAAACGAGGACCTGTCCAAGGAGGCTGCAGCGATTCTGGACGGCTTTGCCGCGGACGACGAAGTTGTCGTGTGCACTGACCTCTTCGGCGGCAGCGTCAACAACGAGTTCACCAAGATCGTCCAGACGCGTCCCAACACGCACCTCGTGACCAATATGAACTTGCCACTCCTTATTCAGCTGCTGTTCGTACCCGATTCCACTCCGATCGACGAGGCCATTCGCCAGATCGTCGAGGCGGACGACACTAAGGTCAAGTACGTCAACGACCTGCTGGGGCAGGCCGAACTCGATGAGTTTTAATCGTTAGGAGCACATCATGATTCAGATGATTCGTGTAGATTATCGACTGCTTCACGGCCAGGTTGCCGTTAGCTGGACCTCGGCTCTGGGTGCCGACTGCATCCTGTTAGTGAGCGACACGGTCCTCAATGACAAGCTTCGTCTGCAGGCCCTGTCCCTTGCAAAGCCCGAAGGATGCAAGGTCGTCGTCAAAAACACCGAGGATGCTGTCAAGGCGCTCCAGAGCGGTGTGACCGATAAGTACAAACTCTTCGTGGTTTGCGAGACGATTCAGCAGGCCGGTGCCGTCGCCAAGGCGATGGGAGTCAAGAAGATCAACCTCGGCAACGTTGCCTTTAGCGAGAATGCCCGTCAGGTCTCGACGAGCGTGTTCCTCACGCCCGAGAACGAGGCCTACGTGAAGGAGCTGCTCGGCGAGGGCTATGAACTGTTCATTCAGATGATTCCGGCAGATGCGAAGACTGACGCCGCGAAGGTCATCGGTTAGGGGCCGTCATGGTTATCAAGACAATCCTGATTTTCCTTATTGCCCTTTTGGGTTATTCCGAGTGGCTGACGGGCACGAGCTACCTCCAGCGCCCGATCGTGCTCGGACCTCTGGTTGGCCTTGTCATGGGCGACATGGTGACCGGCACGATCATGGGCGCCACGATGGAGCTTGCCATGGTCGGCGCCATCTCGGTCGGCGCCTATAACCCGCCCGATACGATTTCCGGCACTATCCTGGGCGTATCTCTTGCCATGCAGGCCGGCGCGGACGCTTCGGCGGCCCTGACCCTGGGTATTCCTATCGCCACGATCGTCCTGGCGCTCGACACGGCCCTGGGCCAACCGGTCATGCTGCTGCTGGTGCACCGTATCGACAAAAACGTCGAGGACGGAGACACCAAGGCCATCACGCGCAACATGCTCATCGCCGGTTACGCGCAGAGCTGGTGCGGCCTGCTGATTATTCCCCTGGCATTCTTCTTTGGTGCCGATGCTGTTGCCAGCCTGCTCAACATCATCCCCGATTTCGTTCAGACCGGCATGGATGTCGCCGCCGCCTTCTTGCCCGCACTCGGCTTTGCGATGCTGGCGCAGATGATTATGAACAAAACAGTGGCTCCGTTCTTCTTCGCTGGCTTCTTCCTCGTCGCCTACTTTGGCATTAGCACGACGGGCGTGGCGATCTTTGCCGCGATCATCGTCGTCGCGATGACGGTTTTGGGTGATAAGAAAAAAGCGGAGCAGCCCGCAGCGGCAACCGAGGATCCTGCGATTGGGAGTGGGTTCGATGAGTTTTAAGTTTGAGTCTTCTTACGACGGGCTGATTTCCCGCGCAGACCTTAAGAAGCTGTTCTGGCGCTCGATTCCCTATGAGCATTCCTGGAACTACGAGCGTATGGGCCATATCGGCTTTATGTGGGCCCTTATGCCGATCCTTCGCAAGCTGTATCCGCAGGATGCGGACTTTAAGGCCGCCCTTAAGCGCCATATGGAGCTCTATAACGTCACGCCGTACATCTCGACGCTTCCCATGTCCATCGCCGCTGCAATGGAGGAGGTCAACGCTACTGACGATAGCTTTGACACGAGCGCGATCTCTAATGTCAAGCTTGCTTTGATGGGGCCGCTGTCCGGCGTGGGCGATGCTTTCTACTGGGGCACGCTGCGAATTTTGGCAACGGGTGTCGGCACGTCGCTGGCGCTGCAGGGCTCTATTCTTGGCCCGATTTTGTTCCTGCTCGTGTTCAACGTTCCTCACTACATCATCCGTTATCTGCTGACGTTTGTGGGATATCGCTTTGGCTCGGACATGATCAGCAAGGTCCAGGAATCGGGCATTATGGACACGATCGTCAAGATGGCCTCTATCATGGGCGCCATGGTGATCGGTGCTATGACCATGGAGATGGTCACCGTGGACATTCCGCTCATGGTCGGTGCGGGCGATGGTGCTCAGACGCTCGCCGAGCTGCTCAACGGAATCTTCCCGGGCTTTGTCACGATGGGGCTGTTTGGAATTGTCTATCTCATGCTCAAGAAGAAGATGAATCCGCTGCTCATCATGCTTGTGATCCTGCTCGTGAGTATCGCTGGCGCGTTCTTTGGAGTGCTTGGTGTCCAGTAGGGTATCCGTCATAATGAAAACAATGTAAGAGGGGGCGTCGCGCACACTGTGCTGCGGCGCCCTTTTGCCGAAAGGTGGACAAGATGGAGTATCCGCAGCTTGCCGTCATGAATATCAGCCATCGTTATTTTGACCTTGAGGAATTCTTTTCTTCGGCAGCGGCCTCGGGCTATACGTGTTGCGAGCTTTGGACCGGGGCGATGCATCTGTATGTCGATTGCCATGGATACGATTCGCTCGAGCGGGTACGGGAGCTGTCGCAGCGGTATGGGGTTCGGATTGTGGGGCTTTGTCCCGAACAGAACAACCCCAAGCCGTGGAATATCGCGGCGCGCGGGAATGAGGCGCGTGCCCGCACGCTCGCGTACTTTAAGAACGTTGTAGATATCGCGGCGGAACTTGGAGCCGAGCAGGTCATGGTCTCGAGCGGCTGGGCATTTTTGAACGAGCCGATCGAGGACGCGTGGGGTCGCAGCGCCTCGATGCTGCGTGCGATTGCCGAGCATGCGGGAGAGCGCGGCGTGCGACTGGTGCTCGAGGCCCTACAGCCGGTTGAGTCGATGATCGTGAACTCGGCGGCCGATACGAAGCGCATGATCGAGGCAGTTGATCATCCGGCACTTAAGGCGTGTCTGGATTTGGGCGCTATGGCGGTGGCGGGGGATACCATCGACGATTATTTTGATCTGCTTGGCGATGATGTCGCCCACGTGCATTTTGTCGATGTTGCGGCAGATGGCACGACGCATCTTGCTTGGGGTGACGGCGACCGCGATATGCGCGCCGACCTGGATAGGCTGGTGGCGCGCGGCTATCGCGGAGTTGTTTCGGCCGAGACCTATGATTGGCGCTATTTCGCCAATCCCGCGGCAGCCGACGCTCAGGTTATGGCGGAGTACCGACGCGCGATTGGCGCCTAAGTGGGACAGGGCGCCGAGTTGGCGTTTGACGCTTTTTGAGAAACGGGACGTGCTTTCCGCTTGAGGCTTCTGGCGGAAAGCACGTCCCAGAACAGGCGCTCAGAATGGGACACACTTTCCGCTGAGGACCTCAACCGGAAACCGCATCCCAGTTTTTGGCTGGCGGGCGGGACGCGCTTTCCCCTATGTTTCCAAATGAATACGCTATGAGCCGAGGAGGACGATTCTCCCCGCAAACACTCTAGTATGCTAAAGTACCCAGAAGACCGGCGGAGCTATGCCGGTCTTCTGCTCTATATGAAACACAGCATGAGGAGGCTCACCAGATGACGGCCACACCGTGGGGATTCCGGGACATATTGCCCGAGGAGGCTCAGGCGCGCGAGGAGATTGCGCTGACGGTGAAGGGCTGCTTCAGGGAGCATCATTACCTTCCGGTCGAGACGCCGCTGCTCGAGGACAAGGGCTCGCTCGAGGAGGGCGGCCGCATTGCGGACACCCCGTTTAAGCTCTTTGATGACGACGGTCGCCTGCTGGTGGTCCGTCCCGACAACACGCTGCCGATCGTGCGCTTGGTTTCGACCCGCATGCGCGCGGCCGATCTGCCGCTGCGCCTTCGCTACGAGGCACCGGTGGTTCGCGAGTGCCAACGCAATGCCGGTGGCTCGCGTCAGTTTACTCAGCTGGGCCTTGAACTTATCGGTGCGGGCGATGTCGCGGGCGATGTCGAGATCGTCTCGCTGGTGGCGGAGGCTATGCGCAAGCTGGCGCTGCCCGATGCGCGCATTATCGCGGGCAGCGTGCGTCCGTTTAAGGAACTGCTCGCGGCCTGTGAGGATCGCGAACTGGCTGCCGAGGCATTGCGTTGCGTGCACGCCAACGACTTTGTGGGCCTCGATGCCCGTGTGGCGGCAAGCGCCGAGCCCGAGGCCGTCAAGGCCGCCATTAGCGAGCTGCCGCGCTTGCACGGCGGCGCCGAGGTATTCGACCGCGTCGACGCGCTGCTGGCGGCGGCGGGCATCGTCGCGCCGCTCACGAGTGAGATGCGTGCCCTGGTTGATGGTCTGGCTCCCGAGGACGCCCAGGTGCTGTCCTTCGACTTCTCCATAATGAACTCGTTTGATTACTATACGGGCCTGGTCTTTAAGGCCTATGCCGGCGGCCTGCCCGATCCGGTCGGTTCGGGCGGACGCTACGACTCCATCTTTACCGGTGCATTTGGCGACGGCATCGAGGTGCCGGCGGCGGGCTTCGCCTTTTCGCTCGAGCGCCTGGAGGCCGCGCGCACCTCGGTCGAGGATGCCGCTTCCGATGGCGACCACGCCGCGGGCCGTGGTGCCGAGGGCCCGCTGCGCATCGCCGTGCCCAAGGGCTCGCTTAAGGCCGACACGCTCGACGTGCTCGAGGCCGCGGGCCTGGACGTCTCTGAGTTGCGTGACCCCGGCCGTCACCTGATTGTGCGCGGCAGCGATACGCGTGCCGGCGAGGGCGCGGTCGGCGATATCGAGTTTGTCATCGTGCGTCCCAGCGATGCGCCTGCCTTTGTGGGCTGCGGCGGCGCCGATTGCGGCATCTGCGGTTGGGACTCGCTTATCGAGGCAGACCTCAACCTGCTGCAGCTGGTCGATCTGGGCTACGGCCTGTGCACCTTTATCGAGGCGGAGCCCGCGTGGCGCGCCGGTCAGGCCGAGCGCAACTACGCCCGCCGCGGTTCGCTTCGCGTGGCAACCAAGTACCCGCGCATCGCGAGTGCCTGGTATGCCGAGCGCGGCGTGAACGCCGATATCGTCTCGCTGCACGGCAACATCGAGCTGGGCCCCATTGTCGGCATGACCGATCGCATCGTGGATATTACTGCCACGGGTGCCACGTTGCGCGACAACGACTTGGTCATCACCGGTCGCATCATGGACTGCACGGCCCGCTTCTTTGTCAATCCGGGTGCCGCGCGCCTGGATCCGCGCGTACGCAATCTGGCAGATCGCCTGGCCGCGGCCGTTAAGGACAAGCATTTTGAGCCCGTCGCGGGCTCGGCACAATAGCGCGAGCGCGCACGGGCGCCCCAACGTACGGGCTGCGGGTCGATTGGCGCCGCCGCCCGGCCTCTCGTTTTTCGAACACAACCTCGACCGATAGGGGATACCGATATGAAGACCATCAAGCTTGCTCCCGGTGAGCGCCTCGTTACCAACCAGCTCAACCGCAAGGGTGTGCTGCCGCAAAACATCGTCGACGCCGCCCGCGATATCGTGGCCAACGTGCGCGCCAACGGCGATGCCGCGGTGCGCGATTACTGCCAGCGTTTTGACGGTGTCGAGCTGGAGAGCTTCCGTCTGCCGCAGGAGCAGATCGATGCCGCGCTCGAAGGCCTCGACCCGGCTTTTGTCGCCGCGCTCGAGAAGGCCGCGCGTCAGATTCGCGAGTTCCACCAGCGCGAGGTCGAGCAGAGCTGGTTTACCACGCGTGCGGACGGCACGATGCTCGGCGTCAAGGTGACCCCGCTCGCTGCCGCCGGCATCTATGTGCCGGGCGGCCGCGCGCAGTATCCCTCCACGGTGCTCATGAACGCCATCCCTGCCAAGGTGGCCGGCGTTAAGCGTGTGGTCATGGTGACCCCGCCGCAAAAGGACGGCCTTATCAGCCCCTACACGCTCGCCGCGGCAAAGCTCGGCGGAGTGGACGAAATCTATATGGTGGGCGGCGCCCAGGCCGTGGCCGCGCTGGCGTACGGCACCGAGACCATTCCGCGCGTCGACAAGATTACCGGCCCGGGCAACGCCTTTGTTGCCGCCGCCAAGCAGATTGTCTCGGGTGATGTGGGCATCGACATGGTCGCCGGTCCCTCCGAGGTCTGCGTGCTGGCCGATGCCACGGCCAAGCCCATGGTGGTCGCGGCAGACCTGATGGCCCAGGCCGAGCACGATCCGCTGGCTGCCTGCTACCTGGTGACCTGCGACGAGCAGTTTGCGCGCGAGGTCGAGGCGGGTATCGACATCCTGGTGGCGCAGTCCCCACGCGCCGAGATCACGCGCGCCTCCCTCGACAACGAGGGTACCATCGTGGTGGCCGCCAACATGGCTGCCGCCGTCGAGGCCGTGAACACCGTGGCGCCCGAGCACCTTGAGCTGCACTGCAAGGATGCGATGGGCCTGCTCGGCGGCATTCGCAACGCCGGTGCCATCTTTGTGGGCGCTTGGAGCTCCGAGCCGCTCGGCGATTACGTTGCCGGCCCCAACCACACGCTGCCGACCGGCGGCACGGCCATGTTCTCCAACCCGCTTTCAGTCGAAGAATTCGTCAAGCGTTCGAGCGTCATTTGCTATACGCCCGAGGGCCTGCTCTCCGACGCTCCCGCCACACAGCGCCTGGCCGAGGCCGAGGGCCTGTGGGCACACGCGCTTTCGGCTGCGCTGCGCCGCCGCATGTTGAAGCAGGGCGAGGATGCCGTGAGCGCCGAGTCGCTGGCGGCGGCCGACCTGACCAAGGTTGCCTGGCCGGGCGACGCCGTGGCGACGGTTGCCGAGGGCGTAGACCTGGCGGCTGCAGGCGCGGATGGCGCTGGCGCGACCGGCGGGGAGGCCTAATATGGCCGAACTCACGCCGCGCATGAAGGAACTCGTCCAGCCCTATCTGGCAGGCATCGAGCCCTACGATCCCAACTTTACGCCCACGCGCATCAACCTTTCGGCCAACGAGAACACCTATCCCGTGCCGGCCGGCGTGCGCGAGGCGGTCGACGCCGCCCTGGCTGCCACGCCGCTCAACCGCTATCCCGATCCCATGTCCAACGACCTGCGCGACGAGCTAGCCGCCTGGCATGGCGTGACGCGCGAGAATATCTGCGTGGGCAACGGTGGCGACGAACTGCTCTATAACTACCTGCTGGCGTTTGGCGGCGCGGGGAGGACCCTGCTCAACTGCCCGCCGTGCTTTAGCGAGTATGCGTTCTTTGCGTCTCTGTGCCAGACCGAGGTGCGCGACGTGTGGCGCGATCCGGTGACCTTTGAGCTTGACCAGGCAGCCGTACTTGCGGCAGCGCCCGAGTGCAGCCTGGCGATCGTGACCTCGCCCAACAATCCCACGGGCGACGTGGCACCGCTCGACTATGTCGCGGCCCTGTGCGATGCATGCCCCGGCATGGTGATGGTCGACGAGGCCTATGTTGAGTTTGCCGACGATTCGTTTGGCGCGGCAACCACGGCGCAAGGCCTTATCGCCGAGCATCTCAACCTGGTGATTCTGCACACGCTGTCCAAGGCGTTCGGCGCCGCCGGCACGCGTCTGGGCTATGTGATCGCGGCGCCCGAGGTCATCGATGTGTTCGCGGCGATTCGCCAGATCTATTCGGTCAATGTGCTGAGCCAGGCCGCAGCGCTTGCCTGCGTGCGTGCCCGCGATGCGTATGCACCCGTGGTGGCGCAAGTTGCATCCGAGCGCGAGCGCGAGTTGTGCGCCCTGCGCGCAATGGCTGCCGAGGGCATGCCCGTGGAGGCATGGCCGAGCGCGGCGAATTTTGTGCTCGTGCGCACGCCGCATGCCACGCGCGTGCGCGAGCGTCTGCGCGACGAGTATTCGATTCTGGTGCGCGACTTTAGCTACGCGCCGGGGCTCGCGGACTGCCTGCGCATTACCGTGGGCACCCCGCAGGAAAACGACGAGGTGCTGGCCGCGTTTGCCGCGCTGGTGAAGGAGGAGATGTAGATGGACCGCTATGCCGAGGTAACCCGCAAGACGGGCGAGACCGACATTGTCGTCAAACTCGACCTGGATGGATCCGGTGTGTGCGATATCTCGACCGGCGTACCGTTTTTCGACCACATGCTCAACGCCTTTGGCCGCCATGGTCTGTTCGATCTGACGGTGCACGCGGTGGGCGACGTGGAGGTCGATGCGCACCACACCGTCGAGGACACGGGTATTGTGCTGGGCGAGGCGTTTTGCCAGGCGCTGGGCGACAAGGCGGGCATTACGCGCTTTGCCGACGCGGCGATTGCCATGGACGAGACGCTTGTGATGGCTGCTGTTGATATTTCGGGCCGCGGGCAGGCCTACTGCGAGCTGCCCGTGCCCACCGAGCGCGTGGGCAGCTTCGATACCGAGCTGGCGGTCGAGTTCTTCTACGCCTTCGCGCGCGATGCCAAGCTCACGCTGCATGTGCGCGAGCTGGCGGGCGGTAACTCGCATCACATTATCGAGGCCGCCTTTAAGGCCGTGGGCCGCACGATGCGCCACGCCTGCGAGCTGGACCCTCGCGTGCAAGGCATCCCCAGCACCAAGGGCTCACTGTAACCGCCGCAAAGGCAGAAACCACCACAAAGGGGACAGGCACCTTCGTGGTGGTTTTGGATGATGAGAAGTGGAGGGGTCGCGTGGGCGAACCGAAGATCGTGGTGGTCGACTACCACAAGGGCAACTTGTCGAGCGTCGTGCGCGGGCTCGCGCGCGCCGGTGCTGCCGCCTGCACGTCGGACGATCCGGAGCAGGTCCGCAACGCCGACGGCCTGGTCATCCCGGGCGTGGGCGCGTTCTGTGACGCGATCGCCTTTATGCGCCAGAGCGGCGAGGAGGCGGCCGTGCTCGATGCCGTTGCCGCCGGAACTCCGCTGCTCGGCATCTGCCTGGGCCTTCAGCTGTTTTTTGAGCGCGGCGACGAGGGCGTTCCTGCGGGCGAGGGCGTGGCCGCGGATGGCGGCACCCCCGAGCAGGCTGGCGGCCCCTGGGTCGATGGCCTGGGTATCATACGCGGTTCGTGTACGCGCTTGGAATCGAGTCGTCTGAAGGTGCCGCACGTGGGCTGGGACCAGGTGCACATGACGCCCGCCGGTGCTGCCGACCCGCTGCTCGCCGGTTTTGCCGAGGGCGCCAACATGTACTTCACTCACAGCTACGCGGTGACCGACGACGCCGATGCCGCTGATGTTTTGGCGCGCACACACTACACGCGGAGTTTCCCGTGCATCGTGCGTCGCGGCAACGTGTGGGGCTGCCAGTTCCATCCCGAGAAATCCTCCGCGCTTGGTCAGCGCATCCTTAAGAACTTCGTCAACATCGTCGAGGAGGCCGGCCGATGATCCTGTTTCCTGCAATCGATTTGATCGGCGGCAAGGTCGTGCGCCTGGAGCGCGGCGACCGGAGCCGCTGCAAGGTATATTCCGACGACCCCGTGGCCGTTGCTCGCTCCTTTGCCGAGCAGGGTGCGAGCTGGGTGCACGTCGTCGACCTGTCCGCTGCCTTTGGCGAGGACGAGGACGCGTGCGCTGCCAACTCGGCGGCGATCGAGGCCATCTGCGGCGTCGACGGTCTGTCGGTGGACGTGGGCGGCGGCGTTCGCTCGCTCGCGCGCATCGACGAGCTGGCCGGCTACGGCGCGCGTCGCATCGCACTGGGCACCGTGCTGGTGACTGAGCCGGGTTTTGCCGAGGTGGCGGCCCAAGGCTTTGGCGAGCTGCTGGTAGCGGATATCGCCGCGCGCGATGGCCAGGTCAAGGTGAACGGTTGGCGCGACGGTGCGGGTGTGGCGCTCGACGATGCCGTGGCGCAGCTCACGGAGCTGGGCTTTAAACATCTGGTGTATACCGATATCGCGCGCGACGGTATGCAGACGGGCATCGACGTGGCAGCATATCGCCACGTGGCCGAGGTCGCGGGCTTTCCCGTTGTGGCGTCGGGCGGCATCTCGACGCTCGACGATATCCGTGCGCTCGCCGCAGTGGGCGAGGGCGCTATTGAGGGCGCCATCACCGGTCGCGCGCTCTACGAGGGCAACTTTACGCTGGTACAGGCGTTGGCCGCCGCGCGAGGGGAGGAGTAGCCCATGCTTACCAAACGCGTCATTCCCTGCCTGGACGTTAAGGACGGCCGCGTGGTCAAGGGCGTCAACTTTGTGAGCCTGCGCGATGCGGGCGATCCGGTGGAGCTTGCCCGTGCCTACGATCGCGAAGGTGCGGACGAGGTCGTGTTCCTGGACATCACTGCCACGAGCGACAACCGTGCGACGACCATCGAGATGGCGGCGCATGCGGCCGAGGAGCTCGCCATTCCCTACGCCGTGGGCGGTGGCTTTCGCGACCTTGTGGGCATGCGAACGATGGTGGCGGCCGGTGCCGACAAGGTATCGCTCAACTCTGCCGCTGTGCGCGACCCGTCGCTGATCAGCCAGGCTGCCGCGGCGTTTGGCAGCCAGGCCGTGGTCGTGGCGATCGATGCCAAGCGCGTCGGCCTGCCTGGGCAGCCGGATGCCGACAAGTGGGAGGTCTTTACCGCGGGAGGCCGCAATGCCACGGGTATCGACGCGGTGGCGTGGGCCGAGGAGGCGGCCCGTCGCGGCGCCGGCGAGATCTTGCTCACCAGCATGGATCGCGACGGCACCAAGGCTGGCTTCGACCTGGCACTCACCCGCGCCGTGGCGCGCGCGGTGCCGATCCCGGTGATCGCAAGCGGCGGCGTGGGCACGCTCGAGCATTTTGCCGAGGGCGTGATCGAGGGCGAAGCCGACGCCGTACTGGCGGCCAGCGTCTTTCACTTTGGAACTTTCAGCATTCGCGAAGTCAAAGAATATATGGCCTCTCAAGGCATCCCTGTCAGGTTGGACTTCTAGCGCTGCGGCTTGCCCAGGCGCCCGACCTTCCGGCTCCAACCCTCCTCGCGTACTTTAAGTACGCGTCGTCGGGCTTGTCGCTCGGAATCTCGGGCACCTGGACAACCCTCGCCGACCTGCGAAGTTTGAATTTGGGGAGAGAAATGGAAGAGATAACCGATCCTTCAAAACTTACGTACGACGCCCGCGGGCTGATTCCTTGCGTGGTTCAGCAGTATGACACCGGCGAGGTGCTTATGGTTGCTTGGATGAACGAGGAGTCGGTGGGGCTGACGCTCAAGACCGGCACCACGTGGTTTTGGAGCCGCAGCCGCCAGGAGCTCTGGAACAAGGGCGCGACGAGCGGCAACATGCAGGAGGTCAAGGAGCTCTGGGCCGACTGCGATAGCGATACGCTGCTGGTCAAGGTCGACTCGCCGGGTCCTGCCTGCCATACCGGCAACCGTACCTGCTTCTTTAAGCACGTAAAGGGGGAAACACGATGAAGGTCGTGACGCCGTTCGAAGTCGCTGACTGCAACGCCGAGCTCCTCCGCGTGGGCGTGCCGTGCCGCGTGCACCTGACCGATGCCTGCGGGGCGCAGTCGCTTTGGCTCGAGGCCGAGAAGGAAAGGCTCGATGAGGCCCATGCCGTCATCGTTGAGTTCTTTGAGAAAAAGGGCGCAAAGCCTCGGTTCGATGAGACCGGTAATTACTTTACGCTGCAGTAACGAGAGGAAATAACCATGGGAGTCAGAACAGCTAACGTGCAGCCGGGAAACATTGGCGAGACGCTGACGGGGCTGGCCGAGGTGATTCGTGGCCGTCGCGACGCGTCGCTGGAGGAGAGCTATACCGCCCGCCTGCTGACCGATGTCGAGGACGAGCTACTCAAGAAGCTTGCCGAGGAGGCGAGCGAGGTGATCATGGCCTGCAAGGATAACGATCACGATCACATCCGCTACGAGGCCGGCGACCTGATCTACCACTTGCTCGTGACGCTCGAGCGCTACGGCATCACCCTCGACGAACTGGCCGGCGAGCTCAACGCCCGCCGCCACTAGTCGTTTAAGAACGTCCCTAACGGCTAGTCTTAGGCGAGGGGCGTGGATTCCCATTCGCCGGTGGGGTGGGGGATATCGAAGGTTCGGTAGCCGCAGTCGTAGGCGTGGGTCTGGGCCTCGCGGATATTCCAGCAGATGTCGCAGGCGCGGTGTGCGTCCGAGCCAAAAGTAATCGGCACCTCGGCGTGGGCGAAGCAACGCAAAAGCCCCGTCGAGGGGTAATAGTCGTCGAGGCCCTTGCGCGGCGCGGCGGTCGAGACCTCGACACGGCGACCAGTGTCGTGAGCGCACTCGGCCATCTGCCCCCAAAACGGAGCGGGGTCAAAGTCGGGTGCAAAGCCTTCCTTCGAAAAGCGCATGACCAGGTCGGGGTGGGCCATCACGTCAAAGTTGAGTGAGCTTTCGCAGGCGCGGCACCAGTCGTCGACGTAGCGCCCCCATACGCCGCGCACGCCCAGGTTTTCCCAAACATGCAGGTTGGTATCGTCGTCGATCCAGCCGCAGCGTGAGTCGGGCGTATCGGGGCGCGCGACGTCCTCTGTCCCTGCCGTGCCCGCAGCGCCGGCCATGATATCGCCCGGATCGCCAATCCAGTGCACACTGCCCAAGCGCACTACGGCACCCTGGGACCAGCGCTCCACCAAGGGCTCGCAGCCCTCGTACCAATCGCATTCAAAACCGTAGATAAAGGCGAGCTCCGGCGCGATTTGCGCGGCGAGCTTGCGGGCGTCCTCAAAGGCCAGGCGATGTGCCGGCAAGTCGCCCTCGACGACCTGCACCTCGCAGTTGGCATCCATACTGGCAGGCAGGGTGAGGTGGTCAGTCGAGACCATGACGCGGCAGCCGGCCGCAGCAGCGGCGCGGACGTTTTCCTCAAACGTGGCATGTCCATCCGAAAACGAGGTGTGGGTATGGCAATCGACCAGCGGGCAGGCGGACATGGCGACTCCTTTGCATTTGGCGAATCCGCTCCATTGTAATGGCGCGACCCCTGACGCGTTGGGCACGCCGGGGGTCGAAATCGACTGGAAAGGGCAGGCGGCGCATGAGGTTGGAGAGCCGTCCCGTTTGCGTTTTCAAAACGTGTGCATCAGCCTCCAAAAGCTGCAAAAAATGACATGTTTGGAGGCTGATGTACATATTTGGATAGGGGCGAGGGCGGCGACGGACGAAAGTCACGCCTATGCCACGTCCGATGTGCTAGCGTTTGGGTGAATAAAACGAGCCCGTGCGGAAAGGATCCGGACCGTATGCAACGTGGAAGTACATCTCCGCTGTCCCGCGAGACCGATGCGCCCGAGACCATCGTCAAGCTGGAATGCGATATCGACGACGCGTCGCCCGAGGTACTCGCCTATGCCGCTGACCGCCTGCGCGAGGCCGGTGCGCGCGAGGTGCACTGGCTGCCCCTCTATTGCAAGAAGGGCCGTCCCGGCTGGCAGCTGCAGGTAATCTGTACCCACGAGGATATCGAGCGCCTGCAGACGATTATCTTTTTGGAAACCACGACCAATGGCATCCGCCGCCAGGTTATGGAGCGCGTTTGCCTGCCACGCCGCTTTGAGCGCGTAACGACGCCATGGGGCGAGGTGTCCGTCAAGGTGGCCACCCTGCCCGACGGTAGCGAGCGCGCGGCACCCGAGTACGAGGATTGTGCCCGTCTTGCCCGCGAGCGCAACGTGCCGCTCCAGCGCGTGATGCAAGCGGCTCAGAGCGCGGCTCTGCAATTTGAGTGACACGGTCGGCGACGCGCCACACCCACCCCATCAACCTCACCGAAAGGACCACCATGAAATACCTCATCGCCTCCGACATCCACGGCTCGGCATATTGGGCCGAGCGCCTGGTTGCCGCCATCGAGTCCGAGCAGCCCGACCGCATCGTGCTGCTGGGCGACCTGCTCTATCACGGTCCGCGCAACGACCTGCCGCGCGATTACGCCCCCAAGCGCGTGATCCCGCTGCTCAACGCCCTGGCCGACCGCATCATCGCGGTACGCGGCAACTGCGATGCCGAGGTCGACCAGATGGTCCTCGACTTTCCCGTCATGGCCGACTACGCCACGCTGTTTGACGAGACCGGCCGCGAGCTGTTCCTGACGCACGGCCATGTCTTTGGCGCCGGCATGCACAACAGCGTCGACCACGCGCCCGCGCTGCCCGAGGGCTCCGCGCTCGTCTACGGTCATACGCACATCAAGGTCAACGAGGAAAGTGCCGCGCACCCGGGCCTGTGGCTCTTCAACCCCGGCAGTGTGAGCATTCCCAAGGACGGCACGCACAGCTACGGCATCTACGAGGGCGGTGCGTTCCGCCACGTGATCCTGGAGGAGGAATAACCATGGCGCAGCATATGGCTCAGCAAAATGCCGAGGGCTCGCGCGATCTGTCCACGCTGATAGACGCGTCGGCCGAGCTGCAGCATCTGGTGCAGACCATCTGGCGTCTGCGTCAGCCCGATGGCTGCCCATGGGACCGTGAGCAGACGCACCGCAGCATTGGCAAGAACATGATCGAGGAGGCCTACGAGGCGCTCGACTGCATCGAGGCGGACGACGCGGTTCACCTACGCGAGGAGCTGGGCGACGTGCTCATGCAGGTCGTGCTGCATGCGCAGATCGCGGCGGACGCGGGCGAGTTTACGCTGGCAGACGTGGCGCGCGATATCGATGCCAAGCTCATCCGCCGCCACCCGCACGTGTTTGGCGATGCGGATGCCCAGAGTTCCGACGAGGTACTCAAGATTTGGGACGAGGTTAAGCTTGCCGAGAAGGCGGCCAAGGACAAGGCCATGGCAGCGGGCGAGGCCGCGCCCGAGGGCTTGCTCGACGGGGTGCCCACACATCTGCCGGCGCTGATGCAGGCTCAGAAGGTATCGCGCAAGGCGGCGGCCGTTGGCTTTGAGTGGGAGACCGCCAGGGATGTGTGGGACGAGGTTGCCGAGGAGCGTGCCGAGTTTGAGGCCGAGGCTCCGGGAACGCCCGAGCGCGAGATGGAGTTTGGCGACCTGCTCTTTGCCCTGGTGAACGTCGCGCGCAAAGAGGGCATCGATGCCGAGAGCGCCCTGCGCGCCAGCACGGCCAAGTTCCGCCGCCGCTGGGCCGCGATGGAGCAGATGGCGGCCGATGCCCACGTGGATCTTGCCGAGCTTTCGACCCACGGCCTCAACGACCTGTGGGATGCCGCAAAGGCGGAGGAGTAAGACTGCGGGAACGACGGGCCGACACGCCTCATCGTTCCCGCTAAATTTTTCGAAAATCAAGTGTATCCCTCGGCTAACTTAGGGCATAATGCAAAAAGTGCGACATGGCTAACTTACGGAGACGCACCGACGGTGCACGGTCAGCCGGTCGCTTGCATCCACTACGTTTCCAAGTGAGAGGGAGACAACATGAGCGATATTTTGGACGTCTACGGTCGCGAGGTGCTCGACAGCCGCGGCAATCCCACCGTCGAGGTCGAGGTCGTGCTCGAGGACGGCAGCTTTGGCCGCGCAATGGTGCCTTCGGGTGCTTCGACCGGCGCCTTTGAGGCCTGCGAGCTGCGCGACGGCGACAAAGGTCGCTACCTGGGCAAGGGCGTTTCGCAGGCCGTCGAGCACGTCAACAACGAGTGCGCTAACGCCGTCGTTGGTCTCGACGCCTTCGACCAGCGCGCCGTCGATGCCGCGCTGATTGCCGCGGACGGTACCCCCAACAAGACCAAGCTCGGTGCCAACGCCATCCTGGGCGTGTCGCTGGCCACCGCGCGCGCCGCTGCCGAGTCGGCGGGCCTGTCGCTGTACCAGTACCTGGGTGGCGTCAACGCCCACCTGCTGCCCACACCTATGATGAATATCCTCAACGGCGGCGTGCATGCCGACAACAACGTCGACTTCCAGGAGTTTATGATCATGCCGGTGGGCGCTCCGAGCTTTGCCGAGGGCCTGCGTTGGTGCGCCGAGGTCTACCACACCCTCAAGGGCGTGCTGCACGAGGCCGGCCTGGGCGGCGGCGTGGGCGACGAGGGCGGCTTCGCACCCAACCTCAAGACCAATGCCGAACCGTTCGAGTACATCACCAAGGCCGTGGAGAAGGCCGGCTTTAAGCCCGGCGTCGACTTCATGTACGCCATGGACCCGGCCTCGACCGAGTTCTACAACGCCGAGACCGGTATGTACGAGCTCAAGGGCGAGGGCGTTGAGTATACGAGCGCTCAGATGGTTGATTACTGGGAGAAGCTCGTCGACACCTATCCCATCATCTCCATCGAGGACGGCATGGCCGAGGAGGACTGGGACGGCTGGGTTGAGCTCACCCGCCGCATTGGCAACAAGGTGCAGCTGGTGGGCGACGACCTGTTCGTCACTAACACCGAGCGCCTCAAGAAGGGCATCGAGCTGGGTGCCGCCAACGCGATCCTGGTCAAGGTCAACCAGATCGGCACGCTCACCGAGTCGCTCGAGGCCATCGAGACCGCCAAGGAGGCCGGTTACGCCTGCATCGTGAGCCACCGCTCCGGCGAGACCGAGGACTCCACGATCGCCGACCTGGTCGTGGGCGTCAACGCCGGCCAGATCAAGTCGGGCGCCCCGTGCCGCAGCGACCGTATCGCCAAGTACAACCAGCTCATCCGCATCGAGGACGAGCTCGAGGGCAGCGCGCGCTACGCCGGCAAGGCCGCGTTCTACAACATTCGCTAAACAAGTGGTGCTCGCGGGGGGCGGGGTTGACTCGGCTCCGTTCCACTTCTGATGGCCGCCATTGGGCGCTGGGCCATATGGCTCAGCGCCTTTTTTATGTCGAGCAAAGGCTGGCGAAGGCGGTGCGGGCGCTCGTGCTATAACTAGAATACTTAGCGCAAACAAACCTCAACCGCACAAGGCGCACATGGATCAGATTTACGACAACAGGTACTATTCCGCCGGTTCGCGTGAGCCGTCGCCTCGCCGTGCGCGCACGGTGCAGCTCGGTGGGTCCGCCTACGCCGGCGCCGACCGCTCCATGCAGCGCCCGACAAGTACCTCGCGCCCCAATGCTCAAGTGAATACTTCGACAGATGGACCAGTGCGCCCGGCACGTTCGTCGCATGCTCAGCGCTCGTCGGCTCAAACGCACGATAGGTCGAGCAGGCCCTCGAACCGTTTTTCGGGCTCGGACTTTATGCACTACGCCAACGACAACGCGGTGGTCAAGGCGATCTACGACTTTACCCACGGTCCTCAGCGAGGGCTATTCATCGGCATCGTCGTTGCCCTGGTGCTCGTGAGCCTGTATTTCCCCGTGCGCGACCTGTACGTGGCAAAGCGTTCGAGCGATATCTTGACCAAGCAGGTCGAGATTCGCCAGCAATACAATGATGGGCTGCAAAAAAGCGTCGACAAGCTGCTCTCGGAGGAGGGTATCAAGGATGCGGCATCCGAGGACCTGGGCTTGGTGATGCCCGGCGAGAAGAGGATTGAAGTGCAGGGCCTGGACGGCGATTCGGATGCCTCGTCGAGCCAGAAGTCGTCGAACGCCAAGAAGGCCAGCGAAGGTGCCAAGGAAATCGAAGAAGTCGGTAAGGACGCGCCGTGGTACATCCAAGCGCTCGACATGCTGTTTGGGTTTAACGGCGTCGAGGGCCAGACGGTCGTGTCCAACGGCAAATAGCGCCCGGAGGGGAGCCCGCAATGACAAATTGCAAACGCTATAAGGTAGCCGCGATCGACCTGGGAACGGTGTCGTCGCGACTGGTGTTGGCCCAGGTCGAGGGCGGAGCGATTGTGGAATCGTCCAAGCATACCGAGATTACCGACTTGGGCGAGGGCGTGGACGCGACGGGGCGCTTTTGCGAGGCGGCCGTTGAGCGCGTGCTCGCTGCGTGCCGCATGTTTGTGGACGAAGCCCGTGCCTTTGGGGCCGCGTGCATCTGCACCACGTGCACGAGCGCCGCACGCGATGCGTCCAATGCTGCCCTGCTGCTGGACGGCCTGCGCGATCTGGGGCTCGAACCGCAGGTGATTCCTGGCGAGGTTGAGGCGCGCCTGACGTTTTTTGGCGTAGCGCACGACTTTGCAGACGAGCGCATCATCGTCGCCGATTCGGGTGGCGGCTCCACGGAGCTCGCGACGGGCGTCTATGCGCCGGAGCGCGGGGTCTTTGCGCTGGAGGGAACGCGCTCACTGGACATCGGTTGCCGTCGCGTGACCGAGCGGTTTTTCTCTGCGCTGCCGCCGTCGACGAACGAGCTTGCGGCTGCCGCCACGTGGGCGGGCGAGCAGTTCTCCGCCTATTTTGAGGGCCTGCCCAGCGACTTTGAGCGCGCCGAGCGCCTGGTCGCGGTGGGCGGTACCGTCACCACGCTCGTGGCGCTGGTCCACGAACTGGAGCCGTACGACTCGAACTTTGTGCACCTGCGCGAGCTTTCGATGGAGCAGATCTCGGCCGCCATCGATCGTATGTCTACGCTGGATGTGGAGGGTATCGCTGCGCTGCCGGGCGTGCAGCCCAAGCGCGCGGGCGTGCTTCTGGCTGGCGCCGTGGTGATCCGCGAGCTCATGCGAGCCGGCGGCTACAAGACGCTCACCGTAAGCGAGAACAGCCTACTCGCTGGCATGGCCGCCACTATCAACGAAACCCTCGACGGCGCGACCCCCACCATCGGCTGGACCCCCAGCCTCAGCGCCCTTTAAATAAGTTGCGGTGAAATACGGACTAAAATCGCCCTTTCGGGCACCAAACAGTCCCTATTCCACCGCAACTCAACAGCCGGCACCTGGGGACAGTCCTTGCGGGGCGTCCCCACAGCGCCTATGCCAGCTTGTCGATCTGCCCAATCTCCCAAAGCGGAATATTGATGAGCATGCCCTCGTCTCTATATGCCGCCAGGGAGCTCCTCACGCAACGCTCGAGTTTGAATTTTTCGCAGGCTACTTTCAGACTCTTCGCTTTAAGGTTCTCTGCCGCCTTGACCTCAAGCGGAAGCACGGTTCCCGCATGGTCGATGGCAAAGTCGGTTTCGGCATTGCCGGAGGTAGAGGACCAATACGCGGGAGTTTTGTCCTGGAGCAAAAGCTCCTGCGCGACGTATTGTTCGGTCAGCGAACCTTTGAACTCGGTAAAAACAGCGGATCCGTTAAGAACGATGGCCGGAGAGAGACCGGAGAGCGCTCCGAGGATGCCGGTGTCGATGCAGAACAGTTTGAAGCCCGAGAGGTCTTCGTAGCTCGAGAGCGGCGCCTTTAGAGCGGAAACACGTGGCACCTTATGAACGATTCCGTAGTCCGTGAGCCACTGGAGGCTTTCCTCGAAATCGCGTGCGCGCGCTCCGGGACGAAGGGCGCCATAGACAAACTTCTTGTTCTCCTTTGCAAGCTGGCCGGGAAGGGATTTCCAAACCAACCTCATGCGCTCGACGATGCGGGCGGGTGCATGTTTGCCAAAATCGGATTCGTAAGCCTCGATGATTTGCTGTTGAAGCCTTCGGGCTTCGATGAAGTCGCGTGTCTCGGCGAAAGTGGAGACAACTTCGGGCATACCGCCAACAACAAGGTATTCCTTGAGCAAGTGCTCGAGCTTTTCGGTAACGTTTGCTAGAAGGTTCATGTCTGCGGCAAGGATGGCGTCGGCGAGCGGGTTGCCGTCGACGGCACGAACGAACTCAGCAAACCCCATGGGACGCATGGTGAGCTGGTCGATTTTGCCGACGGGAAATGACTCGTTTTCGCGTCGGAGCGCGAGGCCCATATAGGAACCGGCTGCTACGATGTGGTATTCGGGCGCAAGCTCGTTGAAGTACTTGAGCGAGGTGATCCCGCGTGGCGCTTCTTGGATCTCGTCGAAGATGATGAGCGTGTCTGCTGGCGTTACAGTTTGGCCACGTAGGAGTTCTATCTGGGAGATGATGCGCTTGGGGTCGAGGTCCCCATCGAACAGCGAGCGTGTGCTCGGCTCGAGCATAAAGTCAAAACGAATGACGTTTCGATACTGCTGGCTTGCGAATTCGTTAAGAAGCCAAGTCTTTCCTGTCTGGCGGGCTCCCTTAAGCAAGAGAGGTTTGCGATTCGTCCTTGATTTCCAAGCGATAAGTTCGCTCATAAGCTGTCGCTGCATATTGCCTCCCAACCCTCTCGGTTAGTATAAGGCCATTTGGGTGTTTCCATCGGAAAATGTGCGAGACAACCACGTTTTTCCATCGGAAAATGTGCAAGACAACCACGTTTTTCCATCGGAAAATGTGGTAGGAAACTCATTGGGTGGGCGGAAAAAGTAGTCAAAAAAGCCCCGTCCCAAATGAGCTGCTCTGCAGTTGACGGCGTCCAAAGGAAACGAGCCCGCATCCCTGGGGAACACGGGCTCGCAAGCTCCATATGGTAGGGGCGGTGGGACTCGAACCCACAATCCTTGCGGCGAGAGATTTTAAGTCTCCTGCGTATGCCAATTCCGCCACGCCCCCGTGAGACTAGAAGTCTAGCACAAGCCGTCCGTTACGCGTTGACGGCCATCGAGTGTTGGCCCGACTTCTCCAGGAACTCCTGGAACTTGGCTTCGTCGCCCTTGTTCTGGTACTGCAGGGCTAGCAGGTACTCCAAGCGGCAGCGCTTGACCGGGTCGTCGCCGACATCCTCGAGCATGCGCTCCAGCTCGGGAATGTCGTTGTGGCGCTTGAGGATCATCGTGTCGTACATCAGCTGACACTCGTGCGCAACTGCCTCGGCCTGACCGCCCTCAAAGCCCTTGATCTCGTGCAACAGCTCTTTGGACTTTTTGCGGTCCTCCTGGCCAACATAGTAGTTAAAGGCCTTAATCACCAAGTCGACGCGCTGCATCTTGGGGAGGTTGAGTCCCAGCAGTAGGTCGAACATCTCGCTGGCACGCTCGTGGTCCTCGCGCAACAGATAGGAGTTCAGACGCAGGTAGTCGCGGTTGTAGCGCGGGTACAGCATGCTGGTGAGTTTGCCGTCGAGCAAACGATCGAACTCGTCCCACTGCTTGGCAGCCATAAGCTGCTGCAGGCGCTTAAACGTGGTGCGTTTTTTGACGCTAAAGAACACCGACACGGCGATGCAGATGATAACGACGGCGGTCCAGAGGGTGCGGGAATCGGGCATATTAGGGTCCTTAGTCGCTCATAAAGCGAGCGGTATGACAACACGTACTAGATGTATTATACGCAGCGCGCAAGCAAACTGGCATAAAAGCTCATCGAGGCCGAGTGCCATCGCTCGCTGCGGTACACTTACCTAAAGTAAACCATGAAGGGAGATATTACCTATGAAGAAGATTGTTTTGGCTTGCGGTGCTGGCGCTGCTACTTCCACGCTTGTTGCCCAGAAGGTCGCCACCTTGCTCGATGCCAACGGTTACGCCGACAAGTACGAGATCGTGCAGTGCGCCATCTCCGAGGCCAAAGACTACTGCGACGAGGGCGCCGACCTGCTGATCGCTACCACCGTTGCCCCCGAGGGCCTCACCTGCCCGTACGTGAGCGGCGTGCCCTTCATGACCGGCATGAACCGCGTCGCTGCCGAGAAGGCCGTTCTCGACGTCATGGCTCAGTAGGCGCTGCCTGTATGAGTGAGCAGAACGCCAACCCGGTCGAGCTCTTTGGCATGCGCGTTGCCCATGTGGGCATTAACGCCGCCGACCCGGCAGACGCCCTGGAGATTGCGGAGCTGTTCTCGACGATGATGGGTCTGCCCGTCATCGAGACCCCGGTTTCGTACTTTAACGATTCGCTGGTCGAGGTCATGAAGCAGAATGGTCGTGGCGCCAAGGGCCACATCGGCTTTGCCGTCAACGACATCGATGCGGCCGAGAAGTGGTTTGCCGAGCGCGGGCTCGAGGTCAACGAGGAGTCGCGCGTGCTGCTGCCCGACGGCAGCACCAAGCTCGTGTACTTTAAACGCGAGTTCGCCGGTTTCGCCGTGCACCTGTGCCGCGAGTAGCGCACAAGCTGCTATAGCTAGCAAAAAGGGATAGGGCCGCATGGCCTTATCCCTTTTTTATGCCGAGGGGCTGCCGCCGCGCGGGTGCCCCTACCGCGGCAGGCGAATCGTAAAGCGGCTGCCGACGCCCTTGACCGAGGTCACGCCGATGACGCCGCCATGGCTATCGACGATCCACTTGGCAATGGCAAGCCCCAGACCCGAGCCCTGCGCGCCGGCATCGCGTGCGTTGTCGGCGCGGTAGAACCGTTCAAACGCGTGAGCTGCGGATTCCTGGTTCATGCCGATGCCCTCGTCCTCAACGCTTATGTCGATCGTGCCCGCGCCCGCATCCGACGCTACGCCAAACGAGATGGGCGTGCCCGCGTCCGAATACTTGGCGGCGTTTTGCACGATCACGCGCAGAGCCTGCTTCACGAGCGCCACGTCGACGGGCGCGTCGCAGCGTGGGTCGCTGACAAGCGCAGCGTCAAAGGCCAGCCGATACGTGTGCTCGGTATCGATCATCTGCGATTCCTCGCATACCTCGCCGACCAGTGCGGCCAGGTTGGTATTCGCGCGCCGCAGGACCGTGCGCCCGGCATCGCCGCGCGCCAAAAACAGCAGCTGCTCCACGAGCTCTTGCATGTGCTCGCTTTCGGCCTTGAGGGACGCGATGGATTCTGCCAGCACGTCCGGGTCGTCTTTGCCCCAGCGATCGAGCATGTTTACGTAGCCCTGAATCACCGCGATGGGCGTGCGCAGCTCGTGGCTCGCATCGTTGACAAAGCGCATCTGCTGCAGCTTGGCCTCTTGCATCTGGCGCAGTAGGCGGTTGAGTGCGACCTCGATGCTCGCCAGGTCGGCGTCGCCGGTGGTGACGCTCGGCGAGTCGACGCTTGCGCGCGCGATGGCCTGCTCCAGTGTTTCCATTTTGCCGCCGGAGAGCTGCATGCGACCGAGTTCGTCCACGCGCAGGGCCAGATCGTTGAGCGGCGCCATGGTGCGGCGCACGCGGCGGGCGCCGCCGAGCATGTTGAGCACGCTGATGACCTGCCAACCCATAACGACAAGGTAGAGAGGCCATAGCGTGACGAGGTCCTGCGCGAGGGGGAAGGTCTTGGTGGTGCGCGCAAGCTCGACGGTATAGGTGAGCGTTGTCGGGTCCCAGCCGCGCGCGGGCGTCAGCGACATGCCGTGAACGGTGGCACCGGGGATCCATCCTGCGGTAAACGTGTCGTCGGGCAGTGTCTGGTTGTATCCATAGACGAGGATCGCCGCCGCAATCACTACCAGCAACAGATCGAGCCAGATGTAGCTCATCAGACGGCGCCACATATAGCTCCAGTTGATGGCGCGGGCGATGGAGGTGACGCGCTTGGCCTCGGCGTTACGCACGGCAGACATAGCCCACCCCGCGCACGGTCTGGATGATGCGGGCGCTGCCGGCGTCCTCGATCTTGGCACGCAGGTGCGCGATGTGTACGTCGACGTTGTTGGTGTCGCCCACGTATTCGTAGCCCAGCGCTTCGTGCGCGATGCGCTCGCGCGTGAGCACGGTGCCGGCGTGCGCCATAAGCAGGGCGAGAACGTCGAACTCGCGGGCCGTGAGCGCGATGGGCGAGCCGCCGACCGTGACTTCGTGGCGGTCGGGGTCGAGCACGACTGAGCCCACAGTGAGCGTGGCGGGGGAGAGCGAGGCGGAAACCTGGGTTGAGTCGCTGACCGGGGGTATCGCAGCGGCGCTCCCGCCCGCGTCGCTCGCCGCGCCCGTCCCGATGCCGCCAACGCCCGAAGCCGTCCGCACGGCCTCCGAGCGCTTCAGCGCAACGCGGATCCGTGCGAACAGCTCCTCAATGGCAAACGGCTTGGTTAGGTAATCGTCAGCGCCGGCGTCGAGCCCGGCCACCTTATCCATCACGGCATCGCGCGCGGTGACCATGATCACCGGCACATCCTTGTGCTTGCGCACGCGCCGCAGCACCTCCATGCCGTTGAGCTGCGGCAGCAGCACGTCGAGCAGAATCAGATCGTAGTCGCGCTCCAGCGCCAGGTCTACGGCGGTGCGGCCGTCGGCGGCGTGCTCCACCTGGTAGCCCTCGTGCTCCAGCTCGAGCGTCACAAAGCGGGCGATTTTCTCCTCGTCCTCTACGATCAGGATTCGTGCCATACGTGCCCCCGTCTGCGATTACTTGTCGTCGTTGAGATTTTGCTTGATGTCGTCCGCGGCGTCGGCGGCGTGATCCATAAGGTTGTTGATGCTGCCGGGCACGTCTCCGTCGCTGTCGATGCGGTAGCGCATGCCAAAGAACAGGCCAATCAACATCAGCCATATCGTGGCGCCCCAGGCAAACAGCGCGACGATGGGGATCAGGATGGGAATGCTGAGGATGATCGCATCGCGGCGCGTGGCGATAAACTTGGTGTCCAGGCTCAGGCGGAAGAGCTTTTTGAGGTACTCCCACACGCTGTCCATCTTCTTGGAGAAGTCGGTCTTTTCGCTCGACTTCTCGTAGGCGGCCTGCGCTGCGACCATCTCGGCTGAGGGCTCATCGACTGGCACGGACTCGGTGGCGGCGTGCGCCGAAGTGGTCTGCGTCTTGCCCTGCGACTCGAGCCAAATGATGGCGTCCAAAACGTTGCCGTCGGCGGCGTCGAGCGCGGCCTTGGCATCGGTGTAGCTCACGTTGCACTTGGTGCGGATGGTTTCAACTTTTTCGAGGTCGTCCATGACCTGTTCCTTTCGTTCGATGGGCGCGACGCCGGGCGATCTGCCCGGGCGCGAGCGTAGCGTTCGGCGGCCTGCGTTGCGCGGCGCTGCCCCGCCCTTGGTCGAACTCTATAGTGCAGGTTATAGATTAAGCGATTCTTGAGCCAAGATTAATGTTGGATGAGTTTTTGGGTGGGATGAAGTTGATATTCAAGGGAGGCGGCCGTTTGCAAACTTTCCTCGTGGAGTTCCGTATAGAATGGCTTCGACTGCGGTAAAATGACCTTAGTAAACTCGCCCGGCCTCTGCTCTCGAGCATGCACACTGGCGGGTCTTCTTTTATGCATCGAGCACAGAAGCACCATGGGGGGAATACAAGAAGCCCTGGCTGACCTTCGAGGAGCAGGCCGACCTGCTCATAGTCGAGCGCGGCCTGGTGGCAGACCGCGATGACCTTATCGCTCACCTCGCAAACGTTGGCTATTACCGCCTGAGCGGCTACTGGTACATCTTCAAGCGCAAGCCAGAGGCAGACGAGGACGGCGACAAGGACGAGCGTTTCGTCGAGGGCACGACATTCGACCAGATCTGGAAGCTCTATACCTTCGACAGGCAGTTCAGGCTCATTGTCTTGGACGCCATCGAGCGCGTCGAGGTGTACTTCCGCACGCAGCTGGCCTATGAGCTCGCGGGCAAGACCGGAGCGTTTGGCTTCTTCGACCGCGAGAATCTCCCGCGCCTCGAGGGCGATGCGTACAGCGAGTTCATCGAACGATGCACCGAGGAGCTTGACCGCTCGCGTGAACCCTTCGCCATCCACTTCAAGGAGGCCTACGGCGACGCGCATGACCTGCCGCCCTACTGGATTCTCGTGAACCTGATGGACTTCGGCACGATGCTTCGCCTCTACAACGGCGCGTCGGTTGACATCAGGAACAGAATCTCTGGGGACCTGGGCGTGTCGTCGCGCGTGTTGAAGTCGTGGCTCGTGGCCATCAACACCGCTCGCAACATATGCGCACACCATGGCCGCCTGTGGAACAGAGGGTTTGGCGCCAGGCCGACCATCCCCACCAAGTCGAAGTATCCAGAGTGGCACGAGCCGTACCAGGTGCGGTCGGACAACATGTTCGGCATACTCACCATCCTGAGTTACCTGCTGGAGCGTATCGCCCCCGAGACGGGCTGGCGCACACGCTTGTTTGAGCTGCTGGACAGGCTGGATCCCGACGAGTTGCGCCGCATGGGGTTCGCGGAGGGTTGGCAGGGATGCCCGCTTTGGGAGCCGTATCTGCCCGCTGCGGCGGTGCCTTCGGACGAATAGGGCTGGGGTGCAGCGGTTGTCGCGCTCATGGCGGCAAGGTGGCCTTCGTAGCGACTGCAGGCAGGCCGTTGGGATGGGTTAGCCGGTGGGCATGGTACACCTTGCCGATGGTGGTACTGCTGCACAAGAGCTATGCCGTCCGCGCTGGACGATGGACCGGTTGTGCGCGGTGGAGCGAGGTGCGGTAGCAGGCGAGATCGCCCTGCGGTACGCCGGCAAGGCAGGCGACCGTGGCCGCGGCCGTGGCGATAGCGAGCACGGCTTAAAGCGCGCCCGTCGCAAGGTCAAAAAGCTGCGCAAGATTGACCCCGAGCCCAGCGACAAGATCGTCCTGCTGCCCAAGCACGCCATCAATTGCTGTGGTGCAGGCCACGGCTTTGGCTATTACGACGTGGAGCCGTGCATCTTTATGCGCGACGGCGTGAAAAGGCTGGGGGAGGGTGCGCTCGCCAATGAGCGTCCGTGTGAATTGCTCCTGATGGACGATGAGCCCGCGAGCGAGATGCTGGGCTATCGTGTATGGCTCGGCGGCGAGTGGGATCTGTGCGAACGCTATCGCTTTTTGGCTGTGGTGTGCGTTCGCGTGCTGGACAGCATCCGGGAGCAGAAGGAGCTGCGCAAGTGCCTTGAGCAGGGCGATGCGGCCTGTGATATGGACGAGGACGATGCGGTTGAAGGCGTTCGCCGCGACGTGCTGTATCCCGAGGAAGTGATTAACGCCAAGCTCGGCGGCTATTGGAATGCGAGTTTGGGGCTCAACCTGTCCTGGAAGGACGAACACCGGCAGACTTGCACGCGGATCGACAGGGCCATCGATGGCTTGTTTGCCGAGGAAACGAGGCGCTGCGCTGCGGAGCTTGGGAAGAAGCTCGAGCGCGGGTATGAGGAGCGCGGGGAATAATTAGACGGAGGTAGGTCGCATAGGGCGCTTTCCATGAATGATTAGCGGCGACTCTGTAAAATCTGTCCGAGCGAAATGATAGAACAATAGCGTTAAACAGCATCTGTACTTTAAGGAAAAAATGGGAATCGCTTATAAGGATCTATTTGAGGCTCCGGTAGTTTGTGTGGCTAGAGGGTCTCGTCGCTAGGCTACCTTTCTTACCGAAGTCGCTTGGTTCCATGGCAGTTGCGGTTTCGCGTCCGAACATCTCAACATCAGCAGCGCCAAGAGGTTGTCTGTGCTCCTGAAGCCGTAGCCCATCTTCACCGTGACCTTGATCTTGTTGTTGATCGACTCGACCCTCGCGTTGCCGATGTCCGGCGATACGGCACGCAGAATGTCGTCGCGCCTGCGCCTGACCTTCTTCTCGACCGCGACAACCTTCGCTATCTTGCAGTAGGCGGCACGGTGGAGCCAATCGTCAAGAAGCCTTTCCGCTTCGGTGGCGTCACCTGTCCGGAAGACTGCGCACAGGTCCTCTTGGGGTTCCCATGTCCGGAACAGGCGCGACTCGACAGGCTTCAGCCTGTCGAGCTTGGCCCTCTGGCTATCCGTCAGGCTCTCCCTGCCCTTCGCGAGTGCGAAGCGCGTTCCTTTGATCTCCTTCGCCGCCCCGGCGAGATTGAGGGTTTCGGGCGGGGTCTCGTCGCCGGCAGCGGACTTTCCGGGGCATCCCCGCCTCGACGTCGCCGCCCTGGTGGCCTTCTCGGCCACCTGCCGCTCCTCGCGGCGCACGCCGTCGAGGGCGTCGTTCATCCAGCTGACGATGCGGAAGGGGCCCATGACCCATTCGACGTTGGGGCACCACCGCTCGACCGGCGTCTTTATCCACCGACGGCCGTCCGCCGTCACGACCTCGATACCGAGCCCCTGCTCGCGGGTGAGCTCTTCTTTGAGAAACCAGCGCAGCGCCTCCCTGCTCCACCCCTCGGCCACCCAGACCAGACAGCCCCTGTCGTGGTCGACCACCACCATCAGGTACCTGTGCCCCTTCTTGAACGAGGTCTCGTCGATGCCGATCCTGCGAACGCCGTCGAAGCGCGCGGGCCCCGTCGCCCGCTGAAGGCCGTCGTTGGATGTGCTTGCAGACGCCGCCGACGGTATGCCATTCGATGCGACATGCCTGCGCCACGGTCGACACGGTGGCATGTGCGGCCATCCATGCTGTTGATGTTGCGTTTCTTGGTCCGCTTGCCCTCGCGGGTGCCGCTACGTCTCTGCCGTCTGCCCGCCATCGGTGTCTTCCTTCATCGGTGGATCGCCTTTCTGCTCGGGAGGCGAGGCACGAAACACCCGCCTCATCTAGCTCGTACAAGAGCAGACTAGGCGGGCGTCACAAATTGAGGGAAGATTTCATAAAGTCATCTACATGCTTGACTAGTACCAAAGCACGACCTAGAATGAGGTTATGTTTTGGTACTAAGGAGGGCTAAATGCCTTATTTAAATATTGCTTCGAACACCATCAACCGCGGAGAGATGTCTGCCGACGAGATGCTCAGACTAATATCCCCAGATCTGACAGTCGAACTCATACATGATATTGTGGCAGCCGCTTATGACCCCTATGTTGTCGGGATGTCAGATTTCGCACCCATAAACGGTCGCGGCTTAGAGCTCTATATTCGTGCGACGGAGAACCTCCGTGACCGTTTATCCCGTACCGGCTGGCGCGTAGAAAACATCTTTGAGGTTCCAGCAGTTGCCAATAGGAAGGACAAGGTGCGCCTGGTTTGCACAACCTCGAGTGACGGTCGCGTCGGAAAGTCGAATTGCGCTGGGCCTGCCATTCACGACAAGGGCAAGGGGACTTTGCGTCTTGCCGGCGTAGAGGGCAGAACGATGCCAATACCAGGTCTTGAGGGCTATCTGGGAGAAGGCGAACCAGCGAAACATGATGACCTTGCTTTCTACTATTTGATCATGCATATCGACAAGCGACACGAGGAGATTCGGATCGAGCTTTCTATGCCGGCATTTTCTGAGAATGGTGTGCACTCTGGTTGGAAAGATCGCGTACTCCTGCCTTCGCTGTCTACGAACAACGAACCGCCCATCGACACAACGGAAGCGCCCACCCCGAATATTGAGGTTATTCGCAAGACCGCCTAACGAATCTGTACGGAGAGCCTTTGCCGACCTACAATAATCGGCTAGGTTTTCGTGCTTTCGCGGTATGTGCTGATTCGAAGGGAGGTCAGGATGTCGGGCTCGAGGTTGACGCTTGCTCGCAAGTTGCGTGGCATGTCGCAAACGGCTCTTGCTAAAGAAGTCGGCGTGACGCCGCGTGCGATTTCCAAATACGAGAAAGAAGGCGAAGGGATTAGCGACATGACTCTTGCCGCTATTGCCGACGCCCTCGGCTTCGACGCCTCGTTCTTCTCGCTTTCTGACGTCGATTTGCCAGAACCCTCAGCGGTGTCATTTCGCGCTCGTTCAAAAATGTCCGCGAAAAACAGGGATCAGGCACTTGCCGTAAGCACATTTGGCGTCGAGCTTTCTGACTGGATAAGTGCTGAATACATCCTCCCGAAACTCGATGTGCCTGATTTGCAAGGGTTCGACCCAGAAGATGCCGCACGTGCAGTACGTGAAGCATGGGGCTTGGGCGAAGGTCCAATCCCCAACGTTATAGCCGTCCTAGAAGCTCACGGGATTCGCGTTTTTTCAATTACTGAAGCATCTGAGAAAATTGATGCGTATTCGTTCTGGGACGAAGATCGCAACCAACCCTTTGTTTTCTTGACCACTTCAAAATCTGGCGAACGACGCAGAATGGACGCTAGCCATGAGCTCGGGCACCTTGTAATGCATCGCAAGGTGGATCTTGATCGCCTGGGTACACGCGATGTCGAAAAAGAGGCCGATTCTTTTGCAAGCGCTTTTCTCATGCCGAGCCGCGGGTTCAGATCCAAGACGCCACGAGGACTAACCCTCAGCGATGCAATGCGGGTCAAGCGATTCTGGAAGGTCTCCGCTTTTGCTGCAGTGTATCGCGCTCATACTCTTGGACTAATCAGTGACTGGCAATATCACGACCTGTGTAAAAAGATGGGTATGCGAGGCATGCGTACAAATGAGCCCGATGGAATTGAGCCTGAGCGTTCGCAAATTGCCGACAAGGTATTAGACCTTGAAAAAGAGAGTTCAGGCAGCCTTTTCGAGATTGCGAATGCAACCAATATTCCATTTCAGCTCATTCAGAGCCTGACTTTCCGTCCTCCCATTGGGGTAATTGCGGGAGGAAGTCGCGGCCAAACGCAGAAGAAGACATCTATCGCAAACTTCAGCGTCATTAATACGGGCAGGGCGTAGTTGCGCATGAGGTGCCAGATGAACATAGCCTGCCCGACCTAGAGTTAGCCCCGAGTGTGTTCGCCGAACCTAGGTCGTTTCAGAAGACGCCTGGTACGTCAGAGCATATCCCGACATCGAGGCCCGGTTCCGATGGAAGGTGAAGCGCGTGGCGCAGTCCATGGGCATAGACCGCATGGGCGCCAGCCAGGTGTCGAGGATGTGCTCGTCGCTGGACGAATCGGTCACTGACCTGCAACAACGCGACCTGTCCGACGTCAGCTACCCCTACATCTGGCTCGACGCCGCCTACATCAAGTGCAGGGACGCCGGGCGCGTGCAGTCCACCGCGCTCGTGAACGCCATCGGCGCGGGGTCGGGAGGCTACAGGCGCCTTCTCGGCCTCGACGCCATCGACACTGAGCCCTATGACGGTTGGAGGTCGTTCCTGCTGTCGCTGCGCGCACGCGGGGTCGACGGCGTCATCTGCGACACCAGCGACGCCCACGAGGGCCTCAGGCGCGCGATACAGGAGGTCTTCCCCGGCGCCGCGTGGCAGCGATACATCGTGCACCTGATGCGCAACGCCGCCGGCAACGCGCCGACCAGGCAGGGGGGCGCCGTCCTCAGCATCCTGAAGGCTGTGTTCGCGGAACGCGACCCTGAGCTGGTTCGCGAGCTTTACCAGCTGGCCATCGGACAGACAGAAGGGTTCTGCCCCACAGCGGCGGCGGTCCTGGAGGAGGCCGAGGCAGATGCGCCCGCGTACCTGGACTTCCCGTATGAGCACCACGTGAGGCTGCGCACCAACAACGTACAGGAGCGCGCCAACTGCGAACTCAAGCGCCGAAGCAGGGTCGTGCAGGTCTTCCCGAGCAGGAAGTCGCTCATCAGGATGATGGGCGCCGTGTTCGCCGAGATGGACGAGGGCTGGGCGGGCCGACGCTGGTTCAACGACGACTCCATCGGCAGGGCCGTGGAGGGCGCCAAGGTCAACACGCCCGCGCCCGCCTACGAGGGCACCGCCGCAGATCACGTGGCCAGGATCATCGCGCCCGTCGTGGCCGACAACCCGATTCCCGGCAGGAAGGCGGCGTGACATGAGCTAGAATGACGGCATTCTAGGTGATTCTCGGTTCCTCGGGCGGCCTGCGGCTGCCCTCGAGAACCGAGCCCTATATCAACATTCGCGACACTACCCCCGAAGGGTCCGAGGTATATCGAGTCGTTGGGTGTGTCGATATGGTGGATAGAGATGGGGTTAACCATCGGAAAAAGTTCTTGGTTGATATCGACTTCATTTTGCTTGAGCATAGCTGTCACTTAAACCAAAGCGAAATTGGCTATGACGAATAGAGCTTAATCGCAAACTTGTTATCATTTTGGATTCGGTGACGTTCCGAACGTGGGCGCAAAGGTCTAGAAACCAGTCTTACTCTAGTTCATTTCTCACGCCGCCGCCGTTCCCGGCGGAGACGCCCCCTAGCAGATCGGCTGCGGCGTCAAGCACGCGAGAGATTTCGCTGAACTCAAGCCCAAGATCAAGGGTCCAGAGGTGCCAGGTATGGCCAATTTCGTTCCAGCTTTCGCACATGGACGGATCGTTATCAGTAAGCGCGTAAAGGAGCATGCCAGATACCTCCTTTCGGCTCTTATAGGACTCGTGAACCACATAATCGACTATCTGATGGCGATGGGCGGGAGACATCATCTCCCTGCCGTTGTGGATGTTGAGGATCGTTCCATAGAACTTGGTATCTATGATGAGGGCCTTGGAGTCCGACTCCAAGGTCACGTCCGTGCACAGTCTCGGAAGGAAGCTTGGTGCATCGCTTGGCGCGGGGAGCACCTTCGCCGATACGGACAGCTCCGCATGCTCCCTTTTGAAGTATTCGAGGACGAACTTCTCGAACAGGGCATGTAACTCCTGGCTGTCCGTATAGATGCCGAATGGGCTGTCACCCGCCAAGCTGACTGGAATAAACCTACTCAATACCATATAACAGGCGTTCATAAGGAAGACGTATCCAGGGTTACCCTTATGGAAGATCATCCTCGACCACTCGATGCGGTATGGGGGAGCCAGGACTCCTATCTCGGACATTTCTAGGTAGTCGCGCTTCAGTTCCTCGCGAAGATCGATCCTGACCTCAGGGTTCCTAAGCAGCAGCCCGGCACATGTCTTTAGAACCCGGTTCATCTCAGTGTCCTGCGACCACTCGTCGAAAGAGCAGACCGCGCGTGTCCGACCGGCGGCTTTAAGGCGGGCGGTGCCTCGGACGTCAATGGTTCCCCTAATCTGCGCAAGATCTTCTACGATGTTGGTATAACCGGATTCGAACCCGCGCCTTCTCTGAATCGAGATGCCGATGCACAGGATAGCGGCGAGCAAGCTTGCGTAATTTTCGAAGCTTTCCTTTCCCAGGCGCGAGTACTCCTTCACGTCAAGCGCCTTGAACGCATACGCCATCATCACGTAGATGTTGCGAATAACGACCGTATCCTCCGCTTTCCTGCCCATCAGATGCTCTCCCTGAGCCTGCTGATCTCCTTCTCCGCCTTTCGGGGGTTGTCGAACCAGTATTCACGGAGCAGCGGGGCGAGTTCGTATTCGACGATCCTGTCCGGGTCGGGAACGGTGCCGCTATTCCTGCAGAAGTAGCTGTGGCCGATCTCGAAACCGCGTCCAAGGGACGGGTCGTCCTCGATTGTGCGATTGAGCGTCGCCACCGCATCGACGAGCTTCAGCATCGAGGGGGAGTCTTTCAGAGTCCCCCTGAAAGACGCGTTTTCCAGCGCCGAGCGCATCTCGAAGAAGCTGAAGCGGCGGCGAAGAGCATAGTCGATGAGTGCGAGGCTTCTATCCGCCGTGTTCATCATTCCTATGATGAACACGTTGTCGGGAACTGAGAACGGGGCCCTGGAGACCGGGTTGATGACCTCCTCTCCCCGATGGTCCGCTTCGATGCACATCAACAGCTCTCCGAAGACCTTTGAAACGTTCGCTCGATTGATCTCGTCGATGATGAACGCGTAGGGAAGCGCGTCGCGACCTTCTCGGGCGGCCTCGGTGCACTCTTCCCGCGCGGCACGACAGAACTCGCTGAATGTCCCCTCGCGCGGCTCAAATCCACCGTCGGCGGTGGGGCGGTATCCGTACACGAAGTCGTCGTAGGACGTACTCTGGTGGAACTGGACCATGCGAACGCGATCGCGATCAGTGTTTCCCAGGAGCATGTACGCTATCCTGCGCGCCGCGTATGTCTTTCCCGTGCCGGGTGCCCCCTGCAGAATGAGGTTTCTCTTGTCATTCAACAGGCCAAGAACGATGTCGAGTTGCGCCTCATCAAGATAGACATCGGACAGGAAATCTGCCCGGGAATACTTCACCGATGCGGGTCGGGAGGCTTTTTCTGGCTTTCCCGTGCTTTCTGGACCCGCCTCCCTCTGCGAAAGCGAAGCCTTGCAAAGCTGGGCGGAGTAGACCGCGCTGGCGAAGGACTCGGGAACGCAGCGGTAGATTAGGTCAAGATAGTTAAGGTATGTTTCCCCCGATATGACTTTGGGGGGCTTGATATCCAACTTCTTTTCGAAATAGAGGCACGTGTCTGCGTCGAGCGGCAAGAAATAAGACGGATTTGAAAGGAAGAGCGCGACGGTTAGAGGTCTTGCGTTCAGCCCCCCGTCTCGAATTGCGCGGTTGAAAGCTCCTGTGAATTCGCTCCTGGCCTTCTCTGTGTCAGACTTCGCCAATCGGCAGCTTGCCAAGAACAGGGCAAGTCGATGCTCGCGCGCGTTAGCACTACCATTGAGCTCAGATGGGGTTATCTCGGGGATGCCGTTGAAATCAATCGGGGTGTTCGCCGAGATGCGGAGCAGGCGTATTGTCCTGCTGAAGAGTTCCCTCTTTTCCCTCTCGGGAAGTCCGGTGCCGAGCGCTGCGGAGAGAAAGGAAAGCGGGTCGGCGTCCTCGATTAATTTATTTGCGCCCTTAGATACCGTTGAGTACAGTTCCGCCTCAAGACGCTCTGGCGACTCTTCGCCTAAATCCTTCTCATAAATCTGGCACAGTTTTTCTGAGATCTTTTGGCTAGACCTTACCCACGAGGGCCTATCTAGGTAAGTGCTCGCCGAGAATACTATCTCCTGGGCAAGGAAGTGATGATTCGGGTCGAGGGCGGCGAATTCCGGTGATAGGAGAGAATCGCTTTTCTCGATGATGGCGGGGTGTCTTTTATTGAGAAAAGCGATTAGGTTGCCATAGGCTTCCGTAACATATCGATAACGCGCCGCCATTCCAGAGTTCTGGTCGGCGGTGAGGCTCTTGAACGCCCCTGCCCTTTCATCCTCGATTATCTGAAGGTAGTCCTGAAACTCTTCATCTTTGTAGTAGTAATGTTGTCGCGGGTTTAGGAGCGTTAGATAGGCGCTGATCGCTTGAAGGGGAAAATATCTGCGCACAAGACTTGCGCCATCTTCTGCGTGCTCCTCCAAACATTTTTTCAAAAGACGGCTTGTTGAGCGGTAAAAAGAGTCAATTCTGTCGTCTAATCGGCACGATTCGTCACTTAGGCGCTGCAGTTCACCTTTTGTCTGATTTGGATAGTATTTTGAAAGCTCGATTAGCGAGATGAAGTGGTAGGCAACCGGACTCGACAGGTATTGCGCAAAGCCCAAAAGGGACGCTTTGAGCATTTCCGGCAGGTTTGGAGAATCAAGGTTCCAAGCGTCTTTGAAATCGCGCAGAGCCTCCCATTTATAGATTTCCGTTTCCCGAATAAGCTCCATTTTGTTCTCATAGCGAGAAAGGATGCTTTCGAGTGCAACCTCGTTGAAGGTTCCCATATTCGCTCCCATGCGATGTTTCTCCATTTAAACAAGAATTGTAATGCATGTGCAGATATCCAGGCGACTGCCAGCCCGGCTTAACGAGAGTCGCCACAGCTCGAAATTGCACCTCCGTTGCGAGGCCTCAAGAAGCCGCACAGAACCTCGCACAAATCGTCCGCCGCGCTCCCGATTGGTGGAGGTTGCCGCGCAGCCCCTTGCCCCCTCTTCGCTCCGGCGCGGCTTTGCGGTCTCCGACATGCTCAGGGCCGCGGCCGAGCACGACGTCGCCTGGGAGGAAGCGGAACAAATGGGTGCCGGGGTGTACGCCCGCCTGTTCCCGGAGCGCGGGTAGCCTGTTTTTAACAAGACTAATCTTTAGGAATTCATGGTTTATTTCTTTCGGGTCTCACGGCGTTGCCTCAGCCCACCCATCGCGGGAACGCCTGCATCCTTCCGCTACTCGTTTCCCTTCCCAAGCATGAGGGAACGGTCGAGGCGCTTGCTCCCGCCGCCGAACTCAACGAGACGGCCGTGGTGGATCAGGCGGTTGCACACCGCGGGAGCGGAGGGTGCGCACCGCGAGGGACGGCCCGCGGCACAACCGACCCGGCGCGGCACCCGTAGCGGACGTCCCCCGATGAGTGAGCACGCGGCAGTGGTTGCCCCGCTGGGCGGCGAAATTAACGTCCGCGCAAAACCATAGGATAGAGGCTAGTAACTTTTAGCGTGATTGGAGTCATATGCCGCAATCAAACATGTTCGACGTCGCAACTTGCGTCGCAGCTATCGTGAGCGCCCTCAGCGCCGTCGCTGCCGTTGTTGCCTACCTCGAATTTGATACCGACCATTCCTGCATGCACCTAATTGTTGAGAACATAGGCAACGGGGTGGCAAGGGGCATTCAGATTGAAGGCTTTGATTGCAGCCTGGCCACTGAAGAGCTTAGAAACTACCTTTTGGAGAAGATCTTCGTGGCACACGGAATCCCCCTGTCTCGTACCTAATGCTTGGCGAAAGACAGTTATCCTCAAAGCCGGAGACATGAGGGCGCGAGCTGATTTATCTTCGCCAGTAACCGCTTCTTATACGCGAACTGGATTCGCCGGCAAATCTGTTGCCCGTTCTGAAGTTTTCCGTTGGACTATAGATCTTTTTCTGGCTCGCTTTATACAAAGTCAGATTTGAATCAAATAAAGACCTCTTTGGACAAAATCGAAAAGCACCTTGCTTCAATTCCATCTTTGGCCAGCAAGTCGGGCACGAGGTGGTTGGCTTTCGTCCGCCATGCTATCATTGCACCGTTTGTATTGCATAACGGTGCTGGAGCTTCTATGAACTACTCAGAGCTTGCGGAAAGTGGGGCGACGCAAAACGAGCGTCGTGGCTTTCTCGCCGAAGGCGATACGGTGGCAATCACCATTCGCATTCCCGCCAACCTCAAAAAGGCCGCGGTTGAAGAAGCTGCACTCAGAGGATTGAGCTTTAGTGCGTACGTGCGCACATCGCTGATCGACTCGTTACTTGACGAGGATTAGTAGAGCGAGAATCTATCCATCCACCCATTGAATGAAGAAATAGGAATCACGTGAACGACAAGAGAGAACTTAGGGTTAACTCATTCTTTGCCGGTATCGGTGGCTTCGACCTGGGCTTTGAGCGCCAGGGCTATATGAATACGTTTATCTGCGAAAATAATGGGTTCTGCAATGAGGTCCTCAGCGCCCGATGGCCTAACGTCACGAAGGCCGGCGACATTAACGAGGTCAAACCCGAGATCATTCCTGATGCCGAGATTTGGTGTGGCGGCTTTCCCTGCCAAGACATCTCTGTTGCTCGCGGCTCAATGTCACGCCTTGGACTTAAGGGGAGCAGATCCGGTCTATTCCATCGATTCGCGGAGCTGATTGGTGAAAAGAAACCGGAAGCCGTTCTCATTGAAAACGTTGCCGGTCTTTTCAATTCGAATAAGGGAAATGACTTCGCCGTCATTCTTGCGACGATGAACGAACTTGGATATGGAGTTGCTTGGAGGCTGTTGAACAGCCGGTACTTCGGCGTCCCTCAATCGCGCCCGCGTGTCTATCTCTGCTGCTGGAAGGGTAAGCCTACAAAGGCCTTCTCTTCAATCTTCGAGAACTCGGTACCTTCAAAACCCTCCGGTGTTCGCAGCTCTTTCATTACCGAGTCAACCCCCAAAGGCCTATATCCTCGCGTTCCTGTAACTGGCTATTGCCTTGCCGCTACATCGGGCAGACACACTGGCACCGACTGGAGCAGAACCTACGTAACCTGCGCCGACGGTGTGCGAAGGCTCACGCCAATCGAATGCGAAAGACTCCAAGGTTTCCCGGACAACTGGACCAATGTAGAGGGAGATACCGAAGACTCAGACTCTCTTCGGTATGCCGCTATAGGAAATGCCGTCTCTGTGCCTGTAATCGAATGGATTGCAGGACGGATGAAGTCCGCCTATGCAGATCCCTCTCCCGAGTCTATCGACAATCTTGTCAGCAATCATCAATGCTTTAACAACGCGTCTTGGCGTGATGTCCCCGACATTGACTTTGAGCATGAAAAGCTAGTCTGGCCGAAGTCAGGACTGATGTGGGATGGTAAGTACATCTCCGTCGACCATCGCGAGGCACCTTGCTCACCCGCAACCTCCACGCTTTACCAGATAGTCGAGAAGGATGATGTGAATCCCCGCTACTACCTGACTCCAAACGCAGCCGAAGGAATTCTTAGGCGCGTCGACAACAATAACCGCCAGCTTTTTGGCCCGCTGCGTGATGGCCTAGAGAAGCTGTCGGGAAGGAGGGCTAAATGATGACGGGCGCTCCAAAATTCGTGACCATGAGGCTGGGCAAAGATAGCGTCGCAGATATTAAGCGAATCGATGCCTGTGAGGGCGGTATCCAAGATCCGCCCATTTTCCTTTCCGTAACCTGCAAACAGGTTCCGAGAGAACTTAAGGCCGGTACATTTGTCCTTCTATGGCTTGGATCGGATAACTCTAAAGGCATCAAGACCGCGTGGAAGCAGGGAGTCCGAGCGGTTGCCCGCATTGAAGAAGTGAAACTCGGCGAAAAGCATAATGACGATTCCGTAACGATCGTCTCCATCGGTTACGCGTTTCCGATGTCTATGGACAAGATCGACTTACTTGAAGCTAATCCGGAGGCTTACGTCCACTTCTCCGACCTCCCGCTCGTCGGGCTGTCAGAGTACGCAAACCAAACTATTCGCAAAGTCGAATATGGAAAGCGTAGCGATATGGGGGCCCTACTCGTCGCTTGCGGTGCTGCAATTAACAGCTCGCTCAAAGACTTGTTTGTTGTTTACCCTGACCTTAGGAAACTGGTTGAGGATAGCGTCTTTCCCCAGGCGAGAAGGCTGTCAATCTCTGCCTCAATCGGAGAGCCCCACAATCTCATCTACTTCGGCGCGCCGGGCACTGGCAAGTCCCACAGCCTGAACGTGCTCGCTGGAAAATACTTCGACAAGGCGCACACGCGCCGCGTCACCTTCCATCCCGACTACAGCTATGCCTCGTTCGTCGGCTGCTATAAGCCCGCGATGCGCTGGCCAAAACAGAAGGATGACGAGTCCCTCTCCGAGAATATGGGTCGCCCCTACGTCTCCTACGAGTTCGTGCCCGGCCCACTCGTAAAGAGTTACGTCGAGGCGATGACGCACCCCGACGAGAACTTCCTGCTCATCGTGGAGGAGATCAACCGCGCGAACCCCGCCGCGACCTTCGGCGACGTGTTCCAGCTGCTCGACCGAGACGGCGACGGAGAGAGCGAGTACGACGTGGACGTCCCCGTCGACCTCGGAGAGCACCTCTGGAAGGAGTTCTGCCACACGTCCGGTCGCGCGGATGAGGTTCCAGGGCTCTACAGCCGCGAGGAGAACGCCGCATGTCGTGTGAACACGATGCGCCTGCCTTCCAACCTCTACATCTGGGCGACTATGAACAGCGCCGACCAGGGCGTGTTCCCGATGGACACCGCCTTCAAGCGCCGCTGGGAGTTCCGCTACATGGGGATCGACGAGGGCGAAGGGAAGTACGCCGGCAAGGTCGTGCGCATCGGCTCGAGGCGCGAGCCCGTGGAGTGGAACGCCCTGCGCCACGCCATCAACGGCCTGCTCAAGGGCAAGGCGCGCGTCAACGAGGACAAGCTCCTGGGTCCGTTCTTCCTCAAGGAGTCTACACTGGATGACGACGAGGGCTTCGACGAGGCGTTCAAGAGCAAGGTGCTGCTCTACCTCTACGAGGACGCCGCGAAGATGAAGCGCCCCAAGGTGTTCCGCCATCCCGACTTCACCTACTCCGAGATCTGCGCCGAGTACGACAGCTCCGCCGACGGCGTCTTCGCCCTCGACACGCCCGTCGAGCGCGCGGCGGAGGGCGAGGATGCCGATGGGGACGCCGAGACGGGCGCGGAGGCGTAACCCATGGCCTTCGACCCCGTTTACGTGCGGGAACGGGACTACTACTCGGTCGGCGACCTCGCGCGGCTGCTCAGGCTCGACCTGTGCGACGCCCTCGCGTGCGTGAGGGCGTGGGCCTCTCGCGGCGTGCTGACGCTCAGGAGCGATGTCGCGCCCGAGGGCGAGGACGCCGACGAGGAGCTCGCCGCCCTCGGCAAGTACCAGTTCACGTGGGTGGGCCTTGCCCGCTGGCGCCGCGTGCTCGTCTGCGCGTACCCGAAGTACTACCCCCGTCCCTCCGACGAGTTCCCTCATCCCCCGGAGGCGGAGCTCGCGCAGGTGTTCCGCGTGCTGCGCAAGAGCTCGGGCGGTCTCGCTGGCATCGGCGCCGCGCTGCCGGACGCCGACGAGGACGGCGGACCGCTCTCGCTCATGCTGGCCCTGCTGGGCTCCTACGAGGAAAACGGCGTCTACACGAACTACGTGCGTGTCATCCGCGACAACGGCTCCGGCGAGATCGCCTGGGACCGCACCATCGCGCAGAACCAGCCCTTCATGGACCGCGACACGCCGGTCTACTTCGACCTCAAGACACGCGACACCTCCCGCGACGCCGCCGACCTGGTGACGCGCCTGCACCGCTGCGTGCTGACGCGGTGCTCTGCCGACCTGCGCCGCTGGGGCGTGGACGAGCTGCTGGAGCTCGCCGAGGTGGACCTCTCCGGCGAGGAGCTGGAGGACCTGGGAGAGCCCGAGACCCTGACGCACCATCTCGAGCAGGAGCGCTCGGTGCAGTTCGTGACGTGGAAGCAGGACGTCATCGACATGCTGCTGCGCTACCTGAACCCGTCCGAGGAATACGAGAGCCCCGAGGAGGAGTTCTGCCTGGGCACTTCGTCCTTCTACCACGCGTGGGAACTGGCATGCAAGACCGCTTTCGGGGACAGGCTCGCCGACCGCATAGACTCGCTGGGGCTTCCGCTCGCCGAGGACTGGCGCCAGCGCGGTGCGGAGACGCTTCTTGGTATCATCCCGAGGCCGGAGTGGACGGACGCCGGCGGTGCGGGCTGCGGGGACGTGAACACGCTGATTCCCGACGTCATAGGCATCCATGGAGATGGCGCTGGCGGCAGGGCGTTCTGCATCTACGACGCGAAGTACTACGCGCCGACGCTGCGCCCCGGCACCGCCAAGCGCGTGCCGGGCGTCGAGTCCGTGACGAAGCAGGTGCTCTACCAGAGCGCCTACGAGGGCTTCATCCGGGACAACGGGTTCTCCTCCGTGGCGAATGTCTTCCTGGTGCCGACCCACGAGGCCGAGGCGAGGCTCATGGGCGGGGTGCGCTTCCCAGGCGTCTTCGGGAAGCCTGAGCCGCCCCTCTCGGACGGGGTGGAGATGTGGGCTCTGCCCGCGGACTACGTGTTCGACTGCTATCTGGCAGGAAGACTGGCGGACGAGGAGCTGATCCAGAGGATGTGCGAAGGGAGCCTGGATGGGGCACATTAGTTTCGGGGACGCGCTTGATTGGGATGGCACGCACTACCCCAATCCTTCAAGTGCTATTGATGGGGCCATCAACATGGTCTCGACCTCTCGATACACGGCAAAATCCGACCCCGTTGAGTTGACAGAAACAACGGACAGGGTGAGGTACCGGTTCCTCGCGACCAATGTCGACAATCCGAAGGACCCCTCTCATTGTGTCGAGGGAAAATTCGTCTACGAGCGAAAGAAGAAGGGGGATCCCTCCTTTCCCTCAGACTCGACCGAATCTGAGCTGGACCCCGTTTCAAGGGGCATGCTCCAAAGAAAAGGCTTCAACGGCGATTGGCTCGAGCTCACTTTAGATACCGGAGAGACCCGCCGCCTATACGAAGCGCTTGATGCTCGCTATCGAATTCATCAGGAGGCCGGTGGGGTTCAGGGTGGCAGCACGACGTATGTCCCCCTTGACCGCTCTGTAACCTCGCTTCTCAAGATGATGCGCGAAAATCCCTCGGAAACCAGGCTGCTTTCAGATGGCAATAACTTCGAACTCGTCAAAGAGATGATTCGGCTCATGACCCAGGGGACGACTCGAGAGCAACTGAGCGAGATATTCTCCGAGCTGGAAAAGGGACATCTCGATGACTTCACGGTCAGTCTGAGTCTCGCCCAGCTCGAAAAGGCAGAAAAGGAAATCGCCGAGAACCTCGATAACAGCAATGAGGAATACTGGCAGAGATTATTCACCAACCATCAATGGATATTGTCGCAGGTATTCTCTGCCCCGTGCACGCTTCTCCAAGGCAAGGCGTATGTCGGAGGCAAGGCAATTGATAATTCCGGTGGCAATATCTGCGATTTCCTCTACCAGAATGAGCTAACCAGCAACGTCACGCTCATCGAGATCAAGACTCCTCGGACGAATCTGCTCGGCACGATATACAGGGGAAAAGAGCCTGAGAACGCCGTCTACTCCCTGACCTCACATATGAGCGGAGCAGTGAACCAGGTGCTTAACTACCGGGACACGCTCACGAAGGACTACTACATGGTCAACGGGCGCTCGTCTTCTCACTTTGAGGCCCTTTCCCCAAAGTGCGTTGTAGTCATAGGGAGGATCTCTGAACTCGACACCGCGGGCAAAAAAGCTACCTTTGAGCATTATCGGAATAACCTCAGCGATGTGACTGTAGTTACTTTTGATGAGTTGCTCCAGCGAATCCGGGACCTCATTGCCGTACTCCGAACAGGCAACGAAGCGACCTCCCCGTCCTCGGGAACCCGGGAACCCGACATGGTCATTCCCTTCTAATAACGAGCTCAGGGCGTGGCTGCGGCGCGCAAGGAGCTTACTGCGGCGCAGGGCGTTGCCGACGATGCTGGCAACAAAGCGAACGCAGCATCGCAGGCAGTTGCCGCGAAGCAGGCGCAGGTTGATGCCGCTGCCGCTGATGTTGATGCTGCTGCGGCCAGGGTTTCTGAGGTTCAGGCCGCTGTGGAGCAGAAGCAGGCTGCAGCTGACGCCGCCGTGCGTGCCGTCAGCGATGCCCGCGCCGACCTGGACGCTGCCAACACTGCCGTCGCTGCGGCGCAGGATGTCGTGACCGCCAAGTCCGGAGCGCTCGATGTTGCCAAGGGCAAGGCCGCTGCTGCCAAGCGTGCGCTGGATGCCGCTCGTGCCGGTGTTGGCGACAAGCAGGATGCACTTGCCACAGCTCAGGACGAGCTGGCGGCGTACTCAGCCGATATCGCCGCTGCTCAGCGTGAGTTTGATGCGGCGTCGTCTGCACTCGAAGACGCTCGTGCCAATCAGCGCGGGGCGGAGGCCGAACTTGTTGCCGCCCAAGGCGATGCCGATCAGGCGGACATCGATGCTGCTGCCGTCCAGACGGAGCTCAATATGGCCCAGCAGGCTGTGAGCGATGCCGACGCCGCCGTGGCAACGGCTCAGGCAAAGTCTGATGCGGCTGCCGCCCGCGCCTCTGAGCTTAAGAACGCCGCCGCATCGCTTGCCAAGGCTACCGAGGACAAAGCCGCTGCCGATGCCGCGCTCGATGCTGCGGCGGATGCCGTGATGGATGCCGAGTACGACTTTGTGGAGGCTGACAATGCCGTGACGGATGCGGCTGCCGCCCGCGATGCCTCTGCCGCCGCGGTTGCCCGCCTGCGCGGGATCAATCTTGCCGAAGCCATTGTTAACGGCAGCG
>DXZX01000014.1:0-14923 GCA_019419445.1 Collinsella sp.
CGCAACGCGTTGCGCTGAGTCCTGAGTCTGTTGCAATGAAAATGAGAATCAAGGGAACAAATTAGAACTAAATGGATATAGTTTCCATACTAATCAAAACAAATTTGCATTCAACTTTTTATTTATACTTGATTTAAGGCGGAGTGGAATGTGAGCGCGCAAGGAGATGCGGAATCGATGAGAGCCTCAAAAAAAATTACTGCAGTGTTATCATCTTTCATCCTCTCTATTCTTCCATTTCTGATTCTATGGGCGGCTTGGTCAGTCCTCCCTGATACAATTCCCGCTCATTGGAGTGGGGGTGTGGTTGATCGATGGGGTAATAAGCTTGAATTGCTGGTTGTTCCGCTGTTTTCTCTGATTGGTTCTATTGCAATTTCTGTGTACCTTATTGTTTCCACGCGGCGAAGAGAGTTCGCGGCTTTCTCTGTTCGAATGCGACGGGACTTTGTTGCGTGCTATATTTCTAGTCTTCTTTTATCGACAACCTGCTCAGTGATAATTGCCGTTTGGGTTCAGTTGATTCTTACGCAAAACACTGCGGTTGATGGGGGGCTTGGACTATCGATCCTGTATTCCCTTCCCGGGCTATATGTGATCTTGTGCGCTTTGCCGCCTTTTTATGCGAGCGGCGGGAGCAAAAAGGCAGAGCGCCTGATAACAGTTCTTATTGGCGGCGCGGAGATTGTTCTTTGTGGAATACTGCTTGAAGGTTCGGCTGCCTCTTATGCGATGATTGGACTGATGATTCTGTTCTGTGCGTTTGAGATTGTGTCACAGGTAAGGGATAGCCGGTCCTTATGAGTTGAATTACGCGCGTGCGGATATAAAGGGTGGCATGTTAAACTGGTCGTTTTCTCGTTCTGGGACATTTGCAGTAGGATGAGTGGGACTAGGCGCGCTGCGGTGTGATGGTGAAGGTTGAGACTTGTATCGCTGCAAATCCGCTGATGCACATTTTGCTATTGGGCTTGAAGGTGGGACCGGCAGGCCTTTGTTTGGGTTGTTCTGGTCGTCCAACGCGTGTTGCACGGCTTTATATTGTTACGCTCGTTCGGCGCTCCGTTGGAGCATTTCCGGGTTTGTCGGCATCATGACTTGGCCAAGTGACACGCTTGCCGGGACGGTTGTAACGCCGCGCCGGTTCCGTGTGCTCCTTTGTTGTTGGCCTGTCCAGCCGGGGGCGGATTCGGCCTCATGTTGTGGCGCACGGCCTTCAGGGGCTTCCCCTGGCGAGTTATGTTCGTCCGTATGGGTAAGGGTCGGGTTGAGCTGACAATCCCGTGTCGGAAGGGGCTTGCACCGTGCGCGCGATGACAGAGATTGAGTGGCTGGACGGCCGTGTGACGAAGGTGCCGGAGCTCGCCCTGGGCGATGCGTTCGGCGAGAGCGTCCAGGCGGAGCTCGATTTCGGGTTCGACGATGTGTTGGAGGGCCTTTGGGTCGAGGTGCGCCATCATGAGCCGGATGAGGACTCGGACGGCGACCCGCGCGGGAGGGGCTGCGCACTGTACGCGGACTGCCGGTACAGCCTGGTCGAACCGTCGGACCTCGACAGTGTCTTCTGCATCCTTTACGAGGGGCAGCCGAGGGTCTGCCGCGCCGCGGGGGAGCTAGGGCCCCCGCGGCGGGGGTGAACGCGGCCGCTGCGTGGGAATTTGGGATGGGGGCGGGTTCCGAAACGCCTGCGGAGGGGAGAACCCCGTTGGGCGGGGACAATTCGTGATGCTTGATATCGCATTGCAGTATGGAAGCACGGATCATCTTCGCGATGGTCCGACCGGTTGATGGGCTAGGACGCGCATTCAGCAGGGAAGGGGATGGCTTTTAATGCCGCTTTTGGCTTATGCGTGCCGCGCTCCGCGTATGGCCATCCTGCGGTGCTAAAGCATTCTTGAAGTCTGTTAAGTGAATTCGTTTTAATCGCGCACGTGGCCGTTTGCCCATGTCGCATAACAGGATTCACTGTTGATTGCCCGTGTGATGACAGCGTGAGTTTCGGGGGGGGTGGCGTGAGCGGAGTCGCCGCGTTGTATAAGTCTGGCCGGCCCGACTGATGTGTCGATCTGTCGGGCCGGCCGAGAATGGTGAAGAGATCTCGCTGTTGAATGAACGAATGTTACAAGCAGCTCTTCAAGGCGCTTTGGGCGTTGGCTGGGGCTGCGCAGTCAATCGCATGCAGTGATAGGCGAGGCGATTGCTCGATGAGCCGGCGACTAGTTCTGTGCTGCACTCGTCCCGGTGCCGTCGTTGTCTGCCGAGTACCAGAATGCGTAGGCCGCAACGACGGCATCATAGACGGCTGCGACTACGTTATCCACGACGGCTGCAAAGTTGACCACAACGGGAACGGGGCCGGTTTTGGAATCCATCTTCTCTACTTCTGGGGTCTCATACATGGGAACATCTCCTTAGAATTGTGACAGGACGCTCAGGTCGCCTAGATCATCGTCGATCAGGTCGATATAGAGGTCGCCGTCCATATTGATGTCTGCAATCAACGATGAGATCTCTTCCATCTCGTCAATCGAGTGCATACGATTGGCCAACGCGGTAACAACGGGCTTATCCCAAACGGTTGCCATTCCGGCATCGTAGTATTCCTGAAGGCTGTGTTTGCGAACGTTTCCGATGATGAGAGGTATATAGGGGGATGCGACGATATCGCCATTGGCGTGGATGGCCACTTGGTCAAATTGCATTTGCAGTTGAGGGAATCTGACCAAGTGGTCGATGGGGTCGCCCCACTCAAGCATGAAATAGCCTCGATAGTCCGGATCGTATCGAAGGTCATTGATCGTGTTGACTAGCCGACGGTATTGATTATTCGAAGGGCGAATCGTGCGGTTTCTTCGGGCTCTACCGAGGAGCATGAGCGGCTGAACTCTAAGGTCAATTCGGTCAGTTCTACCCGACGATTTCAGCTTGTCTCGAAGCATCGTGCAAACTGGTTTGAAATCGTCGACATTGAACGATGTCGGACAAAAGGCAATTGAAAGGTGCAGTGAGGTTTCGTTCAGCGTGATATCGATGGCGTCGAGCACCCGGTCGTATAATCCCGAGAGTCCTCGCATATGTTCGTGAGAATCGCGTAGGCCATCGAGGCTAAACTGTATGCCGTTTAAACCGGCGCGTTCGAGCTCATGCAAAGTATTTGAGTTTGCGAGCAGACCGTTTGACACGAGGTTGCATTTGACGCCAGATGCGCTGAGCCGCCGCAAGGACTCGATGACAAGATCCTTTCGCAGGAGGGTCTCGCCTCCGCAGAAGCAGAAGCTAAAGGGGTGCATTTGACAAATCGAGTCGACGAGTTCGAGGACTTCGTTGTCGGATAATTCGTTCGCGACGACATCGTTTTCTCCACTGTTGTTGAAGCAGTGTAGACAACGAAGGTTGCATTTGTTTGTAATGTCGAGCGCAACGCTGTGGGGCGCTCCGATTATTGCCGGCATGCTCATTATTGCTTCTTATCGAGCGGGCGAACAAACAGCTTGACGTCGCCCGAGTCGAGCTCATTGGGCAGGGTGCCGACTAAGGAAAAGCCAAGGCGCTGGTCGGAATGGTCAAGTTGTTCGGCGATTGGGGTGGAATCAGGCGCGTCAATTCTGAGCGCGCGGTAGGCTTTGGGAGCGGAAGATCCGTAGTATTCCGCAAGGCGGTCGAGCACACCGGCAAGCAGCGTGGAGCTGCATGAGATAAATTTGATGATGACGCTGCGGCCGGCGGGATTAGTGGCCGGCTCGCATATTATCAATCCATTAATTTCTCCGGACTGGCTCGTGAGTAGAAAATAATCATGGGTAAAGGAAAAGAGCCTTTGGCGAAGAACCAGAAAGTTCTCCAATTCGGGCTCAACGTCGAACTCAGAGAAATAGATCCTATTGCCATTTTTGGACTGTTTTGCAGAGAGGGATTTTGCAGCCGCCTCTTCGATTTCAGCAAACCTGCTCGCGTCCGCGAGAATAAGCAGCTCGTCGGGATTCACCGATGTTAGGTAATCGGAGCCGAAAGGGTCGTTCATATATCTCCCTTCTTTCTTCCAAACGATAAGACAGTTTACGGTCAGGCTATGCAGGGTTTGGGCCAGGTCATGCGCTAGCGTCTCGCGCGGTTGATCTGGGTATTTTTCTTGGAACAGACGGAGAGTTTTGGGCAAATCGCAGGTGCCGTCGCATAAGTCAAGAATCTCTTTAGCGACCCTGTTGAGGATCGTATAGATTTGTTTCCCATCTGAGCTTAGGACGCTCAGGCGGTTATTTGGTTCACTGCGAAGGTAGCTTGGGTCGAGGGGGGATAGGGATGACTCCAGGCAATGATGAGATTTGCGCGCTCCAAACATTCACGGATTCCATTGATCTCCTTTGGTTGTGGCCTATCTTCCTCGAATAGCAACTCGTTCGATAAAATATCACAAATCGAAACGATATATAAAAGAATATATTTATATCGATATACAATATTAGGTTAAAAAAAGTTTTGATGTTTGTCGATAGGGCTGGTATTGAAGGAGTGGACTGGAGTGATGGCGATGTCGGACGTTGTGGTTTCAATGGTGGGGTCATGCCTGCTGCTGTTGTTCGGAATAATGATATATCGAGGCAAGCTCACGGGATTGCTTGCCGGAATGTCATTGCTATCGGGAGAGCGTTTAGAGGAGGCAAAGCGGACGGCCGAGTCTCTAGGCGCAAACCGAGTGGTGGGGGCGTCTATAGTTTTCTCCGCAATATGCCTTTTTCTCTCGTCCCTTTTTCCGGACAAAAGGGCTATTCTCGGTCTGATGGTGGCTGCTGTTATAATCGCCGCGCTTGCCTATGCAAATAGGGGGCTTATTCGTATGTATATAAAGGTGAAATGGAATCCTGGGCACCGCAACCCGAGATAATGTCTTGAGCAAGGATTAACAACAAGGGATATATGGGAGCGATTAAGCGGCGAGCAAATTCAGTTTTGGATAAAAGGCCGCTTGATGGGAGCTGGCATGTTTAAGAAGACGGTTCACGAGTTGTTTCGGTGTAAAGGGTCACGGCTTTTCGTGATTCTCATGCTGGTGAATTTTGCTCTCTCGTGCGTCATGCCCGCCTTAAACGGTGGGTTTGTAGACTTTCTCGTGACGAATAGGGATCCATCTCGCGTCGTGTGGTTTGCGGCCTTTGTTGCGGGCATAGGGATATCGGCCTCCTTCATGTCGTATGCGATGGGTGTGAACGTATCGCGCGTCATCTTGGAGATGACGACGAGACTGATGGGGACCACGTGTGAGTCGTTTGAACGGGGGCCCCTGGAAAAGGGGGAGCAGGCGGATCCATCCTATACAACGCAGAGGGTGTATGCGGATTCGAATGCGGTGTCATCGTTTGTCGTGAACAACTTCCTGACGATCGGGCTTAACATCGTTCTGGTTGTGTTGATATGCATCATCCTGTTTTCGATTAATCCGGTGTTCCTGGTGTTAAGTGCATGTTCGCTTGTTGCGTACTTCATTTTATTCAGGGCGTTGAAAAAGCCGTTGTACAACAGTTCGCTTGCGAACAAGGAGGGTTTGAGTAAGCTTTTCGCGTCCGTGAGCGGCGAGCTGTCGCAGTTGTTTGACATTAAGTGCGATGGCGCATATAACCAGAGCGCTCGGACGCTCAAAGGGGTATTCGAGGGGTACTACCCGATTTACATGAAAGCAAGTAGGGTCTCGAATCTGGCCACATCAAGCGACGGCCTGATCTCGTCTGTGTTTCGGGGGGCACTGCTCGTGATCTCCGGGATGGAAATATTGAGCGGAAGAATGAGCTTAGGCGAGTTCACAATGGTGAACTCGTATTACTCGATGGCGTTCGGATGCTTCAAGTATTTTTTGAATTATTTCAAATCGTATCAGGACGCAAGGGCCTCGTTCGACCGATTGGGGGCTCTGACGGAGGACGCCGAGGACCGCGGCACCCTCACGGTTGGGCACGTGGAGAGCATATCGTTGTCCAACATCGCGTACCGATACGCGGGAAAGCCCTACTTATACCGCGACCTCTCCGTGGAGGTGGAGGAAGGAAAAACCTATGCCATTACCGGGCCGAACGGATGCGGAAAAAGCACGTTTCTGAAGGTGCTCCTTGGACTATATTCTGCTGGGGGACATCGGGCTTTGGGGTCGGTGCCATATGAAGAGCTCGATATGGAGACGATCCGACGGGACCTGTTTGCGGTGTGCCCGCAAAAGCTCTTTATTCCGAACGAAACGGTGGAGAATTACCTTGAGAGGACGTCGATTCGGGGATCGAGCGAAAACCTCCGAGAGCTTGTGCCGAGTTTCTATCGAACCGTCGAATCGTTAAAAGGCAAGAATTGTAGAGACCTTTCTGGTGGAGAGTATCGAAAGCTAAGGATATTCGCAGCACTTCGCAGGCAGCCGGAAGTGCTTGTGTTCGATGAACCAACGAACGATTTAGATGAAGAAAGCCGTCGGGAGTTCACGGAGTATATTCATCGAAATCCCTTCGATCAGCTAATTCTTGTTGTAAGCCATGATCAGGATTTGATTTCAGCATGCGATAGGAAGCTGGATTTGGATTTCGATCCGAAAAATGGGCAATGCTGATGGGAAACGCTTAGAGTTCGGGCTTGCGCGTCATGGAGTAATCTTTCCTCTTATCGAAAATCGTTACAATATAAGAAAAACAGTAAGCAAGAAGAAATGGCTCGGGGAAGAGCTCGCTGCTGTCAGTGATATTGGGTCTATATCCAGATAACACGGAAGGGGCCGTCCTCTACAACGGGGTATCACAGCGTCGCATCGACCGATACGCATTGCGGCGGTGCCGAGTTGGCATTACGGAGCAAGAGCCCCCTATTGTTGGGGGGACGATCCTCGATAATCTTACGCTGCTTTCTGATGATTTCGAGGCCGACAAACTGAATCGGATGCTTGCCATATTGGGGTTAGACAAAATGATTGCCGCTGCGGAGAACGGGGCGGCAGCGATGCTTGGCAGCAAGAAAGGAGGGGTGTCCGGCGGGGAGAAGCAGAACATCGCAATTGTGCGGCAGATGTTGAAATCGCCGGACGTCATGTTGTTTCTTGAGTCAACTTCAGCGCTTGATGCGAAGAGCCGGAGCGCGCTAATTAAATTGCTTCATGAGGTTAAGAGAGACCATATTGTAATTGTTGTCACTCATGACGAAGAGATGCTTGCGGCTTGCGACGAGGTCATTCCGATGCCCGGATGCTTATCGGGACGTGGCGTTGAAGGCCCAGAAGATCGAAATGGCGTGGGTGTTGGGTAAGTCCCTACGCGTACGACGTTGGGTTTCTGATCTTCATCGTCCTGCAAAGAAGGCTTTGTAACACGTTTCCCCTGGGAGGCCCCTTTTGTCCGTAGTGGCAAAGAGGGGCTTTTTCGTTTCCCTCTTGCGGCGGAGGGGGACACCATGCGCCTATACAGGACGACCTGCGCGCTTTCGTCGGATGACGGGCTATGTGTCGAGATGGGGGTCTCGGGTGGAGGCCGCGTCGCGGTCGCGGTCGGCCAGCGACCATCGGTACGGCTCAATCGTATTACCAGAACTAGTAAGGAGCCGCCCTTTCGGACGACTCAAACTGTAATGGGGCTTTTTTAGCTACCCCGGCCGTTACTCCGCCAAAGCATTCGCGCTATCTGCCGGGGTGGCTAAAATAGCCCCGTCCCAAATTAGCTACTCTGACCAAAATCCCTGGGACAAATACTTCTGATAGATTTTGTCTTTCTTGGCTATTGCGTAGTTTAAGAGATTCCATTCCAATAATTACAGCTTTTTGCTAAAGCGCTTTAGCAGTTTATACCGCTTTTGACCTGCGACTACGTTGTACTGGTATCTTCATAAGGTAACCACCTTTACCTACCGTTTACCGCCAGTTTTAGCACGTTTACCAAACCGCGCAGCCTCTGCTCAAGCCCGCCCAAAACCCGCCGTATAGTTCCCTCACGGTCCGCATCCGGCGGGTCGATTCGTTACCACGGTCGTGTGTGCGAACACATAGAAGGGGAAGTATCGTGAGCGATTGCAAGAGGGTTTACCGTTTTGGAACCGACGCCCAGGGCACCTGTGTCACCGAGGGCGACAAGTCTATGAACTTTGTGCTTGGCGGCAAGGGCGCTAACCTTGCCGAGATGAGCCGTATCGGCCTGCCGGTCCCCGGTGGCTTTACCATTACCTGCCAGACCTGCGTTGAGTACTCCGGTGCCGGCAATGTTTGGCCTGCCGGCGCGCTTGACGAGATCGTTGCCGCCGAGGCCGACCTCGAAGCCCGCTGCGGCAAGAAGCTCGGAGATGCCAACGATCCGCTGCTCGTCTCGGTGCGCTCTGGCGCTCCGTTCTCCATGCCCGGCATGATGGACACGGTCCTCAATCTGGGCCTCAACGACGATTCCGTCCTGGGCCTCATCGCCCAGACGCAGAACCCGCGCTTTGCTTGGGACAGCTATCGCCGCTTTATCCAGATGTTCTCCAACGTCGTCATGGGCGTCGACGCCGACCTGTTCGAGAACGCCCTGACCCAGGCCCGCCTGGTTGCCGGCGTCCGCGTCGATTCCGAGCTTTCGGCCGAGGACCTGCAGGAGCTCGTCGAGACCTTCAAGGGCATCTTCTCCGCCAACGTCGAGGCCGCCCTGTACCCCGAGCTCGAGGTCGCCGATGGTAAGCCCGTCTTTCCGCACGATCCGGAGCTCCAGCTTCGCCTTGCCATCCAGGCCGTCTTTGGCAGCTGGATGAACGAGCGCGCCTGCATTTACCGCAAGCAGCACGGCATCTCCGACGAGCTCGGCACCGCCGTCAACGTCCAGGCCATGGCTTTTGGCAACAAGGGCGAGACCTCTGCGACCGGCGTCGCCTTCACCCGCAACCCGGCCGACGGCACCAAGGAGTTCTACGGCGACTTTCTGGTCAACGCCCAGGGCGAGGACGTCGTCGCCGGCATTCGCAACACCGAGCCCATCGCCGATCTCAAGACCACTCCGGGGCTTGAGTCCGCAGGCGAGGAGCTCGAGCGCGTGTTCCTGACGCTCGAGGATCACTATCGCGACATGTGCGACATCGAGTTCACCATCGAGCAGGGCAAGCTCTGGATGCTCCAGACCCGCGTGGGCAAGCGAACCGCCACCGCCGCCCTGCGCATCGCCATCGAGATGGTCGAGGAGGGCCTCATCACCCGCGAGGAGGCCGTGGGCCGCATCGATCCTGCGCAGCTCGATCAGCTCCTGCACCCGCAGTTCGACTCCTCCAAGAAGTACGAGGCGCTCGCGACCGGTCTTAACGCCAGCCCCGGTGCCGCCGTGGGCGAGGTCGTGTTCTCGAGCGACGACGCCGTCGCGCGTTCCGCCGAGGGCCACAAGGTCATCCTGGTCCGTTGGGAGACCAACCCTGACGACCTGAAGGGCATGGTTGCCGCCGAGGGCATCCTGACGAGCCACGGTGGCAAGACGAGCCATGCCGCCGTTATCGCCCGCGGCATGGGTACGCCCTGCGTCTGCGGTGTCGAGCGCTTCCATATCGACGCGGCCGAGAAGGTCGTGCGTATCGAGGGTAGCGATCGCGTACTGCACGAGGGCGACATCATCTCCATCGACGGTACCCAGGGCATCGTTGTCGACGGCGCCGTTGACTTGGTCTCCGCCGAGCTTACTGGTGACCTGGACACTATCCTGTCCTGGGCCGATGAGATTCGTCTGGATGAGACCTGCGGCCACGCCAACCACGTGCGCGTCAACGCCGACAACCCCGAGGACGCCGAGCTCGCGCTCGAGTTTGGCGCCGAGGCCATCGGCCTGTGCCGCACCGAGCATATGTTCCTGGGCGATCGCAAGAACATCATCCAGAGCTTCATCCTGTCCGATGACGAGGCCGTGAAGCAGCAGGCCCTGGCCGATCTGCTCAAGGTCCAGACCGAGGACTTCCTGGCCATGTTTAAGACCATGACCGGCCGCGACGTGGTCGTTCGCCTGATCGATCCGCCGCTTCACGAGTTCCTGGACGATCCCCGCGAGCTCGAGGTCGCCATCACCAAGAAGGAGGCTGCTGGCGCTCCCGAGGAGGAGCTCGCCGCCCTGCGTGCCCGCCTGCGTCGCATCGACGGCATGGTCGAGTCCAACCCCATGCTCGGCCTGCGCGGTGTGCGTCTGTCAGTCGTCTTCGGTGACCTGCCGCTCATGCAGGTCCGTGCCGTGGCAACGGCTGCCGCTCGCCTTATCAAGGAAGGCGTCGACCCGCGCCCCGAGATCATGGTTCCGCTCGTTTCCATCACGGCCGAGCATGTCCAGACCCGCGAGGTCATCGAGCGCGTGATCGCCGAGGTTTCCGCCGAGGAGGGCGTCGAGCTCAACATTCCTGTGGGTACGATGCTCGAGCTGCCGCGCGCCTGCATGGTCGCCGACGAGATCGCCCAGCACGCCGATTTCTTCTGCTTTGGCACCAACGACCTCACGCAGACGACCTTCGGCTTCTCCCGCGACGATGCCGAGGCCAAGTTCATCCCGCTGTACCTGCACAAGAAGATCTTGAAGGAGAACCCCTTCGAGACCATCGACACGGCGGTGCTCGAGCTGGTGCGCATGGCAGTCGAGAAGGGCCGTGCCACCAATCCCGGTATGCACTTTGGCGTATGCGGCGAGCACGGCGGCGACCCCAAGTCCATCAAGGGCCTGTTCAACGTGGCCGACGTGGATTACGTATCCTGTTCGCCCTACCGCGTGCCGCTCGCGCGTCTTGCTGCGGCCCAGGCCAAGCTCGAGGCCAAGCGTAACGCCTAAGGTCTTGCGTTTCCGCGCGTAACGTAGCCCCCCCTTCATGCCGCCCGTCTCATTCGTGAGGCGGGCGGTTATCATGTGCGGGTTTTGTCTTTTTGTCTGCGTAAAAAATAGTTCTTGCAGCGCAAACCTGCGCGTGTATACTCGAATGCGTTTGTTCAACTACGTGCCGGCCAAGGTGGTACGGCACCTCTAGAAGAGTAAGGAATTGCACATGGATTACATCCGCGCAATCGAGCGTCAGCAGATCCGCGAGGACATCCCGCAGGTCCGCGTTGCCGACAACGTCAAGGTTCACTACCGCATTAAGGAAGGCGACCGCGAGCGCATCCAGGTTTTCCAGGGTGACGTCATCCGCATGGCCGGCGCCGGTGCCCGTGAGACCTTCACCGTCCGCAAGATTTCCTTCGGTGTCGGTGTTGAGCGTACCTTCCCGCTTCACAGCCCCAAGATCGCCAAGCTCGAGGTCGTCCGTCATGGTCGCGTCCGTCGCGCCAAGCTGTACTACCTCCGCGACAAGGTGGGCAAGGCTGCTCGCATCCCCGAGAAGCGCTAAGAAGATCGCAGCGTCTGTCCACTCGTTTGGACAAAAGGGTCACCTTCGGGTGGCCCTTCTTTTTATCTGATTTGCATGCAAGGAGGCCCCGATATGGCCAACATGACGAGCTCGGTTTCGGCATCGCAGGTTGCCGGCGAGCTGGCGAGCGCCACGTTTGAGGAGATTCCCGCCCTCGTGGAGCATTATCGTGAGGATCCGCGCCAGCAAGTGATCAAGGCTTGCGAGCGTGCTCTTAAGCGCCATAACAAGGAACTTGCCGAGCGCGAGCGCGTCAACGGCATGTACGAGCTGATGTACGAGCTCGGTGGGGATGGCGTGGTCGTGGGTGTCGACGAGGTGGGTCGCGGCTCGGTGGCCGGTCCTTTGACGGTGTGCGCCGTGTGTCTTCCCATGGAGCCGCGCGTCTGGGGCATCAATGATTCCAAAAAGCTCACGCCGGCGCGCCGCGAGCTGCTCTCGGTGAAGATTGCCGAGGTCGCGACGGCGATTGGTTTTTGCCATATCGCGCCTGCGGATATCGATGATATGGGCATGGCCCGCGCCATCCGCGCTGCCGTCGCGGGCGCCGTGGCCGATACGGGGCTCGAGCCCGATTGCGTGCTTATGGACGGTAACCCCCTGGGTGCCGTTCCCAACGAGCGCGACGTGGTGAAGGGCGATGCCAAAATCGCCTGTATCGCCGCGGCGTCCATCATGGCCAAGGTCACGCGTGACGAGATGATGGTCGAGTACGACGCCGAGTACCCCGAGTATCATTTGGCCGAGTCGAAGGGCTACGCAAGCCCCGAGCACATCGAGGCGATTCGCAAACACGGACTTTGTCCGCTGCATCGTGTGAGCTTTTGCGGAAACTTTCTGCAGACTGAGCGTCTTTTCTAGGTCAATTGTGGAGACAGGGATCTCTGGCGTTTTATAAACCTGCTGGTAGCGGGCCGTGTGCAACGTGATTGTTGCGTACGGCCCGTTTTTTGTCGGCATTTGGTCAGCTTTTGGTTTGCTTCCGGTACTTACCCGCATGAAAGGTGCCCTCATCATCGGGGCAATGCAGTGTGCGGGAAAGGAGACCCCATGTGTGCCACAAGCAAAAAGAGCAAGACGCAGCAACTCAAGGAGCGCTGGGAAGACGGCGAGCTCGACTGCGGGGCGATTACGCCCGAGTTTATTAAGGGGCTCAGTCCCCGCGAGCTCGGCATGCTGGGCGAGCTGATCACCATCGATTACTTTAACGAGCGTGGATACACCTTGTTGGAGCAGGGCTATCGTTGCATTGAGGGCGAAGCCGATCTGGTGCTGCTCGATGAGCTCGACGATGTCGTGGTGATGGCCGAGGTCAAGACGAGACGCGTCGCTCTGGATTGCAGCACGCGGGTCTTTCCCGAGGAGGCCGTGGACGCCCGAAAGCAGCGTCGGTATCGCCGTATCGCAAGTTGCTATCTCATGGAGCACTATCCGCTCAGGTTGATTCGCTTCGATGCCGTGGGCGTCACCATCCGCGGCGGGCATATCGCCGAGATCGAGCACCAGTACAATGCGTTCGATTGGCAGGTGTCGTGATGGCGTTCGAGACGTTTGCCGTACACGCGGCCTGCATCCGCGGCGTCGAGGCAATTCACGTCACGGTCGAGGTCTCGCTTGCCGGTGGCGTTCCGGGCATCCAGATGCTCGGCATTCCGAGTATGGAGGTGATGGAGTCACGCGGTCGTATTCGCTGCGCGATGCGCTCCGCCGGGTTCGAGATCCCGCGCTCGGGCATTACCGTTAACCTGGCACCCGGCGATATCCGCAAGACCGGTAGCGGCTTTGACCTGCCCATCGCCATCGCGGTTCTAGCGGCCGATGAGCAGATTCCCCGTGACAACCTCGATCGCTGCCTTATCGCAGGTGAGCTTGGTCTGGACGGTACGGTGCTTCCCGTCAAGGGCGAGGTGGCGTTTCAGCTATTGGCTCGCGACATGGGGCTGTCTTTTATCGCCGGCAGGTCCGACCAGCATGTGCCACTCGCGGGCGTGGATTGCGGCTTTATCGATCATTTGTCTCAGCTTGCTCATGGTATGGGCGATGCCGCGCGGCACTACCTGGATTCTGAAGGGCCTGAGGCGACCTTTGAGCCCGAGCTCGACTATGCCGACGTGCTGGGGCAGGAGGTTGCCAAACGCGGCATGGCGCTTGCGGCGGCAGGAGAACTCGGCTTGCTCATGATTGGGTCCCCGGGATCGGGCAAGACGATGCTCGCACGTCGTATGACCGGCATCCTGCCCGAGCTTTCTGTTGAGGATCAACAGGAGGCGCTGTGCATCCATTCGGTTTTGGGTGAGAACATTGATGGCTTGTTGGCGGGGCACCGGCCCTTCCGCAGTCCCCATCACAGTATTTCGACCGCAGGCCTTATCGGCGGTGGGCGCCCGGTGCACCCGGGTGAGATCAGCCTTGCTCATGGCGGTGTGCTCTTTTTGGACGAGCTTGCCGAGTTTCCCACGGGTGTGCTGCAGACGCTGCGTCAGCCCATCGAACGTGGCTATGTGAGGATCGTACGCGTCGACGGGGCCTTTACCTTCCCGTCGCGCTTTCAACTGCTGGCTGCGAGCAATCCCTGCCCCTGCGGCTTTTTGGGCGATCGCGAGGTGCCGTGTCGCTGCTCGGCGGCGATGGTGGAGCGCTATCGGGCAAAGCTGCGCGGTCCTTTGGCCGACCGTATCGACATGATGATCGATGTGACCCGTCCCGACCCCCAGGTGATTATCGAGGGCGCGGAGGGTATGTCGTCGGCCGAGTTACGTGACTACGTTGTGCGCGGTCGCGCCTTTCGCGCCTGGCGCGAGTCCCGTATGGACGATGCGGATGCCGAGGCCGAGGATGACGAGACACGGTCCATTGACGGCGTCGTTTCGACCTTTGAGCTCGATGATGCGGCGGAGAAGTGTGTGCTCGGTCTGTCCAAACGCACACATCTCACAGGGCGCGGCATCGTGCGCCTGGTTCGCATTGCGCGCACGATCGCAGATGTCGCCGAGAGCGAACAAGTGACGCAGGACCACGTGCTCGAGGCGGCGATGTACCAGGGAAGGAGGGACCAATGATGGCCGAGGGGACCTTCGAGCTGCATCCAGGTGACGCGTTGTATCCCGAGACCGTTTTGGAGCTTTCTGATGTACCTCAGACGCTCTATGTGCGCGGCAACCCCGAGGCGCTTTCGACGCCCGCGCTCTCCATCATCGGTGCGCGAAAGGCCTCGCCGTATGGTCTTGCCGTGGCAGAGCTTGCGGCAAAGGTTGCGGTCGAGGCGGGAGTGACGGTAGTTTCGGGCGGTGCGGTCGGTTGTGACCAGGCCTCGGGTTGGGCTGCGGTCAACGCCGGCGGCAAACACGTTGTGGTGCTGGGGACGGGCGCCGACGTGGTCTACCCGCGTTCGAGCGCGGGGCTGATTACGCGCACGCTTGATACGGGTGGCGCGGTCGTGTCGATCTCTCCGTGGGGCATGGGTCCGCGCAAGTTCGCCTTTCCGCGCCGCAATCGCGTAATCGCGGCCCTGTCGCAAGCCCTCTTTGTATCCGAGGCGGGTATGCCTTCTGGGACGTTTTCTACAGCCGAGGCTGCTATGGAT
>DXZX01000014.1:14933-41752 GCA_019419445.1 Collinsella sp.
GCGTGGCACGAATTACCTCATTGCGAACGGTGCCTGCTGCATTGTCGACGAGGAGTCCATCGAGATGGCAATCTCACGCATCTACGGCACCCTGCGCTACTCGCGCCCCGATGCTCCCGGCATTGCCGACCTGGATCCAACGCAGCAAACTGTGATGCATGCGCTCATTGCCTCTTCGCTCAAGGTCGACGACATCGCGGCGCTCGTCTCGCTCGATGCTGTCGGCGTACTCAAACTCTTGGGTTCGCTTGAGCTCGAGGGCCTTATCGAGCGCATGATGGATGGAAGGTATGCGCCCTCCAAGTTTGCCCTTCACGCCCAGACGCCCTTCGGTCACAATGGAAAACGTGTCAATTAGAAAGGTGTTTGCAGATGCAGTTCGATCAGGTGACGGTTATCGGTGGCGGTCTGGCGGGTTCGGAATGCGCGATTCAGCTGGCAGACCGCGGGTTTGCCGTAAAGCTGTGCGAGATGCGCCCCCAGGTGAGCTCCCCGGCCCATCATACCGATCACCTGGCAGAGCTCGTCTGCTCCAATTCGTTTAAGTCGACCCGTCCGGATTCCGCGGCTGGTTTGCTGAAGGCCGAGCTTGAGCGCATGGGTTCAGTCCTGCTCGATTGCGCCCATCGCGCGGCTGTTCCCGCCGGCGGTGCCCTGGCGGTCGACCGCGTCAAGTTTTCCGAGCTTGTCGAGGCCGAGGTTGCCGCTCGTCCCAATATCGAGGTCGTGCACGGCGAGGTCACGCAGATTCCCGAGGGTCACGTGGTCATTGCCGCGGGCCCGCTGTGTTCACCGGCGCTGAGCGAAGAGGTTATGAAGCTCGTCGGTGGCGATGCCCTGGCATTCTTCGATGCCGCGGCGCCGATCGTCGATGCCTCCACGCTCGATATGGACGTGCTGTTCTCGCAGTCGCGCTACGAGGAGCAGGGGAGCGGCGACTATCTCAACGCTCCGCTCAACAAGGAGGAGTACGAGGCCTTTATCGAGGCGCTTACCACGGCCGACCGCGTGGTGCTCAAAGACTTTGAGGGCGGCGATTTGTTCCAGGCCTGCCAGCCTGCCGAGGAAGTTGCGCGCACCGGCAAGGACGCCATTCGCTTTGGCGCCATGAAGCCCGTCGGCCTCACCGACCCGCGTACCGGACGTCGCCCCTGGGCGGCGATTCAGCTGCGTGCCGAGAACAAGGAGAAGACCGCCTATAACCTGGTGGGCTTCCAGACCAACTTGACCTTTGGCGAGCAGAAGCGCGTCTTCCATATGGTGCCGGGCCTGGAGAACGCTGAGTTCTTCCGCTACGGTGTCATGCACCGCAATACCTTTGTCGACGCCCCTCACGTGCTCGATAGCACCTTTGCCGTGCCCGGTACCGGCGTGCGCCTGGCCGGTCAGATCACCGGCACCGAGGGGTACATGGAAGCCGTGGCGACAGGTCTGCTCGCGGCGCTCAACACCTATGCCGAGGCTATCGGTGCCGCGGGCGTCGAGTTGCCGCGTGTGGGCGCCCTGGGTGCGCTCGTGGGCTATGCGACCGATCCTGCCACCGTGGGCTATCAGCCTATGCATGTCAACTTTGGCCTGGTGCCGCCACTCGAGGACGGTAAGCGCCGCAGCAAGCGCGACCGCTATCAGGCCTATGCGGACCGTGCGCTCGAGGCCCTCGATGCCTACTTGGCCACGCGTTCCGACTTGTTTGGAGGCGACCGGTCATAGCCTTTGACCTGTACGACACCGTCGACTCTTTTATCGCCTATATCGCACGCGTCGAGGGGCTTTCTCCCAACACGGTGACGGCCTATGGCTCGAGGCTAGAGCGCTTTGCTGCCTGGTGCGAGCGCGAGGATATTGATGCTTTCGCTGCCGACGTGCGCACCATTCGTCGCTATCTTGCCGAGCTTTCGCGTGAGCAGGTGGCTCCCCGAACGCTTGCGGCGCACCTGTCGGCTATTCGATCTCTCTATCGCTGGATGGCTGCCGAGGGGATTGTCGAGGGCGATGCGGTCTCGGCGATCGCGTCGCCCAAGCTGCCGCGTGACCTGCCGGGCGTCCTTACGACCCAGCAGGTCGAGGCGCTGCTCAAGACGCCTGATACCTCAACACCCGCGGGACTGCGCGATGCGGCGATGCTCGAGTTGCTCTATGCCTCGGGTGCCCGCATCTCAGAGCTTGCGGCGCTCAATGTGGAATCCATCTCATGGTCCGAGCGCACGCTGCGCCTGTGGGGCAAGGGAAGCAAGGAGCGCATCGTTCCTCTGTATCGTCGTGCGCTCGATGTGACGCGTCTCTATATTGAAGAGGGGAGGCCGGAGTTGCTCGCTCGGGCAAAGCGCCGCGACCTCGCTACCGGGCCGCATCCGCTGCTTATATCGGCGCGCGGCAATCGCATGAGCGCCGCGATGCTCCGGCGGCGGTTCCATACGCTGGCGACGCTCGCCGGCATTCCGGCCGACATCGCCCCGCATGCGATGCGCCATACCTTTGCGACCGACTTGCTCGAGGGCGGTGCGGACCTGCGCTCGGTTCAAGAGCTGCTAGGTCATGCGAGCCTGTCCACGACGCAGATCTACACGCATCTCACACCCGATCGGCTTAAGCGGGCTGTGGCTCAAGCCCATCCCCGCGGCGAATAGTGGCTGGCACGTCCCGCGCCGCACTCAGGTGTGTGGTTTTGATTGCGGGTTGGCAGGAAGAGGCATTCCTGCTATCATTCATCAGGTTGCTTCACGGCAACATGTTTTTATCACGCACGCGCGGCTACTTCATACCGTGGTGCCCGGGCTTTGGTAGCACATGTCCGGGTTGGTTTTGGAGGATGACCCCGCGCGGAGGCAAACCACAGGAGGTTTAACATGGCTACCAAGATTAATATCCGCACCCTGCTCGAGGCCGGCTGCCACTTCGGTCACCAGACCCGTCGCTGGAACCCCAAGATGAAGCCGTTCATCTTCGGTGAGCGCAACGGCATCTACATCCTCGACCTCAAGCAGACCATCCTCGACGCCGACCAGGCCTACACCTTCGTCAAGAACGTCGCCAAGGGTGGCAACGTGCTGTTCGTCGGCACCAAGAAGCAGGCTCAGGAGGCCGTCAAGAACGCTGCTGAGCGCGCCAACATGCCTTACATCAACCAGCGTTGGCTCGGCGGTATGCTGACCAACTTCGTCACCATCCGCTCCCGCATCAACCGCATGGAGGAGCTCGAGGCCATGGTCGAGGACGGCCGCATGGCTGTTCTGCCCAAGAAGGAGCAGGCTGTTCTCGGCAAGGAGCTCACTAAGCTCCAGACCAACCTCGGTGGCGCCCGCGACATGAAGGGTCTGCCCCAGGCTCTCTTCGTCATCGACACCAAGCGCGAGGAGAACGCCATCAAGGAGGCCCAGCGCCTGAACATCCCCGTCGTCGCCCTGATCGACACCAACTCCGATCCCGACGAGGTCGAGTACGGCATCCCCTGCAACGATGACGCTATCTCCGCTGTCACCCTTATGTGCGAGCTCATGGCTGACGCCTGCCTCGCTGGCTCCGGCAAGGAGCAGGTCTCCGAGGCCGAGATGGCCGCTGAGCCCAAGGCCGAGTAAATCAGTCTTAGTTAATTCTTTTTCATCTCTTTGAAAGGAACCACAATGGCCCAGATTACCGCCGCTATGGTCAAGCAGCTCCGCGAGATGACCGACTCCCCGATGATGGAGTGCAAGAAGGCTCTCGTCGAGGCTGACGGCGACATGGACGCCGCTGTCGACGTTCTGCGTAAGAACGGCCTTGCCAAGGCCGCCAAGAAGGCTGGCCGTGAGACCAACGAGGGCGCTGTCGCCGCGTTCGTCTCCGAGGATGGCAAGACCGGCGCTCTGCTCGAGCTCTCCTGCGAGACCGACTTCGTTGGCTCCAACGCCAAGTTCACCGGCTTTGCTTCCAAGGTCGCTGAGGTTGTCGCTACCACCGAGCCTGCTGACGTCGACGCTCTGCTTGAGAAGCCGATGGGCGAGGAGACCGTTTCCTCCGAGCTCACCGAGATGATTCACATCATGGGCGAGAACATGAAGATCTCCCGCTTCGCCGCCCGTAAGGCCGAGAACGGCGCTCTCGCTTCTTACATCCACATGGGTGGTAAGATCGGCGTCCTCGTCGAGTTTGCTTTCGAGAAGGCCGAGACCGCTCAGGCTGAGTCCTTCAAGACCTTCGCTCACGACGTTGCCCTTCAGGTTGCCGCCGTCGCCCCGATCTGCGCTACCCGCGATCAGGTTCCGGCCGAGACCGTCGAGCACGAGAAGCAGATTTACATGGCTCAGGCTGCCGAGTCCGGCAAGCCCGAGGCCATTCAGGAGAAGATGGCTGTCGGCCGTCTGGAGAAGTTCTACAAGCAGTCCGTGCTCACCGAGCAGGAGTTCATCAAGGACAGCTCCCTCACCATCAAGAAGTACGCTGAGCAGGTCTCCAAGGAGCTCGGCGACACCATTACCGTCGTTGCCTTTGACCGTCTGGTCCGTGGCGAGTAAATAAGCTCTTGTAGCTGGTAATGAGCAGGCTGTGGGTTTTACTCACAGCCTGCTTTTTCATGGCTCTTCTTAGAGCCTTTGATAGAATGTTGAGAGTTCAATCTAAAGGAGGATCGCTTTGTCCGACATCCGATATAAACGCGTGCTTTTGAAGCTTTCCGGCGAAGCACTGATGGGCGACGGCCAATATGGCATCGACCCCAAGGTTACCGACCATCTTGCCAAGCAGGTCAAGGAGCTGCTCGCCGTTGGCCATGAGGTCGGCGTCGTTGTCGGCGGCGGCAATATTTTCCGCGGCATGGCCGGCGCTGCCGGTGGCATGGAGCGTGCTCAGGCCGACTACATGGGCATGCTGGCAACCGTTATGAACGCGCTCGCCCTGCAGGATGCCTTCGAGCATAACGATGTTCCTTGCCGCGTGATGAGCGCTATTCAGATGAACGAGATCTGCGAGCCCTATATTCGCCGTCGCGCCATCAACCACCTTTCCAAGGGCAACGTCGTTATTTTTGCCGCCGGTTCGGGCAATCCGTACTTTACGACCGACACCGCCGCGGCTCTTCGCGCGTGCGAGATCGGCGCCGAGATTCTGATTAAAGCCACCAAGGTTGACGGCATCTACGACAAGGATCCCGTCAAGTGCGCCGATGCCGTCCGTTTTGACAAGATTACCTATCACGAGGTTCTCGTTCGCGGTCTGCAGGTTATGGATTCCACGGCTACGGCACTGTGCCAGGACAACCGTATGCCGATTTTGGTCCTCAACATCGATGGCGAGGACACCGTCAAGCGCGCGCTTTCGGGTGAGCCCGTCGGCACGCTCGTCTATCAGGAGGATTAAGCATGGCAGAGAACATCACCGCCCACATGGACAAGTCGCTCGAGTCCCTCAAGCATAACTTCTCCAAGGTCCGTACCGGCCGAGCCAACGCTAACATTCTGTCTGACATCACCGTTGATTATTACGGTGTTCCCACGCCGGTCACGCAGGTTGCCGCCGTCAAGACCCCCGAGGCCCACATGCTGCTCATCGAGCCGTGGGACAAGGCGCTCATCAACGCTATCGTCAAGGCCATCGGCGCTTCCGATCTGGGTATTACCCCCAACTCCGATGGCACCGTCGTTCGTCTTCCGTTCCCGGCTCCCACTGAGGAGCGCCGTCGCGAGCTCGTCAAGGAGTGCCGCGAGTACGCCGAGCAGGCCAAGGTGTCTATCCGTAACATCCGTCGCGACTTCAACAACAAGCTCGAGCGCGATGAGGAGCTCACCGAGGACGATGTCCGTCGCGAGCAGGCCAAGGTCCAGAAGCACACTGATGAGTATGTCGCCAAGGTCGAGGAGCTTCTGAAGGAAAAAGAAGCCGAGGTCATGGAGATCTAAGGTGCAATACGACGAGCATAAACTGGTCGAGTACTTTGCCGACGCCCCTGCGGGCGTCGGTTTTTCCGACCTTGACCTCAATAACATTCCGCACCATATCTCGTGCATCATGGACGGCAACGGTCGTTGGGCCACATCGCGCGGTCTTGCACGCACCGAGGGCCACAAGGCGGGTATCGTTTCGCTGCGCGAGATCATTACCGCCTGCGTGCGCTTGGGCGTCGACGTGCTTTCGGCCTATGCGTTTTCTACCGAAAACTGGAATCGTCCGCAGCATGAGGTCAACGTCTTGATGCATCTGTTTGCCAAGACGTTTATCGACGAGCTGCCGCTTCTGAAGCGCGAAAACGTGCGCGTTGTCTTTTTGGGTGATATTTCCGCGCTACCCAAGAAGACCCGCGACGTTTTTGAACGCGGTCTTGCCGAGTGCGCCGATCACACCGGTATGACGCTGGCGCTTGCCGTTAACTACGGCGCGCGCGCCGAGATTACCCGCGCTGTCCGTCAGATTGCGCTCGATGCCGTCGCCGGCAAGATCGATCCTGCTGCTATCGACGATGATATGGTTGCCTCGCACCTCTATACCGCTGGGCTGCCCGATCCGGAGCTTGTGATTCGCACTTCTGGTGAGCTGCGCCTTTCGAACTATCTGCTGTGGCAGGTGGCTTATTCCGAATTCTACGTCACCGATACCTATTGGCCCGACTTTGATCGTTGGGGCCTTGTCGACGCCATTTTGGCCTATCAGGGCCGTGACCGTAGGTTTGGTGGTCTGAGCAAGACCGAGGAGGCTTAATCGTGTCCGATCGTCCCAAGGCAACTGCTCCCAAGACATCTGAGCGCAAGGCTGCCGCTGCGGGAGCGCCTGCAGCGAAGAATAGCACCGGTTCGTGGCTTGCGGGCTTTATTACCCGTGCCGCCGCCGGTATCGTCTACGCCGTCGTCTTTATCCTGTGCCTGGTTTTGGGTATCGTGCCCACGGCCATCTTTGTTTCTGTCATGAGTGGTCTGTGCTGCTATGAGTTTTTCCGTATGACGAGGCTCGATGGCAAGATGGCTAACGAGCGCATGGGTATCGCTGCCGCCGTACTCTTTCCGCTGTCGGCGTTGGGCGATTCGATGTTGCTGAATGCACTGCTTTTTGCCCTGATGCTCGCTGTGGGCATTTGGTATGTCTTGTCGCCGCGTACCCGCATCTCTGATGTGGCCGTGACGCTCATGGGTCCCATCTACACTGGCTTTATGCTGTCGGCTATCGTGCTGCTGCGCGATGCCGTGCCCGGTTTTGCCGGCGCCCTGCTTTCGGTGGGCGTTTGTGCGTCCCTTTGGGTCTCCGATTCGTTTGCCTACATCGTGGGTAGCCGTATCGGCAAACACAAGATGGTTCCCAAGATCTCTCCCAAAAAGAGCTGGGAGGGGTTTGTCGGCGGCATCCTGGGCTCGGTTTTGATTTGGCTCATCCTGTGGGCGACGCACTTCTACAAGCTCAGCCTGCCCTATGCGCTGCTGTGTGGCGTGGTCGTGTCCATTTTGGGCGTTATCGGCGACCTTATCGAGTCTCGCATCAAGCGCGGTGTGGGCGTTAAGGATTCCGGTAACCTTATCCCGGGCCACGGCGGCATGCTCGATCGTAGCGATTCGCTTATCTTCGGCTGCATCACAGCGCAGCTGATGCTGATGATCGGAGGCGTGCTGTAATGTCATTCCAGACGACGTATGGCTCCGATGGACGTCTCCGTGTTGCCATCCTGGGCTGTACGGGCTCTATCGGCACTCAGGCGCTCGATGTGTGCCGTCAGCATGCCGATCGCCTGCAGGTGACGGCGCTATCCGTTAACTCCAGTACCTCCGAGCTCGTTGCCGCTGCCCGCGAGTTCTCGGTTCCGGCGGTTGCCGTGGCCGATGTCGCTCATGGCGATGACGCCGTGCTGCAGGAGTTGCCCGAGGGAACGAAGCTCGGCGTTGGCGCGCAGGCGGTTTGCGAGCTCGCGCGTCGCGACGATGTCGACTGCGTGCTTGTCGCTATTGTGGGTGCCGCCGGTCTCGAGGCGAGCCATGCGGCCTTGACCTCGAATAAGCGTCTTGCCCTTGCCAACAAGGAGTCCCTCGTCGTCGGTGGCGACTTGCTTATGCCGTTGGCACAACCGGGCCAGCTTATTCCAGTCGACTCTGAGCACTCCGCCATCTACCAGTGCTATCTGGGGGAGAGCCCGCGCGAGGCTCATTGTATTTGGCTCACCTGCTCGGGCGGTCCGTTCTTTGGCCGCACGCGCGACGAGCTAGATCGCGTGACGCGTGCCGATGCCCTCGCACATCCCACGTGGGCCATGGGTGCTAAGATCACCATCGACTCCGCCACCCTCATGAATAAGGGCCTGGAGCGCATTGAGGCCATGCATCTGTTTAACTGCGACCTCGATTTCATTAACGTGGTCGTGCAGCGTCAGTCCAAGATTCACTCTATGGTCGAGTTTGCCGACGGCTCCGTGATGGCGCATCTCGGTGCTTCCGACATGCGTATTCCCATCCAGTTCGCGTTCTCGTATCCCGAGCGTTGGGATACCCCGGCGCCTCGTATCGATTTCCGCGAGCTGGGGCAGCTCACGTTTGATGCTGCCGACATGAATACCTTCCGCTGCCTGGCGCTGGCCGAGCGTGCCGGCAAGACGGGCGGCACCATGCCGTGCGTGCTTAATGCGGCCAACGAGGTCGCTGTCGATGCGTTCTTACACGACGGCTGTAGCTTTACCGATATCGACCGCGTTGTGGAATCCTGCATGGATGCGCATGACACACAGGCGGTTACCTCGTTTGAGCAGCTTCGCGACATCGATGCCTGGGCGCGCGAAAAGGCCGCTCTGGTGCTCGCCGCAACCCATTCCTAACCATAAGGATTTCTTTTTCGATTTATGGATACTGTTCTGAGCGTTCTCTCATCGGTCTTTTGGGGCCTTCTGATGCTTTCCGTCCTCGTGTTTTTGCACGAGGGCGGCCACTTTTTGGCGGCGCGTGCCTGCGGCGTCCGTGTGACCGAGTTCTATTTGGGCCTGCCGTGCCGTTTTGACATCCATCACACGTCGCGTCGCATCGGAACCAAGTTTGGCGTGACGCCGCTGCTGCTGGGCGGCTATGCTGCCATCTGCGGCATGGATCCCACGGACGTCTCGTGTGCCGATTGCGTGCTTGCGGCAATCTATCGTCACGGTCGCGTGACCGTGGCCGACCTTGCCGCCGAGCTCGAACTGCCCGAGGAGGACGTACTCGAGGCCTGTGCCTTGCTGCTGGGGTGGGGTTCCATCGCTCCCTGGTACGAGGAGGGGGAGAAACCCTCGCCGAGTTATTACCCCACCAAGTACCAGACGCTGCCGCGCGATGCTGCAGGATATACCACCTTTGACGGTCGCAAGTTCGATCGAGAGCATGCGACTGCCGAGGGCGATGTATGGGAACTGCCGTGCGGCGAGGCTGAATTCCTCGCACGCGAGCGCTCGCACACCTATTTGGGCCAAGGCTTTCTCAAGCGAGCCTTTATGTTGCTCGCGGGCATTGTCGTCAATATCCTGACGGGCTTTTTGCTCCTTATGAGCATCTATTCCATCGCAGGTGTCGCGGTGCCGTTGGATACCAATGTGATCGGTCAGGTTGACGAAGGCTCGATTGCCGCCGCGGCGGGAATCGAGGGCGGTGACGCGATCCTTTCGGTCGACGGAGTATCGTGCTCTACCTGGATAGACGTTTACGACGCCATCGGCAAGGCTGCCGGTAAGGACGATATCGCCATCGAGTACGAGCGTGATGGCAAGCAGCATTCGACCACGGTTGCACTCAAAGAGGACGAGCGCCTAGGTGTGTACGCCTCTACGCAGGTGGTCCGTTTGGACCCCATCACGTCGGCTCGCCTGTCGTTCTCCTATGTCGTGCAGACAGCGGAGGGCGTGATGCGCCTGCTCCAGCCGCAGCACACGATGGAGATTCTCGACCAGTCCTCTTCGATCGTGGGTATTAGCGTTATGTCCTCACAGGCTGCTGCTGCCGGTCCTGCCACGTTCCTCTCGTTTGCCGCCCTCATTTCGTTCTCGCTTGGCTTTATGAACCTGCTGCCCATCCCACCGCTCGATGGCGGCAAGCTGGTCATCGAGATCATTCAAAAGATTGCGGGCCGCGAGCTTCCGCTCAAGGTCCAGACGATTGTGAGCTATGTGGGCATCGCGCTCTTTGCGCTGTTGTTTGTCTATATGCTTCGTTCCGACGTCCTTCGATTTATTCTGTAGGGGAGTGTTTGGATTGTCTTTATCCCATCCTTTGCCTCGCGAGCTGACGCGCCCCGTGCATGTGGGCGGCGTGCAGATCGGTGGCGGCGCGCCGGTGGTGGTCCAATCCATGACCTGCACCGATACCGCTGATGCCCAGGCAACGCTTGCGCAAGTGCGCGCGTTGGCGCAGGCTGGCTGCGATATCGTGCGCGTGAGCGTGCCCACCGAGGCCGCGCTTGAGGGTTTCCGCACCATCTGTGCCGAGTCTCCGGTGCCGATTGTCGCCGACATCCACTTTAACCATAAGCTCGCCATTGGTGCCGTCGAGGCCGGTGCTGCCAAGCTGCGCATCAACCCCGGCAATATCGGCGATTGGGCCAAGGTTGACGCGGTGATCGATGCTGCGGGTGCCGCGGGCTGCGCAATTCGTATCGGCGTCAATGCCGGTTCGCTTGAGCAGGATATCGCCGAGCGCGAAGACCTCACGCAGCCCGAAAAGCTCGTGATGTCGAGCGAGCGTTTCGTCAAGCATTTTGAAGACCGCGGCTTTACGAACATTGTGCTTTCAGCCAAGGCCCACAGCGTGCAAACGACGCTCGATACCTATCGAGCCCTGTCGCGTGAGATTCCCCACGTTCCGCTTCACCTGGGCGTAACCGAGGCAGGTACCAAGCTGCAGGGCACCATCAAGAGCTCGGTGGGCCTTGGTATCCTGCTGTCTGAGGGTATCGGTGACACCATGCGCGTCTCGCTCACGGCCGATCCGGTCGAGGAGCCGCCGGTCGCCTGGGGCATTTTGCAGTCTCTGGGCCTGCGTCGCCGTGGACCCGAGATTGTCTCGTGCCCCACGTGCGCCCGCTGCCAGGTTAACCTGATTGCAATCGCCGAGGAAGTAACCGAGCGGCTTAAGAACTATGCCGCGCCGCTTTCGATTGCCGTCATGGGGTGTGCCGTTAATGGCCCCGGTGAGGCTTCTGATGCCGACCTGGGCGTTGCTTGCGGACGTGGTCAGGCTCTGCTCTTTTCGCATGGCCAGATCATTGGTAAAGTAGCTGAGGACCAAATTGTCGACGCGCTTATGGCCGAGGTCGACAAGCTTATTGAGGAGAAATAAATGACCCGAGCAATGTATATGTCTAAGCTCTATGCGCCGACGCTCAAAGAGGATCCGGCCGACGCCGAGCTTGCAAGCCATCGTCTGCTGCTTCGTGCCGGTATGATCCGCAAGGAGGCCGCCGGTCTGTATTCCTATCTGCCGCTCGCTTGGCGCTCGATTCGTAAGATCGAGAACATCGTGCGCGACGAGATGGACGCCGCCGGCGCCCAGGAGCTCATGATGCCCATTATGGTCGATGCCGAGCTGTGGCGTGAGTCCGGCCGCATCGATGCCTATGGCAAGGAGCTCGTGCGCTTTGACGACCGTCATGGTCGCGAGTTTGTGCTGGGCCCCACGCACGAGGAGACCGTCACGGCCCTGGTGCGCAACGAGCTGCGCTCCTATAAGCAGCTGCCCGTCAACCTGTACCACATTCAGGACAAGTTCCGTGATGAGTTCCGTCCCCGCTTTGGCCTGATGCGCGGCCGTGAGTTCATCATGAAGGACGCCTACAGCTTCTCTGCCACGCAGGAGAGTCTGCAGGAGGAGTACGACAAGATGAAGCAGGCCTACGCCAACATCTGCGAGCGCTGCTACATCAAGGCTCTGCCCGTTGTCGCCGACTCCGGCGAGATCGGCGGCGATACCTCCGTCGAGTACATGGCTCTGGCCGATGCCGGCGAGGCTTCGCTCGTGTATTGCGACGATTGCGGCTTTGCTGCCGATGATGAGGCTGCAAGCACCAAGGTCGTTGTGACCGAGGGCCCCGGCGACGGCACGCTCACCAAGGTCGAGACTCCGGGTATGGGCACCATCGAGGCTGTTGCCAAGTTCTTCGGCTTCCCCGAGAACGGCACGCGCAAGTCGTTGGCGCTCATCGACGCCGAGGGCAAGCCGGTTGTGGCCATTGTCCCGGGCGACCACGAGCTCAATGACTGCAAAGCCGAGCACGTCTTTGGCAAGGGCTATCGCATGATGACCGACGAGGAGCTTCAGGCGAACGGTCTGCACAAGGGCTTTATCGGACCGGTCAACCTGCCCGAGGGCATCCGTCTGGTGTGCGATGAGAGCCTGCGCGAGTCCAAGCAGTGGGCCTGCGGTGCCAACGAGGTCGATTATCACTTTACCGGTGCCTGCCCCGAGCGCGACTTTACCGTCGACGAGTGGGCCGATCTGGTCACCGTCGTCGCCGGCGATCCCTGCCCGCACTGCGGCAAGCCGCTCTCTGCTGCTCGCGGCATCGAGGTTTCCCAGGTCTTCCAGCTGGGCACCAAGTACTCCGAGGCCATGGGTGCTACCTTTATGGACGAGGACGGCAAGGAGAAGCCGCTTATCATGGGTTGCTACGGCGTGGGCGTGTCTCGCTCGCTCGCTGCCGTCGTGGAGCAGCACAACGACGAGCATGGCATCGTCTGGCCGGTCTCCGTTGCCCCGTACGAGGTTGCGGTGATTCCGCTCGACCCCAAGAAGGAGGAGTGCGCTACCGTTTGCGAACAGATCGTTGATGGCCTGTGCGCCGAGGGTATCGAGGTTGTCGTCGACGATCGCGATGAGCGTCCCGGCTTTAAGTTTGCCGACAATGACCTTATGGGCTTCCCGTATCAGGTGGTGCTCGGCAAGCGTGGCCTTAAGAACGGCACCGTTGAGCTCAAGGACCGTGCCACGGGCGAGCGCGAGGACGTGGCGATCGACGAGGTCGTCGCCAAGGTCGCCGAGCTTGTGAAGGCTGCCCGCCGTTAATCGGCGATTTCGCTTGTAGTTCGATATACGGGACGGCCCCGCATTTCTCCAGATAGGGGAGATGCGGGGCCGTCCTTTTATCTTGTCGGCGCGCTCAATCGCTAAAAGGAAAAACCCCACAGCCCATGCGAGCTGCGGGGTTTTCCTTTGTGCCTCCGATGCGAAATGAATCGCTCAGATATTACTGATAATCGACGACGTCGATCCAGTTCTTAAGGAACTCATCGTTCACGTTGCGCTTACGAGCGAGCTCGGAAGCGGCAACGATGCTCGTCCACTGACGCACGACCTGCATGGGCATGTCGGCGCGGTCGCAGTAGAGCTCCAGGTAGGCCTCGGCCTGATCCTTGCTGTTGAGGGCAAAGAGCAGGTAGGTGGTGGCAACGTCGGCAGCAGGGGAGCCCTGGGTGGCGTGTGCCCAGTCGCAGACGTACAGCTGACCGTCGTCGCCGACGATGACGTTGGAGGGGTTGAAGTCGCCGTGGCAAACCTTGAACTCCTTGGTCATACCGTCCAGACGCTCCTGAAGGTTGTAGCGCGTGGTGGCATTGAGCTGATCAAGGCTGTCGATCATGCGGGCGAACTTGTCGCGCTGACGGTTGAGCAGCGGGGAGGTGTAGCCGTGGATCTCGATCTGGAGGTCGACGAACATCTCGAGGTACTCACCGAAGCGCTGGGGCTCGGCAGTCATCTTCTCGGCAAGGGTAGTGCCCGGAACCTTCTCGGTCACGAGCGCCCAGCCGTTGGCGTTCTCGAGCTGGGAAACCTCGAGAGCCTTGGGGCTGCGGATGCCGCACTCATTGATGCGGGCAAGATTCAAAGCCTCGTTGAACACGTCGGAGACGGGCTTGGTCTCGTTAAAGACCTTGACGATCTTGTCACCCAGGTCGTAAACGACCTTGTTGCCACGGCGGACGAGCTCGGTCTTGGAATCGGGTAGCAGCATGGTTGCATCCTTTCAACGATGCGATAGAAGCGACGGCGGGGGTGTGTGAAACACCCGTGCACCCCCGCCGTTAAAAACCGTGCTAGAACTAGCAGACGGCGTAATCCTGAGGCTCTCGGCCGTAGTAGGCGTCCAGGTAGAGCTCCTTGATCTCGCTCATGAGCGGGTAGCGCGGGTTAGCGCCGGTGCACTGGTCGTTGAATGCCTGCTCGGTCATCTCGTCGAGGGTGTCGAGGAAGTACTTCTCGTCAACGCCGTACTCAGCGATGGTGTGCTTGACACCGATGAAGTCGCAGAGCTCGGTGAGCTTGGTGATGAAGTTCTCGAAGACCTCACGGTCGTCCTTGCCGTCGATGCCGCAGTAACGAGCCATCTCGGCGTAGTTGTGCAGCGCGTTGGGGTAAGGATACTGAGAGAAGGTTCCCATCTTGACAGGAGCCTCGGCGGCGTTGTAACGCATGACGCGGGTCAGGATGACTGCGTTTGCGAGGCCGTGGGGCAGATGGTGGAAAGCGCCGAGCTTGTGGGCCATGGAGTGGTTGAGGCCCAGGAAGGCGTTACCGAATGCCATACCGGCCATGCAGGATGCGTTGTGCATCTCCTCGCGAGCGTGCGGATCCTTGGCACCGTTGGTGAAGGAGCTCGGGAGGTTCTCGAAGACGAGCTTTGCGGCGCGCTCGGAGAGGCCCTTGGTGTAATCGGAAGCCATGATGGAGACGTAGGACTCGATGGCGTGGGTCATGACGTCAATACCGGAAGCTGCGGTGAGGCCCTTCGGGGCGGTCATGCAGTTGTCGGCGTCGACGATAGCCATGTTGGGGAGCAGCGCGTAGTCGGCGAGCGGCCACTTGATGCCGGTCTCCTTGTCGGTGATGATGGCGAACGGCGTGCACTCGGAGCCAGTGCCCGAAGAGGTCGGGACGGCGACGAAGTAAGCCTTCTTGCCCATCTCGGGGAAGGTGAAGATACGCTTGCGGATGTCCATGAAGTCCATGGCCATGTCCTCGAAGTTCGCCTCGGGGTGCTCGTACATCATCCACATGATCTTGCCGGCGTCCATTGCGGAACCGCCGCCGACGGCGATGATGACATCCGGCTCGAAGAGCGTCATCTGCTTGGCGCCGCGACGTGCGCACTGCAGGGAGGGATCGGGCTCAACGTCGTAGAAGCAGTCGTGAGCGATGCCCATCTCATCGAGCTTGGCCTCGATGGCACGCGTGTTGCCATTCTTGAAGAGGAACTGGTCGGTAACGATGAAGGCGCGCTTCTTGCCCATTACGGTGCCGAGCTCGTCGAGTGCGACGGGCGTGCAGCCCTTCTTGAAGTAGACCTTCTCGGGTGCGCGGAACCACAGCATGTTCTCGCGGCGCTCTGCCACGGTCTTGACGTTGATCAAGTGCTTCACCCCAACGTTCTCGGAGACGGAGTTGCCACCCCAGGAGCCGCAGCCCAGGGTTAGAGACGGCTTCATGCCGAAGTTGTAGAGGTCACCGATGCCGCCGTGCGAGGACGGGGTGTTGATGACGATGCGGCAGGCCTTCATGACGTGCTGGAACTTAGCGATCTTCTCGCTCTGTGCCGGGTGCACGTAGAGAGAGGCGGTGTGGCCCGGGCCACCTGCGAGGACGAGGTGCTCTGCCTTGTCAACGGCCTCCTGGAAGTCCTTGGCGTGATACATAGCGAGGACCGGGGAGAGCTTCTCGTGGGAGAACTCTTCCTTCTCGGGATCGGTGGAGGTGACCTCGGCGATCAGGATCTTGGTCTTGGCGGGAACCTCGATGCCGGCGAGCTCGGCGATCTTGGCGGCAGCCATGCCGGGGATGCGGTGATCGAGTGCGCCGTTCTTGAACATGGCGGCACGCAGGGCGTCCATCTCGGCACCCTGCTTGACGAAGTAGCAGCCGCGACGCTGGAACTCAGCCTTGACATCCTTGTAGATGGAGTCGAGGACGGTGACGGACTGCTCGGAAGCGCAGATCATGCCGTTGTCGAACGTCTTGGAGTGGATGATGGAGTTGACGGCGAGCTTGATGTCCGCGGTATCGTCGATGATGACCGGGGTGTTGCCGGCGCCGACGCCGAGTGCGGGCTTACCGGAGGAGTAAGCAGCCTTGACCATGCCCGGGCCACCGGTTGCGAGAATGATGTCGACGTCGCGCATGACCATGTTGGTCAGCTCGATGGACGGCTTGTCGACCCAGCCGATGATGCCCTCAGGAGCACCGGCCTTGACAGCTGCGTCGAGAACGAGCTTGGCGGCGGCGATGGTGCACTTGGCGGCTGCCGGGTGCGGGGAGATGATGATGGCGTTACGGGTCTTCAGGCAGATGAGCGTCTTGAAGATGGCCGTGGAGGTCGGGTTGGTGGTCGGGATGACAGCGCCAACGATACCGATCGGCTCGGCGACCTTGGTGATGCCGTAAGCGTCGTCGCGCTCGATGACACCGCAGGTCTTGGTGTTCTTGTAAGCGTTGTAGATGTACTCAGCGGCGTAGTGGTTCTTGATGACCTTGTCCTCGAGAACGCCACGGCCTGTCTCCTCGATGGCGAGCTTGGCCAAAGGAATACGAGCCTTGTTGGCGGCCATAGCAGCCTCGTAGAAGATCTTGTCTACCTGCTCCTGAGTGTACTCAGCGAATTTAGCCTGGGCCTCACGCATAGATTTGAGTTTGGCCTCAAGCGCCTCCACGTTGTCCACGATGGCGGGAGTAGTGTTTTCCGGTGACTTTTTCACCATTTGTGTCTCCTTGCGATCGGAGATTTACCCTACGCCTTGCATGATAGCAAGAAATAATTCGGTAAACGGTCAGATTCCCGTAAAAGGCATACTAAAACGCTTCAATCAAATGAACCGTTTCAACTAAATTATGCTACTTAGCGTAGGAAAGATCGGATGCTTTGCGCCTTGTAGGTGCCCTGAAGCCGTATTGGCCAGCATTTGGTTCCAGAGGGTTTTTGGCTTAAAGGCGTCGGGTTATCGAGAACGACTTTTGCATATTCATATGTTAGTAGTTGTCGTCTTACGATCAGTTGGTAGTCAATAAACCAAAAAGGCGCCCTCCGTAGGGGAGGGCGCCTTTGGTAAGTTCTATGTGAACGCGAGGTCTTTGACCCGGAGAGTCCGAGGTACTTGTTGGTAAGACCTTATTTAGGAGCGCGCAACCTTGCCGGACTTGAGGCAGGTGGAGCAAACGTTCATCTTGCGACGGTGACCGTCGACGACGACGTAAACGCGCTGGATGTTGGGGCGGAACTTACGGTTGGTGACGCGGTGAGAGTGGCTGATGGAGCGACCGGCAACGGGGTGCTTACCGCAAACTTCGCAAACTTTGGACATAACTGACCCTCCTTGGGCGACAAACGAACATGTCGCGTTAACAAACAAGCCTGAACTATAGCACAGAAGCAGCTCCCTGTGCGTAATCTACACAGAGATATTTCTCTTTTGGCGATAGTGCCCACGCCACGGCCCTGGACGTAGATCCGATTTGCGTGCAGCAGAGGGGATTATGCCAGCTCGCAACAAGGTTTTCAAGCTCGTCCCACAAATATATATAGGTTTATTGAGCGTTGGGCTCCGTTTACGGATTGCTCCGTATTTATGCTCGCAATTAAGCTCGAGGTTGGCTACACTATCCCTTGACCATTAAAGGGGTACGAGATACCCACATGGAATTACATAGCTGCCATAGAGCAGCCCTTCCTTGTGGGTGTCTGGTCCGCTTTGAGCGGTCGGGCATCTATTTTTTTGACTGTGTCAGCAGTCAAGACATGTGAGGAAGGAGATCGATGGGCACGACTTCCCCCAAGGCGGTCATCATGGACGAGACCGCCGTCAACCGAGCGATGACCCGCATCGCGCACGAGATCCTCGAGCGCAACGAGGGCTGTGAAGACCTCGCTCTGGTCGGCATCGTCACGCGCGGCGACCTTCTGGCAAAGAAGCTCGCCGAGGCGATCAAGGAGATCGAGGGTGTCGACGTTCCGCTTGGCAGCCTGGACATCAGCTTCTATCGCGATGACTATGCGACCAATTTCGCTCCCGCGATCCACGCTACCAACATTCCCTTCAGCGTCGACGGCAAGCGCGTCGTGCTGGTGGATGACATCCTGTACACGGGCCGTACCATTCGCGCCGCTCTGGACGCCGTCATGGATCTGGGCCGTCCGAGCCGCATTGAGTTGGCAGTTCTCGTTGACCGCGGTCACCGCGAGCTCCCCATCTCGCCGGACTTTGTCGGCAAGAACGTTCCCTCGTCGCACGAGGAGAACGTGCACCTATATATGAAGGAAGTCGACGGCCGTACCGCTGTCGAGATCAACGACGTCGCGCCGGGCTCCCACGTGGGTTCTGCGCCGCTGGGAGGTGAGTAGTACCGTGGCGTTCAACCATAAGCACCTGATCGACATTACCGAGTACTCCGAAGAGGACATTAAGCTCATCCTCGAGACCGCCAAGGCGTTCTCCGAGGTCAACGAGCGTGCGATTAAGAAGGTCCCCACGCTCAAGGGCAAGACCATCGTCAACATGTTCAACGAGCCCTCGACGCGCACCCGCAGCTCCTTCGAGCTCGCCGAGAAGCGTCTTTCGGCCGACAGCCTCAACTTTGGCGGCTCCTCGACCTCCACGGTCAAGGGCGAGAGCCTTGTCGACACCGTCGAGACCCTCAACGCCTACAAGATCGACTGCATCGTCGTGCGCGACAAGCACGCCGGCGCGCCCTACATCGTCACGCAGAACTCGCCCGCGAGCGTTATCTGCGCCGGCGACGGCAAGCACAACCACCCCACGCAGGCCCTGCTGGACCTGTATACCATCTGGGAGCACAAGGGTGACTTCCACGGTCTGAAGGTCGCCGTCGTCGGCGATATCGCGCACTCCCGCGTGTGCGGCTCGCTGATCCCCGCCCTTAAGATCATGGGCTGCGAGACCTACGCCGTCGCCCCCGGCACGCTACTGCCGCCGGCGCCCGGGGTCCTGGGCTGCGACCACGTGACGAGCGACCTCGATTCCGTCCTGCCCGAGCTGGACGTCGTCTATATGCTGCGCGTGCAGCAGGAGCGCCTCGAGGGCGCACCGTTCCCCACGATTCGTGAGTACCACAAGCTCTTCGGTCTGACCAAGGATCGCGAGAAGCTCATGAAGCCCGATGCGATCATCTGCCACCCGGGCCCCATCAACCGCGGCGTCGAGTTCGACTCCTATATGGCCGACCACCCGCAACGCTCCGTCATCCTGGAGCAGGTCTACGCCGGCATCTGCGTGCGTATGGCTATCCTGTATCTGCTGCTTGGAGGTGCCGATAATGGCCTTGCTTCTTAAGAACGCCCACGTCGTCGATCCGTCCGTCGAGCTTGACGGTGTCGTCGACGTCCTGATTGACGGCGACAAGATCGCCGAGGTCGGCGAGAACCTCGCCGCCGAGGGAGCCGAGGTCCGCGACCTTTCCGGCAAGTATCTCGTCCCCGGCCTGGTGGATATGCACGTGCACCTGCGCGAGCCCGGCTACGAGGTCAAAGAGGATATCGAGAGTGGCACCCGTGCTGCTGCCAAGGGCGGCTTCACCGGCGTGTGCGCCATGCCCAACACCGATCCCGTCACCGATAACGGCACTGTCGTGGAGTTCGTCAAGGCCCGCGCTGCCGAGGTCGGCCACTGCCGCGTCTATCCGTCGGGCGCCATGACCCGCGGTCTTAAGGGCGAGGCCATGTCCGAGATGGGCGATATGGTCGCCCACGGCGCCGTCGCCTTCACCGACGACGGTCGCGGCGTGCAGGGCGCGGGCATGCTCCGTCGCTGCATGGACTACGGCAAGATGTTCGGCAAGGTCTTTATGAGCCACTGCCAGGACGAGGATCTGGTCGGCCACGGTCAGATCAACGAGGGCAAGGTCTCGACTCGTCTGGCCCTCGAGGGTTGGCCGGCTGCCGGCGAGGAGCTTCAGATCGCCCGCGACATCGAGATCGCCAAGCTGACCGGTGCCAAGCTGCACATCCAGCACATCTCCACCGCTCACGGCCTGGAGCTCGTGCGTGCCGGTAAGGCCGCCGGTGTCCAGGTGACCTGCGAGGCTACCCCGCACCACATGTTCCTGACCGAGAACGACCTGGACGAGACCTACAACACCTCGCTCAAGGTCAATCCGCCGCTGCGCACCGACGAGGACGCCGAGGCCATCCGTCAGGGTGTCATCGACGGTACCGTCGACGTTATCGTCACCGATCACGCTCCCCACACCCCGTGGGAGAAGGCCCGCGAGTTCGAGCTTGCGCCCTTTGGCATGATCGGTCTCGAGACCTCGCTGTCGCTCGTGCTCACCGAGCTGGTCAACACGGGCAAGATGAGCATGGCTCGCATGGTCGAGCTCATGGCCATCAAGCCGCGTGAGATTCTGGGCCTCGACCAGGTTCAGGTCAAGGCGGGCTCCGTTGCCGACCTGACCGTGTTCGACCCCTCCGCAACCTGGACGGTTGGCGAGGACGGTTACGAGTCACGCGCCGAGAACTCCGGTTTTGCCGGCCGCACGCTTACCGGTCGTGCCACCGATGTGTTTGTCGGCGGTAAGCAGACGCTTGCCGACGGCTGCATCTGCTAGCATAGCCTTATCGCTTTTATGCGCGGTGCCCTTGCGGTGCCGCGCTTTCTATTCGTTTGGACCATGCAACCGCATGGGGGATTGGAGCGTCTATGCCCACACCTTCCACTGCACGCATGCACGACTTCGAGGTCGTCTCGAACCGGGAGATTGCCGACGGCATCTTCTCGCTCGTCATCTCGGCCCCCAAGCTTGCAAGTGCGCTCAAGCCCGGTCAGTTTGTGAACATCGCCGTACCCGGCGATGCGTCCTCGCTGCTTCGCGTGCCCCTGAGCTACTACCGCGCCGACGCCGAGGCCGGCACCGTCGAGCTGTGGTACGCCGTCGTGGGCGACGATACCCGTCGTTTGTCCCAGATGGGCCCTGGCTCCAAGTCCAACCTGTTGGGCCCTGGCGGCCGCGGCTGGCTTGTTCCCGAGGGCACCAGGAAGGCGCTGCTCGTGGCGGGCGGCATCGGTGTTCCGCCCGTGCTGTGCCTCGCCGGCATGCTTGCCGAGCAGGGCGTGGATGTCGACGTTTGCCTGGGCTTTGGCACCGCTTCCAAGGCCGTGGGTGTCGATGAGTTCCGTGCGTTGGGCGCCACGGTTAACGTGTGCACCGACGATGGCACGCTGGGCACGCACGGTTTTTGCACCGACCCGGCAGCCGAGCTGCTCGGCGAGGGCGGCTACGACTATGTGGCCAGCTGCGGCCCCGCTGTCATGATGAAGAAAGTCGCCGCTGCCGCTGCCGAGGCCGGTGCGTACTGCGAGGTGTCGCTTGAGCGCATGATGAGCTGTGGCTTTGGCGCCTGCAACACCTGCAATGTCGAAACGGTCGACGGTATGAAGGGTGCTTGCATGTGCGGCCCCGTGTTCGATGCTTCCAAGGTGGTGGTCTTCTAGTGGGTACCGTGAACATGGCCGTCGATTTCGGCGGCGTCAAGATGCAGAACCCCATCAACACCGCAGCCGGTACCTTTGGCTACGGTTGGCAGTTCCAGAACTTCTTTGATGTTTCCCAGCTGGGCGCCATCACCACCAAGGGTTGCGCTGCCGAGCCCTGGCCCGGCAACCCCGCGCCCCGCATGGCCGAGATTCCCGGCGGTATGATCAACTCCGTGGGCCTTCAGAACCCCGGCGTGGCCGCCTTTGCCCGCGAGTCCGGTCCGTGGCTCGAGCAGCTCTCCAAGGACGGCTGCCAGGTCATCTGTCAGGTTGCCGGCCACTCCGTTGACGAGTTTGTCCGCGCACTCGAGATGTATGTCGAACTGTGCCCCTGGGCTGCCGGCTACGAGATCAACGTGAGCTGCCCTAATATCGCCGCCGGCGGTGCCGCCATGGGCTCCACGCCCGAGGGCGCCTCTTCCGTTATGGCTGCCTGCCGCAAGGTGACCGATAAGCCGCTGTTCGTAAAGATGGCTCCGGTTAACGTTGCCGAGATTGCCAAGGCCCTCGAGGCTGCCGGTGCCGACGGCCTTTCGGTCATCAACTCCATCCAGGGCATGGCCATCGACGTCCATACCCGCAAGTCCCGCGTGGCCAAGCCCAAGGGCGGCCTTTCGGGCCCGCTGTGCCACCACATCGCCGTGCGCATGGTCTGGGAGGTTGCCCAGGCCGTCGATATCCCCATCAACGGTGTCGGCGGCGTCATGACGGGCGAGGATGCGGCCGAGTTTATTCTGGCCGGCGCCACCTGCGTGTCGGTCGGCATGGCCAACTTCGTCGATCCGTGCGCTTCGCTCAAGATCGCGCACGAGCTCGAGGCCTGGGCCGAGTCTCAGGGCGTGAAGGACATCAACGAACTGGTAGGTGCGTTCGAATGCTAGAGACCGATGCCCGCGACCGTGTTATCGTCGCTCTCGACTGCGACCGTGAGCGTGCGCTCGAGCTCGCCCACGAGCTTTCGGGCCATGCCGCCTGGCTCAAGGTTGGCATGACGCTCTATTACGCCGAGGGTCCTGAGATCGTCAAGACGTTCAAGGATTTGGGCTTTAAGGTTTTCCTCGACCTTAAGTTCCATGATATTCCGCATCAGGTTCGCGGCGCCGCCCGTTCGGCCTCGCTTGCCGGTGCCGACCTGCTCTCGGTTCACGGCTTGGGTTCGGGCGCCATGCTCGCTGCCTGCCGCGAGGGTGCCGAGGAGGCGCGCGAGGACCGCGCCAAGCTCGTCGCCATCACCGTTCTCACGAGCATGAATCAGGATGCCTTGAGCGAGATCGGCGTCGAGTCGCCCGTGTCCGAGGAGGCCGCCCGCCTGGCAAAGCTCGCTCAGGCCAACGGCATCGATGGCATCGTGTGCTCGCCGATGGAGGCTCACGACATGCGTGAGCTGCTGGGTTCTGATGCCCTGATCGTGACTCCGGGCGTGCGTCCGGTGGGTGCCGCCCTTGGTGACCAGTCCCGCGTGGCGACGCCTTCCCAGGCTATCGAGCGCGGCGCAAGTCATATTGTGGTGGGCCGTCCCATCACCGGCGCCGACGATCCGGTTGCCGCCTTTGACGCCATCGTCGCCGAGCTGGTCGAAAACGTCGCGTAAAAGATTCCCCTAAGTCACCACTTTTGGGTCTCATTAGCACAAATTAGCCCCTGTGCCTGCGTAAACTTTCCCATCCTTTGTGTGGAATCGCAGGTCAGGGGCTTAACTTTGGGCGCAGTATATTGCACTTTTTGCGGGTATCGTCTAACCTATGGAGCCGCGATTGGGCATTTTGTACGTTCTACGTGCTAAAATGCCAATTATTGAATCAGATATAACCCAACTACTTGGAGGTACGAATGGCACTCCCTCAGCTTACCGATGAGCAGCGCAAGCAGGCTCTTGAGAAGGCTGCTGCCGCACGTCACGCCCGCGCTGAGCTTCGCGAGCAGATCAAGAAGGGCGAGAAGTCCCTCGAGTCCGTGCTCAACTCCGATGACCCCATCGCTTCCCGCATGAAGGTTTCCACCCTCATCGAGTCTCTCCCCGGTTATGGCAAGGCCAAGGCCGCCAAGATCATGGAGGAGCTCGGTATCTCCGCTACCCGTCGCGTCCAGGGCCTCGGCGTCCGTCAGCGCGAGCAGCTCCTCGAGCAGCTGACCAAATAAGTGAGCGCTCAGGATTCCAAGCTCTTTGTGATTTCTGGACCGTCAGGCGCAGGCAAGGGTACGCTCGTCACTCGTGTGCGCGAGCGCCGCTCGAACCTGGGCCTGACGGTTTCGGCTACCACGCGAGCACCACGCAAAGGTGAGGTCGACGGCGTCAACTACTTTTTTCTGACGCGCGAGGAGTTCGACCGCCGCGTGGCAAACGGTGAGTTTGTTGAGTGGGCCGAGGTCCACGGTAACTGCTACGGCACGTTGGTGAGCGAGGTCCAGTCCAAGCTCGCCTCTGGTTCGTCTCTGATTTTGGAGATCGATGTCCAGGGCGCCCTGCAGGTGAAGGAGCGTTTCCCCGAGGCCGTGCTGATCTTTATCAAGCCGCCTTCGCTTGAGGTGCTCCGCGATCGCCTGGTCGGTCGCGGTACCGAGACGCCCGAGACGATCGAGCTGCGTATGGCAAACGCCGCCGATGAGCTTGCCCTTGCCGACCGCTACGACGACGTCGTGGTTAATGACGATCTCGACCGCGCGACCGATGAGCTCGTTCGCGTTCTCGATATGCATGAAAGGATCTGAGGTCCGTGTCCGTTGTAAAGCCTTGCATTGACGATCTTCTGGAGAAGACCGATCACAACCGCTTCCTGCTCGCTTCGCTTGCCTCCAAGCGCGCCTGCGACATCAATAGCATGCTGCGTGGCCAGCACAACCGCGTGCTTGCCGTCCAGGATGTCGATGACATCACCATCGGGCTTTCCGGTGCCGATACCATCTCGATGGCTATGGACGAGATTGTCGACGGCGACATCTCTTACGACGAGGCCCGTTACGAGAAGGCGCTCGGCCACAAGGTTGCTGAAGCCTAAATGGCGGCTCGCGTCTGCCTGGTCCACTATCACGAGGTTGGACTGAAGGGCAAGAACCGCGCACATTTTGAGCATATCCTCATGGATAACATTAAGGCGGCTTTGGCCGCCTTTTCCGTGAACGCCGTGTCTCGAATTTCCGGTTATATCCTCGTGACCTTTAACGAGCATCAGGCCGATGATGCGGCGCGTGTTATTCGCACCGTTCCCGGCGTTGCTCGTGTGTCTTTGGCGTATCACACCAACCGCGACCCGCAGGAGTACTGCGCCGCCGCCGCCAAGGCGCTGCGCGAGTTTGGTTCCTTCGATTCGTTTAAGGTGCACGCTAAGCGCTCCAATACCGACTATGAGCTCACCTCGATTGACATCAATCGTCAGGTGGGCGAGGTGTTGTGTGAGGCCTTCCCCGATAAAAAGGTTCAAATGCACGACCCCGATGCGATGGTGCACGTACTGGTGGTCCAGGGTAGCGTTTATGTGTACGCGCGCTCCGAGCGCGGCGTGGGCGGTCTGCCGGTGGGTTCTGCCGGCAAGGTCGTGACGCTGCTGTCGTCAGGTATCGATTCTCCGGTGGCGACCTGGATGCTCGCGCGCCGCGGCGCGGTGTGCGTGCCGGTACATTTCTCCGGTCGTCCGCAGACGCCCGATACGAGCGAGTATTTGGTGCAGGATATCATCCGTGCGCTTGAGCCGGGTGTCCAGATCGGCCGCCTGTACGTGGTGCCGTTTGGCGACTGCCAGCGTGAGATTTCGGTCACCTGTCCCAGTAACCTTCGCGTGATCATGTACCGTCGCATCATGTATTCGGTTGCCGAGCGCATCGCGCATATCGAGGGCGCTAAGGCCATCGTTACGGGCGAATCGCTTGGGCAGGTTGCCTCCCAAACGCTTGAGAACATCATGGCTGTCAACGAGGCCGTGAAGATCCCCGTGTTCCGTCCTCTCATCGGTTCGGACAAGCAGGAGATCATCGCGCGCGCCGAGGAGATCGGTACGTTCGATATCTCGACTGAGGCCGCTCCCGACTGCTGCACGCTGTTTATGCCGCGCCGTCCCGAGACGCACGCTAAACTCGATGCCGTGCATGAGGCCTGGGAGTTGTTCGATCACGAGGAGATGATCGAGCGCCTGCTCAAGCAGACCGAGTACATCGACTTCGAGAGCAACACGTATAAGGCCCCTAAGACCTTAAAACGCAAACATTCGGAGCTTGCTCCGCGTGAGATTTACCAAGATCACGAGTAATTTTGTGCATAGACCGACGATGCGTCTGCATCGTCGGTCTTTTGCTATCTGGGCATTTTGCGGCTAAGTGTTCATTTGCTGACGTGTGCCTGAATAAATGGACAGTATTTCGCAAGGTTTTGGTCGGCTTTTGGTTTGACCGCGAAAACCGGTTTTGGAGAATGGCTGTTGCAGGACTCTTTTCCTGACACGATGTTGTTGGGAGGTTTTGCTATGGCGCAGCGCGAACAACACGAACGGGTCAAACGGATGGACCGCTTGGCGGACAAGCTGCTCGGTCATAAGGCAGTGGTGATGGCGATACTGGTCGTCATTGCGATGGCGAGTGGACTGGCGATGGCGAACCTTGGCGGCGGTGCCGGCAGTGTGTCGTTTGAGCACACTGATGGTTCGGGTTCGTTAGTGGAGCCGGGATCCGGCGATGCCTCGAGCGGAAAGACATCCGAAGGCTCTTCGCCTAAGGCGTCTGCCGCGGCAGAGGTTTATGTCGATGTTGATGGCGCCGTTGTGTCGCCCGGTGTATATCGTCTCAAGGACGGCGCGCGGGTGGCTCAGGCGATTGATGCCGCCGGCGGGCTGGCGCCCGAGGCAGACGTTACGGGGCTCAATCGGGCATCTAAGGTCGTCGATGGACAGAAGATTCACGTTCCAACGGTAGGGGAGCAGCAGGCGTCCATTGCGGAAGCTGGTGTTGATGGTGGGGCTTCCGCATCATCGGGCGTGAGTGGCGTAACAGGCCTAGTAAATATCAATACGGCAAGCGCGGCAGAGCTGCAGACGCTCTCGGGCATCGGTCCCTCCATGGCCCAGTCGATTATCGATGAGCGGACAAAGAACGGTGGTTTTGCCTCGGTTGACGATCTGATGCGTGTGTCGGGAATCGGCGAGAAGAAGCTTGCCAAAATCAAAGATTCCATCTGCGTATGAGTGCGACCGAGCGCGAGCATGTGATGCCTCCGCGGCCTCTGATGCCGTGGACGATGGCCCTGTGTGCCGGCATGTGCATGAGCTGCGCCTTGGTGCTCAACGTGGCCGCCGATGCGCTGCTGTGGGAGCGGGCTTCGGCGGTCGGGCCGCTATGGGCCATTCCCGTTACGGCGGCGGTATTCGTTGTGCTGGCTCAATCTTGTGCGCGGCTTGCCCCTTGGAAG
>DXZX01000015.1:0-30019 GCA_019419445.1 Collinsella sp.
ACGGCACCGAGCCGTACGCTTGAACTGAGAAGGGGGAGGCCTCGCGGCCTCCCCCTTTTTTGCGTTGTATATACGTTGTACTTTGGGACCTAGCTCCCCCGTATGTGCTCTTACTGTTTGGCTGTATTTTGAGTCCATCTAGTATATTTGAGCGATAATTACTCGCATTGGCGTTAGGGAGGGCTTGATGTTTACCGTATTTGTCTTGGGCAATATTGCTTCGGGTAAGTCAACTGCCTGCCGCTATTTCGAATCTCGTGGCGCTATGCTTATCGATCTGGATGAGCTTGCAAAATCGCTGTATGTGCCGGGCTCTGATATCGTCAATACACTCGCGGATGAATTCGGTTGGGACATTTTGGATGAGGAAGGCGGCATTCGCCGCGGCATCCTCGCTTCTCGAGCTTTCGCTTCTCCTGATTCGGTCGCACGGCTCAATGACATCGTGCATCCCATTCTGATTGAACAGCTTTCGCTTAGGATTCTCGATCCGGTTTGTTGTACGGTTTCATCTCCCCGTTATCCTTTTGCGGTGGTCGAGGTTTCTGCTCCGACTGGTTTTGAGGATGCATTTGGCTTGGCTGATGAAATTTTGGTCATCAGCGCCCCTTTGTCAGTTCGTCGCGAGCGTGCTATTCAGCGTGGCATGGAGCCATCTGATTTCGATGCCCGTTCTGCTTGCCAGCCCGATGAGTCTGCGCTGTGCAATCTCGCTACAACGGTGATTGATAATGCCGCAGGCGATAATTCGCTCTTTGAGCAGCTTGACTCATGGCTTGCATGCCATGGGTTTATAGACACTGCGAATAAGGAGGATGCCGATGCCTAAGACACGTTTCTTTGCGTGGTATCGCCTTATTCCGCTGGCTGCCGTTTTTGCCTTCGGCCTTATCTCATTCGTTTACTCGTGTGCTCCCGCGGCTTTCTTTAAGCCGCTGTATCCCATTGACCACGAGGCGTATGTAAAGCAATCGAGTATTTCGCATAATCTGGATCCGTATCTGGTGTGCGCTGTCATTAAGTCGGAATCGAATTGGGATCCCGAGGCTGAGTCGAATCAGGGTGCTCAGGGATTGATGCAGCTGATGCCTGTGACTGCTCAGGATATGATCACCAAGGGCCTTGTCGACGGTGACGAGTATTCGGTCGACAACCTTAACGATCCGGCTACCAATATCGAGTTTGGCTGCGCATACCTCTCGTATCTTCTGACCTATTTCAATGGGTCGACGGATAGTGCCATTGCCGCCTATAACGCTGGCATGGGCAATGTCGACGGTTGGGCGCAGCAGAGCACGTCGCTTCATAATGCAATCACCTTTCCCGAGACGCAGGCGTATCTGATTCGTGTCAATAATGCCTGGGTTCGCTATAAGACGCTCTATCCCGATCGGTTCGTATAGGACTAAGCCCACCTCCTGCGTATACTGCAGATGTATGAGTTAGGAGTATCCATGACGGAATTTGAAGTAGAACGCGTTGGTGGTGAACTTAAGCGCTTTGGCGTTGAGGGCGCTGAGGTGCCGTTTGAAGTCGTTTCTCCCTATGAGCCTGCAGGTTCTCAGCCTAAGGCCATTGAGTCGCTTGTGCAGGGTGTGAGGGACGGAGATCGCTATCAGGTTTTGCTGGGCGTGACTGGTTCGGGCAAGACCTTCACGATGGCTAAGACTATTGAGGCCTTGGGTAAGCCGACGCTTGTCATGGCTCCCAACAAGACCCTTGCCGCTCAGCTCGCAAGCGAACTCAAGGAGTTCTTCCCCAATAACTCTGTGGTCTACTTCGTGTCGTACTACGACTACTATCAGCCCGAGGCGTATGTGCCGCAAAGCGATACATATATCGAGAAAGACTCCTCGATTAACGAAGAGGTCGAGATGCTGCGCCATCAGGCGACCGCGTCACTGCTCTCTCGACGCGATGTGATCGTTGTCGCATCGGTCTCGTGTATCTATGGCATTGGCTCTCCTGAGGACTATGCGGGTCTGGCTCCAAACGTCGACAAGAAGGTGCCGCTCGAGCGCGATGACTTTATCCATGCACTTATCGACATTCAATATGATCGCAATGACTATGACCTGGCGCGCGGCACGTTCCGCGTGCGCGGCGATGTTGTCGACGTGTATCCGCCTTATGCCGAGCATCCGTTGCGGTTTGAGTTCTTTGGCGACGAGGTCGAGCTGATTGCCGAGATCGATGAGGTTACCGGTGAGATGCTTCGTGAGTACGAGGCCATCCCCGTATGGCCGGCATCGCACTACGTGACCGAGAAGCCGAAGGTCAAGGCGGCTCTGAAATCGATCAGCGAAGAGTGCGAGAAGCGCGTGGCGGAGCTCAAGGCGACTGATAAGTTGCTCGAGGCGCAGCGTCTGCAGCAGCGCACCGATTATGATCTTGAGATGCTCGAGACGATGGGTTTTTGCAACGGCATCGAGAACTACTCGCGTCATCTGGACGGTCGCAAGCCGGGTGAGCCGCCGTTTACCCTAATCGATTACTTTCCCAAGGATATGCTCTGCATCATCGATGAGAGCCATGTGACGGTGCCGCAGATTCGCGGCATGCACGAAGGTGACCGCTCGCGTAAGGTGACGCTGGTGGAACACGGTTTTCGTCTGCCCTCGGCGCTCGATAACCGCCCGCTTCGTTTCGATGAGTTTGAGGCGAGGATTCCCCAGTTCATCTATGTTTCGGCCACGCCGGGCGACTATGAGCTACGGGTGAGCCAAAACGATGTTGAGCAGATTATTCGTCCGACCGGTCTGCTCGACCCCAAGATTGATGTGCGTCCGGTTCGTGGGCAGATTGACGATCTTGAGGACGAGATTCGCGAGCGCGTGGTGCGCAAGGAGCGCGTACTGGTGACCACGCTCACCAAGCGCATGGCCGAGGACCTGACCGACCATCTGCTTGATGCCGGCATTAAGGTCAATTACATGCACTCCGATACAGCGACGATGGACCGTGTCGAGATCCTGCGAACGCTGCGCGAGGGAAAGATCGATGTTCTCGTTGGCATCAACCTGCTTCGCGAGGGCTTGGATCTCCCCGAGGTCTCACTGGTGGCAATTCTCGATGCCGATAAGGAAGGCTTCTTGCGCAACCGCCGTTCGCTGATTCAGACGATTGGCCGCGCGGCCCGTAACGCCGATGGCGAAGTCATCATGTATGCAGACGTTATGACCGATTCGATGAAAGAGGCCATCGAGGAGACGCAGCGCCGTCGCGAGATTCAGATGGCATATAACGAAGAGCATGGCATTGTGCCCAAGACGGTGCGCAAGGCCATCAACGACATCTCAAGTTTTATTGCCGAGGCCGAAAAAACCGTGGGTTCCAAGGGACGCTCGAAGGGCGACTCTCTTGGCCATGGCGCATTCTATACGCCCGATGAGTCGGGCGAGGGTGGCGTGCCGGAAACGGTGGCGCCCGAGCAGACACTTGCGGAGCAGTTGGAAGAACTGCCGCATGACGAGCTCGTGCGGATCGTCGAAACCATGGAAGAGGATATGCGTAACGCTTCTGCTGCCATGGACTTTGAGGAGGCGGCGCGCCTGCGCGATGCCATCGTTCAGATTCGGGCGATGCTCGAGGGTGCGTCTGAGGACGAGACGATCGAGCGCTTACGTTCGCAGGCCCGCAAGGGTTCCACGTTCGCATCGGGCAGAAAGCGCCAGGGTGCACGGTTTAAGAAATAGTGAACAGGCCCCGAGTTCCCTGTGGAGCTTGGGGCCTGTGTCTTTTGCGCGCTGGAATTCGTGCGTTAGAGGTCTGCGATCAGGGCTTCGGCACAACGGATGCCGTCGGTGGCTGCGCTCATGATGCCGCCGGCATATCCAGCTCCCTCACCACAAGGGTAGAGGCCCGGGGTCGACACGGCATGGCACGTTCGGTCTCGGGTGACAGTGACCGGTGAGCTCGAACGAGTCTCCACGCCGGTAAGAACGGCATCGGGGCGGTCGTAGCCGCGTAGCTTTTTTCCGAGTAGGGGAAGTCCCAGGCGGAGCGACTCGACGATATGCTGCGGCAGGGCTTCGTCAATTGCCGTCCAGGTCACACCGAGCGGATAGGTGGGCTTTACCTTTCCGGGCGCCTTGCTGGCGCGTCCTGCGAGGAAATCTCCGACGAGTTGTGCCGGTGCGTTCCAGTTGGAACCGCCCAGGCGATAGGCGGCCGCCTCGCAGGCACGCTGGAGCTCGACGCCGGCGAGCGGGTCATCGTTGGGAAGGTCCTCAGGCGTGACGTTAACGAGTAAGGCGGCATTTGCATTGCGTCCGTCGCGGGCATTGAGACTGGCGCCGTTGACGCACAGGTGGCCCTGCTCGGAAGAGGCGGCGACAACCTGCCCGCCGGGGCACATGCAAAACGAGAACACGCTGCGGCCGTTGGGAAGATGGGCGACGAGCTTGTAAGGGGCTGCTCCGAGGGCAGGATGTCCCGCCGAGGCTCCGTATTGGACTCGGTCGATGTCGCGCTGCGGATGCTCGATGCGAACGCCCATGGCAAAGGTCTTTTGTGCGAGGGCCACGTTGTGGCCCTTAAGGAGCTCAAAAATATCGCGAGCAGAATGCCCGCAGGCGAGGATGAGGTGCTTTGTCTCGATTGGCTCGCAAGCGGCGTCTTGGGACGATTGGACATCAATACCGGTGATGGCGCCAGACGCGTCGATGCGAATGTCGACGAGCTTCGTTCGATAGCGGACGACACCTCCGAGCTGCTCGATGCGCTGGGATATAGCGGTGACGACCGTGGGAAGGATGTCGGAGCCAATGTGCGGCTTGGCATCCCACAGAATATCGCGGGGCGCGCCCGCCTCGACGAAGGTTTCGAGGATAAGGCGATGGGCGGGATTTTTGGTTCCCGTATTGAGTTTGCCGTCCGAGAAGGTTCCCGCGCCGCCCAGGCCAAACTGGATATTGCTCTCGGGGTCGAGGATGCGCTCCTTTAGAAAGAGGTCGATCGCCTGCGAGCGGCGAAATGCCGGGTCGCCGCGCTCGATGAGCAAGGGCTTAAGACCTGCTTCGGCGAGCGTAAGCGCAGCGAAAAGGCCGGCGCATCCGGCGCCGACAACGACAGGGCGTTCTTGAGGCGCGTCGGAGGCGGGGGAGGGGAATGGAGGCTCATCGTCTTCTATCGCGCGTACGCGCGAGCGGTCACGCTCGGCAACGCTGTCGACCGCTTCTCGCTCGAGGTGGGGACTAGTCAGCTCAACACGAAAGCTCAGGATAAAATGGACGTCTCGTTTTTTGCGAGCGTCGATTGACTTGCGGTGGAGCTCGATGGACTTGATCTCGGAGTCCTTGCAACGTAGGACGCGCTTGGCGACTCGCTTGCCAACAATGAGACAGGCATTTTCATCGCCGGCTTCATCGAGCGACGCGTTGACTTGGGTGATTTCGATCATCGAGGTCTCCTTAGAGGCAAGAAAGAGGCCGTCCGGTATCCCAGACGGCCCGAATGTGTTTTTGATTATAGACTGCGCGGCTACAGGCTGCTTGCAGCGCGAATGCCCGAGAGCCAGGCCCACGCAAGGTTAAAGCCTCCGCAATCGGCGTCGATGTCGAGCGCTTCGCCGCAGACGTAAAGCGGGGCGTCGACAACGCTGCGCGCGCGTAGACTGGGTGTTGAGATGCTCTCGACAGATACGCCACCACGCGTGACCTGCGCCGAGCGCTCATCGGTCGTCCCCTCGGCAAACAGCTTAAAGTGCTTGAGGATCGAGACCAGATGGATGACATCGTTGGAGCCTGGATGGCACTGCTCGAACGCTGTGCAGACGACGCGGGAGAGTTGCGGGGCGAGCATGCCGTCGAGCCAACGGGGATCGCGGGGTGAAAAGTCACCGAACAGCTCAACGCGCCGGTTGAGCATATCGAGCAACTCGTCTTTGGAGAGGTCGGGGAAAACGTCGAGCAGGATCGTATCGCCGTGCTGGATACGACGAGAGAGGTTGAAGACAGCGACACCCGAGATACCGAAGGTTCGAAACAGCACTTCACCGTCTTCGTGCCAGAGCTCATTATGATTGCGGGCGAGCGTCAAGCAGGCGCGGACGCGCAGGCCATCCAACGTCTTGAGTGCCGCTCGATCGCCAACGACCGTTGCCGATACGGGGCAGAGGATGGGGCGCAGCGAAGTGAGGGGAAGGCGAAACGTATCGGCGATACCGGTGGGGTTGCCACCCGTGGCGATAATTACGGCATGTGCCTGCAGGGCCTCGTTCTTGCGAGGGACATCGGCGAGCGCCTTCCGAAGCGAGCGGAGCTCCGATTTTCGGTCGTCGTGCTTTTTTGCCTTGAGCGCCCGCGCTGGACGGTCTATTTGGAGTGCCCAGCCTTCGGAAGCTTTGTGCGCCGTGGCAACGTTGGCTCCGCAGATTAAGGTGATACCTAGGCGGTCGCAAACGTTGAGAAGCGCGTCGCGCACCGATTCGGCGCGAAGGGAGCGCGGGTACAGCCGGCCTTCCTCGGAGGTTGTCATGATGCCCAGCGAGGAGAAGAAACCCATAAGCTCTTGTTCGGGCTGGGGGCCCATGACGGATTCGACGAATGCGGGGTGGTTATACCGCTGAGGATCAATCGATTCGTTGGAGAGGTTGCAACGGCCGTTACCGGTCGCAAGGAGCTTGAGGCCGCAGGCGACATCGCGCTCAACGATGCAGACGCTTTTGCCAGCGCGTGCGGCCGTAATGGCGGCGGCGAGGCCTGAAGCCCCGCCGCCGATTACCAAGACGTCATAGAGGGCGCTCGCGTTCACTTAGGCCTCGTCGGTCTCGTGCGGGGTAATAGCCTCGACGGCAGAGACTGCCTTGGGCAACATGCCATCGGGCAGCGCGGTCTCGACCTCGCCCTTATCGCAGGCCTCGGCGAGTGCCGGATTAATGGGAAGCTGGCCCAAGATGTCGAGGTTATAGCGCTCTGCGACCTCGGGGAGCTTGCTCTTGCCAAAGACCTCGATCTTCTTGCCGCAGTCAGGGCACTCAATATAGCTCATGTTCTCGACAATGCCCAGAATGGGGACGTTCATCTTCTCGGCCATGTTGACCGCCTTGGCGACGATCATCGAGACCAGATCCTGCGGGCTCGTGACAATGACGATGCCGTCGACCGGCAGCGACTGGAAGACGGTGAGCGCGACGTCGCCTGTTCCCGGAGGCATGTCGACCAGTAGGTAGTCGATGGGGCCCCACGAGGTCTCGCTCCAGAACTGCCTAATGGCGCCTGCGATGACCGGACCGCGCCAAAGGACGGGGTCGGTCTCGTTTTGGAGCAGCAGGTTGGAGCTCATGACCTTGACGCCGTGCTCGGAGATTTCGGGCAGCATAAGGTTGCCAAGGGCATGGACGTGGCGTCCACTCATACCGAACATCTTGGGGATAGAGGGACCGGTGATGTCGGCATCGAGGACGCCGACCTTGTGGCCGTGACGGGCAAGCTCGGTGGCGATGGCACCGGTGACAAATGACTTGCCGACACCGCCCTTGCCGGAAAGCACGGCGATGACGCGCTTGACCTCGGACAGCGTGTTCTCCTCAAATTGCGACGGCGACGTTTGTCCGCCGGCGGCCTGTGCGTGTTCGCAACCCATGTATGACTCCTTTGTATATGCTGGGGCCGGGGCCCCGCGATGTGACACGAGCGTCATTGTACCCTCGTTTGCGAGCGGGAGTCATTTGCGATGCGTTTGGGCCGAGCGTGCTTGCAATACGATGGGCCCAAGCGAATGGGCGGGCTTACTGAACTTTGCTGGCGAACTCGAGGTATTGCATGCGCTGCAGCTTGTCGATCGTCGAGGCGTAGGGGCTGTCTTCCGATTCCAAGTCGTAGCGCAGCCCGTCGGCACCGAGATAGCCGGCGACATTGATGGTGGGCACATCTGACCTTGTCGCAAGCAGGGCCTTTTGGTAATTGGTGAGCGGGGCGCCGATCTTATTAAGGGTAATGGCTGCAATCTCGTTTGCCCCGACGGTGTCGTAGACGTTGAGCTCGGTATTGCCGGCGATCTCATAGTTAGCCCAGACGAGATATGTCGACTGATAGATACGGAAAGCGTGGCTTGCCGTATCTTCCTGAGGGTACAGCTCGTCGTTGAGAGTCGTTGCGGCGCTCGGCTGATGGTCGCCAAAAAAGACAAGAACAACCGGTCTGCCGATGTTGCGGAGCTCGTTGATAAAGTACTCGAGGTCCCGGTCGGATGCGTTGATGCAGGTGAGATAGGTGTTGAGCGCGCTGTTGGCGCCTTCGCTGGCTCCCTCGACCCAATAGTTTGTCAGCTCTTCGGCGGGAACGGTGCCATAGTCGTAGCCGCCGTGATTTTGCATCGTGACGTCAAAGATGAACTGCGGCGCTTCGTCGGTTCTAAGCAGGTCGAGTATCTTGTCGTAGGTGGCGTAGTCGCATACGCCGGCATGGTAATAGGGCGCACCTTCGAAATCGCCGATTGAAAGAAAGTCTCCAAAGCCCAGCTGCTGATAGATTTTATCTCGATGGTAGTTGACGGGGTTTTGCGGGTGCATAGCGGTAGTGGTATACCCAAGCTCTTTAAGGTCCTTTGCCAGGCTGTTTACGCCATTCATCTGATACAGCTGATAGGGGATCTTGCCTAATCCGACAAAGGCCGTTGTCGCTCCGGTCAAAAATTCGAATTCGGAGTTCGCCGTTCCGCCACCGGCGACCGAAGCGAGCATGGTGCCGCGAACAAGTGTGTCGGGAAGCGAGTTGTAGAATGCGGGGCCGGTGTACCCGGCCGCCTGGAGCTGCTCAAAGCACGAAAGGGCGCTAAAACTCTCATTCATGACGGCAACAATCGTCGGCTTGATTTCATTGAACTGGGCAACGGCCGCCGCGCGCTGCTCGCTCGAGCCATATGTGCTGTCGTAGGCGGCGGCGAGCTCCTGCTCGATGCTCTGCGCCTCATCGGGCGTATAGTCTTCGGGCTTCTCAATGGGCAACTCGTTGACCATTTCGGTGAACGAAGTGATAAAACCCTGAGACGCATACGTGGTGATGGGCTGCCAACGGTCAAATCCAAAATCCAGCGCCTGCTCCAAGTCGATGTTGGAAAAGCCTGAGAGCCCCACAACGGTCACTAGCAGAAAAGCACAGAGGTTAGTGGCGATAGCGGGGAAGACATGGGTGGGCGTACGGAGCTTTCGCGGTCGGATGAGCGAAAGAAGCCCCAGGGAAATCTCCAGCAGGGCGAGAGAGGTTACGATTCCGGCGGTAAAGGTAAACTCGTATCCCTCGCTCACTTCCATTGCGGTGCCAAGGGCCAAGATATCGCTTGGCAGGATGGCTTCGCCTTTAAACGTTATGACGAAGTGCTCGGCAATGCCAAGGATGCAGCAGACGACGGGCACGAGAGCCATGACGCCTCCATGACGCTGTCCCAGCAAATAAAGGGAGAGCAGAACCGTCGCGAGCAGCCCGACGGAAAACCCGAATGAGTTGGCGGGAATGCGATAGAACGTTTCGTTGCAGGCAATTTCGAGTGAAACGAACGAGAGCGCTGAAACAGCGGCGATGACAAGGATGTCACGGCAAATACAGGCAACCGTTCCCGTCGCAAGGTCGGTTTGGTCGATAAGTCCCGAAACCAAGGGCTCGACAAGAAGCATGACGGCGGCAGCACCGAGCGCCGAATAAGAAAGGACCCATAGGGAGCTGCCCTCATTTACGAGCAATTGATTCGTAACCCATGCAGCTACCACGCCGAGCGGGATGAGGAGCGTCGCGCACCAAAAGACGCGGGCAATGGGTGGCTTTTCGTTGCGTTTGATTGAAAAATACACGCGCACGACGACGGCGGCCACGATAAGGACGGCGATGAATATGGGCAGATTGGCCATGTCGCTCGAAGTGATTTCAAGGGGGATATCTTCGGTCATGGACGTTCCTCTGGTACAACAAATTAAGTTCAGTATTAGATTACTGTAACCTTTCCACGGCATTTCGAGAAACAAAGCGCCCGATACGCAAAGCTAAAGGTCTGCGAATCTTGTATTACGAACATCTGTGCGCGTCGAGTGCGCTAAACTCATCGGCAGTATGATTCGATGCAATAGGAGGCAAGGAGCTTCCATGTCTGATTCTTCTATCGTTATTCGCGGCGCCCGTGAGCACAACCTCCGTGATATCGATGTTTCCATTCCGCGTGACCAACTCGTGGTCATTACCGGTCTTTCTGGCTCGGGCAAGAGTTCGCTGGCATTTGACACTATCTATGCCGAGGGCCAGCGTCGATACGTCGAGAGTCTTTCGAGCTATGCGCGCCAGTTCTTGGGCCAGATGGACAAACCCGACTTGGATTCAATCGACGGCCTTTCGCCGGCGGTGTCGATCGACCAAAAGACGACGTCTAAAAACCCTCGCTCGACGGTTGGCACCGTAACCGAGATTTATGACTATCTGCGCCTGCTGTTCGCCCGTGTGGGCACCCCGCACTGTCCCGAATGCGGCCGCGTCATTGAGCGTCAGACGACCGACCAGGTTGCCGACAAGGTCTTGGCGGCGGGGGAGGGCCGTCGCGCGTTTGTGCTGGCACCGGTGGTGCGCGGGCGAAAAGGCGAGTACACCAAACTGTTTGAGGACCTTCGCGCCGAGGGCTTTAGCCGCGTGCGTGTCGACGGCGAGGTGCGCTCGCTTGACGACCCTATCGACCTGGACAAGAAGTTCAAACACGACATTGAGGTCGTGGTCGACCGTATCGTGATTCGAGAGAACTCCCTGGGTCGCATTGCCGAGTCCGTTGAGCAGGCGACGGCACTGGCGCACGGTAACGTGAACGTGTACATGCTGCCCGACCGCGACGCTCCCGAGGGAACCGAGGGCGAGCTGCTGGAGTATTCGCTGGCACTGGCGTGCCCGGAGCACGGGCATTCCATCGACGACCTGCAGCCGCGCGATTTCTCGTTCAACGCGCCCTATGGTGCATGTCCCGAGTGCGATGGCCTGGGCTTTAAAAAGACAGTCGATGCCGAGGCGCTGATTGAAGACCCCTCAAAGTCGATTGCCGACGGAGTTTTTGGCAGCCTGTTCGGCAATTCCAACTATTATCCGCAGATTTTTGCTGCGGTCTGCAAACACTTTAAGGTGAGTGCCGATACGCCATGGGAGGACCTGCCCCCGCGGGTGCGTCGTGCGTTTTTGGATGGCATGGGCGACACGAAGATTTCGGTCGACTATCAAAAGCTCGATGGGCGTCGCAGCCAGTGGGACACTAAGTTCTCGGGCGTGCGCAACATCCTGTACGAGCGCTACAACGAGACGACGAACGAGAACACCAGAGCTCGCTTGGAGAAATACATTCGCGAAGAGCCATGCTCGAGCTGTCACGGTGCTCGCCTGCGTCCCGAGATGCTTGCCGTCACCGTGGGCGGCAAGTCCATTTACGATGTCTGCTGCCTGTCGTGTCGCGAGTCGCTCGAGTTTTTTGAGGGCCTGGAGCTTACCGAGCGTCAGCAGTTCATCGGCGGGCGCATCGTCAAGGAAATCCTGGAGCGCCTGCGTTTTCTGGTCGATGTCGGACTCGACTATCTGACGCTCGATCGCGCCTCGGCGACGCTTTCCGGCGGTGAGGCCCAGCGCATTCGCCTGGCAACGCAGATCGGCGCCGGCCTCATGGGCGTTCTGTACATTCTGGACGAGCCGTCGATCGGTCTCCACCAACGCGATAACGAGCGCCTGATCAAGACGCTCGAGCGCTTGCGCGATATCGGTAATACCGTTATCGTCGTCGAGCACGACGAAGATACAATTCGCGCTGCCGACTACGTGATCGATATGGGTCCCGGTGCGGGCGTTAACGGCGGAAACGTGGTCGCGGCGGGAACGCCTGCCGATATCATGGCGTGCCCCGATTCCATGACGGGTGCCTATTTGACCGGCAAGCGGATGATCCGCGTGCCCGATGAGCGCCGCAAGCCCGGCCGCGGCTGTCTTAAGATCACGGGCGCCCGCGCTAACAACCTCAAAAACGTTACCGCCAAGATTGAGTTCGGTACGCTCACAGTCGTTACCGGTGTCTCGGGATCGGGCAAGAGCTCCCTGGTCACCGATACGATTGCGCCCGCGCTTACGAATGCCATCCATCGTTCGACGCGTCCCGTGGGGCCGTACAAGAAGATTGAGGGCATTGAGTGCATCGATAAGGTAATCGATATCGACCAGTCGCCGATCGGTCGCACGCCGCGTTCCAACCCTGCTACGTACATTGGCCTGTGGGATGATCTTCGCGCGCTGTTTGCGAGTACGCCGGAGTCGAAGGCGCGCGGCTACTCGCCGGGACGTTTCTCCTTTAACGTGAGCGGCGGTCGCTGCGAAGCATGCAAGGGCGACGGACAAATTAAGATCGAGATGCACTTCCTTCCCGATATCTATGTCCCCTGTGAGGTCTGCGGCGGCAAACGCTATAACCGCGAGACGCTTGAGGTCACCTACCGTGGTAAGACCATCTCGGACGTGCTCGACATGAGCGTCACCGAGGCACTGGCCTTCTTTGGGAATATCCCGCAGATTAAGCGCAAGCTCCAGACGCTGTACGATGTAGGCTTGGGCTACGTGAGCCTGGGCCAGCCCGCTACGACGCTCTCGGGCGGCGAGGCGCAGCGTGTGAAGCTCGCCAAGGAGCTTCATCGACGCCAGACGGGCAAGACGTTCTATATTTTGGATGAGCCGACGACCGGCCTTCATTTTGAGGACGTCCGCCAGCTGCTCGATGTGCTGCAGCGCTTGGTCGATGCGGGCAACACGGTGCTGGTGATTGAACACAACCTTGATGTCATCAAGGTTGCCGACCGCCTGATCGATATGGGCCCCGAGGGCGGTAACGGCGGCGGAACCGTCGTGGTTTCGGGCACACCGGAGCAGGTTGCGGACTGTCCGCAGAGTTATACGGGCAAGTTTTTGGCGCCGTTGCTCAGGCGTGACCGGGAGCGTCAGGCTCAACTTGATGCTCAATAAATAGGCGATTCAGTTTATGGGCGCCATCGACTCCTTGTGATTCGATGGCGCTTGCTGTGTCGAAGTGACGTATGCAGCCGAATTGGACATATACTTAATCCTTGCGTCCGAATGCGAGGGAAAGGATATGCCATGGCAAAGGCTGTAAAGACGCCAAAAACCAATGCGATGCGCGAGCTGGAAAGCGCCGGCATTTCCTATGTTCTACATACGTACGAAGACGATGGTGATGAGTCGGCGGGCCTGGGGGTCGCGATTTCGGAGCAGCTTGGCGAGGAGCCCGGACAAGGATTTAAGACCTTGGTCTGCGTGACGCCGTCCAACGACCACGTCGTGTGCTGCATCCCTGTTGCCGACGAGCTCGATCTAAAGTCCGCCGCGCGTGCCGCGGGGGAGAAGTCCTTGGCCATGATGCATGTGAAGGATTTGCTTGCGGTGACTGGCTACGTTCGCGGCGGCTGCAGTCCGGTCGGTATGAAAAAACGCTACCGGACGCTCATTGATGAGACATGTGTCCTTTGGGATACCATTTTTATTTCGGGAGGCAAGCGTGGTTATCAGCTTGAGCTTGCACCTGATGATTTAATTGCATTTTGCGGGGCGACGGTCGCCCCGATTACGAGAGAGGACTGAGCGATGCCGCAGGAAGAATTGAAGTGCGGAGCTCATTTTGCAAAAGAATCTGCGCCTCAGACACCCTCATCCGAAGCTTCTTCGTCGCGAGACGACACTGACGACATGGGCTCGTCGGACTACTCCACGGTTGGTCGTTCCGCCGGGCTTATGACCATCCTGACCATCGTGTCTCGCGTCACCGGTTTTATCCGCACGTGGGCAATGGCGGCCGCTATCGGCATGTCGCTGCTCTCGTCTTCCTATCAGGTCGCCAACAACCTGCCCAATATGCTCTACGAACTCGTGATGGGCGGCATGCTCGTTACGGCGTTTTTGCCGGTGTATATGGGTGTGAGGCGCGAGCAGGGCCGCGAGGCATCGAACGAGTATGTCGGCAACTTGCTCGGTATTCTGCTTCTGCTGCTGGGCGGTATCTCGCTGCTGGGCACCGTGTTTGCTCCCGGCTTTATTTGGACGCAGTCGTTCCTTTCGGGCGATGGCGGCAGCATGGACACCGCTGCGTTCATGTTCCGCTTCTTTGCTATCCAAATTCTGTTTTATGGCTTGGGCTCGGTGTTCTCGGGCGTTCTCAACGCACATCGCGACTACTTCTGGTCGACGTTTGCCCCGGTTCTCAACAATGTCATCGTTATCGCCAGCTTTATGGGCTTTGCTCCCGTGTCTGCACAATTTGGCGAGCAGGTCGGTATTATCTTGATCGCAGCTGGTACGACCCTCGGCGTCTTTGTCCAGATGGCCTGCCAGATTCCCGCGCTTGGCAAGCATGGCGTGCGTCCTCATATCCATATCGACTTTAAGGACCCCGCGCTGCGACAGACGATTGCGCTTGGTATCCCGACGCTGCTCGCCACGGTGTGCATGTTTGTCTCGACTTCCATTACCAATGCCGCCGCGCTGGTGGTGCAGCCCGAGACCGGCCCTTCCGTCATCGCATATGCGCGCCTGTGGTACACGCTGCCCTATGCGCTGATCGCCGCCTCGCTTTCGACGGCACTCTATACCGAACTCTCTCACGATGCACAGGAGAAGGATTACGACAGCGTCCGCACGGGCATTTCGCGCGGTGTCGCCCAGATGCTCTTCTTCCTGATTCCGTTTGCGATGTACCTGATCGTCTTCGCCCGTCCGCTCAACATGATCTACTGCGCCGGCAAGTTCGATGAATCCGGTGTGGCGCTGGTGTCGGAGTTCCTTATCTATCTGGCACTTTCCCTGCCGCTCTACGGCGTGGTCGTGCTGATGCAGAAGAGCTTCTCGGCCCTGCTCGATATGAAACCTTATAGCCGCTATTGCCTGTACTCCGCTATCGGTCAGGCCGGTTCGGTGCTGCTGTTTGGCGTGGTGCTGGGCTACGGTATGCCGGCAATTGCGCTTTCGTACGTCGTTGACTACGTGGTCTTGGTCGGATGCTCACTGTGGTGGCTGCGCCGTCGTCTGCATGGCCTTCAGGTCAAGTCTATCCTGCACGGCGGTTTCTTCGGCCTGTTGTTCGGTGGCTTGGGCGCTGCCGCGGGCGCCGGCGTCATGTGGGCACTTGAGCACTTTGTCGGAATGCTTGGCAGCTCGATCCTCATTACCCTGGGCTACGTTTGTGTTGCAGGCGTCGTCTCGCTCGCCGTGACTTTTGGCCTTGCCTTCGTCTTTAAGATGCCCGAGGTCTCCGCGCTGCTTCGTCGCAAGTAGGTGCGCGTGGCAGGTCACGACAACATTCCAACACTTGCCGAACAGGTTTCGCGCGTTCCCACGCAACCCGGCTGCTACCTTTGGAAAGATGCCAAGGGCGATGTCATCTATGTGGGCAAGGCAAAAAACTTGCGTGCCCGTATGCGTCAATATGTGACGCTGCAGGACGAGCGTCAAAAGATTCCGCTCATGATGCAGCTGGTGGCGAGCTTCGACTATATCGTGGTGGAGACCGAGCACGAGGCATTGGTGCTCGAGCGCAATCTGATTGGCCAGTACCATCCGTACTTTAACGTCGATCTCAAAGACGATAAAAGCTATCCCTTTATCGCCATTACCAAGAGCGACTTGTTTCCGGCTATTAAATACACGCGAGAGCGTCATAAACCGGGAACGCGCTATTTTGGCCCCTATACCGATAGCCGCGCGGCGCGTGAGACCATCGATACGCTACGCAAGGTTATTCCTATTTGCTCGGCATCCTGTGCGGAATGGCGCCGCTGCCGCCGCATCGTCGAATCTCATAAGGGCGAAGAAGACATCGTCAATATGATTTGCGCGCAAAACGGGCGCCCCTGCTTTGACTACCATGTCGGGCGCGGGCCGGGCGCATGCGTCGGCGCGATTTCGCCTGCCGACTATGCCAAGAACGTCAAGCGTGTCGAACGTTTCTTGTCGGGCCATCGCAAGGATGTCGTCGACGAGCTCACGTCCGAGATGACGGAGGCAGCCGAGACGCTCGATTTTGAACGTGCGGCGCGCGTCAAGCGTCGCCTGGAAGTCATTAGGGGCCTGGACGATCGCCAACAGGTCGTTTTTCCATCGAGCGTCGATATCGACGTCATCGGCTTCTATCGCGAAGAGACTATCTCTGCCGCCTGTGTCTTTGTCGTTCGCGAGGGCCGAACGGTTCGAACTTGTGAGTTCATCCTCGATAAAGGCCTGGATGTCGACGAGGAAGAGCTTCAATCGGGCTTTCTTAAGCGCTATTACGACGAGACGGCTGATATTCCAGCCGAGATCAATCTCTCTGTCGAGCTTGAGGATGCCGAAGCGTTGGGGGAGTGGCTTGCGGGCAAGCGCGAACGCTCTTGCCATCTCCATAGGCCGCAGCGCGGCGAAAAGCACCGCCTGCTCGATATGGCTTCCAAAAATGCACGCCATGCCCTCATGCGCTACATGATGCGCACGGGATATGCTGACGATCGCACCAATCAGGCGCTCCTGGAGCTCGAAAGCGCGCTGGCGCTGCCTGCGCCGCCGTTGCGCATCGAGTGCTTCGATATCTCGACGTTGCACGGCACCTTTACCGTCGCTTCGATGGTGGTATTTACCAACGGTCGTGCCGACAAGGGCCAGTATCGTCGCTTTAAAATTCAGGCCGAATTGGACGAGGCGAACGACTTCGTATCGATGTCCGAGGTTCTGGGGCGTCGCTATGCTCCCGAGCGCATGGCGGACGAGCGCTTTGGCTCGCGCCCCGATTTGCTCGTTGTCGATGGCGGCAAGCCGCAATTGACCGCTGCAATTAAGCAACTTGAGGCGCTCGGCCTCGATATACCAGTTTGTGGCTTGGCAAAGGCCGATGAGGAAGTTTTCGTGCCGTGGGACGAGACTCCCGTCGTTCTGCCGACCGGCTCCGCTTCGCTTTATCTGATCAAGCAGGTTCGCGATGAATCCCACCGATTTGCGATTACGTTCCATCGCGAGTTGCGCGATAAGGCTATGACGGTTTCGGTGCTTGACGACGTTCCGGGCGTGGGACCCACTAGAAAACGTGCCATCATGCGCCATTTTGGCTCGATGAAGCGCTTGCGCGCGGCAAGCGAGCAGGAGATTGCGGAAGTTCGAGGCGTTCCGGCCGATGTCGCCAAAGCGGTCCACGAGGCACTTGTTGCATGGAATGCCGAGCGCGCCCAAGCATCGGCCAACCGTTCCGAAAACTAAACGTGCTTCTAAACAACTGATATACATGATTGGTCAATTTTCAATCATTTGTTTCGCGGTGATTACCTGCCGATTTCGGGTTTTATTAACGCTAAAACGTTTGACTAGCCATGGTGAACAACACTGCTATCCTGCGGGTTGACGAAGACTGATATCTCACCTCGTCGATACATACTGTCTGTCGAATCATTTGTCAATGAATTCGGTGAACGGTAGTAAATACCGTTCAAGCGTATGTATGTATCGGTCGCCGAGCGCGGCACCTCAGTTGGGTTCGTCGGTAGGTAAGGTATATATCGTCCGCAAGTTGCGCGGGGGCAAGTCTAGGTGCTCCCGGGTAAGATTCTCTATTGATAGGAGAAGACATGGCCATCATCAACAAGGGTATGTCCAGGCGTTCGTTCCTCGGCCTCACCGGCAGCGTCGCTGCTGTCGCAGGGCTTGGTCTCACCGGCTGCGGTGGCAGCTCTAGCGACGAGGGTTCCGCTTCCGGTTCCACCGATTCCGCCAACCGTGGCGGCGGCGTGATCACCGCTGGTTCCGCTTACGCTCCGTCCAGCTTCGACCCCGCCAGCACCGGCTCCGCTGTGGGCCTGGGTGCTAACTGGCACGTCATCGAGGGCCTCTACGGCATCGATTACCACGACTACAGCACCTTCAACGAGCTCGCCACCGACGATCCCAAGTCCGTGGACGACACTACCTTCGAGGTCACCATCCGCAAGGGCGCAAAGTTCTCCGATGGCACCGAGGTCACTGCTGACGACGTCGTCGCTTCCTACACCGCTTGCGCCGCTTCTGCTACCTACGCTCCGTTCTTCCAGCCCTTCGAGTCCATCGAGGCCAAGGACGCCAGCACTGTAACGGTCAAGACCAAGGTCCCCAACTTCTCCTTGCTCAAGGATCGTCTGGCCATCATCCGTGTTACCCCGGCCACCCAGGCCGAGGAGGATCGCGCCAAGCAGCCGATCGGTTCCGGCCCCTGGATGTACGACTCTATCTCCGATACCGAGATCACCCTGATTCCCAACCCTGAGTACAACGGTGAGTATGCTGCCGAGGATAAGAAGATCCAGTACAGCATCCTGACCGACCCCACCGCTCGCGTTACCGCTCAGCAGGAGGGCTCCACGCTCGTTATGGAGCTCGTCACCGCTGACGCCGTCGACCAGCTCGAGAGCGCTGGCTGCAAGATCGATAACGTTCAGGGTTTCGGCACCCGCTTCATCATGTTCAACGTCGCCAAGGAGCCTTGGAACAACGTCAAGGTCCGTCAGGCCGTCATGTACGCGCTCGACACCGAGAAGATGATCACCAACACCTTCGCCGGCCTTGCCACCGCTGCCAGCTGCTACCTGCCCAAGAGCTTCACCAACTATCATGAGGCTTCCACGGTGTACAAGACTGACGCCAAGAAGGCCAAGAAGCTCATCGAAGAGTCTGGCATCACCCCGGGCGCCATCACCCTGCGCACCACCGACAACGAGCAGATCAAGGGCATGGCCGCTCAGGTCAAGAACGACCTCGACGCTCTCGGCTTCGATGTGACCATCCAGACCGATACCTCGCCGGCCACCTACGCTGCCATCGACGGCGGCGAGGCCTACGATATCCTTCTCGCTCCTGGCGATCCGTCCTGCTTCGGCGCCGACCCCGACCTGCTGCTCAACTGGTGGTATGGCGACAACGTCTGGATGCAGACCCGTTGCCCGTGGAAGGATTCCGCTGAGTGGGCGAAGCTCCACGGTCTCATGGACGAGGCTCTTGCCGCCGAGGGCGACGAGCAGCAGAAGAAGTGGAACGAGTGCTTCGACATCATCGCCGACAACGCCGTTCTGTACCCCGTTGTCCACGTCAAGACCGTCTCCGCTTCCTGGGACGATCCGTCCACCGCGCCCAACGGCGAGGCCCTCGATGGCTTCAAGGGCATCGGCACGACGAGCATGTCCTTCAGGGGCGTCGCGACCGTCAAGGCCTAAGACTCGCTTGAGTCATATGTAGGGCGTCGGTCGTAAGGCAACGTCCTCATAGTTGAAACAAAGACCCGGGCGACCTCGATGTCGCTCGGGTCTTGTAATGAGTATCCATACTCATATACCAGTTGGTCCTACCGACAAAAGAAAGGGGAGAGAACGTGAACAACTTTCTACGTTTGATTGGAAGGCGTCTCGTGGCGCTGCCGATCATGGCATTGGGCGTCACCGTCCTGGTGTTCTTCCTTATGTCGTTCTCCAAGACCGACCCCGCCTATACGGCGTTGGGTGACGGTGCCTCGCCCGAGGCGGTTGCCGAGTACCATGAGAAGTATGGTCTGGACGACCCCTGGCCCGTGCGCTACGTGCGCTACATGGGCGATTTGATCCATGGTGACATGGGCACCTATGGTGCTGCTCGCAACTCCGTTGCCAAGCGCATCTCCACGGCCCTGCCCGTCACGATGCAGCTGACCTTTATCGGTCTTGCCATCGGCGCGGTCGTCTCGTTTTTACTCGGCGTCATCGCGGCACTGTATCGCGATAAATGGCCGGACCAAGTGATCCGCGTCTTTTCCATCGCCGGCCTGGCAACCCCGTCGTTCTGGCTTGCCGTCCTGTTGATTCTGCTGTTCTCTTCCTACCTTAAGGTGCTCCCGGCGTCCGGTGCTCTGCCTCACTTCACCACCAACCCGGCTGGCTATCTGGGACGTATGATCATGCCCGCTATCGCCCTGGCATTTCCGCTGACGGGTCAGATGACTCGTATCGTGCGTACCGCCATGGTCGAGGAGCTCGACAAGGACTACGTCCGCATGGCCCGTGGCGCCGGCGTTCCCGAGAAGGTCGTCGTCGGCATCAACGTTCTTCGCAATGCGCTGATCACCCCGGTCACCACCCTCGGTCTTAAGATCGGTTACCTTATGGGCGGCGCCGTCGTCATCGAGGTCATCTTCAACCTCCCCGGCATGGGTACTGCGATTCTGCAGGGCGTTCAGGGCAACGAGGCGAACCTGGTTCAGGGCGTCGTCATCGTCGTTGCTCTTGCCTTCATCATCATCAACATCGTGGTTGACATGCTCTACCTGCTCATCAACCCGCGCATCAGGACGGTGTAGATTATGGTAAAGATTCGAGAGAAGCAAACCGAGCAGCTCGAGAAAGCTGCCTCCAAGGGGCTCAAGCTCGGTGGCTGGAAGAAGATGACGCTGTCTTCTAAGATTGCCGCCGTCGTGCTGGCACTGGTCGCCCTGACCGCGATTCTGGCGCCCCTTCTTGCCCCCTATAGCCCGGTCGAGATTTTCACTGCTCGCCAGGCTCCCGGCAACGGATTTATCTTCGGTACCGACGATAAGGGTCGCGACATTCTGTCGCGCATGCTCTACGGTGGTCGTTACTCGCTGATCATCGGCTTTGGCGCCACTGCCATGGCTCTGGTTTGCGGCTCGGTCGTGGGCGCCCTCGCGGCTGTTTCGCGCAAGTCTGTTTCCGAGGCGATCATGCGCATCCTGGACATCATCATGTCCATCCCGGGCATCGCCCTCGCTGCCGTCTTCGTCTCCATCCTGGGCAATTCCGTGCCGTCGATCATCTTCGCCATCGGCTTTATGTACACCCCGCAGATTGCCCGTATCGTGCGCGCCAACATCGTGTCCGAGTACGGCGAGGACTATGTCCGCGCGGTCATCGTTTCCGGCGCCAAGGCTCCGTGGATTTTGATCAAGCATGTTCTGCGTAACTGCATCGCCCCGATCATGGTCTTCACCGTTACCCTGGTCGCCGACGCCATCATCTTCGAGGCCTCGCTGACCTTCATCGGCGCTGGTATCCAGGAGCCCACCGCTACCTGGGGCAACATCCTCGCCGACGCCCGCGGCGGCGTGCTCGCCGGCCGTTGGTGGCAGGCACTGTTCCCGGGCCTGGCCATCATGATCACCTGCCTGGCGCTCAACATCCTCTCCGAGGGCATTACCGACGCCATGGCCGCTGCTCCCTCCGCCGCCCTGGATCCGACCGATTCCTCCAAGCGCCGCGAGGCCGACCTGCTGGTCTCCGACCCCGTTCGCGCCTACAAGGAGCAGGCTCAGTCCCTGTCCGCCCGTCTTGGCGCCCTGCGCGATGTCGAGCTCAAGCGTAACGACCGCCATGTGCCCGATGAGTCCGTTGAGCCGATCCTTTCGGTCCGCGATTTCTGCATCCAGTTTGAGCACCACGGTGACATCAACGTCGTCGACCATGTCAACTTTGACGTCCGTCCCGGCCAGACCATGGGCCTGGTCGGTGAGTCCGGCTGCGGTAAGTCCATCACCACGCTGGCCATCATGGGTCTGACCGATGATGACGAGCACCTTTCCGGTGAGGTTCTGTGGGAGGGTCGCGACCTGCTCAAGATGAGCAAGAAAGAGTGGTTCGGCCTGCGCGGTACCGATATCGCCATGGTCTATCAGGACGCCCTGTCCTCGCTCAATCCCTCCATGCTCATTTCCGCTCAGATGAAGCAGCTCACCAAGCGTGGCGGCACCCGTAGCGCCGAGGAGCTCCTGGAGCTCGTGGGCCTCGACCCCAAGCGTACGCTCGAGAGCTATCCGCATGAGCTTTCCGGTGGTCAGCGTCAGCGCGTTCTGATCGCTATGGCCCTTACCCGCGACCCCAAGCTGGTCATCTGCGACGAGCCCACGACCGCTCTGGACGTTACCGTCCAGAAGCAGGTCATCAAGCTGCTCAACGACCTTCAGGCCAAGCTCGGCTTTGCCATGATCTTCGTTTCGCATGACCTGGCTCTGGTCGCCGAGGTTGCCCATAACATCACGGTTATGTACGCTGGCCAGGTTATCGAGCAGGCGCCCACCAAGGAGCTACTCACCAACCCGATTCACGAGTACACCCGCGGCCTTCTGGGTTCCGTCCTGTCCATCGAGAGCGGTTCGGGCCGCCTGCACCAGGTGCCCGGCGCCGTTCCGAGCCCGCGCGATTTCCCCAAGGGCGATCGCTTCGCGCCCCGCTCGAGCCATCCGCGCATTGGCCTGGACACCCGTCCGGTCTTCAAGCGCGTGCCCGGCACCGAGCACTTCTATTCCGAGCTCCCCGACGAGGTGCTCAAGGCAAATGGTTTGACCCCTCACGCGGAGGTGATGTAGATGAGCGAGACCGCAGTCAACGGCGTCGAGCCGATCATCTTCCTTGATGACGTCCACGTCACCTTTAGGACCCGTACCGGCTCGATTCTGCACCCCAACCTGGTTCACGCCGTCCAGGGTGTAACGATTAAGCTCATGCCCGGACAGACCATCGGCATCGTCGGCGAGTCCGGTTGCGGAAAGTCCACCACCGCCAACGTCATGTGCGGCCTGCAGGCCCCCACGAGCGGCAAGGTCTACTTTAAGGGCAAGGACGTTACCAAACGTACCGCTGAGGACCGTCGCCACATGGGTCGCGTCATCTCGGTCGTGTTCCAGAACCCGGCCACGGCGCTCAACCCCCGCATGGTCGTTCGCGAGCAACTGCTCGACCCCATGCGCGTCCACAACCTGGGTACCGAGGCCGAGCAGGAGAAGCGCGTCAAGGAGCTCTTGGAGCTCACCGGTCTGCCCAGCTCCGCCGCCGAGGTTCTTCCCGGCCAGCTTTCGGGCGGCCAGCGCCAGCGCGTCGCAATTGCCCGTGCCCTGTCGCTGAACCCCGATGCCATCATCGCAGACGAGCCCACCTCGGCTCTGGACGTTTCGGTCCGCGCGCAGATTCTGAACCTGCTGACCGACCTTAAGAAGGAGCTCGGCCTGGCCATGGTGTTCATCAGCCATGACATCCAGACGGTCCGCTATATCTCTGACGACATCATCGTTATGAATGGCGGCAAGATCGTCGAGCAGGGCGAGGCCAAGCAGGTCTTCCAGCACCCTCAGGACCCCTACACCAAGATGCTGCTCGGCGCTGCGCCGTCGCTGCTGCATCCCAAGCTCGGCGAGTAGCCTCGCTTTCCCTCCCGTGCGCCCGGTTCCCTTGCCGGGCGCACCTCCGTTGCGATTTCGAAAGGCTGGGTTCACGAGCCATGCCAAGTGCTCAGGAGCTACAACAGCAATTTGGTGAATATCGAGGCGCTATGCCCCGTCCATCGGATTTCGATTTCTTTTGGAAGGACCGCATGGCCGAGGCCGACGCCGTCGAGCTCGATTATGCGATTGAGGCGGCTTCGGTTGCGGATTCCGCGACCTGTCGGTTTTTCGACCTCTGGTATACCGGCATGTGTGGTGCACGCCTGCATGCCAAGTACCTTAAACCTGTCTCGGACGAGCACGTGCCATTGGTACTTCAGTTCCATGGATATCCGGGTGCGAGCCGCAGCTGGTTTGAGCAAGCGTCGTTTGCGGGCATGGGCATGGCGCTCATTGCTCTCGATTGTCCTGGCCAAGGAGGCCCCTCCGAGGACATTGGTGGATTTGAGGGCACGACGGTCGCGGGCCATATCGTCGCCGGTATCGACGGCGACCCAGCCAACCTCTACTATGTCCGCCTACATCAGGATATCCGCATTCTGTGCCGTATCGTTCGCGAGCTCGAGGGCATCGATCTTGCCCGTGTGTTTGTGAACGGCGCGTCGCAGGGCGGCGGTTTGGGCATTGCGACCTGCGCGCTTAACAGCGAGCTCATCAATCGCGCCGCCATCATCTATCCCTTCTTATCGGATTTCCGCCTGGTCTGGGATTTGGATGCCGACGACATTGCCTACGAGGGTCTGCGCTACTGGTCTCGCTGGTTTGACGAGGACTCGACTCGTATCGAGGAAGCCTATGCCAAGCTGGCGTACTTCGATTCCAAGAACTTTGCCCCCATGGTCAAATGCCCCGTGCTGTTTGGCACGGGCACAGCCGATATCGTCTGCCCGCCGGCGACGCAGTTTGCGGTCTACAACAACCTGACCTGTGAAAAGCGTCATGAGTTCTTTGAAGGTTTTGGCCACGAGGAGATTCAGGACTTTGATGATCTGATCATTCCGTTTTTCTGCGAGGGAGGGGAGGCTCATGTCTAAGTGCGAGAGCAATGTTGACGAGCTGATTGTCCCCGGGCTCGTGGGAATTCCTGGAACGGTTTCGTCAAGGCTTGCAGAATATCGGGACTGGCGCGGTGATGTCCAAGCAGATGTTTCTGATTTAGAGACATGCGCTTCGAATCTTGAGATTCAAGGCCTGGCCATTACGGCGATTGACTTTGTTAACCCCTGCGCCCGTTACTCGGAGGTCTCCTTTGAGCTCGGTGACGATGCGATTCACGCTCGTTTGATCGAGCCTGTCGGTCGTGCCCGAGTATCTGAGTGCGTGCCGCTGTGCCTGATGTTCCACGACATCGATCGGCCTGTGCGCGGCTGGCATCACATGACGAGATTTGCCGCCATGGGGTATGCCGTCCTCGCGCTGGATGACGATGTTGCTGGTGCGGACGACCTGCGGCGGGGGATTTCTTCGCCCGCTTTTGTCGAGCGCGTCCGTTGGGGTTGCGCGCTGGCGAAGGTGGCGCGCAATCTTGATGGCATGGACCTCGACCGCATCTTTGCATGGGGCGAGGGTCTTGGCGGCGGAGTCGCACTGGCGGTTTCTGCTCTGGACGAGCGGGGCCTCGCCTGCACGGCGGTTGCCAATCCGCTTCCTGGCGGCCTCGAGGCGCTGTCGTCTCGGGTGCGCGGATCGGTGCTCATGGGCACATCGCTTATGGATACCGTGAGCGATTCCAAGGATCAGTTTGCCGTATTCAACGGTCTTGAGTGTGACCGGAGGCATATCATCTATGCAAAATACGCTCACGAGCGCATCAATGCGTTCGAAAACGAAGTCGTCGACTTTTTTAACCAAACGTTCTACTCGTGTTCTTTGGCCTAGACGGCCTGGACACTGCCAACAAGAGTGGGTGGCATAGGGCCGCCCGCCAGACAACTAAGGAGATTCTTGTGGCAACTCAGAAATTCACCGGCGTTATCCCTCCCGTCGTTGTTCCCGATACCGAAGATCACCAGCTCGACGTTGCCTCCTTTGAGCGCAGCATCAACCGCATGATCGATGCCGGCGTCGATGGCCTGTTCTTCTTGGGATCCTCGGGCGAGGTCGTCTTCTCCACCGACGAGCGCCGTCGCCAGATTATCGCCGAGGCCGTTCGTATCGTCGACCACCGCGTTCCCGTTCTGGTCGGCATCATCGACACCGAGACCGAGCGCATGATCGAGCACGGTAAGGTCGCTCAGGAGCTGGGCGCCGATGCCCTCGTCGCCACCTGCCCGTTCTATGCCCTGCAGGGCATGACCGAGGTCGAGGAGCACTTCCGCATCCTGCATGAGGAACTCGACCTGCCCATCTTCGCTTACGACATCCCCGTGTGCGTCCACACCAAGCTCCCCTGGAAGCTCCTTGCCAAGCTCGGTGCCGAGGGCGTTCTGGCCGGCGTCAAGGATTCCTCGGGTGATGACATCTCGTTCCGCTACCTCGTTCAGGAGAACGAGAAGAACGGCCATCCGATGAGCATCCTCACCGGTCACGAGGTTGTTGTCGACGGCGCTTACCTCGGTGGTGCCGACGGTTCCGTCCCGGGCCTCGCCAACGTTGAGCCTGAGGGCTACGTGCGTCAATGGAAGGCCGCTCAGGCTGGTGACTGGGCTACCGTCAAGGCCGAGCAGGATCGCCTCAATGAGATTTCGCACATCTGGGATGTCACCTCGGGCGTCCAGGGCTATGCCGGTGGCGTCGGCGCCTTCAAGACCGCTATGAACCTCATGGGTATCTTCGACAGCCCGACCATGCCGCGCCCGGTGAAGGCCATGACCGGCGAGAACGTCGAGGCGATTAAGAAGGTCCTTCAGGACAACGGTCTCCTGTAAAGCTTCCCCAGGCACCCGATCTTGGGGCTCAAGTGGTCGGGCTTGACCCATTAGGTCAACGCCCGACCACTTTCACCCCAACCTCGGGCACCTGGGAAACCTTTACTAAGTTGCGGCGATAACACCGCCTTCATTTCCTGTAGTTGTTTTTTTATCTCCTAAGGAGAGCGACATGGAGAACAAGTACGTCTGCTCTGTCGATATCGGCGGAACTAAGATCGCGACTGCCATCATGGAGTACCCGGCTGACGGCAGCGTGCCCCATCCTGTTTTTGAGGCCGAGGTTCCTACCGAGGCCCAGGAGGGCGGCGAGGCCGTCTTCGAGCGTATCGAGGCGTCCATCAAGGCTGCTCTCGAGGCGAATCCCGATGTCGAGGTCCTTGGCGTCGGTATCGGTGCCGCCGGCGTCGTTGATCCCAAGACGGGCGCCATCGCGTATGCCAACGAGATCATGCCCGGCTGGTCCGGCGTTCAGTTGGGGCCGCGTCTGCGCGAGGACCTCGGTCTTCCCGTTGCCGTTGTAGGCGACGTGCATGCTCATGCACTGGGCGAGGCCCACTGGGGCGTCGGCAAGGGTAAGTTCTCCGTCTTGTGTCTTGGCATCGGTACGGGCATCGGCGGCGCATATGTCGAGAACGGCCGCGTGATGCAGGGCTTCCATGGTGCTGCCGGCCATATGGGCCACATCGAGTGCTCGGCTGCCGCCGGCATTCCCTGCGCCTGCGGGCGTTCCGGCCATCTGGAGTCGGTTGCTTCGGGCACTTCCATTGGTCGAATGTACGATGAGCGTTTTGGCCGCGTCGACCCCAGCCGTCCTTCGGTCGGTCGCGATGTGAACGACCTGTGCCGTGCGGGCGACGCAAAGGCGACCGAGGTCATCCATGACGCCGGCTTTGCGCTGGGGGCCAGCTTGGGCTCGCTCGCTAACATCCTGGATCCTGAGGTCATCGTGCTTTCGGGCGGCGTGATTCACCAAGGTCCCGATTGGCGTTCGCAGACGTGGAAGGATTCGGTGCACGAAGGCTATGCCAGCCAGGCGCTCGATCCACTTCAGGACACGCCGATCCTCATCGGTTCTCTGGAGGGCGACGCGCCACTTATCGGTGCCGCCGAACACCTTCTTGCGTCGTTGAAGTAAACATAACTACCAAGTGCGCCTTCTGAGGTGCCGCAGATTGACGTGAAAGAGGAGCGAAGCGTACTTCGGTACGCGAGCGACGGTTTGAACGTCAAGGTTCGGTGTCTCAGAAGGCTGTTTTGAGAAAGGTTGAGTCGAACATGACCGTCGATCCTTTGATCCAGTCCCTGAAGGGAAAGCTCGTCGTGAGCGTTCAGGCCTATATGGGCGAGCCGCTTCGTACGCCCGAAACCATGGCTCAGATGTCTCGCGCCTGCGAGCTTGGCGGCGCCGCCGCTATTCGCTGCCAGGGCCTTGCCGACATTGCCGCCATTAAGGGCCGCTGCGAGGTCCCCGTCATCGGCTTGTGGAAGGATGGACACGAGGGCGTCTACATCACGCCGACGCTGCGCCATGCTCGCGCCTGCGTTGCCGCCGGTGCCGACATCGTGGCAATTGACGCCACTGATCGCCCGCGTCCCGATGGCAAGACCGTCGAGGACACCTTCCGTCCGCTGCACGAGGAGGGCGTGCTCCTGATGGCCGACTGTGCCACCATCGAGGACATTCGCCGTGCGGTTGATATGGGCTTTGATCTGGTATCCACCACGCTTTCTCACGGCGTCGCCGCCATCGACTGCACCATGGCCGATGGCCCCGACCTGCCGCTCCTGCGTCAGGCGACCGAGGAATTCCCCGGTCTTCCCATCATCTGCGAGGGCCGCGTGCACACGCCCGAGGAGGCTCGCGCCGCGATCGATGCTGGCGCCTGGGCCGTTGTCGTCGGCACCGCCATCACGCACCCCACGAGTATTACGAGTTGGTTCAAGGCTGCGCTTGAGGCGTAAGACAGGCCTCGTATCCGCTCGGGGCGGTATACTCAATATAGGCAATTGACCGCGCGGGATCCGAGTTGCTGGGTCCCGCGCTTGTTTTGGGGAGGCAGCACATGCAAAAGGGAGATGCCATGGATGCGGCGGAGCGCTCGGAGCGCATCCCCGATATCGTTATCATCACCGGAATGTCCGGATCGGGCCGCACGCAGGCCATGCACGTGTTCGAGGATATGGGCTATTTTTGCATCGACAACTTGCCTCCGCGTCTGATTGCCCAGCTTGCCGAGCTCGTTGGCATCAATACGGGCGTGGGCAGGCACCTTGCCGTCACCTGCGACCTGCGCAGCCAGGGCTTGTTCGATGAGCTGCTCGATGCCGTTGCCGCACTCGAGGAGCGCGAGATGAGCTGCGACATCGTTTTTCTCGAGGCCTCTGACGAGGTGCTGATCCGTCGTTATAGCGAAAACCGCCGCCGCCATCCCATTGCCAAGCCGGGGGAGACTACGGCCGATGCGATTCAGCGGGAGCGTCTGCAGCTGCAGGGTGTGCGCGATCGAGCCGATATGATCATCGACACGAGCCGTCTGCGCACCTCTGCCCTGCGCAATAAATTGCGCATGGCGTTCTCCGAGTTGTCCGACCAGCAGCTCATGGACGTCCACGTGTTCTCGTTTGGCTTTAAGCATGGCATGCCCGTCGAGGCGGATATCATGATCGATGTGCGCTTCTTGCCCAATCCTTTCTACGATCCCGAGATGCGTACCATGACCGGTCTCGATAAGAAGATCTCCGATTTTGTCTTGGACCACCCTAAGACCCAGGAGTTTTGGAAGGCCTGGACACAGTTGCTCGATACGGTCATGCCGGGTTATATCGCAGAGGGCAAGCCGCAGCTTTCCATTGCCATCGGCTGCACGGGCGGACAGCACCGTAGCGTCGCCATTGCCGAGGCCACGGCCCGCTACCTGGAGGGTGCTCAGTATCATGTGAGCATCTCCCATCGTGACCTGTCGCGTGCCAACACGAAGGCATAGGTTTACATGTCGTTTACCGCTGAGGTGCGTGACGAGCTTGCGCGCTGCGAACCAGAATGCGAATACTGCGATTTGTCGACGCTTGCTGCGCTCACGCGTGTGAGCGGCACGCTTTCGTTGGCGGGCTCGGGACGGTACCGCTTGACGGTCGCGACCGAGACGGGTGCTGTGGCGCGCACGATGATTGCGCTGACGCATCGCATTCTTAAGCTCAAGACCGAATTCACGGTTCGTAAGTCGGTCCTGCACAAGGTGCGAAACTACCTCATCACCTTGCCCGATCAGCCCGATTTGGATAAGGCTCTGGTGCTGCTGGGCATTCTCGACCGTAGGGGAGGGCTCGTCGCGGGTGTGCCGCGCCACATCGTTGCCCGTCCTTGCTGCAGGCTCGCCTATATTCGCGGTGCGCTGATTGCCGGAGGCTTTGTTGCCGACCCGCGTGGCGATTTTCATTTGGAGATCGCGGTTCAGGGCGAGGAGTATGCAAAGGGACTTTGCGATCTTCTGGAGCAGATTGGAGTTCACGCCCGCGTCAATGCGCGTCGCGGCTCGTATGCCGTGTACATCAAGAGTGCCGAGGAGATTAAACGTCTGTTACAGCTGATTGGCGCCAAGCGCAGCGTTGCCGAGATTGAAGAGGCCCGCGCAGTCAAGCTGGTGAAGAACGACGTGAATCGTCGCGTGAACGCAGAGCTTGCCAACCAGACCAGAAGTGCCGGTGCCGCTCAACATCAGCTTGCGCTCATCGACGAGCTTGATCGGCGCGGTTTGCGTGAAACGCTGCCGGACGCTCTGGCAGTCTTTTGTGACTTACGCGAGCGTTACCCCGATCTCTCGCTGCGAGATTTGGGGGAAATGGCCGACCCTCCTTTGTCGAAGTCGGCCTTGTATCACCGCGTTTTGCGCCTTGAAAAGCTCATTGAAGCAAGCAGGTAGTTTAACGCAATAGCTTTTATGGTGGTTGAACTGCTGTTTTATACG
>DXZX01000015.1:30029-40911 GCA_019419445.1 Collinsella sp.
ATGTTCGGTCATGAGGGCTCCGAGATCGTCGCTATCAACGACCTCACCTCTCCCGATATGCTCGCTTACCTGCTGAAGTACGACTCCACGCAGGGCAACTATGCTCGCGATCACGAGGTCGTCGCTGGTGAGGATTCCATCACCGTTGACGGCAAGGAGATCAAGATCTACAAGGAGGCCGACGCCAACAACCTGCCTTGGGGCGACCTCGACGTCGACGTCGTTCTCGAGTGCACCGGCTTCTACACCAGCAAGGCTAAGGCTCAGGCCCACATCAACGCTGGCGCCAAGAAGGTCGTCATCTCCGCTCCGGCCGGCAGCGATCTGCCCACCATCGTGTACAACGTCAACCATGAGACGCTGACCGCTGAGGACAACATCATCTCCGCTGCTTCCTGCACCACCAACTGCCTCGCCCCGATGGCCAAGGGTCTGAACGACTTCGCTCCCATCGTGTCCGGCATCATGACCACCATTCACGCCTGGACTGGCGACCAGATGCCGCTCGACGGCCCGCAGCGCAAGGGCAACAAGCGTCGTAGCCGCGCCTGCGCCGTTAACATCGTCCCCAACACCACCGGTGCTGCCAAGGCTATCGGCCTGGTTCTCCCCGAGCTCAACGGTAAGCTCATCGGTGCCGCCCAGCGCGTCCCGACGCCGACCGGCTCCATCACCAACCTCTACGCTGTCGTTGACAAGAAGGTCACCGTCGACGAGGTCAACGCCGCTATGAAGGCCTACGCTGCCACCATCTCCGAGACCTTCGGTTACAACGAGGACGACATCGTCTCCACCGACATCATCGGCGAGACCCACGGCTCCATCTTCGACGCCACTCAGACCATGTGCTCTGACCTCGGCAACGGCCAGACCCTCGTTCAGGTCACCTCTTGGTACGACAACGAGAACTCCTACACCTCTCAGATGGTCCGCACCATCAAGTACTTCGAGAAGTTCGTTGCTTAATTTAGCTTTTAGCGAATAGCTCGTTGAGCGTCTAAAGAAGGGCGCGGCCTCATAGGGCTTACACCCTAGGGTCGCGCCCTTTTTATAGGAAATCGTCTGCCGTAATGGGAGGCAGACACGTACGAAAGGTAGAAGCAAACATGGCCTTTACCAAGAAGACCGTCCGCGACATCGATGTCGACGGCAAGCGCGTTCTCGTCCGCGTTGACTTCAACGTGCCTATCAAGGATGGCGTCGTTGGCGACACCACCCGCATCAAGGCTGCCCTGCCCACCATCAACTACCTCGTTGAGCACAACGCTCGCGTCATCCTCATGAGCCACCTCGGCCGTCCCGATGGCACCGGCTTCCAGCCCGAGCTCTCCCTTGAGCCTGTCGCCAAGAAGCTCGCTGAGCTCTCTGGTCTCGATGTTGCCTTTGTCGCCGACACCTACGGCGAGAAGGCCGCCGAGGCTGTTGCCGCCGTCGAGCCGGGCAAGGTCCTCGTTCTCGAGAACGTCCGTTTCGACAAGCGTGAGAAGAAGAACGATCCCGAGATCGCCAAGAAGCTCGCTTCCTATGGTGACGTCTTCGTTCTCGATGCTTTCGGCACCGCTCACCGCGCCCAGGGTTCCGTCGTGGGCCCCGCCGCTTACCTGCCTGCCGTCGCCGGCTTCCTGCTCGAGAAGGAGGTCGACACGCTGACCGGCATCTTCGCCGAGCCCGAGCGCCCCTTCGTCGCTATCGTCGGCGGTTCCAAGGTTTCCTCCAAGATCGGCGTTCTCGATCACCTCATCGACTCCGCTGATACCCTGATCATCGGTGGCGGCATGGCCTACACCTTCTTCCTGGCTCAGGGCCTGACCGTCGGTCAGTCCCTCAAGGAAGAGGACTGGGTCGAGCGTGCCGGCGAGATGCTCAAGAAGGCCGAGGAGAAGGGCGTTAAGATCCTGCTCCCCATCGACAACCGCGTTGCCGATCACTTTGGCGAGGACGCTGTCCCCGAGGTTGTCGCTTCCGACGCTATCCCCGACGATCGTGAGGGCATGGACATCGGCCCCAAGACCGAGGAGCTCTACGCCGAGGCTGTCAAGGGCGCCAAGACCGTGTTCTGGAACGGCCCCATGGGCGTCTTCGAGTTCGATAACTTCGCTCACGGCACCCAGGCTATCGCCGAGGCCGTCGCCGAGGCCGACTGCACCTCGATCATCGGCGGTGGCGACTCTGTCGCAGCTGTCAACAAGTTCAACCTGGCCGACAAGATGAGCTGGATCTCCACCGGTGGTGGCGCTTCCATGGAGCTCGTCGAGGGTAAGGCCCTGCCCGGAGTGGAGGCGCTTCTCGATGCCTAATCGCACCCTTCTTATCGCTGGTAACTGGAAGATGAACAACGACGTCGCCGAGGCCGCCAAGCTCGCCGACGAGCTGGCTCAGGCTCTGCCCGAGGTTCCGGCTGGCGTCGAGGTGCTCGTCTGCCCTCCGACCATCGACATCACCACGGTTCATGACCGCATTCAGGCTGCCCCCATCGCCCTCGGTGCACAGAACGTGTACTGGGAGGCCAAGGGTGCCTTCACCGGTGAGTCCTCTTGCGACATGCTCAAGTCCGCTGGCTGCACCTACTGCATCATCGGTCACTCCGAGCGTCGCGACTACTTCCACGAGACCGACGAGGATCAGAACAAGAAGGCCAAGGCTCTCGTTGCCGCCGGTCTTGTTCCCGTCTTCTGCTGCGGCGAGTCTCTCGAGGTCCGCGAGGCTGGCACCTATGTCGAGCACGTCGTGAACCAGGTCAAGGCTGGCCTTGCTGGTCTTGAGATCACCTGCCCCAAGCAGGTCGTCGTCGCCTACGAGCCCATCTGGGCCATCGGCACCGGCAAGACCGCTACCGCCGAGGACGCTCAGGAGGTCTGCGGCGCTATCCGTGAGACCCTCAAGGAGATGTTCGGCGAGGAGCTCGCTAACGGCATCCGCGTTCTCTATGGTGGCTCTGCCAAGCCCGGCAACATCGCTGAGCTCGTCGCCAAGCCCGACGTTGACGGCGCCCTCGTGGGCGGCGCTTCGCTCAAGGCTGCCGACTTCGCCTCTATGGTCGTCAAGGCAGGCGAGTAGGACATATGGCACAGCGTCATCTTCCTGCACTCCTGATCATCATGGACGGCTGTGGCCTGGCTCCGGCCGATGGCGAGAACGCCGTCGCCGCTGCCAAGACGCCCTTCCTTGATAGCCTGTACGAGAAATACCCCCACACCACGCTCGGCGCTTCGGGCGAGGACGTGGGCCTTCCCGATGGCCAGATGGGCAACTCCGAGGTGGGTCACCTCAATATCGGTGCCGGCCGCATCGTCTTCCAGGAGCTTTCGCGCATCAACAATGCCATCAAGGACGGCTCCATCGCCAAGAACGAGGTCTTCGTCAAGGCTATGGACGATGTCAAGGCCGAAGGCAAGACCCTTCACCTCATGGGCCTTATGAGCCCCGGCGGCGTTCATTCTCACATGAACCATGTCGAGGCCCTGGTCAAGATGGCTGCCCAGCATGGCGTCAAGACCGTTCGCGTCCACGCCTTTATGGACGGCCGCGACGTCGACCCGCAGTCCGGTGCCGGTTACATGAGTGAGTTCTGCGCCTTCCTGGCCAAGATCTCCGAGGAGACCGGTTGCGACGCTCGCGTTGCCACCGTCTCGGGCCGTTATTGGGCCATGGACCGCGACAACCGTTGGGAGCGCATCCAGCGCGCCTACGATGTCATGGTCAATGCGTCCGATGCCGATACCGACCCCGTTGCCGGTATCAAGGCCTACTACGAGAAGGATCCGCGCGGCGATGAGTTCGTCGAGCCCTTTGCTGCCCACAACGAGGGCATCCACGAGGGTGACGCGGCCATCTTCTTCAACTTCCGTCCCGACCGCGCCCGTCAGATGACTCGCGTGTTCACGGACAAGGAGTTCGACGGCTTTGAGCGCGAGCAGATCAAGCTTTCGCACTTTGTGACGATGACTGAGTACGACCCGACGTTTGACGTCGAGGTCGCCTTCCCCAAGACGTTCCCCGAGAACGTCCTGGCCGACGTTATCGCCGCCAATGGCCTGAAGCAGCTGCACACCGCCGAGACCGAGAAGTACGCCCACGTGACGTTCTTCCTCAACGGCGGCATCGAGGAGCCCAAGGAGGGCGAGGAGCGCGTGCTCGTCGCTTCCCCCAAGGTCGCTACCTACGATCTGCAGCCTGAGATGAGCGCTCCCGAGGTTACTGAGAAGCTTGTCGCCGCCATCAACGAGGATCGCGCTGATTTCTACATCGTGAACTTCGCAAACTGCGACATGGTTGGCCATACCGGCGTGTTCGACGCTGCCGTTAAGGCTGTCGAGGCCGTTGACGATGCCCTGTCCAAGGTTGTCCCGGCGATTCTCGCCAAGGGCGGCTTTGCGCTGATCACCGCCGACCACGGCAACGCCGATCACATGTTTGACGTCGCTTCCGACGGTTCCAAGCATCCGTTTACGGCTCACACCACCAACCGCGTGCCGTTCATCATCGTTGATGAGAAGGCACAGCTTACCGGTATCGAGGACGGCCGTCTCTCCGATATCGCTCCGACTATGCTCACCATGGCTGGTATTGAGCCTTCCGCCGAGATGACGGGTCGCGTACTCGCCACCGAGGCCTAATAGAAAACAAATACCGTTTTCTAGTAAGGGGGTTGTCCACAACCGGACAACCCTCTTTTTTGCGCTATTTCTACCTCGTCACCAAATGGCTGATGGGGGAGTGCTGGGGGTTGTGGTACAGTACTGGAGTTTGAATTGTTCTATTAAGGAGCTTATCTATGGGTCCGTTTCAGATTCTTCTGTTTGTCGTTTGGGCTGTCTCTGCCGTGGCGCTGACGATTCTCGTCCTGATGCACTCTGGTAAGGGCACCGGCGTTTCGGATATGATCGCTAGCTCGCTGTATAACTCCAGCTCTGCCACGGGCGTCATGGAGCAGAACCTCGATCGCCTGACGGTAATTATGGCCGTCGTTTTTGCCGTGTGTGTCGTCCTGTGCATGTTCTTCTTCCCGCAGGGTATCGTCGGCTACTAAGCACGAGCCACATAAATACTTGAAAAGGGTTCCGCAAGTGCGGGACCCTTTTTGTTTACATATTTGTAACAGAGCCAAAATATCCCCACATACTTCGCCCAACTAAAGAAATTCTCGACCGTTGACCGGAATTAGCCCCAAATCGTGCATAAAATGCGCTACTGTATTGCGAAACGTTGGTTCGTTGTGCATAACCAGCCATAGCAACGGGCGGCGTTTTGATGGTTCGGATCGGATTGTCTCGACATGTGTCCGACTGAACATTTCTTTGTCCTATCTCATAAGGAGGATGGCATGGCTGATTCTATGTTCCACCAGCCCGTTATGGGTCGTCGCGCCTTTGTCGGCGGTACCCTTGCTGCGAGCTCCATGGCTTTTCTTGCCGCATGCGGCAAGAAGGGCGGCGACGCTTCCGGTTCTGAGTCCGGTTCGAAGCTGAACTTCTACATCAACAACCCGGTCTGCATCGACCCCTACAATGTCCAGGAGGACCAGGGCACTCAGGTCGAGTACCAGCTCTTTGATGCTCTGACCTCTTACGACGCCGAGAAGGGCGAGATCGTTCCGCTGGCTTGCGAGTCCTTTGAGTCCAACGACGACGCCACCGAGTTTACCTTCAAGATCAAGAAGGCCAAGTTCCACAACGGTGACGACGTTACCTCCAAGTCCTTCAAGCTCGGTTGGGAGCGTCTGGTCAACACCAAGTCGGCTGTCGCTACCGAGTACGGCCCTTCCGAGGTCTCTTATCACCTCTCCATGGTCGAGGGCTATGACGATCTGCTTGCCGGTAACGCTACCGAGCTCAGCGGTGTTACCTGCCCCGACGATGAGACCCTCGTCGTCAAGCTGGCTTCCGCTTACGCCGACTTCCCCTTCGTCGCCTCTCACCCGGCTCTGGCCCCGGTTCCCGAGTGCGCCGAGTCCGATGTCAAGAGCTTCTACCTTGCCCCGGTCGGTAACGGCCCGTTCATGATGGACGGCAAGTGGGAGGATGGCCAGGAGATCAACGTCAAGAAGTTCGACGATTACTATGGCGACAAGGCCAAGATCGATGGCATCCACTTCCAGGTCATCAAGGACATGGAGACCGCTTACAAGGAGTTCCAGGCGGGTAACCTCGATGTCTGCGACGTTCCCGTCGCTCAGATTGATGCCGCCAAGAAGGATCGCGGCGTGTCCAAGGACGGCTACACCATGGGAGACGGCGAGCGCATGCTGCTCGGCGCCGAGCCTTCCACGTACTATCTGACCTGCAACACCACGGCCGAGCCGTTCAACAACGCCGACCTGCGTAGGGGTATCTCCCTGGCCATCAACCGTGAGGCCATCTGCAAGACCATCTTCAAGGGTACCCGTACCCCTGCCGACGGCATTGTTCCTCCGGGCATCGATGGCTACAAGGAGGGCGCATGGGAGTTCTGCGCCTACGATGTCGACAAGGCTAACGAGTACCTCGACAAGGTTGCTCCCGCTGGCGCTAACGGCGATCGTGGCATTAGCGTGACCCTTTCCTACAACCAGGACGGCGGTCACAAGGAGATCATGGAGTCCATCATCGGCGACCTCGCCAAGGTTGGTGTTACCGCTGTCTCCGATACCCCCGAGTGGTCTGCCCTGCTCGAGCAGTATCAGAACTTTAACTATCAGTTCGGTCGTCTGGGTTGGATTGCCGACTACCCGATCATGGACAACTTCCTGTATCCGCTGTTCCACTCCGACTCCCTCGGTGGCGACAACCGCTCTGGTTACAGCAACCCCGAGTTCGACGCCAAGGTCGACGAGGCTCGTACTATTGTTGACGATGAGGAGCGCGTCGCCAAGATGCAGGAGGCCGACGCAATGGTCGCTGCCGACTGCCCGGTCATCCCGATTATGTTCTACACGCACACTGTCGCCGGCTCCGATCGCATCAAGCACCTCTATGTCGATCCGCAGAAGCACGCCGATCTGGGTACCGCTGAGCTCGCCTAAGAGTTTGCAGCTTCCGTGAGGGTCAAGTATTTACGTAGACCTCATGGGAAACATACAGTTCTCCCTAACCTGGGGTAAACTGGCTGATGGTAATTTTGGGATGCCGGTCTGGCGATCGGCATCCCATTTAGGTTAATCCCTAGATAGGGGAGTGGTATGGGTAAGTACATCGTTAAACGTGTGCTTCAGTTCATCCCGGTGTTTTTGGGCGTTACGCTGATTCTGTTCGCCCTCCAGAATATCGTGCCGGGAGATCCGATCAAGCTGATCGGTGGAGACAAGGCTCTGTCCCCCGAGGTGGAGCTTCAGCTTCGCGTTCGCTATCACCTGGTCCAGACGGACGAGGACGGCAACGCGATCCTTGACGAGAACGGCGACCCCGTTCAAACGTCGCTCGTGGACCGTTACTTGTATTACATGAACGGCCTGCTTCATGGCGATCTGGGCAATTCGTATCAGCGCAAGCTGCCGGTTACGGAAATCTTTGCCCAGAAGTATCCGTATACGGTCAAACTTGCCGCGTGCGCCATCGTGCTCGAGGCAATTATGGGTATCGGTGCGGGTATCATTTCGGCGGTAAAGCGTTATTCCTTCTGGGATATTTTGGTAACGCTCACCACGTCGATCCTCGTTGCGGTCCCGGCCTTCTGGCTCGGTATGTTGCTGCAGCTGTTCTTTGGCGTCATCCTCAAGGACGCCACGGGCGGTGCAATCTCCATGCCGATCTCGGGTGCCGGCGGTTCCAGCTCTCAGTATCAGGATTGGATGCACTATGTGCTTCCGACCATTACGCTGGCTTCGGTTTCGACCGCTTATGCTGCGCGCATTATGCGCTCGCAGCTGCTTGACGTCATGAACCAGGATTACATCCGTACGGCAAAGGCCAAGGGTCTCTCCAATCGTGCGATCATCGTCAAGCATGCGCTTAAGAATGCACTCATCCCCGTCGTTACCTATATTGGTGTCGACTTTGGCGGCATGCTTTCGGGCGCCATCCTGACCGAGACGGTCTTCAACTGGCCCGGTATCGGCTATGAGGTCTATCGCGCCATTAGCATGCGTGACTGGCCCATCGTTATGGGCGGCGTTACGCTCATCGTTGTCGTCGTCATGGTGATCAACCTGCTCGTCGACATTAGCTATGCATTCCTCGACCCGCGCATCCGCCTTGGCGGTCCGTCGGATAAGGCCTAAGGGAGGTACGTCTCATGCAGGAAACTGATTCTCAGTCTCAGGAGCAGGCTACCGCCACCAAGGTCGCATCTGCTCCCGCCAAGTCCCGCACGCTGTGGGGCGACGCTTTTAAGCGTCTTCGTAAGAACAAGCTCGCCGTTATCGGTGTCTGCTGGATCATCATCGTCGTTGTGGTTGCCCTGACCGCAGATCTGTGGGCTAAGCCCTGGCTCGGTTCGCCGACGGCTTCCGATTCGACCACCATGGCCGAGACATCGCTACTGGCTCCGTGTGCCGAGCACCCGTTTGGCACCGATGCCCTCGGTCGCGACATTCTCGTCCGCGTTATCTACGGTGCACGCGTTTCGCTTTCTGTCGGTATCATGGCCACCGCCATCTCCACATTGATCGGTCTGGTCATGGGCGCCCTGGCCGGTTTCTACGGCGGCATTTGGGATACGATCATCATGCGCTGTGCGGACATCTTCCTGGCGTTCCCGTACGTGCTGTTCGTTGTCGCCATGATCGCCGTTATCGGCCGTGGTCTTCAGAACGTCTTTATCGCCATCGGCATTCTTGGCTGGCCTTCGATTGCGCGCGTCTTCCGCTCTGCAATCTTGACGGTCAAGGAAAACGACTATGTTGATGCAGCGCGCGCGATGGGTGCATCTGATGCTCGTATCGTCGTGCGTCACATCTTCCCGAACTCCGTCGCCTCCATCGTGGTCTACGCGACCATGAACATTGGTGGCGCCATTCTGACCGAGTCCGCTCTGTCCTTCCTCGGCATGGGCGTTATTCCGCCTACGCCTTCGTGGGGCTCCATGATTCAGGACGGTCAGCAGTATCTTCTGACCGCTCCCTGGATGATGATCATGCCCGGTCTGGCAATTCTCTCGACGGTGCTCGCCTTCACCCTGCTGGGTGACGGTCTGCGCGACGCCCTCGACGTCAAGATGAAGGACGCATAAGGATGAAGAAGAACAAGAACTATGTGGACCTGAAGGACCAGCCGGTTCCTGAGGGCCAGCATCTGCTCGAGGTCGATGACCTTAAGATGTATTTCCACACCGAGGATGGCATTGTTCGCGCTGTCGACGGTGTCTCCTACACGCTCGATCGCGGCGAGACCCTGGGCGTCGTCGGTGAGTCCGGCTCCGGTAAGTCCGTGACCGCCATGACCATCATGGGCCTCATCTCGATGCCTCCGGGAAAGATCGAGGGCGGTGACGTTCGCTATCGCGGCCGCTCCATCCTCGAAATGACCGAGGAAGAGATGCAGCACATTCGCGGCAACGATATCGCGATGATCTTCCAGGATCCTATGACCTCCTTGAACCCGGTCTATAAGATCGGCAGGCAGGTGGGCGAGGGTCTTCGTCTGCACCGTGGCTACTCCAAGCAGGAGGCGCTCAAGCGTGCCACCGAGCTTTTGGACCTCGTGGGTATCCCCGAGCCCGAGAAGCGCGTCAATGAGTATCCGCACCAGTTCTCTGGCGGTATGCGTCAGCGAGTCATGATTGCCATGGCCCTTGCCTGCGATCCCGATATTCTGATTGCCGACGAGCCCACGACTGCCCTGGACGTTACCATCCAGGCTCAGATTATCGAGCTCATGCAGGAGATGCAGGAGAAGAACGGCAACGCCATCATCATGATTACCCATGACCTGGGTGTTGTCGCCGATATGGCCGATAAGATCATGGTTATGTACGCCGGCCGCCCCGTTGAGTTCGGTACTGCTGAGGAAATCTTCTACGAGAGCCGCCACCCCTACACCTGGGGTCTTATCCGCTCCATCCCGGAGCAGGCCATCGAAGAGAAGAAGCCGCTTACGCCGATTCACGGCAACCCGCCTTCGCTCATGAACCTGCCCGAGGGCTGCGTGTTCTCGCCTCGTTGTCCCTATGCGACCGATAAGTGCCGCAAGCAGCGCCCCGAGCGCGTTGTCACCGAGTCTGGTCATTACTCTGCATGCCACTACTCCGGCGACCCCGAGTTTCTCAAGAACGCTCCTGAGACGTCCCGTACGCGCAAGGATTCCAAGAAGGGAGGCGAGGCGTAATGGCAGATACCAACGAGCGTACTCCGTTGCTGAAGGTCGAGCACCTCTCTAAGGAGTTCCCCGCTGAGTCCGGCATGTTCGCCAAGCGTTTTTCCAAGCGTGTCGTCTCTGCTGTAAATGACATCTCTTTTGAGATTTATCCTGGCGAGACCTTTGGTCTGGTTGGTGAGTCTGGTTGCGGTAAGTCCACGACGGGTCGCACCATCATGCGCTTGACCAAGCCGACCGCCGGTAAGGTGTTCTTCCAGGGCAAAGATGTTGCCGAGATGAGCAAACATGAGATCAAGGACATGCGTCGCGAGATGCAGTTTATCTTCCAGGATCCCTATGCTTCGCTCAACCCTCGTATGACCATCGGCGAGATCGTCTCCGAGCCCATGACCATTCACGGCGTGGGCACCAAGGAGGAGCGTATTGAGCGTGTCCGCGAGCTGCTGGACGTCGTCGGTCTGAACCCCGAGCACATCAACCGCTATCCGCACGAGTTCTCGGGCGGTCAGCGTCAGCGTGTCGGCATTGCCCGCGCGTTCGCTCTGAAGCCCAAGCTGATCATCTGCGACGAGCCTGTCTCTGCACTTGACGTTTCCATTCAGGCCCAGGTTTTGAACCTGCTAAAGGAGCTTCAGGATAAGTTCGGTACGGCT
>DXZX01000016.1:0-33439 GCA_019419445.1 Collinsella sp.
CCACTAAAAGGTCGTAGACGGTAGCGGGTGCTAGGCGAGTTGAATGACATAGCTGAACCTTGTTCATTTGCGTTACACTGCCGCTTAGATGGGACAAGCTGACAAGCTCATTTACCTGCTTAAAGACCGATTAGTCGGGGGATTAATAACAATCGGCCCTCGCTGTACAAAAACTTGCCGCTTGCGTACCAAAAGACAACCTAGAACACAAGGTCACTCTATTCATAGCGCGGCTTGTATGGTCTTGCGGTTACAGTGTCCATACGGTCGAGTTGAGGAGCGGGCATGGTAAACGATTTGGGCAGTATGGACGACCTCGAGCTGATGCCGCTGGGCGGTGGCTATATGGTGCGACGCGAACGCTTGATGAATGAGCTTCTCGCCAAGGGCCGAAAGGCCGGCATCGTGGTTCTTTATGCGCCCGACGGGTTTGGGAAGACCTCGGTGCTGCTGCAGTACACCCATGAGGTTAAATGCGACCCGACGCGAGGCCCCGTGCGGATTATCGAGGCCGATCGCGCCACTGGGCGCGAGTTGTTTATGCAGCTCGAGGTGGTTACCGAAGAACTCAAAGACAAACCGCACTCCCTTATCGCGATTGATAATGTGCCAAACCTCGATCAGCACGATACCGAAGACCTCATCGACAGGATTCGCGGCCTGCGCGCTATGGGGGTAGGGGTCTTTATCTCCTGCCGTCCTTCAAATCGTCAGCTGATTCATGGGCTGGGCGATTCGGTTAAGATCAATGCGCAGATGCTCAAGGTGCATGCCTATGAGTATTCGGCGTGGGCATCGGCGTTTTCGATCAGCACATCGCTCGACTTTTATCAGCTCACGCAGGGCGTGCCCGAGCTCGTTTCGGCATTGCAGACGGGTCTGTATGGCCAAGGCGACGTAGCCGGTCTGCTCGAAAACGAGATTGTCAACGTATATGGCGCGGCACTTGTCGACCTGGCTTCGCTCGACAATAATGCACTGTTTTGCGTGGCATGTCTCATGATTTTGATGGGCGAGGGCAATATCGCAGAACTCGAGGCTTGCGGGGTGAGGCTATCGATGGTCGACCAGTCCTACTTCGTACGCGACTACCCGATCTTTGGCTTGGACCCCGCCGAGCGGAGTTTTACGTGTCTGGGCACGGAGGATAACGGACGCTTGCGCTTGCGTAAGTTGGTGGCCGAGGTTCGCCCCGAACTTGTTCCGAGGGCGGCCCGGATTTTGCTTAAGGCGGGCCGATGCGATGCGGCGATGGGCCTGGCGGACGCCTTTTTGGACCGTGATGCGGTCCTTGAACTTGCTGGGCAGTATGGGGTCGATCTGGCTCTGACGGGGCACGGGGCCGATATCTGCCGAGCAGCGCTGGGCACGATCGATGCCGAGGATCCGGCTCCAGAGCCAACGCCTGCCGAGGCGCTTGGCGTATATCTGGCAGCGGTCAGCGTGTCCAATACAAAGCTCGCTCGCTATATGGCATCGGTCATCGAGCGCGGGGGCGAACGGGCGGCCTGCGAAATAGACCCTGTTTCATGGAGGGTGGCCCAGACACTGACGGCTGTTTGCTATGGGGACAACGGGCTTGGGCTTCCTACGAACCTGGCCGTGCCAGAAATAGAGACGTCCCACACCGCACTCGACATGCTGTCCGCGCATATCGAGGTCAAGCGATGCCTGACCGAACGGGGAGATGACGGCGGCGTTCTACAGCAGCTCAAAACGAGCAAGGCCTACGACTGTGAGCTCGACATCGCGGGGATTGTTATACGGGCCGATAACATGCTGGTGGAGCTCTTTGACGGGTCGTTTACGGGAACCGACGAGCGCGACGACGAGATGACGGTGGTGCGGGAGGCGCTCGACGTACGTGGGCTTAAGGCGATGGCTGTCTGGGTGCGCATGGTGCTGGCGGCACGGCGGCTCCTTTCCGGCCTGCCGGTAACCGACGACGCGGCGTTCAACGAGCTCGATCGTTTTGCCGTGCGCATGCGCGATAATCAGATTCAGCTGTTTGGCCTGTTGCTAGAAGGCTGGCAGTCGCTGGCAGAGGGACGGCCGGTTAATGCAAAGTTCCGTGCGGTCCAAGTGCTCAAACTTGCCGAGGAGTCGATTGCGTACATGCGCGATAACGCATTGCTGTTGGAGCGCGCGGCGTATCTGCGTAACACTTCGATGGTTTCGGTGCGCGAGGAAGCGGAGCTACTCGATATAAGCCAGACGCAGGTTGGTGGAGCGGAGGCCTGGATGGTGGCGCTGCATTTGGCCTGTGCGGGCCGAGACAGCGATCTTGCGGCCTGGATGTCCATGAATCGCGCGGGGATTCTAGAGCCATCGTATCGGCTCTTTGCGCGCCTTGCCATGCATTGTCTGGGCGAGCCGGCGACCAGGATTCGCAAGAAGCTTCCCGTGCGCGAGTTATCGCGGTATTCGCTGCGCGACGATCTGGAAGGGGAGGGCGAGCGCCTGTTCCAGGCCGGCGAGGTTGAAGCCGTTGATACCATCGACCATATCGAGATTCGCATGTTTGGTGCGTTTCGCGCCGAGCGCGATGGGTTTCCCATCACGGACAAAATGTGGCGGCGCAAGAAGGCGGCGACACTTGCCGAGCGGCTTGCGCTGGGCATGGACGCGCTCGTCGATCGTGAGACGCTGGCCATGGAGCTGTGGCCCCATGCCGAGTTCAATAGCGCCCGCAACAACCTGTACTCGACGATATCGCGCTTGCGGTCGGCTTTGGGACCGACGTCGGATGGCAAGTCGTGTGTGCTCATCCAAAATGAATGCATCGGACTCAACGGCGACTACGTCAAGACCGATGTACGGCTGTTTGACCAGATAAGCCGCGAGGTTTTGGGAAATCGCACGGGTGCGCGCGGGCCCCATTTAGTTGAACTGTGCCTTAAGATTGAGCAGCTTTATGCCGGACCGCTGTATGTTCCCAATGGCTGTAACCCCACCTACTTTTTGCGTATGCGACGCATTATGCAGTCAAAGTACATCGATTGCATGATTAAGGGAGCAAATGCCGCTCTAGAAGAAAACGATCTGCAGTCGGCGATTTGGCTGGCGGAGTCGGGGCTTCGGCAGGAAACAGCGCGTGAGGATATGGTGCGCTGCGCCATGCGCGTCTACAGTGCGGCGGGGCGGCGGCGCGATATCGTCGAGCTGTACAGCGGGCATATGCACCACCTGAGGGAGCAGGTCAATGGCGTGCCCGAGCCCGAGACGCGGCGTCTATACGAGCGCTTGGTGGAGGGGCGGCTCAATCGCGTGCTGGTCGAGCGATAAAAAACGGGCGCCCGAAGTACTTGGGCACCCGTAAGCTTGCTATGTGTTGGATCGCCGGATCATTGGCTCTTAGACGAGCTTGATCTTCTCGATGTCCTTGCGCGAGGACTCGCGATACAGTGAGAACTTGCGGCCGATGACCTGGACGACCTCGGCGTGGCAACGCTCGGCGAGCTCCTCGGCGGCCTCGCGGGCGGAAAGGCTGGAGCCATCGAGCACGGAGCACTTAACGAGCTCGTGCTTCTCCAGGTAGGCGACCGTCTGCTCGACGGTGCCCTCGTTGACGTCGGACTTGCCGATGATGATGGCGGGGTTGAGGTGATGGGCCATGCTGCGAAGCTGCTTGACCTGTGCTCCTGTCAGTGCCATGGGTTCTCGCTTTCTATGTATGGGGCGCCCCGCGACGGGGCCTTAATCTACGTGAGCTGTCCCACGATAGCGCAGGAACGGCGTGGTGTGGAGCGCGTTTGCCCAGTTCAAAAAGAATGCGGATGCCGAGTGAGTGGGCGGTGCGGGCTGCGAACAGGCTATGAGCTGGGCGCAGAGACCGGCTCCCATGCAATAAACGCCCAACGAACCTTGCGGACATGATCGAGCATATAGCGCCCCTGCGGCACGCCCTTGGAGCCCGGCTCACCGGCATGGGGATTCTCGATCATGTGCTGGGCGATGTAGTCGCGCAGACGGTCGACCTTATCCTCGTTGCCATGCTCAAGCATACGGGAGAAGTCTGCCACACCTGCCTCAAGGCTATCGAAGGTATCGCGACGAGGCGATTCAAAGTACGTAACCTGCGGCAACGCACCCATCTGAATGAGGATGTTGAAGGCGTACACAAAGCCATTACTGCAGGTAACCGAGGCGCCGATGGCGTTCATCACGTGCAGGTCGTAGCGCGGGCTGGAGTTGGCGACCATCGTGACAGCACAACGCCGGCGAGCCGTGCGGTCGAGCTTGGCAAGCGCGCCTTTTAGGTTGGTCGTGGTGACAGAGCGACTGGCAAAGGCAACATCCACCGCTTTCGCGACCGGTCCAACCAAATCCCAATCATCATCCCAAGCAAGCTCAAGCGGCGTAATAAGATCTTCGAGCCCGTAATACTCAATGCCGGCATCAAGCGTGCCCAACATGGCAGGAGAGAAGTCGGCAGCAATCACGGAATGCCCAGCCTGAGCAAGCGGAATAGCAATCGACCCAGCCCCACACCCCATATCAAGCACCGACTCGCCGGGCTCAAGCGCCAACAGCTTTATAAAATCCCGAGCATAAGGGGCAGTCTCCAACGGCCGAAAATGCCGAGCCCGCTTATCCCATTCAAAAGAATCATCAGTCCGATGCCGAGCGGCCTGCAGACGCATCCATTCGCCATTCCAATCCGCAGAAAGCAGCTCAGAACGAGTATCCCCATCAACCACGGGCCAACCTCCTAGCAACAAAAAAGCGACTCCCCCAAAAGAAGAGCCGCAACCAGCATATATCAGAAAAGAACCGTTCCAACGCCAAACCGCCCTCACAACCAAGGCGGGCAGGAGCGAAGCGACTGCCATACGGGATAGAACCCAACTGAGGTCCCGTTGTGCGGGAGTCCCGGGGAGGGCAAATATATAAGGTCGATCGCGAGTTCCGCACGAGCCGGAGAGCACTTAATGTGCTCTCCGTGCGAGTCAGGACTGTCCGAGCAGGCGACCTTATATATTTGCCCTCCTCGGGACTCCTCGCCCGAACCCCTCAGCTAGTTCTTCAGCGAGTTCAGCGGCGCCGGGAAGCGTCCACCGCGGTGGGCAAGCACGGTGCCGGCGTTGGGGTTCACCGGCATGATGGGCGCACGGCCGAACAGGCCGCCGTACTCGACGCAGTCGCCCACGCCCTTGCCAATGGCGGGAATCACGCGGACGGCCGTGGTCTTGTTGTTGATGACGCCGATGGCCATCTCGTCGGCGATGATGCCGGCGATGGTCTCAACCGGGGTGTCGCCGGGGATGGCAATCATGTCCAGGCCAACGGAGCACACGCAGGTCATGGCCTCGAGCTTCTCGAGCGAAAGCGCACCGGCCTCGACGGCGGCGATCATGCCGGCGTCCTCGGACACGGGGATAAAGGCGCCAGAGAGACCGCCCACGCTGGAACTGGCCATGACGCCGCCCTTCTTGACGGCATCGTTGAGCATGGCGAGCGCGCAGGTCGTGCCGGGGCCACCGCAGGTGCCCACGCCGATGATCTCGAGGATGCGGGCAACGGAGTCGCCGATGGCAGGCGTGGGAGCCAGCGACAGGTCGACAATGCCTTTCTCGACACCCAGACGGCGGGCTGCCTCACGGCTCATGAGCTCGCCGGCGCGGGTGATCTTAAAGGCGGTCTGCTTGATTTTCTCGGCAACCTCCATCATCGAGGCGGAGTCGGGGAGCGTCTCCAAGGCAGCAGCCATAACGCCGGGGCCCGAGACGCCAACGTTGATGACGGCGTCGGCCTCGCCACCGCCGTGGACGGCGCCCGCCATAAACGGGGAGTCCTCGACCATGTTGGCAAAGCAGACAAACTTGGAGGCGCCAACGGAATCCTGGTCGGCCGTGAGTTTAGCGGCATCGATGATGGTCTGCGCGGCCATGAGCACGGCATCCATGTTGATACCGGCGCGCAGGCTGGCGACGTTGACGCTGGAGCAGACGCGGCTCGTGGTGGCGAGCGCCTGGGGGATGGACTGGATGACGCGGCGGTCGGCGCCGCCGATGCCCTTCTGGACGAGTGCGGAGAAGCCGCCCAGGTAATCGATGCCGAGCGTCTCGGCCGCGCGGTCGAGGGCATGCGCGATGGGGGTGAGGTCCTCATCCTTGCAGCATGCGGCGATCTGCGCCACCGGGGTGACGGAAACGCGCTTGTTGACGATGGGGATGCCGTACTCGCGCTCGAGGTTCTCGGCGGTCTCGACCAGATGCTCAGCCGTGTGCGTCACGTGGTCGTAGATCTTCGTGCACATGCGGTCGAGGTTCTCGTCACCGCAACCCATGAGCGAAACACCCATGGTGATGGTCCTGATGTCGAGGTTCTGTTCCTCAACCATGCCGCGGGTTTCCGCGATTTCTGCGGGCGTGATCGCCATCCTTGCGCTCCTATCTGCCAAAACGAGCATAGTCTTTTCTATTCTAACGTGCCGCACGTGGCAAGTGGCGCGTGCGGCACGTTTTGGTGCTCGGTTGTTTCCGTTGTGTTACTGCCCAAAGACCTCTTCGGCGATGCGAGCGCTTTCGGCGGCGTCCTTGGCGTAGTAGTCCGCGCCGATCTGCTTGGCGTATTCGGGGGTGAGTACGGCGCCGCCCACGATGATCTTGACGCCCGGCACCTCAGTATGAAGCAGCTTGATGGTCTCCTCCATGGCGACGACTGTGGTAGTCATAAGCGCCGAGAGGCCGACGAGTTTGATGTCGCGCTCCTTGACGGTCTTGAGTACTTCCTGCGGATCGACGTCGCGACCCAGGTCAAAGACGGTGTAGCCGTAGTTGTCGAGCAGCATTTTGACGATGTTCTTGCCAATATCGTGGATGTCGCCCTTGACGGTGGCCACGCAGATTTTGCCCTTGTCGGCAATCTCGCCGGCGGGCATCAGGCGCTTGATGGTGTCGAAGCCCACGCGCGCGGCCTCGGCCGAGGCCATGAGCTGCGGCAAGAAGAACTTGCCCTGGTCAAAGAGGACGCCAACTTCGTCGAGGGCGGGGATAAAGTGATTGTTGATGAGGTCCATGGCGTCGTGGTCGGCCAGCAGGCGCTCGGTCTCGGCAGCGATCTCGCCTTTGCGGCCCGAGACGACCATGCGTCGAATCGGGTCGTCGTTGCCGTCGGTGCCGGGGGCGCTTGCAGCAGGCGCGGCATCACTCGATGTGGCCTGAGCTGCTGCCGGGTTTGCGGCGATCTTATACGGATCGGTCCAGCCGGCGTAGCGCTCGATGTATCCGGTCGAGCCCTCGTCCTCAACGCTCAGGACGCGATAGCTGTAGACGGTGTCCATAAAGCGCTTGGAACCCGGGTTCATGATGGGGGCGTCCAGGCCCGCGCCAAAGGCGGCGGCCAAAAAGACCGAACCCAGCAGCGGGCGGGCAGGCAGGCCAAAGCTGATGTTCGACACGCCGAGCGCGCATTTGACGCCCAGGCGCTCCTTGCACAGGGACATGGCGCGCAGGATCTGCTCGGCCTGGCGCTGGTTGGTCGAGGCGGTCATGACCAGGCAGTCGATGAGGATGCGGTCCGGTCCGATGCCGTAACGGGCAGCCTCGGCCACGATGTACTCGGCGATGGCGAAGCGAGCCTCGGCGGTATCGGGGATGCCGCCTTCGTCGAGCGTAAGGCCGACAACGTTGGTGCCGTAGTGGGCGACCAGCGGAAAGATCTCATCCATGATCTGCTGCTTGCCATTGACCGAGTTGATGATGGGCTTGCCGGCGTAGCGGCGCACGGCGGCCTCGACAGCGGCGGGATCGGTGGAGTCGATCTGCAGCGGCAGCAGCGTGGAGCCCTGGAGCTGCTCGGTGGCCTGTTGGATGATCTTGACCTCGTCGATCTCGGGCAGGCCGACGTTGACGTCCAGGATGTCGGCGCCCTGTTCCTGCTGGCTGATGCCCTGGCTCACGACGTAGTCCAGGTCGCCGTCGCGCAGGGCCTGCTGCAGGCGCTTTTTGCCGGTGGGGTTGATGCGCTCGCCGATGACGGCGATCTTGTGGCCGTCGCAGGGAAGGTCCACGACCGTTTGGGCGCTCGTGACCGACATGCTGGGCTTGCGGCGGCGCGGGCTGGGTGTGTGGTTGTCGATAAGCGTGCGCAAGGCCGCCATGTGCGCCGGCGTGGTGCCGCAGCAACCGCCCACGACGCTCACACCGTCGGCGATCATGCCGGCGACGGCCTCGGCGTATTCGGGGGCTTGGATATCAAAGACGGTGTTGCCGTCGTCGTCTACATGGGGGAGTCCTGCATTAGCCTGCACCATAACGGGCTTGTCGGTAACGGTGAGCATACGTGCGGCGAGTCCTCGGAGCTCGGCCGGTCCTTGGCTGCAGTTGATGCCCAAAACGTCGGCACCGATGGCGTCGAGCGTGATGGCGGCCACCTCGGGACTCGTACCCAGGAAGGTGCGACCGTCTTCCTCAAAGGTCATGGTGGCAAAGACGGGCAGGTCGGAGTTCTCGCGGCAGGCGAGGACAGCCGCCTTGATCTCGGCCAGGTCGGTCATGGTCTCGATAATAAAGAGGTCCACGCCCGCATCGACGCCTGCGCGCACTTCCTCGGCAAAGAGGTCGTAGGCCTCGTCGAAGCTCAGGGTACCCAGGGGGCGAAGCAGCGCGCCGATGGGGCCGATATCGCCGGCGACGTAGCGGGCGCCGGCCTCGCGGGCACAGGCGACGGCCGCGGCAAAGACATCTGCCACGGTGGCGGCGCCGTCGAGCTTGTGGGCGTTGGCGCCAAAGGTGTTGGCGGTGATCACGTCGCAGCCAGCCTCGACGTACTGGCGCTGAATGTCGGTAATGACCTGGGGCTCCTCAAAGTTGAGCAGCTCGGGCAGGGCGCCCGCCTTCATGCCAGCGGCCTGCAACATGGTGCCCATGCCGCCGTCGAACAGCAGGTGTCCCGTGCCATCGATGGCCGCACGCAGGCGATCGTCCTTAATGCGCAGATCGTCGATCGTGCGCGTCTTGTACGTGGCACCGTTGCGACGTGCGGCATCAACAGGTGCCGCCAATGCAGAGCCGTCAGAATCATGAGTGATAAGCGGAGTAAACATCGAGGGCTCCTAATGGCTGGAATAGCAGGTGGTGTGGGCGGCGCGGAAGCGGCAGTGCTCGCGCATGCGGCAGATATTGCAGGTGGGGCGGCTCTGGGCGTCGTGGACTTCGCCGTCGAACAGGCCGATCACCGCGGTCACGCTCTTGGTGGGCATGAGCAGGCTGGTCGGCGTGACGGTAAGCCCGATGAGCCGCGTGGCGTTGAGCGCATTGACGATCGAGCGCTGGGCCGAGAGCGGGCAGTCGCCGTAGCCGGGGCTAAAGCGCCAGTTGCCGGCGAGTCCGTGTGCGGCGGCGTCCGTCTTGACCTGCTGGTCCATTTGCTCAACGGCGGCTTCCACGTAAGCGGAGCACGCGGCGTCGAGCACGGCGCCCTCCAGGGGATGTTGGGCTCCCGTGGTGCGCAGGCGACGCTCGGCGTCCATGCCGAGGGTGCATGCCATGAGCGCGGCAAAGCGGGCATCTTTGAGATGTCGATAGATATCGCGACCTCGCAGCTCAACGTTGGTGCCGACCAAGCGAATGCAAGGCTCACTTTGTTCGTCCACGCCCGTGGCATCGACGGCAAACACGCGGCGCACGCCACGGGGCTCAATGTCAAGTTCCAGACGCTCGACCACAAGCTCAATACGTCGTGACAGCTCGGGCTCGATCTGCTGGCCGCCGTAACCCAGATACCGCAGCATCTCGGCACGGTCGACACGGGGATGGTGCGCAGCATCGACACGGTAAAGCGCCGGCGACGCAAGGTCGGCCGGCACTTCGACAGCGGTTGTATCGATGTGCGGTTTTTCCATTACCCCAGGCGCTCCATAATGGTCGCGGCGATCGCAGGACGGTTCATAGTGTACAGGTGCAGGCCGTCGGCGCCGTGCTCCTTGAGGTCGCAAAGCTGGCGGGCGGCATAATCTACACCGGCTGCCTGCAGGCTCTCGGGGTCGTTCTCGTACTTGGCGAGAATCTTGATGACGGGGGAGGGCAGCGACGCGCCGCACATAAAGACCATGCGGCTGATCTGCGACTTGCCCATAAACGGCATGATGCCCGCGGTAATGGGCACGGTGATGCCGGCCTTGTCGGCAAGCTCGCGAAAACGGTAGAAGCACTCGTTATCAAAGAAGAGCTGTGTCACAAAGAAGCTCGCGCCGGCGTCCTGTTTTTGCTTGAGGTGTTCGACCGAGAGGTTGAGATCCTCACAGGCAATGTGGCCCTCGGGGTAGGCTGCGGCGCCCACGCAAAAGCCGGCGTCGACGAGCTCGGGGATGAGGTCGCGGGCGTAGGCGTAGTCCGAGGCGGGCTTGTCGTCCTCGGTCGCGCCGGCAGGGAGATCGCCACGCAGGGCCAGAATGTTTTCAACGCCGGCGGTGCGATACTCGTCGATCTTGGCGGCGATATCGGCATGCGAGCGGCCCACGCAGGTAAGGTGTGCCACCGAGGGTGTATCGAATTCGCTCGTAATCATATGCGCGATGGGGGCGGTGGTGGCACCGTTGCCCGAGCCGCCGGCCGAGCAGGTGACCGAGACAAAGCTCGGCGAAAGCTTGCACAGATTGCCTGCCACTTCGCGAGCCGTATCGAGGGTAAGCTCGCCCTTGGGCGGGAACATCTCAAACGAAACGGGTGCGGTGCCCTGGGATGCTGCCTGCTTAAAAACCTCGTCGACGCGCATATCGTGCTCCTCTAGATACGTAATAGTGTGATGTGTTGTAAGGATTCTACAGCACCACTGTGTCACGGCGGAGTTTCACTCGCTATTTGGGGATACCAATCAAAGATGCCTTGCTATCGGCATTCCCTATAGCAGAGCGGCTAATTTTGCCACGGGCTATAAAGACTGGTATTTCGCATCAAATACCAGTCTTTATAGCCCGTGGCAAATGAGCTACCCGTAAACTGTGCGGGGAGGTCTGCAATTTATACAGTTGATTGGCTGTTAAGGGTGGCAATACCGCTGCGATGCGGTAACCTCATTGATTGGTTTCGCGACAGCAACATAACGGTAATGTCGCGGAAACACGGCGAGTCTAAGCTATGACTCGTTCGTTAGTAATCAACACCGCTTCTCACGCGGTGCCGATACGAAGGGAGTTCCGTATGGCCGAACTTACTGACCGCTTCGGGACCATGGTGTTCTCTGAGGAAGTCATGAAGGACTACCTCCCCAAGGACATTTGGAAGCGCCTTGCTGCAACCCTCGAGGGCGGTGAGCCGCTCGACCTGGATGTGGCCAACGCCGTTGCCCATGCCATGAAGGTCTGGGCCATCTCCAAGGGCGCGACGCACTACGCGCACTGGTTCCAGCCGCTTTCGGGCATTACTTCCGAGAAGCACGACAGCTTCCTGGAGCCCAACCACGACGGCACCGCCATTACCAAGTTTACGGGCAAGAACCTCATCCAGGGCGAGCCCGATGCCTCGAGCTTCCCCAACGGCGGCCTGCGCGCCACCTTCGAGGCCCGTGGCTACACCGCCTGGGATCCCACCAGCCCCGCCTTTATCAAGGACGATGTCCTGTGCATCCCCACGGCTTTCTGCTCCTACACGGGCGAGGCCCTGGACAAGAAGACCCCGCTGCTGCGTTCCATGACCGCGCTCTCGCGTGAGTCCAAGCGCGTTTTGGCGCTGTTCGGTAAGACCCCCAAGAAGGTCGTTCCTTCCGTGGGCGACGAGCAGGAGTACTTCCTGATCAAGAAGGACGCCTACCGCAAGCGCAAGGACCTGGTCATTACCGGCCGCACCCTCTTTGGCGCCGCTCCCTGCAAGGGCCAGGAGCTCGAGGAGCACTACTTTGGCGCTATCCGCCCCACCGTCTCGGCCTATATGAAGGATCTGGACGATGAGCTGTGGGCGCTTGGCATTCCCGCCAAGACCAAGCACAACGAGGTTGCTCCCTGCCAGCATGAGCTCGCCCCCGTCTATGGCGAAGTCAACGAGGCCATCGACCAGAATCTGGTCATGATGGAGAAGATGAAGCTCATCGCCTCCCGCCACGACTTGGTCTGCCTGCTGCACGAGAAGCCCTTCGAGGGCATCAACGGTTCGGGCAAGCACAACAACTGGTCGCTTGGCACCGAGTCCGAGAACCTGCTCGACCCGGGCGACACCCCGCTCGACAACCTGCAGTTCATCGTCTTCCTCACCGCGGTGATCGAGGCCGTCGATAACTATCAGGAGCTCCTGCGTGCCTCCGTTGCCTCGGCCGGCAACGACCATCGTCTGGGCGCCAACGAGGCTCCTCCGGCGATTATGTCCATCTTCCTGGGCGACCAGCTTACCGAGGTCGTCGAGAAGATCATCGATGGCAAGGCTTCCGTCCATGCCACGCACGGCGTGCTCGACCTGGGCGCCGATACCCTGCCCAAGCTGATGCAGGACAACACCGACCGCAATCGCACCTCCCCGTTTGCCTTCACCGGCAACAAGTTTGAGTTCCGTGCCTGCGGCTCCGAGCAGAACGTTTCCGACTCCAACCTGGTGCTCGATGCCGCCGTGGCCAAGTCGCTCAAGTCCTTCGCCGACGCGCTTGAGGGTACGCCCGAGGATGAGTTCCAGGACGCTGCGCTCGAGTACTGCAAGAAGGTCCTGACCGACCACCAGCGCATCCTGTTCTCCGGTGACGGCTACTCCGACGAGTGGCCCGTTGAGGCCGAGAAGCGTGGTCTTGCCAACAACAAGACCACGGCCGACGCCCTGCCCGCCTTTGTTTCCGATAAGGCCATCGCGCTCTTTGAGGAGACGGGCGTCCTGACCAAGGCCGAGGCTCAGTGCCGCTACGATTGCAAGCTCGAGAAGTACAACAAGCTCATGAACATCGAGGCCACCACGATGGTTCGCGAGGCGCGTCGTACCTATCGCCCGGTCATTACCGCCTATGCCACCAAGGTCGCTAAGGGCCTTGAGACTATTCGTGCTGCCGGTGCCGAGGCCGCCATGCAGTGCGAGCAGAACACGCTCAACAAGCTCTGCAACGGCATCACCACCATCAACGACTCCATCAAGGCGCTTGACGCCGTGCATCAGAAGGCTGAGGCCCTCGATGGCCAGGAGCAGGCCAACGTGTACGCGCACGAGGTCGTTCCCGCTATGGATGCGCTGCGTGCCGCCGTGGACGCCATGGAGGAGATCGTGGCAGCCGACTACTGGCCGGTCCCGACCTACGACGACATCCTGTTCTACGTGTAGGGCGTAACTGACATATCGTCACGGTATTGAGCCGGGGTCCGCATCATGCGGGCCCCGGTTTTTGTTTGCGAAGGACGCTTTGAAGCCCGTTTTGCCGCCGATTTGGTAACGGGCTTCTCAGATTCTGTGGTGCCCCCAGCGGGATGTCCGCGTGCGGCTGGCGCCGCCCGCTTCCGCTGCGTCGCTCCACTCCTTGCGTGCTGCGCTGGAAAACGCTTGCGCGTTTCCTCAGCTCCGCACCCTGTCGGGTTCGAATCCCGGCATATCGGTAGCAAAAAGCCCGCTACCGCGAGGGTAACGGGCTCTTCAATTCAAATGGTGCCCCCAGCGGGATTCGAACCCGCGATATCCACCTTGAAAGGGTGGCGTCCTTGGCCGCTAGACGATGGGGACAGCGGGAAAGAGTATAGCAGACTTTTTTGTCGGCGCGCATATCGTTGGCAAACTGGAAAACCACCACAAAGGAGTAGGCTTCTATTCCGATTTTCAAATATCTCAATCTGTAACATCTGGGCTGATAAATCGGCTCTGTGTGTTACAGATCGAGACAAAAGGCAGACGTCGGGGCGAACATCTCATTCTGTAACAGTAAGACGACTTTTAACGGTCTAGATGTTACAGATTGAGACAAACCGCTGGGATGGGTCAAAACCACCACAAAGGTGCCTGTCCCCTTTGTGGTGGTTGGGGCGTTAGGGGAGGAGCTTCATGGCGGCGTCGTGGGCGGCGTGCTCGTAGGTGTCGTCGAGGGTTTTGAGCGGCAGCAGGGCCGTGGCCTGCGCATCGCCGCGGCGCTCGAGGGCGTGCGCGATCAGCCAGTCGGCGAGTTCGGGGTTCTTGGGCAGTGCCGGTCCGTGCAGGTACGTGCCGATGACGCCCTTGTAGATGAGACCCTCAAAGCCATCGTCGCCGTTGTTGCCTGTGCCCGTGACGACGGACGTTCCGAGCGGCGTGGCCTCGGCGTCCAAAAGCGTGCGGCCACCGTGGTTCTCGAATCCCACAAAGGGCTCAGGTGCCAGATCGGTTTTGACGGCTACGTTGCCGATCAGGCGGTCGGAGCCGCGTACGGTTTCGGCAGCAATGACCCCCAGACCCTCAATGCGATCTTCGCCCATATAGTACGAACGGCCGAGCAGCTGATAGCTGCCACAGATGGCGAGCAGCGAGCCGCCATCCTCAACATAGGATGCGACCTTGTCTTTTTGGGCGAGCAGCTCGTGTGCCACGGCTAGCTGGTCGCGGTCGGAGCCGCCACCCATCATGACGATATCGGCATCGGTGAGATCGAGTGACTCGCCCATACGGACCTCGTCCACGCGAACGGGGATGCCGCGCCAGGCGCAGCGACGCTCGAGGGCGATAACGTTGCCGCCGTCGCCGTAGAGGTTGAGGGCATCGGGGTACAGGTAGACGATGCGCAGCGGGCGCGAAAGCTCGACTGGCGCGATGCCGACGGGGACGGCACTGCCATCGGCACACGTTGCAGCGCGGGCAGCAACCGTGGCTGCATCGGCACCCTTCAGCCCATCGAGTTCTTTGACCAGCGGCGGGAAGGCCGTGTAGTTGGCGACGGCATAGAAAGTGTCGCCTGCGGCTTCATCCGCAACGGCGCCAATTGCCTGCGCGACGTCCGAGATAATCGCGGCATCGATGCCGGCGTACTTGAGGCGTACCTGCATGTCGTGCGCACGCGTGCCTCCGGCAAAGGCGACAAGACCCGGTGTGTCGGCGATGCGCTCGAAGTCGACGTCGTAGATCCACGAGACATCGTGGCCGTCGGCGTCGTTGTCGTTCAGGAAGAAGGCGCAGAGCCTGCCGCCTGCCGTTTTAATGGACTGGATCTGGCGATCGAAGCCCACGGGATTTTTGGCCAGGTTTGCCTCGACGGTACGGCCGGCGATCTCCCAGCGGCCCATACGTCCGCCGGCGGGGACGTAGGCATCGAGCGTAGGCTGTAGAAACGCCGTGTCCACGCCCAACTCGCGTGCGGCAAAGAAGGCGGCGGCAACGTTATAGACCATGTACAGACCGTTGTAGCGTGTGGCGATGTGTACGGCAGCCGCGTCGGGCGCAGATCCAAAGACCAGGTCGAAGCCGTAGCCGTCGCAGCCGAGCTTCACGCCCGTCACACGGCGGACCAGTGCGGGGCGTGCCCAACCGCACGAGGGGCAATGGTATGCGCCAAGCTGGCCGTATTGCACGTAGTCGTACTCCAACGGGGCGTTGCACTGCGAGCAAAAGCGCGAGTCGCTAATGCGGTCGGACTCGGTGTCGGTGGCGCCGTCGATGCCAAAGGCAATACTCGCATTGGGAACGCGCGCGGCAATCGAGGCGCACAGCGGGTCGTCGGCGTTGTAGATGAGCGTCGTTGCCGGCGAAAGCTCCAACGCGTGGGCGATGACCTCCTGGGTGTGATCGATCTCGCCATAGCGATCTAGCTGGTCGCGGAACAGGTTGAGCAGCACAAAGTACGTCGGCTTGAGCTTGGGCAGAACGCGTACGGTGTAAAGCTCATCGCACTCAAAAACGCCCACGCGCTTGCCGCTGCTGGTGTGTTTAAGGCCGCCGCGGGCCTCGAGCAGAGCACCTACCACACCAGGCTCCATATTGTTGCCGGCACGGTTGCACACCACGGCAGCACCGCTGGCAGCAACGGCGTCGGCGATGAGGTTGGAAGTGGTGGTCTTGCCATTAGTACCCGTAATCACCACGCTGCGGTCGACAAGGCCAGCGAGGTCGCTCAGCAACTCGGGGTCGATCTTCATGGCGATGCGGCCGGGGAGTACGCCGCCCTGGCGCTTAAGGACGGAGCGCAGCCCCCAGCGAGCGATATCGCTCGAGGTGCAGGCAAGAGATGAGCGGAGGTTCATGAAACCGTTCCTAACGTAAACGACATGGTCGGGTCGAGTGCGTCACTAAAATCCGTAGCGGCGCGCAAATTCCTGGGCAAGCTGCGATACATCTTCGCAGGCGTTGGCCCAGGGGGCAAAGTCGGGAGTGTCCGAGATAATACCGTCCGCTTCCCAAACGGCCTGGTGCGAAAGATCCCAGGAATCGTGTGGCTCGGGCCGGCAGGGAAGGTACGGTGTCTGGTACATGGGGTTCAGTAAGAAGAACGCGCCACCCTCGCAGCGGTTGGCGAACTCACGCAGCGCGCGTGTCGCCGGGCGCATCTTGTTTGTTTTGAACAGCAGAATCGTGCGGGCGAGCAGATACCAAGGAGAGTTCTCGAGGGCATCGGCCCCCATCTGCTCCTCGAGCTGGTGGGCCAGGGCAAAAAAGCCGTCCTCGTCTTCCAAGCGAGCGAGGGCGAGTAACACGGTGCCTGCCGCTCGGGTGGGATAGCCTTCCGCCTTAAGAACACGGCGAGAATAGTTGACGGCAGCACGGTAGCGGGCGCTCGCCATGCACAGCTGCGAGATGGCCTCGAGTGTGTGAAGCCACCCGATAAGCGCCGGCTCGCTCACGGTGAGCTCTGCCGTCGTCACGCCGTCCGTCAAAACTTTGTTGGCCCAGTAGTGCGGGGCCTCCATATCGAACCCGGGCACGCTTTGCTGCAGGTAATCGGCCGTGGTTGCCTCGAGCTTCATCAGGTCGCCCAGGCAGGCGTCAACGGGTGTGTCGGCCAGGATGATGGCGAGCAGCTGCGCGTCGACGGTCAGTGCGTCGACGCGGACAATCTTGAGCAGCTCATCGCGCATGTCGTCGAACAGGCGATTGCGCGTCTGCTCAAACTCCTCGTCGCTGCCCATATCTTCGATGCGATGGAGCTCGTCGAGCAGGTGGCGATGAACACCGGCATAGGACAGCAGCGCCTGGGCATGCTCGGACTGCGCGTACTTTTGGGGATTCGCACTAATGTCGTTATGGACAAGCTCGCGTGCTGCATCGGTGAGCTCGGGGTGCGACGCCAGATAGGTGCGCTCCAGGTAGGCGGGGATGTAGACGCTCGGATCCATTAGAGGTCTCCTCCCTTAAATGGAAGCCCCTGCTCGGCTGCGCGCAGGATGCGCTCGTCGATTTGGGAGCGCACGATGTCGTTGGTGGCGACCCAGGCGGCAAAGCTGGCGTTGTCGGGGGCGCCCAGGCCCTCCTGCAGTACCGGCGTCGCCTCGGACAGTGCAAGGACAAGCTCGTCGGTGGAGCCCACACCCACGTTGACGCGGGCATAGACGCCATCGGGAAACTCGGTTTGGAAGTAGAGTGCCTCGGCTGCGTGCGGACACGAGCGCACAAGGATACGCAGGTAGTGCTCGGCGCCCTCGTAGTCCAGTTCGCGCCAAGCCGTGCTCATCAGCGCGATGAGCGTCCACGGGTCCAAGTCGCGCTCCGCATCTTTGGGGCGGCGGCGCAGTGGGGTATTCGCGAGGTACGGCACGGAGTGTGCGGAGCGAAAGCGCTTGAGCTCCTCGGCGGGGTATTCGAGCTTTGCCATGGCGAGCATCGCGGTGTGGCGGACACCAGCGGGGTCGTTGGGCGCAAAGTCCAAGCTGCGATTCGCGGCTTCGAGCGACATGCGATAGCGGCCGCTAATGAGGGCGCGCGATGCCAAGGCGGCAAGCCAGCGCAGATAGGGGCGGCGCGTAAGGTCGCCTGCGGCCTCGCGCTCGTAGGGGTCCTGGGCCGAGGCGATTTTGAGCGCTAGGTCGTGCTCGACCTCATCGCACTTGGACACCAGGTACTGTACGTATTCCTCGTTGGATTCGGCGGTGAGTGCCGTCAGCATGCGCTGAGCGTCCCAGTTGGCCGGATCGAGTGCGGCCGCCTCGCGGAGCATGTTCTCGGCAGCTGTCTCTTCTTGCTCTGCCTGGGTATCGTCAGGGATAAAGGGAATGCGGTAGTCGACAGCCTCGACCACCTTGGCAATGAGGTGCCCGGCGCGGTCGCGGTCGTGCACGATGAGCGGTGCGGGGTTGCGGGTGAATTGTTCCATCAGACGCTCTACGGCGGCAGCGTCGGTGAGCGGGATATTGTCGCGGCGCAAGGCCTCAAGAACGAGGCGATGGCAATCCTCTTGAATGGGATCGAATGCCATGGGGCCTCCTTTGCTGCGGTTAGGGTTCAAATGTTTCTATATAAGGTTCTAGTTTACCCGCATGTGGCACACCGGGGGTGCCGCACTTGGACTTGCACCTTTGCACCACGAAGACGGATGTCGCACAAATGTCGGCACCTTGGACGACCGAGTGGTATCACGGTGCCGCAAACGGTCGATTTTTGGCGGCGAACGGTGCATATTTTGGAGGGGCACCGTCCTGCCCAGGATATGTAGTCAACCTTGATAAAACGTTTGCCCAGCTTGGGAGTATGAATGCCGCACAAGGGTCTTCAGGGATAGAAAAAACGTTTCATCATTGGCGGCTTTAGGTGAATAACTGACCAACCAGAACGGTAAAATAGTGTTTGTCTGAGCGTTGAGACGTTTAGACATCGCGCATTGTCATCGCCGGCAACGCGCAAACCGGTCCTAACGGAGCCAATTGGGTGCTCCGTTATATACGCAAGTCTAAGAGGGGCTTGTTTAGGAGGCACAGTATGGGACGTTTTACCAATCCTCGCGATCTGTACTTTGGTGAGGGCGCTCGCCACGAGGTGAAGAACCTCAAGGGCAAGAAGGCCATCATCGTTTCTGGCGGCAGCTCTATGCGCCGCGGCGGGTTCCTGCAGGACGTCGAGGCCGACCTCAAAGAGGGCGGCTTCGAGGTCAAGCTGTTCGAGGGCGTCGAGTCCGATCCGTCCATCGAGACGGTCATGAAGGGCGCCGAGGCCATGCGCGAGTTCGAGCCCGACTGGATTATCGCCATCGGCGGCGGCTCGCCCATCGATGCCGCTAAGGCCATGTGGGTCTTCTACGAGTATCCCGAGGAGTCCTTCGATAACATCATCCAGCCGTTCAGCTTCCCCGAGCTGCGTCAGAAGGCTCACTTCTGCGCCATCTCCTCTACCTCCGGTACCGCTACCGAGGTCACTGCCTTCTCCGTCATCACCGACTACGCCAAGGGCATCAAGTACCCGCTGGCCGACTTCAACATCACCCCTGATGTCGCCATCGTCGACCCCGAGCTCACCTACACCATGCCCGCCAAGCTGTGCGCTCATACCGGCATGGACGCTCTGACCCACTGCATGGAGGCCTACGTTTCCACCTGCGCCTCTATGTTCACCGACGCCAACGCTCTGCACGGCATTCGCGAGATCGTCGAGTGGCTGCCCAAGTCCTATGCTGGCGACCATGAGGCCCGTCAGCATATGCACGAGGCTCAGTGCATCGCCGGTATCGCCTTCTCCTCGGGCCTGCTGGGCATCGTTCACTCCATGGCTCACAAGACCGGTGCTGCCTTCGAGAACGGCCACATCATCCACGGTGCTGCTAACGCCATGTACCTGGGCAAGGTCATCCAGTGGAACTCCAAGGACCCGCGTGCTGCCGAGCGTTATGCTTACGTGGCCAAGGAGATTCTGCACCTTCCCGGCGAGACCAACGAGGAGCTCATCGCCGCGCTCGTCCAGAAGATTCGCGACCTCAACGACCAGCTCAACATTCCGCAGTCCATCAAGGATTACGCGAATGGTGGCGTGAAGGTCGACGCCGAGAACCCGCAGATGGTTTCCGAGGAGGAGTTCCTCGCCAAGCTGCCCGAGATCGCCGCGAACGCCGAGACCGACGCCTGCACGCCCGAGAACCCGCGTGAGACCAAGGCTGCCGACTTCGAGAAGATCCTCAAGGCCTGCTACTACGACACCGACATCGATTTCTAATCGACTCTTGTTATCGTAACGAGGGGCTCCGCACGTATCTGTACGGAGCCCCTTTCTTTTTTCTTTTAGAGAATGGGATAGTTATGGCTGCAATTTTCAATAGCCCCAGCAAGTACATCCAGGGTCCGGACGAGCTCGCCAAGCTCGGCTCCTATGTCGAGCCGCTCGGCGCTAAGGCCCTCGTCATCGTGACGCCTTCGGGCAAGAAGCGCGTCGGTGCCAAGATCGAGGGCGGTTTTGCCGAGGCTAAGGCCGAGCTGCTGTTTGAGGACTTTAACGGCGAGTGCTCCAAGAGCGAGGTCAATCGCCTGGTTGCACTCGCTCACGACAACGGTTGCGACATCATCGTTGGCGTCGGTGGCGGCAAGATCCTCGACACCGCCAAGGCCGTCGCCTACTACCTGGAGTCCCCGGTCATCATTTGCCCCACCATCGCTTCGACCGATGCCCCGTGCTCGGCGCTCTCCGTGCTCTATACCGATGACGGCCAGTTCAATAAGTACCTGTTCCTTAAGGCGAACCCCAATATCGTTCTTATGGATACGACGGTTATCGCGGCGAGCCCGGTACGCCTGACGGTGGCAGGTATGGGCGATGCGCTCGCAACCTACTTTGAGGCCCAGGCGACGCACGATGCCGACGGTGGCACCTGCGCCGGTGGCAAAGGCGGCATGGCCGGCCTGGCGCTCGCCAAGCTCTGCTACGAGACGCTTATGGCCGATGGCGTTAAGGCCAAGGTCGCGCTGGAGAAGGGTGCGCTCACGCCTGCCGTCGAGCATATCATCGAGGCCAATACGCTGCTTTCGGGCATTGGCTTTGAGAGCTCGGGCCTTGCTGCTGCTCATGCCATCCACAATGGCCTGACGATGCTGCCCGAGTGCCACGGCATGTATCACGGCGAGAAGGTCGCCTTTGGCACCATCGTTCAGCTGGTACTCGAGGATGCCCCGACCGAGAAGCTCGAGGAAGTCTTGGGCTTCTGCATTGAGCTGGGCCTGCCGGTCACGATGAGGGAACTTGGCGTTGCCGAGCTTACACGCGAGCAGGCCATGATTGTTGCCGAGGCCGCGTGCGCGCCCGATGACACCATGCGCAACATGCCGTTTGAGGTGACGCCCGAGATGGTCGCAAACGCCATCCTGGGTGCCGACGCTCTGGGCCACTACTATCTCATGGATGAGTAAATCAAGCTATGGAAGGGGCAAAGCAAGCAGATGGCTTTGCCCCTTTTTGCTATGGTGCAAACTAACCTGACCCCATCGCACCAAGTTGGTGCAAGGGGGTCAGGTTAGTTTGCACCAATCGTTGTTTGATGAAGGGCGGATTCTCGTATGGCGCTTCCTATGGTTTACGGTGGTCCTGGCCGGTATGTTCAGGGGCCGGGCGAACTTTCGCGTCAGGGCAGGTATTTGTCATGGTTGGGCTGCGCTGCCTATGTCTTGTTTGACCAGGGCACCGAGGATCGGCTGTGCAGGCAGATTGTCGATGGATTTCTGGACGACGATCTGAGTGAGCCATTCTTTAAGATTTATGACGGTCCGTGTACGGAAGATGCCGTTGTCGAAATGGCCAAGGAAGCCCGGGCCGAGTATTGCGACATGGTGGTGGGCATTGGCGGCGGCAAGATGCTCGATATCGCAAAGGCCGTTGCGTTTTATGCTGAGCTGCCGTTGTGCGTATGTCCCACGGCGGCCTCGATGGATGGTCCGTGCAGCGCGATTTCGGTGTTGTATCACGAGGACGGGTCGTTCGACCGCTATCTGATGCTCGAGAAGAATCCAGACCTGGTCGTGGTCGATACCAACGTGGTCGCGGCGGCCCCACTGCGCATGACGGTCGCCGGTATGGGCGACGCGCTGGCAACGTACTTTGAGGCACGTTCGTGCGCCGCGGCGAGAGGTGCGAACGAGCACGGTGGCGCACCGGGGCACTTGGCACTGGTCGCGGCACGTGCCTGCTACGACACGCTTATGGAATGCGGCATCGCTGCCAAGCGCGATCTCAAAAAGGGACGTACATCGCCAGCGGTTGAACGTCTGATCGAGTGCAACATCCTGCTCTCGGGCGTCGGCTTTGAGAGCGGTGGCTTGGCGTTGGCGCATGCCATCGCCAACGGTCTGACGATTCTGCCCGAGTGCAAGGCCATGCATGGTGAGGCTGTGGCATTTGGCCTGGCGGTGCAGCTGCGTCTGGAGCGTGCGCCCGAGCTTAATCAGGTGCTCGAGTTTTGCCAGCGCGTTGGTCTGCCGACGACGCTCGAGGAGCTGGGCCTCGGCGAGATTTCCGATGCCGACCTGATGAGCGTTGCGGATGCGGCCTTTAGAAACGAACGCAATATGGCCAACGAGCAGGCCAAGGCGACCAAACATAAGCTCGTGCAGCTCATGCGGGAGGCATAGCTTGGCGCTTGATCGACCTTGTGCAATCGAGGCTGCGATAGGCCATGGGTTATTTGCCTCAAAGGTGCTCCGCGTGTAATTTGCCCGAGGCGTGGGCTCATAGCGTATCATTATCTCTTGCTTGTTTGCACTGCTCAGGGAGGGGCCGCGCATGGCGCAGGAACACGATCTATTTGATGACATTATCGAGATCAGCAAGGGTTTCGACTTTCTTAAAAACCCGCTTGGCGGTGTGACCGATGCACTCGATCCGTCGGCACCGCAGTGGAATCCTGCCGACTACAAGGAGCGTCCGCGCGGCAACACCATTCCGTGCGTGACCTGCAAAAACGAAAAGAGCGGCTGCACCGCGTGCGTGGACGTGTGCCCGGTCAACGCTATCGAGGTCGAGGAAGACGCCATCGAGATCCTCGACTCCTGTCGCAAGTGCGGCCTGTGCGCCGCCGCCTGTCCGACCGAGGCGATCATCTCGCCACGCCTGGCGCCCAAAAACCTGTATGACGACATTGTCTCGGCAGCTACGAGCCACGAGACCGCCTACGTTACCTGCACGCGCGCCCTCAAGCGCATGCCGCGCGAAAACGAGGTCGTCGTTGCCTGCGTGGGCGATATTACGGCCGAGACCTGGTTCTCGGTGCTGGCGGACTATCCCAACGTGAGTGTGTATCTGCCGTTGGGCGTGTGCGATAAATGCCGCAACACCGGCGGTGAGGACATTCTGGGCGAGGCGATTGCGAAGGCCGAGGAGTGGGCGGGCACGGGCATGGGTCTGGAGATCGATCCCAAGAGCCTCAAGTGCCATAAGCGCCGCGAGTACGAGCGCAAGGAATACATGGAAAAGATCGCCCGCACCACGGGCCTGACCGTGACTAAGCTCAACCCGGCGACGGCGGCGCTAGCTTCGGTGACACAGAAGCTCAAAGCCCATCGTCATCAGATTACCCAGCTGGAGCGCACACTCAACACCATGTGCGGTACCACGACGACCAAGCGTCGCCGTTCGCTTACGCACGGGCGACAGCTGGTGCTCTCGACGCTGCAAAACCACCCCGAGCTTGCCAAGAACATGCAAGTAAGCACGCCGGAGTGCGATTTTGACAAGTGCACGTCGTGCGGCGAGTGCGTTAACGCGTGCCCCACGTTCGCCTGCGATTTGGTGGGAAGCGGCCGCTTTGCGCTGGAGTCCACGTATTGCTTGGGCTGCGGCGCCTGCGTCAAGGTGTGTCCCGAGCATGCGCTCAAGCTGGTCGAGCACGACGCGTCCAACCTGGTCGTCGTCGATCCCGAGGCCGAGGAAAAGGCCGCCCAGAAGGCGAAGGCTCACGAAGAAGCCCAGAAGGTCAAGGCCGAGGCAAAGGCAAAGCTCGATAAGATGCTTGACCAAGTGGAGAAGCTCGCGGACTAGTCAGCGACCCCTATCTCTGCTTCATTCGTGCCGCCGTGGCGTCCGGGTTCGCCCAGATGCTGCGGCGGCGCTATACTTATGCAGTTTGAAGTACCTGTACCAAAAGGAGCTGTCGTGTCCCTTTCCATCGGTATCGTGGGCCTGCCCAACGTGGGCAAGTCGACGCTGTTCACCGCGCTTACCAAAAAGACCGGCCTTGCCGCCAACTACCCGTTTGCCACGATCGACCCCAACGTGGGTATCGTCGACGTGCCCGATAGCCGCTTGCAAAAGCTTGCCGACATCGTTAACCCGGGTCGCATTGTGCCGGCGACGGTCGAGTTCGTCGACATCGCAGGTCTGGTGAAGGGCGCTAACGAGGGCGAGGGCCTGGGCAACCAGTTCCTGGCCAACATTCGCGAGACCGACGCCATCTGCGAGGTCGTGCGCTACTTTAAGGACCCCAACGTCATGCGTGAGGTGGGCCGCACGGGCGAGTTCGTCGATCCCGCCGGCGATGCCGACACCATCATGACCGAGCTCATCCTGGCCGACATGGGCACGCTCGAGAAGCAGCTGCCTAAGCTCGAGAAGGAGGCCAAGCGCGACAAGGAGCTCATGCCCAAGTTCGAGGTTGCCAAGCGCCTGCTTGCCTGGCTCAACGAGGGCAAGCGCGCCGCATCCATGGAGATGACCGACGAGGAGCGTGCCGCCGCCAAGGGGCTGTTCCTGCTCACCATGAAGCCCATCCTGTATGTGGCCAACGTGGACGAGGATATGCTCAACGAGGACCTGGCGCCCATCGATGGCGTCAAGCCGCTGCCCATCTGCGCCAAGATCGAGGCCGAGCTTTCCGAGCTCGATCCCGAGGACGCCGCCGACTACCTGGAGAGCCTGGGCTTGGAGCAGCCCGGCCTGGACGTGCTCGCGCAGGCGGCCTATAAGCTGCTCGGCCTGCAGTCGTTCTTTACGGCCGGCGAGATGGAGGTCAAGGCCTGGACGGTGCGTCAGGGTGCGACCGCTCCGCAGGCTGCCGGTGTCATCCACACCGACTTTGAGCGCGGCTTTATTAAGGCCGAGGTCATTGGCTATGACGACTACATCGAGCTCGGCGGAGAGCAGGGCGCCAAGGCCGCCGGCAAGCTGCGTATTGAGGGCAAGGACTATGTCATGGCCGATGGCGACGTCGTGCACTTCCGCTTTAACGTGTAAGGACGACGCACATGTTTAAATATGGCAAAAAAGCCGGCTACATGGGTATTGCGCTGCTCGTGCTTGCGGTGATTCCGCTGGTGGTCGCAGCGTGTGTTATCCCCAACATTGGTCCCGAGGTGGCAACAAAGTTTAATGCCGCCGGCGAGGCGACGCGCTGGGGCAAGAGCTACGAGTTGCTGGCGCTGCCGGTGCTCAACTTGCTGCTGAGCGTGGCGACGTATTTTACGGCGGGACGCCAGGCAAAGAACAATGATGACTCCGCCGCCATGGCGCGCATCGTGTGCGAGCGCTACCTGCGCAACGGTTGCATCACGGGTGTGTTCCTCAACGTGGTCAACGTTTACTTTATGTACTCGGCGATTACCGGAACGGGCTTTGGCTTTGGTTTCTAGCCTGTCCTTTTAGGCAACGAGCCTGCACGCATATTCAAGGGCTGCTGCGAGGCCGCCGCTCGATCGTGGTTTAAAGACCATGTCGGCGGCGGCCTCGTTTTCGTATCCGGCGCCGCGAAGGGCGAGTGCGATACCGGCTCCCAGGAGAAGGGGCAGACCACGTTGGCTGGTTGCGATTACGGCAGCCTGATTGAGCGAGCAGCTGTGCGCTTGGCATTGGATGGCAAGTTCACCTTGCGCCGGGCAAGGGACCAGAACGGCGGCGACGCGACTTGATAGCAATGCAAATGCTGTGCGCTCATCGGGCGAAAGGCATTCGGCTTCAACGACGACGAGCTTGGGCGGTGCGCTGTTTGTGCGAAGCATGGCTCGGTACATGCGGACCGAAGAACCCGACATAGAAAACTCCTGTGTATTCGTTTAAACGTAAACTATAGTTTACGTTTTTGTTCAGCTCCATTTCAAACTCGGCTGCATGGACGAACGTGCGAAACAGATTCTTGGCAAGCGAGTCGAGCAGACGCGCAGGGACCTTGGTATCTCCAAGGTCGATTTTTGTGTGGCGACAGGAATCAGCCGACCCTACCTCGACCGAATCGAAGATGGGACGGCAAATTTCACGCTCAAGGTTCTATTTAAGATCGCGCCCGCACTCGGCATGACGGTGTCAGAGCTTCTCGAGGGGATCGAATAGGGCGTTCCCCCGCTGTATTTGACGCTCTTTGGGCGGGTCCCCCTGGTTGCGATGTGCAAAATCGCGAGTATTCAGCACCAGTTCGGCCGTAGATGGTAGCTCGAGCGGCTGGCTTTGCCTTTTTGACAGTAGATAATCCACACTCTAAATAAAAATGAGGAATAAATATTTACTAGACGGCCCCTTCGTCCTAAAAGTTCGTCTAATAATCGGCCGATTCTATGCCTCCGGAGGAGAAACTGCAGAATACTCCGATTTTTGCACGGCCCGAGGGGGACCACCTGTCGTTTAAGGCTGCGATAAGTGGAGCTGCCTTAGGGATTACGCCATCGGGATGCGGTCGTGGTTGACTTGGCTGTAGAACAGGCGCTGGATCTCGGCGGCATCGCGTGACTGGCCGAGTGCCCACATGGTTTTGGCCACGAGCGTTTCGGTGGTCATGTCGTCGCCGCGCAGAATGCCCGGATGATCGACGTAAGCACGGCCGACCTCATAAACGCCCAGATCGAGGCCCTCTTCGGGAACCTGCGTGGTCATAACGACGGTGCGGCCCGAATCGACCCAGCGGAAAATTGCCTCTTGGAACGACTCGCCCGACTCACCAAACTCGGGGATGCCGCCAATGCCAAAGGTCTCCAGAATCACGGCGTCGTAGCTATCGGCAAGGGCGTCGAGAATGCCCGGGTTTACGCCGGGCGTAAGCTTGAGTACAAATACGCGCGGGTCGATGCTGTCGTAGAAACGCACCGGGTTTTCGCCCTGATGCGTGCCGTGAAGCCCGTTGCGCACGATGCGGTCGTTGCGGATATAGGCGATGGGCGGATGGTTGACGCTAATGAACGCGTTAAAGCTCATGGTGCGCTGTTTGCGGGCGCGCGTGCCGGCAATGGCTACGCCGCCAAACACGATCGAGACGTCGTGCGAGTGCTCGTCGAGCGCATAGAGCAGGCTCTGGTACAGGTTGAGCTTGGCGTCGGTAAAAGGATTGCCCATGGGCTTTTGCGAACCGGTGAGCACGATAGGCTTGGGGCTGTCCTGAATCAGGTAGGAAAGCGCTGCCGCGGTGTAGCTCATGGTGTCGGTGCCGTGCAGAATCACGAAGCCGTCGTGGTCGGCATAACCCTCGACGATGACGTCGCGGATACGCATCCAGTCGCTCGGGCGCATATTGGTACTGTCGATGTTCATGGGCTGCACGACGTCAAGCTCGCAGAGGCCCGAGATCTCGGGGACGCTCTGGGCGAGTTCCTCACCGGTCAGGGCGGGGGAGAGGCCGTTGCCGTCCTCGGTCGATGCGATGGTGCCGCCCGTGGCGATGAGAAGGATGCGCTTCATGCTGGTATTCCTATCGTATTTGCCGCCGCAGAGGCGGAGTCGTTCGGCAGTATTGTGGCACAGGGCGTCCAATGTTCAAACGTATTACATCATCTGAAACGTTTGGTAACACTTCAATCGCCACTAAAAAGGACGCGGGTCGTGCGTTTGCCGTGCGCTGATGGCTGCGAGGGACGAGAAACCCCATATAACGTGTACACTATGAAAGTTATTTTCGTTCATTCGCGCGGGTGGGCATCGGCTCCCCGCCAACAAGAGGGGGAACCATGGATCAAAAGGCTTCCGCAAAGGTCCTCGTACTCGACTTTGGTGCGCAGTACGGTCAGCTCATTGCCCGTCGCGTCCGCGACCTCAACGTGTATTCCGAGATTGTCCCCTGCGACATCTCGGCCGACGAGATTCGCGAGATGAACGCCTCTGCGCTCATCCTTTCCGGCGGTCCGGCTTCCGTGTATGCCGAGGACGCTCCGTCTATAGATCCCGCCATCTTTGACCTGGGCCTTCCCGTCCTGGGCTTCTGCTACGGCCATCAGATCACGGCCGTGACGCTCGGCGGCAAGGTCGGCCACTCCGAGGTGGGCGAGTACGGCCGCGCCACCATCACGCGCACGGCCGGCGCCAAGCTCTTTAACTCCACGCCCATGGAGCAGACCGTGTGGATGAGCCACCGCGACGCCGTTTCCGAGGTGCCCGAGGGCTTTACCGTTACCGCCAGCACTGACGTGTGCCCGGTTGCCGCCATGGAGTGCGTCGAGCGCAAGATTTTCACCACGCAGTTCCACCCCGAGGTCAAGCACTCCGAGTATGGTCAGCAGCTGCTGAGCAACTTCCTGTTTGAGATCTGCGGCCTGGAGCCCAACTGGAGCATGGACAACCTGGTCGAGACCATGACGGCCGAGTTCCGCGAGAAGGTCGGCGACGACCGCGTGATTCTGGCCCTGTCCGGTGGCGTCGACTCCTCCGTCGTGGCTGCGCTGGGTGCTCGCGCCGTGGGCAAGCAGATGACCTGCGTGTTCATCAACCACGGCCTGCTGCGCAAGGGCGAGCCCGAGCAGGTTGAGGAGGTCTTCACCAAGCAGTTTGACGTCGACTTTATCCATGTTCACGCCGAGGACCGTTATGCCGAGCTTCTGGCCGGTGTGACCGAGCCCGAGGAGAAACGCCGCATCATCGGTACGCAGTTCTGGAAAGAGTTCTTCGCGGTTGCTCAGCAGCTCGAGACCGATGGCAAGCCGGTCAAGTATCTGGCTCAGGGCACCATCTATCCCGACATCATCGAGTCCGGCGCTCGTAAGACGGGCGGCAAGACGGCCACCATCAAGAGCCACCACAACCTGATCCCGTTCCCCGAGGGCGTGCACTTCGACCTTATTGAGCCGCTCGACCACTTCTTTAAGGACGAGGTTCGCGCGCTTGGTCTGGCGCTGGGCCTGCCGGGTCACATCGTGTTCCGCCAGCCTTTCCCGGGCCCGGGTCTGGCCATCCGCATCATCGGTGCGGTCGACAAGGAGAAGCTCGAGATCCTCAAGAACGCTGACGCTATCGTGCGCGAGGAGCTCGACGCCTACAACCAGCGTCTGTTTGAGCAGACTGGCGAGCGCAACTCCGAGCACAGCTGCTGGCAGTATTTCGCGGTCCTGCCCGACATCAAGTCCGTCGGTGTTATGGGCGACGAGCGCACCTATCAGCGCCCGATCATCCTGCGTGCCGTCGAGTCCAGCGATGCCATGACCGCCGACTGGGCCAAGCTGCCCTACGACGTGCTGGCCCGCATTTCCGGCCGCATCGTGGCCGAGGTTCCCGGCGCCAACCGCGTGTGCTACGACATCACATCTAAGCCGCCCGCGACCATCGAGTGGGAGTAAACGATATTCGTTGATTTCAAGCCTCTGACCTGCGAAAACAGGTCGGGGGCTTCTTATTTTGCAACCTCTGTGCAACCTTTGCGGTTTCGCGCCCCGTGAACAGGGGACGTAGCACTGTTCACGTCTGGGCCCATATCCGCACCGATCATTGCCCGCGCTGCTTCTGCTTGCGCTTCAGCTTCCGCTGCTCGAGGCACGTCGCCCGGTGTTCCTCGCCAGAGGAGAGCTGGCCGTTCCTTGCGAAACCGCGAGGCCACCTATATCCGCTTGCTGCGGGCTTGCTTGAACCAGTTCCTTTTGAAAGAGCCTATACCTCCGAAGAACTTGTTGTACGTCTCACCGTCCTCCTTGGCCTCGTACTTGACCAAGGCAAGTTCGATAGTACAGAGGTAATCCGCCACTTGCTCGAGACGGTAGTCGGTCATCGAGGTCTTGCGGCGTCGGACGACCCCTTTTGAGAGGACCTTGCCCACCGAGTCGTCTCGCCCGCGGAACAGAAGGAGCGCATCCTCGCGACCTTCGGCGACCTGTGCTGCGAGATGGAGGGCTGCACCATCGTGCAGGGCCCTTTCCAAAGCGAAGTGTCGAGCCGAAGTGTTGAGCGTCGGCCCTGAATGTTCAATGGCCGTTGTTTTCTGCCCCTCAAGTGGTGAACTTCTCCTCGGGGCTGTTGATTCCCCCACGCGCCCCCTTCCGTTCTCTGTGTTCCCCTTATACTCCTTGTACAAGGAGGTAAGAAGTCATGGACAAGACCGCACAGGACAGCTTGGCAAAGAAGCCCGTCGACATGAGGGACAGGATTCTCGAGCATCTCGAGGCCCTCACCTCTGCCGTCTCGCTCGACGACCTTGCCCGTCTGTCCACCTCCGACATCGCCGAGACGCTCATCATCTCCAGGAGTCTGGCGAGCCAGTACCTCAACGACCTTGTTCGCGCCGGCCTTGTGGTTAAGGTGGCGGGCAGGCCTGTCCGTTATTTTCATCGCCGCGCGTTCCAGAAGCGTTTTCAGGTAAAGCTCTCTGCAAGCGAGTACGCCTCGCTCGCCGACCTCATCCAGGCGACGGGAATCGCCGATCACCGTGACTTCGCGCGTGCCGTGGGCTTTGACCTGAGCCTCAGCTCCGTTGTCGAGCAGTGCAAGGCTGCGGTTCAGTACCCTCCGTTCGGCCTGCCCATCCTCTTGAGCGGCGGCGTGGGTGTCGGCAAGTCTTTCCTTTCTCGTCTTGTGTACGAGTACGGTAAGAACCAGGGCTTGCTGCCCCGCGACTCCTCCTATGTGCGCATCGACTGCGCCGGGGTCCCGGACGCCGCCTCGTTCAACGGGCTTCTTGACGAGTCGATCGCGAAATCGCGCGGGGGTGTGGTTTTTGTCAACGGCATCGAGGCACTCTCTCCCTCTGCGATGGAGCACTGCCTTGCGACGGCCCTCGGGCTCGATGCCTCCCAGGATGCGCCGCGCGCTCGCCTCGTTCTTTCGACGACGCTTTCCGCCGATGACCTGAAGGTTTCCTCGGCCTACAGCAAAATGCCCATCTGTGCCCGCGTCCCCTCACTCAAGGAGCGGACCCCCGAGGAGCGCGAGGATCTCATCTTGAGCTTCCTGCGCAGCGAGGGGTGCCGAATCGGTTCTGATGTGAAGATTAGCCGCGGCGCATACCGTTGCCTCGTGAACGCGGACTTTTCCGATAACATCGCCGGCTTGCGCGCCTGCGTGACGAACTGCTGCGCCAAAGCGTTCCTCAATCGCGAGGGCGACTACGTCGTCGTTCGCCCGTATCTTCTTCCCAGCGGGCTCCTCTCCTCCGCGCAGATCGATCAACAGCCCGATGATGGCGTTCTGATCGACGCGTCCCTGGATGCCGCCGAGAGCACAGGGCCGGTCGAGCAGGCGCTCGATGCCCTGTGCTCTCTCGATGAGCGATTCTGCGCCGGGGAGCTCTCTGTCTCCGAGCTCGTCTCGCAAGCTGTCTCCGCTGTGCGCGGCGTTGAGGATCACTTGATCTTCGGCCGCGGCGTTACCTCCTCGAGGTCGCGCGCCTTCGAGCGCATCGTGGGCGCGGTCCTTGCCGACGCAGGCTCTTCTTATGGCATCGAGCTTTCGAGGAAGGTCGCTTTTCTACTGGCCCAGGAGATTTGCCTGCAGTTGTGGCCGGGCATCGGCCTGGCTAAGCGAAAGTCTGCCTGTGCGGAGCAAATCTCCCATCTCCTCGGTGCCGTGACCTCCCAATTACCGTTTGCCTCGAGCGTCTCCGATCAGGTCGCCGCAGACGTGGAAGGGGCGCTGGGAATCTCGCTCGATCACTTCACGAAGACGCTTCTGACGCTGTGCGTCGCATCGGAGTCTCGCGATGCGAAGGCCCTTCGGACGCTCTGCGTCATCTTGTCCCACGGCTACTCAACGGCGACGAGCATCGCCGACGCGGCGAACCGTATGCTCGGCATGCATGTGTACGAGGCTGTCGACATGCCCTACGACCAGCAGCTGAAGGACATCGTCGGTCCGCTCCAGCGCCTCGTCGACCGCCATTCCTACTGCACCGGGGTCGTGTTCCTCGTCGACATGGGCTCCTTGGAGGAGGCCTATAAGGCCCTCGAGAACGTTACCGACTCCACTATCGGCGTGGTGAACAACGTCTCTACCGGTCTTGCGCTCGAGATCGGGGTCGGGCTGCTCGGCGGCAAGTCCATCGCCGAGGTTCTTGGCGATGCGACCGCCGCGTGCGTGACGCACTGCAAGGTGATCGAGCGCGTCAACCGTGAGGACGCCATCGTCTTCTGCTCCGAGTCCGGGGTCGACGCCGCGGAGAGGATACGCCAGCTCGTCTCGCAGAGCCTCCCGCGCACCATAGGCGCGCGCCTGCTCACGAGGCCCTTCAAGCAGCTCGTCGCGAACGGGTCGAATGACGCCGTTTTCTCCGAGCACCGCGTCTGCGCCGTCATCGGCACGGGAGACCCCGGGGTCGCCTCCGTCCCCTTCGTCGCCCTCGAGGACATCATGTCGACGGCGTCCGCCTCTAAGGTTGATGCCGTGTTCGGCAGGTGGCTTGACGCTTCCGAGCTCTCTTCTTTCCACGAGAAGCTGCTCTCGAACATGACGCTGCAGAACGTCATCCGCTCCATCACCATCCTCGACCCGGAGCGGCTATTCCACGAGATCGAGAGCGCCGTGCACGAGCTTCAGCGCAGGACAGGCGAGAAGATCGGCAGCAACGCCATCATTGGGCTCTACGTCCACCTCTGCTGTCTCGTCGAGCGCCTTGTTACCAGAAACCCCATTGAGACCTACGTTGGCCAGGACCGCTTCGAGGAGGAGCGTGCCGATTTCATCGAGTCCTTCAGGCAGAGCTTCTCGAGCATCTCGACGCGCTATCGCGTAGAGGTTCCCGTAAGCGAGATCGCATATGTCTTCGACTACATAAGCGTGAGCGCCGCCCCGGCGCGAGAAGAGCGCCTCGGCTCCTCGGACCTCCTGCTCGACGAGTGACCTTCCCCGCGCCGCCGCAAGCTGACTGCGCGTCCTCAATAATCCGATAACCCCTTGCCCGGCGCGAATCCGGATAGCGCCGAGGCAGTACCGAACGTAAAACTTCATTTGATAGGAGCAAACATGAGTGTTGTTATGGCACGAATCGACAATCGCCTGCTTCACGGCATCATCGTGACGCAGTGGGCCCCGGTGTCGGGCGCGACCCGAGTCATGGTCATCGACGACAAGGTCGCCGGCGACGAGGTCCTGAAGTCCACTATGAGGATGGCGCGCCCCGCGGGCATGGCCGTCTCGATCATCTCCGAGCAGACCGCGCTCAAGAACTTCGCGGCGGGCAAGTACGACCGCGAGAAGGTCTTTGTCATCGCCAAGGAGCCCGAGACGATCCTTCACCTGGTCGAGTCGGGCATCGAGCTCCCGTCGCTGATCGTCGGCGGCTCGCTCGTCAAGGAGGGCGGCGTCCAGCTCACCCAGCGCGCCTATGCCTCCGCCGAGAACGTCCAGAGCTACAAGGCGCTCATCGCCCGCGGCGTCAAGGTGACGGCACAGTTCGTGCCCGCCGACAAGCCCGTCTCCGTCGCCGACCTCATCTAAGGAGGGATCATGGTCAACTTCACTATCCTGCAGGTCGTCCTTTTGACCCTGCTGGCCTTCATCAAGCACGTGGACTACTACGG
>DXZX01000016.1:33449-39801 GCA_019419445.1 Collinsella sp.
GTCTTCTGGGGCCTTATCACCGGCGTCGTCATGGGCGACTGGCAGACCGGCCTCGTCATCGGCGGCACCATCCAGCTCATGCAGCTCGGCGTCGCGGGCTTCGGCGGCTCGTCGATTCCCGACTACGGCACGATGGCCATCATCGCCACCGCCTACGGCGTGACCCTGGGCGCGGACACGGGCCTCGCCATCGGCCTGCCGGTCGGCATGCTCGGCATCCAGCTCGACGTCATCGTCAAGATCCTCAACGGCTTCGTCGTCGAGAAGTCCCAGAAGTTCTGCAACGAGGGTAAGTTCAATCAGATGAACGCCATCCTGTGGGTCTGCCCCGCGCTCTTCGGCCTGTGCGCCGCCCTGCCCGTCTTTGTCTCCGTGACGCTCGGCCAGCCCGCCGTCAACTGGCTCCTCGAGGTCATGCCTCAGTGGTTCCTCTCCGGCCTCACCCTCGCCGGCAAGATGCTCCCGGCCATCGGTATCGCCATGCTGCTCCGCTACATGCCCACCGGCAAGTACTTCCAGTACCTGCTCGTCGGCTTCTTCCTCTCGGCCTTCCTGAACGTGCCCATCATCGGCGCCGCCATCGTCGGCGTTGCCCTCGCGATCGCGTTCTACCAGCGTGCCGAGAGGGACACCGAGCTCGCCGCCCACGCTTCCGCAGACGCCTTCATCGGAGAGGATGAGTAACCATGGAAAACGAGAACATCACCGCCGTCGCCGAGGGCAAGCCCTCCGGCTACAAGGTCACCAAGAAGGATCTGCGCAACGCGAACTGGCGCTGGCTCATGAGCGTGTGCACCTTCAACTACCAGACCCAGCAGGGCGCCTCAGTCGCCTAGGCCCTCTCGCCGGTCCTGAGGAAGATCTACACGAACGACGAGGACTATAAGCAAGCGCTCAATAACCACTTCCGCTACTACAACACCCAGCCTTGGCTCGCCGCCATCATCCTTGGCGCCTGCGTGGCCATGGAGGAACGCGACGGCCTAGCGGCGGCGGACGCCGTCCAAGACCTGAAGATCGGCACCATGGGACCGCTCGCCGGCGTCGGCGACTCCCTGCTCATGACCATGATCCCGACCATCATGGGCTCCATCGCCGCCTACATGGCCATCGAGGGCAACCCCGTGGGAGCCGGCATCTGGTTCGCGCTCATCCTGGCCATCTTCTGGGTCCGCATGCACGCCCTCGAGTTCGGCTACAAGCAGGGCGTGAAGCTCGTCACCGACTTCAGCGAGAAGCTTCCCAACCTCACTGCCGCCGCCTCCGTGCTCGGCCTCACTGTGGTCGGCTGCCTCATCGCCTCGGTCATCGGCGTCACCTGCCCGATTAGCTTCAGCTTCGGCGACGTCTCGATGGAGATTCAGCCGCTGCTCGACAAGATCCTGCCTGCCATGATCCCCGCCGCCATCACGGGAAGCGCGTATTACCTTCTTACCAAGAAGAACGCGAGCATGACGGTCCTCATCCTCGTGGTGATCGTCCTCGCGATGGTCGCCTCCGCCGCTGGCATCCTCGCCTAGCTTCGACCCAAGAGATTGGTGAATCAATGAGAAAGATAGTTGTGGCGAGCCATTCCCTTCTCGCCCAGGGCTTCAAGGACACCCTCGAGTTCCTTACGGGTAAGAGCGACGCCGTCAACGCCGTGTGCGCCTACGTGAACGACAACGGCGAGGGGCTCGATGCGGCGGTCGAGGCGGCTCTTTCGGGCACTGACGAGGTCGTCGTCCTCACCGACGCGCTCGGCGGCAGCGTGAACCAGCGCTTCTCCCGCTTCGCCTCCGACCGGATCCACGTGATCGCGGGTGTCAACCTCCCGCTCGCCATGACGGTCGCGCTCGCGCGCCCCGACGAGAAACTCGACTTCGACGCCCTCGTCGACGAGGCGCGCCAGCAGATCGTCTACGTGAACGGTGCCAGTTCCGCCGAGTGCGAAGACGACGAATAGAGGAGGTCGACGATGAGAGAGTTCCTTAAGGACGTGTGGATGCACGGCGGTGAGGAAAGCCGCGCCATCACCCCCGAGAACATCACGGGCGAGAAGGGCCGTGCCGCCATGTCGGCCAGCCACCTCGGCGTCGGCCGCAAGGGCTCGTGCTGCGTGCCCCTTGAGTCCGGCGAGACCATCACGCTCGCGGACATCGAGGGCCCCGGCATCATCCGCCACATCTGGATGACCGTCCCCGACAAGACCGCCGCCGGCAGCTTCGTCATGCGCGACCTCGTGCTGCGCTTCTACTGGGACGACGAGGAGACCCCCTCGGTTGAGTGCCCTGTCGGCGACTTCTTCTGCAACGGCTTCGGTGAGCGCGCCATCGTCAACTCGATGCCCATCTGCGTGAACCCGACGGGCGGCATGAACTGCTACTTCGAGATGCCTTTCAGGAAGCACGCCAAGGTCACGCTTACGAGCGAGCACCCCGGGTTCATTAAGTACATCTTCTACACGTTCAACTACGCGCTCACCGACGTGCCGGACGACGCCATGTACTTCCACGCCCGTTTTAACCGCGAGCGCAGCACCCGCAGGGGCGTCGACTACACCGTGCTCGACGGCGTGCGCGGTAAGGGCTACTACGTCGGCACCTACATGGCCCTGTGCGCCCTGGAGCGCTATTGGTGGGGCGAGGGCGAGATGAAGTTCTTCCTCGACGGCGACGAGGAGTTCCCCACGGTCACCTCGACGGGAGCCGAGGACTACTTCGGCGGTGCCTGGGCCTTCCTCGACAGGCCGCCCCACGCGCTGCCCGAGGCGCAGTGCTTCAACACGCTGTTCGCCGGCTACCCGTACCGCTCGACGCGCGACGCCACGCGCGACCGCTTCAGCGCGGGCAAGCCGAACCCGAACCCGATGCTCGCGACCAACGACGACGCGCTTCCCAGGCACGGCCTCTACAGGTGGCACCTTCCCGACCCGATCTCGTTCAGGGAGGACCTGCGCGTGACGTTCCAGGACCTCGGCAACGACGACATCAAGCTCTACGAGCGCGAGGACGACATCTCCACCGTCGCCTACTGGTACCAAAGCGAGCCGCACGCCGTGCTCGCCCCATTTGCCGCAAGGCAGGACCGCGTGCCCAGGTAGGGTCGCCTCGAAACAAGCCAACGTTATGGGCGCCCGCGGTTGACCATGACTGCGGGCATCCCTTTGCAAGGAGGATCACATGAGCGAAAAGCAAATGAGGCTCGGCGCCCTCGAGGCCGGCGGGACCAAGATGGTCTGTGCCGTGGTGTCCGGCGACGGCGAGGTCCTCGACCGTATGGAGACCCCGACGCTTACGCCCGCCGAGACCGTCCCGCAGATGATCGAGTGGTTCACCGCCCGCGATGTGGACGCGTTGGGCATCGGCGCTTTCGGCCCGACCTGCGTCGACCCCAACGACGAGCGCTACGGCTCCATCCTCCAGACGCCCAAGCTCGCGTGGCGAGGCTATGGTCTTCGCGCCGCGTTCGCCGATGCCCTCGGGATTCCGGTGGCCTACGACACGGACGTGAACGTTGCCTGCCTCGGCGAAGTGGTCTTCGGCTGCTGCAAGGGGCTCGAGGACGCCGTCTACGTGACCATCGGCACCGGCGTGGGCGCGGGCGTCATGTGCGCGGGCAGGCTCCTTCACGGCATGCTGCACCCCGAGGCCGGCCACATGCTGGTAAGGACCCGTCCCACCGAGGAGGGACGCTGCGTCTGCCCGAGCCACGCGAGCTGTCTCGAGGGCCTCGCCTCCGGCCCCGCCATCGCCGCGCGTTGGGGAAAGCCCGCGGCCGAGCTCGCGGACAACGATGAGGTGTGGGCGCTCGAGGGGGATTATCTGGGGCAGATGTGCGCGAACCTCGTGCTCATGTACTCGCCTCGCCGCATCGTCCTCGGCGGCGGCGTGATGCACCAGGAGCAGCTCTACGGCATCGTCCGCAAGAAGACCCTCGAATATCTGGGTGGCTACATCCAGACCGCCGAGCTTAAGGACATGGAGAGCTACATCTGCGCCCCGGGCTGCGGCGGCGACCAAGGAATCCTCGGCGCGGCCGAGCTGGCAAGAAGGACGCTCGCGTAACTTGCGCTCTCTCCGCCATACAACACGTTAAGAAAAGACGAGCGCTTCTTGCCAATTGGGCGGCAAGAAGCGCTCGTCTTTTGCATTTGTTTTTGGGGCAGGACGCCCCGCCTCCGCTAGAGTCCCTGGACCGCCACACCCACGAGGTTTGGACCGGTGTGGACAAGAAGCGCGGGGCTGATGTCGGAGCGGACGACCTCCACCGCGTTGGCCACGCGCTCGCGCAGGGCCTGCTCCATGCGGTCGTAGAGGTCGGCGTAGGCCGAGGTGCAGCTTACGGCAAAGCGCACCTTGGGGTGCTTCTCGACGATGGCGGCGATGAGCTTGACCTCGGTGCGGTGCGGTACTTGCACAGCCATTTCCTGTGCGCGAGGCTGATGGCTTTCTGGGCCACAGCAATCACCTTCCCCCTAGCATGATGACCTGAACAATCCTCATGCTAGGGGGAAGGTTTTTGTCGCGTAGCGGAAATTGGCCTCCACCCGCTGAGCGGGTGGCTTTCTATGCCGCGCGTGCCGCGCGGCACGGACTAAAGTCCATGAATAAAACAATCCCGCGGGTATTTGGGCGCGCGCGCATTGACCGTGCCCTTGCGCGCCCAATATGCGCCGTAAAAGCCGTCTTCTTCGACGTCAAAGTGAATGCGCTTCGTTTTTGCCTCTCAAAATCTTATTTTCACGATTTGCATTTTCATCCCGTTGTCACCGACCCTTGCGAGAAACCGGAAAAAGCCGCTGACAGAAGGGTCCCTCAAATCGTTGTAACCCAGCATATAGCCGCGACTTGTGACCTGTAGACGGCTGTTCCACGTGCCGATTTCCTTGGCGGCATCCGAAACCGCAAAATATGCCCCCACATCCTTGATTTTTGCAGTCTTAAGCCATGTTTTTGCGATCATCTTTACTGCCGTCCGATTGGCAGCATCAAAGACCAGCACACAGCCGGGGAAAGCGTTCGCCATCCCCCGCACCAGTTTCCGGACCTGCTGGGTCAGAAAGTAATAGAACACTCCGGAGGCGAAGAACACCGCCCCGCCGGAGGCATCGATTTTGCCAAACCATGCGGTGTCTTTCAGGTCGCAGGGGATATTTTGTTCTCGATCCCCGGCGGGCAGCAGCTGCTGCCGCAAGGCAATCACATCCGGGAAGTCCAGATTGTAGATCTTGCATCTACCGTTGTCGCAGGTTCTGCCGGTGTTGTCCAGCCCGCAGCCCAGATTGACCACCGCCGCATTGGGGTGGTCTTTCAGGTAATCCCGCACCTCGAAAGCAAGATCACCCTGCCGCATGGCCACCTCCAGCGCACCAAAGCGCTGCATCAGGCTGCGGGAGTTTTTCTCTGCCTCTGAAAAGTCGTAGTCGATCTGGCCGAGCAGGCGAACCGCTGTTTCATCCTTGTAAAGGTTTGGGTACAGCTCCGTACACAGCTTCCGGGAATACAGCGGGAGGATCAGCGTCTCCTGCACGGTGTTTTTCTCAATTTTACATTTCATAGGTTTCTTCCTCAGTGAATAAAAACTGTCATAATTGCCGCCAGCACAGCCGCTATGACCGGCATGCCTAACTCATGTGCAGGATGGATGCAAAAATGCCCGTGCTTGATGCCCTTACTTCCGCGCCGTGATGCAGAGCCACTTTTTCTTTTTGCGTATCTGCACCTCATGAAAACCCGCCTGCTCCAGATACGCCTTTAATTCAATGTCCTTGTAGATGGTCATGCCGCCGATGATCTGCGTCCACCTCTCGTCCTTGTCCGTATCGCCATTGCTCTCGTTGCAGATAAGAATTGTCCCGCCTGGCTTCAGCGTCCGCCAGACCTCGCGGAAGCATCGGGGCAAATCAGGCCAAAAATAGACGGTCTCAAAGGCCGTGGCGGCATCGAAGTAGCTATCCTCAAACACCATATCCGCCACACTGCCTTGCAGAACGGCGCAACGCCCCTCCTGAATTGCAATTCGGTTGAGCTTTCTAGTCTTCTCCACGCTGACGGGCGAATAGTCGACGCCCTTGACGACGCCATGCGGGCATTTTTTCAGCAGCCGTTTTATGTTCGCCCCGCCGCCGCAGCCGCAATCCAGCACCTTGGCATTTGGCGCAAGTCGTAGAAATCGAAGTCCCCACCGCGCCACAGGGCTGTGGCCCAGGTTCATCATGGCAACCATAAGTTTTCCGCCGAGGCCCACGGGCTTGCGGGTGTTTTCAAAGAACGACATCTGGCCCCTCCGATTTCGTGCATTCCGCATAGGTCAACGGGAACGAGGCCTTCAGCACCGCGCTTTTCCGCACCGCCCAGCCGTTTTGACGCAG
>DXZX01000017.1:0-4780 GCA_019419445.1 Collinsella sp.
CCCCAGCCGCTGCGCTGTCGCTGACTCCTGCGCCATCTCCATTGACCGTCGCATGACCGCCGGCGAGACCTGGGAGTCCTGCCTGGACGAGATCCGTAACCTGCCGGCCGCCAAGAAGTACGGCGACGACGTGAAGGTCTCCATGTACATGTACGACCGTCCGTCCTGGACCGGCGAGGTGTACGAGACCGAGGCTTACTTCCCCACGTGGATCAACAAGGAGACCGCTCCGCACGTCAAGGCCCTCGTCGACGCCCACAAGGCCATGTTCGGTGACGAGCGCATCGGCTGCGAGCCCAGCATGGACAAGCGCACCGGTCGTCCGCTGTGCGACAAGTGGACCTTCTCCACGAACTGCGTTTCCATCCAGGGCCGCTATGGCATCCCCTGCGTTGGCTTTGGCCCGGGTGCCGAGTCTCAGGCTCACGCTCCCAACGAGGTCACCTACAAGGACGACCTGGTCACCGCTGCCGCCATGTATGTGGCTGCCCTGAACCTCTACGATCCGAGCCAGGCCGATGGCGACGCCACCGTGTTCCGCGCCGGTCTGACCAACAACAAGATCGATTAGTCCCATTCCTCGATTTTGTTGAGCCGGGGACAGCTTGTGTCCCCGGCACCCCCTGTTGACTTGGGGCCCGCGGTCGTTATCTCCCATGCTTCCTCAACGGTGGCGGGTCCTCGTCATGGTGCTCTGCATGTTCTAGCCACACGCGCATGCCGGAGCACATCTACTCATTGCGATCGTTTCATCTTTAGAAAGGACATTTCCATGGACGCTAAGTTTACCGAGCTCGTCGAGCAGCTGAACGGCCTCGATTTTAAGGGTATGTACGGCAGCGACTTCCTGCACACCTGGGACAAGACCACCGATGAGCTCAAGGCGCTCTACATCGTCGCCGACGCACTGCGCGAGCTGCGTGAGAACAACGTCTCGTCCAAGATCTTCGACTCGGGCCTGGCCGTCTCCCTGTTCCGCGACAACTCCACCCGTACGCGCTTCTCCTTCTCTAAGGCCGCCAACCTGCTCGGCCTTGAGCTGCAGGACCTGGACGAGAAGAAGTCCCAGATCGCTCACGGCGAGACCGTCCGCGAGACCGCTACCATGATCTCCTTCATGGCCGACGTCATCGGCATCCGCGACGACATGTACATCGGCAAGGGCGACGCCTACATGGCCGAGGTCTCCGAGTCTGTTCAGCAGGCCTACGAGGACGGCGTTCTGGATCACCGTCCCACGCTCATCTCCCTGCAGTCCGACTCCGATCACCCCACGCAGTCCTCTGCCGACATGCTCTACCTCATCAACGAGTTTGGCGGCCTCGAGAACCTCAAGGGCAAGAAGGTTGCCGTCACCTGGGCCTATTCGCCCTCTTACGGCAAGCCGCTGTCCTGCCCGCAGTCGCTGATCAGCCTGCTGCCCCGCTTTGGCATGGACGTCACCCTGGCCCACCCCGAGGGCTACGACCTCATGCCCGAGGTCGTCGAGCGTGCTAAGGGCTACGCCGCCGAGTCCGGCACCACCTTTAAGCAGGTCAACACCATGGCCGAGGCCTTCGAGGGCGCCGACATCGTGATCCCCAAGAGCTGGGCTCCGTTTGCCGCCATGGAGAAGCGTACCAACCTGTACGCCGAGGGCGACGACGCCGGCATCGCTGCGCTCGAGAAGGAGCTGCTCGCTCAGAACGCTACGCATCAGGATTGGTGCTCCACGACCGAGCTCATGGAGAAGACCGCCAACGGCCAGGACACCATCTTTATGCATCCGCTGCCCGCCGACATCTCCGGTGTCTCCTGCGAGCACGGCGAGGTCAACGCCGACGTCTTCGACATGCACCGTGTGGGCATGTACAAGGAGGCCAGCTACAAGCCGTACGCCATCGCAGCCATGATGTTCCTGCAGAAGGTTGCCGATCCCGCCGCTACCCTCAAGGCCCTCGACGAGCGCAACACCGCCCGTTGGTTCCAGGCCTAAAGCTGGGCTGAGAAATGGCTAAGCGTATTGTTGTCGCCTTGGGCGGAAACGCCCTCGGCGCCAACCTTCCCGAGCAGATGGAGGCCGTCAAGACGACTTCCAAGGCTATCGTCGACCTGATCGAGGAAGGCAACGAGGTTGTCGTCGTACATGGCAACGGCCCCCAGGTGGGTATGATCGCCAACGCGATGGCAGAGCTCACGCGCTCTGATCCTCAGAAGTACATCCCCTGCCCGCTGTCCGTTTGCGGCGCCATGAGCCAGGGCTACATTGGCTATGACCTGCAAAATGCCCTGCGCGAGGAAATGCTCGACCGCAATATCGACAAGGGTGTCGCCACCGTGCTCACCCAGGTCGAGGTTGCGGCGGACGATCCGGCCTTTGCCGACCCGGTCAAGCCGATCGGTCCGTGGATGAGCGAGGCCGAGGCCAAGGAGCTGGAGGCCGACCGCGGCTATCAGTTCATCCGCGACGAGAAGCAGGGCTTCCGTCGCGTGGTTGCCTCGCCCAAGCCCGTGAACATCGTCGAGCTCGACACCATTAAGTCGCTCGTCGAGTCCAACCATGTGGTGATCTCCTGCGGCGGTGGCGGCATTCCCGTCACCAAGGCCCAGGGCAACCACCTTAAGGGCGCTGCCGCCGTCATCGATAAGGACTTTGCGGCCGAAAAGCTCGCCGAGCAGCTCGACGCCGATGCCCTGATTATCCTGACGGCCGTGGAGAAGGTTGCCATTGGCTTTGGCACCGACCACGAGCAGTGGCTCGACACACTGACCGCGGCTGACGTAAAGCGTCTGTCCGAGGCCAACGAGTTCGGTCGCGGCTCCATGCTGCCCAAGGTTCAGGCCGCCTCGACGTTTGCCGAGAGCAAGCCGGGTCGCACGGCGCTCATCACGCTGCTCGAGAAGGCGCGTGACGGTCTTGCCGGCAAGACCGGTACCACGTTTACCGGCGACGCTGAGTAGGCATATCTGCACCATTGAAGAGGGTGCCCTGCGTCGCGGGGTGCCCTCCTTTGTGCTATGGGGAGCCAAAGGGCGTTCGCTGGAAAACGAGTGCATGCCTGTTCCGATGGAGTGCGAGCTTGCTATGGTGGGTATAGCAACTATGGTGTCCAAGGTAGCCAGGGGAGGTTTGCGGAGATGAAACTCGGTTGCGTCATTATGGCTTCGGGCGAGGGCAAGCGGTTTGGCTCTAACAAGATGCTTGCCGATATCTATGGCAAGCCGCTGATTGCCCGGACTATCGATTCGGTCCCCCGGGGCTTTGACGTTGTGGTTTCGACGCGTTGGCCCGAGGTCGCCCAGATTTGCGAGGACAGGCATTGCCCGTGCGTGCTGCACGATGCCGAGCTGCGCAGCGAAAGCGTCCGTGCGGGCCTTTCGTGGGGAGTCGAACGCAACTGGAAAGGTTGCCTCTTTTTGCCGGGCGACCAGCCACTTGTGAGTTCGGATTCTTTTGAGGCTATGGTTCGTGCATTTGACGAGCGTGGCCGCAAGCATCCGGTGCGTCTTGCGTGCAACGGCGAGCCTTCGAGCCCGGTGCTCTTTCCGGCGGAACTGTTCGATGCGCTTATGTGTCTTGAGGGCAAGGACGGCGGCGGTTCGATTCTCAAGGACCGTACCGACGTGGTACTGGTCGAGGCGCGTGCCTACGAGCTGTGGGACGTCGATACCGCCAAGGGACAGCGGCGCATAACGGAGCATATCGCCGCCTGCTCGTATTTTGATCGCGTGGCAAACTGCATCAATCAATAAGGAGCAATTATGATCATCATCAAAAACGGCGCGCTTGTGACGCCCCAGGGGCTTCGCCGCGCCGATCTTGCCATGGAGGGCGACAAGATCGTGCGGATTGCCGCGGCGATTGAGCCGGCCGAGGGCGATACCGTCGAGGATGCCGCGGGCTGCTGGGTGTTTCCCGGCTTTATCGACGGCCACACGCACATGCAGTGCTGGACCGGCATGGATTGGACAGCCGATAGCTTTGAGACCGGCACGCGTGCGGCTGCCTGCGGCGGTACGACGACCATTGTGGACTACGCGACGGCCGATCGCGGCGTGACTATGCCCGATGCCTTGGCCGAGTGGCATCGCCGCGCCGACGGAACCTGCACGGCCAACTACGCTTTTCATATGGCACTCACCGAGTGGAACGAGCGCAATCGCGCCGACCTTTCGGCCATGCGCGAGGCGGGCGTATCGTCGTTCAAGACCTACTTTGCCTACGATCATCTACGCCTGGACGATGCCGAGACGCTCGAGGTGCTGGAGGAGCTCAAGCGTATTGGCGGCATACTGTGCGTGCATTGCGAGAACGGCACGCTGGTAAATGAGCTGCAGAAGCGCGTGTTTGAGCAGGGTGTCCACGGGCCCGAGGGCCATGCGCTCAGCCGTCCGGATGTGTGCGAGGCCGAGGCGGTGAGCCGGCTGCTGTATCTGGCGCACCTGGCCGGCGACGCACCGGTCAACGTGGTACACCTTTCGACCAAGCTGGGGCTCGAGGCCATTCGCGCTGCCAAGGCGCGCGGGCAGAAGAACATCTATGTCGAGACCTGCCCTCAGTATCTGATGCTCGACGATACCTGCTATCTGGAGCAGGGCGAGGACGGCTTTGCGGGTGCCAAGTATGTGATGAGTCCGCCGCTGCGCCATGCTGGCGACCGTGCGGCTCTGCGCGAGGCGCTTGTGTCCGGCGAGATCGATACGATTGCGACCGACCACTGCAGCTTTAACCTGCACGGGCAAAAGGACCGCGGACGCGACGACTTCCGCGCGATTCCCAACGGCGGGCCCGGTGTGGAAC
>DXZX01000017.1:4790-30988 GCA_019419445.1 Collinsella sp.
TGCGATCGCTACGAGCTTTGAGGGACAGCTGGGTCCTGAGGATCTGTGCCGCTTGATGAGCGAGAACCCGGCGCGCGTCTTTGGCATGTATCCGCGCAAGGGCTGTCTTGCCGAGGGCTCCGATGCCGACGTGTGTGTGTGGGATCCCAAGGCGCGTTGGACAATTAGTGCCGCGACACAGCATCAGGCTGTGGACTACACGCCGCTCGAGGGTTTTGAGGCACATGGCCGCGCCAAGGCTGTGTTTGTGAACGGCGTGCTGGCTGCACGCGACGGCGAGCCCACCGGAGCCCAACCCGGCCGCTACGTCCCCCGCTAACAGGAAGGTCGCCAGGGTAGCCAATTTGGAAGATGATTTTTTGGGACGGGATAGCTAAAAGAGCCCCGTCCCAAATTGGCTACCCCTTGAGGCTGCTGGCGACGATGAGACGGTCGAGGGCTGCCTCGAAGCGGTCAGCTATCGTGGGGTCGCTGAGCGTGTCGACTTGGTTGAGCATGATGCGGGCATTGTTGAGCTTCAGCATCTGCAGCTCGGCATTGAGCACCATGGCGACGCGCTCTGGGGTGGCAGCGTCGGTGGGTTCGCAACCGCAGCGCTCGCAGAAGAGCTTGGGGCGGTGGACAACCTCGGCGACGCGCTTGCCCAGCCCCGAGGCGCCGACGACCCAGACAACGTTTGCCGTGGCGGCAGGAATTACCGGCTCCCAGGCGGCGTGGGCCTTGAGCGGGAGCCGCTTGCTGCCGTCCGCCTCGGCCAACACATAATCAAAGCGCTGCGCCAGCTCGTCGAGCGGCTCGGCGGGGGCGGAGAGCTTGCCTGTCTCCGGGTCCAAAACACCCGCCTGGCAGATACTTTCGCGGCTCATGCCCGCGCATGCCTCGCAGGTGCAACCGGGTACATGTGCAGCGCCCGGCTTCCAAGGCGCGGCGTCCAGACGACGGCTCGACCCGTCCCATGGCACGCCGGCGACGGGAAACATGTGTGTGGTGGTACAGAGGAGCACGCGGCCGCCAGCGCGCATAAGCTCAAGGCCGAGCGTCTTTAGCAGGGTCGACTTGCCACCGCTGCCGATAATCGCGGTAATGCCCGGCTCGATCTTGAGCGTGGAGGCAAGGTTTCCGCTCGTCGTTTCCATCTGTTCACCGCCGTATAATACTGTGATAATAAATAATCATCAGAGTAGCGGTCGAACCGCTTTTGCTCTGCTCAAACCGTAGCACAGGGAGGTGCCCCGGGAATGCTCGTTTATGTTCGCGGCGCCGGCGATATCGCCACGGGCGTCGCCGCTCGCTTGGTGCGCTCCGGCGTGTCGGTCGTTATGGCCGATATCGCGGTTCCCACGTGCATCCGCCGCACAATCTGTTTTTGCGAGGCCATTCGCCTGGGCGAGGTCGAGGTCGAAGGCATTCGCGCTCGCTTGGCGCAGACGCCGACTGAGGCGCTTGCGATTACCGAGGCTGGAGACGTCGCCGTCGTGGTGGACCCTCAGGCCAAGATGCTCGATGAGCTTAAACCCGCTGCCGTGATCGACGCGATTTTGGCCAAGCGCAACCTGGGTACCACGCGCGACATGGCGCCTGCCGTCATCGCCGTGGGGCCGGGCTTTACCGCGCCGGTTGACTGCGACGCCGTGGTCGAGACCATGCGCGGGCATTTTCTCGGCCGTGTCATCACCCAAGGTTCGCCCCAGCCCAACACGGGCGTGCCGGGCATTATCGCCGGCTATGGCAAGGAGCGTGTTATCCACAGCCCCGCCGCCGGTGTGTTTCGGTCCGACCGCGCAATCGGCGACATCGTGAGCGCCGGAGACGTGATTGGCTATGCGGGCGATACGCCCATGTGCACGCAGATCGATGGCTGCCTGCGCGGGCTTTTGGCGAACGGCGTGCAGGTGACTGAGGGCTTTAAATGCGCCGATGTCGATCCCCGCGGCGATGCCAGCTATATCAACTACATTTCGGACAAAGCGACGTCGGTCGGCGGCGGCGTGCTCGAGGCGCTCGCTATGCTCACCGATGTCTTTAGAGGATAGAAGGCGGCAATGGAAAAGCTTGATGTTGTGAATGCGGCGCTTGCCGCCCTGCGTGCTGGCGAGACGTGCGAGCTCGTGGTCGTGGCCGGTACGGCGGGGTCGTCACCGCGCGGCGTGGGCGCATGGATGACTGTCTTTGCCGATGGTAGCCAGGCGGGCACTATCGGCGGCGGCAAGATTGAGCTCTTTGCGCTGGATGAGGCGCGCGAGCTCCTGAGCGCGGGACAGTCGCGTCTGGTCCGCTACACCATGGGCGGCGAGAACTCCGATACCGGCATGATCTGCGGTGGAGCCATCTGCCTGTGCTACCTGCATCTGGATGCAACCCAGGCACCGTTGTTCCAGGAAATTGCCGACGTCTTGGCCTATCGACGCATCGGCGACTTCGTCATCGACTTTGGGCCGTTTGTCGCGAGTGCGCTCGAGGGCGATGCGGCCGAGTACCATGGCGAGGAATCGCGCCGCACCATTGCAGGCTGCCCCGGGCTTTCGCTGGTGGAGGAGGGGAGTAAGGTCACCTACACCAACGCGGCCTCCGAGATTCCCGCGGCGCACATCGAGACGCTCTGCCCCGAGGGCCTGACCTATATCTTTGGCTGCGGCCACGTGGGCGCTGCGACGGCGCGGGTGCTCACGGCGGCGGGCTTTGCCGTCGTGGCTTGCGACGACCGCCCCGGCACGCTGACCCCCGAATGGGTGCCCGGTGTCTACGACCGTCGTCTGGTCGACTACAAGAACCTGAGCAAGCAGTGCCCCATCGGCCCGCGCGACCTGGTGGTCGTCGCCACGGCGGGTCACAAGTCCGATATCGACGTGGTGATTCAGGCCATGCGCGCCAAACCCGCCTATCTGGGCTGCTTGGGTTCGCGCCGTAAGACGGCCTTTGTGCGCGCCCGCCTGGAGCAGGAGGGCTTTACGCAGGAGCAGATCGACGAGCTGCACCTGCCGATCGGCGTTTCCATCGAGGCCGAGGACCCCGAGGAGATCGCTATCTCCATCGCCGCCGAGATGATCCACCTGCGCCGCACCAAACTCGTCCCCCGCAAACGCTAATCGCATCCCCATATATGAGTTGCGGTGAAATAGTTCCTAAATAAGCCTGGCGGTCGGTCAACCAGGAACTATTTCACCGCAACTGCTGTTTGACTCCGGGGGATGCAGGATTGCGGGTCAAAATGCTACCTGTGTCATATGCCCTATAATGTCCGACCGTTGAGCGGCATGGGGCCGCTGCCTAGGGTAGGGGAGGCGCAAATGGCAGAGTCGGCAGCGGGGGATGCCCTGTTCGAGCGTACGGGAAAAGTTTCGTTTGTGCAGGTATTGCCCCATGCACTGCAGCATGTGCTGGCGGCATTCGCGGGTATCGTCACGCCCGCCATCATCATTGCGTCGGTCTGCGGCTTTACCCCTCAAGAGGAGGCCGCTGTCATCCAGGCGTCGCTCGTCCTCTCGGCGCTCGACATTTTCCTTCAACAGTTCCCCATAAAAGGTGTCGTCGGTTCGGGCCTGCCCATCGTGATGGGCGCGAGCTTCACCTTCGTGCCGGCGCTCAAGGCGGTCGGTCTCGGGCTTGGCTTTGAGGCCGTGCTGGGCGCCCAGGTAATCGGTGGCGCGCTCGTCGTGCTCTTCGGCCTGCTGTTTAGGCGCGTGAGCTTTCTGTTCCCGGCCCCGGTGCTTGGCACCGTCATCTTTGTCATTGGCCTGTCGCTATGCCCAGTGGCAGTTGCCTCCATGGCGGGCGGGGAGGGCGCGGCCGATTTTGGCAGTGTCACCAACTGGGCCGTCGCACTTGTGACGTTCGTCGTCACCTTTATGGCTGGCAACTACGGCAAGGGCGCGCTTAGGCTGGGCAGCATCCTGGCTGGTATCTGCGCGGGCTTTGTTTTGGCTGCGGTGTTGGGCATGGTCGATTTCTCGGCCATCGCGACCGCCAGCTGGTTCGCCCCGCCGGCCCTGGGCGCCCATCGCCTGGTGTTCGACCCGGCCGCGTGCGCCGTTGTGGGCGTTGTCGCAATTGTCAACGCAGTACAGGTCATGGGCGAGTTTGCCGCTGTCTCGTCCGCCGCGCTCGATACCCCTGCGACCGATAGCCAGATCTCGGGCGGTCTGATCGCCAACGGCCTGGTCGGTATGCTGTCGGGCTTTTTGGGCGGCGTCCCCACGGCAACCTTTGGCCAGAATGTGGGCATTATCGCCGAGAACAAGGTCGTCAACCGCATGGTCTTTACGCTTGCCGCCGCCATCTTGCTCGTCGCGGGCCTGCTGCCCAAGTGCGCGGCGGTGCTCACGTCCATTCCGCAGCCGGTAATCGGCGGCGCCACGATCGGCGTGTTCGCGACCATCGGCATGAACGGCGTGGTCATGTTTGCCCGCCACGGCCTGTCTCAGCGCGATACCACGCTCATGGGTCTCTCTATCGCCTTTGGCACGGGCATTGAGCGCACGGCCGGCGCGCTTGCTGGCGCTGGATTCCCCGCATGGGTCGGCACCGTCTTTGGCGGATCTTCCATTGCCGTCGCCGCGCTTGTCGCCGTCGTCCTCAACCTGGTCCTGCCTCGCCAAAAAATAACGCCCCATATATGAGTTGCGGTGTAATACGGACTGTTTAAGCTTGTTAAGCCATCAAACAGTCTCTATTTCACCGCAATTGCCATTTTCCTCCGTCCTCTAGGGATCAATTTGTGCGGGGGAGTTGTGGAGTTGTGCAGGCAGACGAGGTTTTTCTGGAAATACGCTCTCGATGCGCGTATAGTACCGATTGTTTTGTCGGCTCCTGCTGCGTCGAGTCCAAACCGCGAAATGCCATGAGCGGCGCGGATGCAGCCAGGAGGCACGAGGACAACCCATCGTGGCCACGCCCCGTGCTTAAAACCCCAAGAAGGAGTGAACAATGGCAGAAGAGAAGTATGTGCCGCGTCTGAAGACCAAGTACAACAACGAGGTCAAGCAGCAGCTTCAGGACAAGTTCCAGTACGAGAACGTCATGATGATCCCCAAGTTTGAGAAGATCGTCGTGAACATGGGTGTCGGCGAGGCCGCTACCGATTCCAAGGCCATCGACGGTGCCGTGCGCGACCTGCGCGCCATCACCGGCCAGCAGCCGATGATCACCCGTGCCCGCAAGTCCATCGCTACCTTCCGCCTGCGCGCTGGTATGCCGATCGGCTGCAAGGTTACCCTGCGTGGCGACCGTATGTGGGAGTTCTTCGATCGTCTGACCTCCGTCGCGATCCCCCGTATCCGCGACTTCCGCGGCATCTCCGCCAAGAGCTTCGACGGCCGTGGTAACTTCTCCATGGGCGTCACCGAGCAGCTCATCTTCCCCGAGATCGACTTCGATTCCGTCGACCACCAGCGTGGTATGGACATCACTTTCGTGACCACCGCCAACACCGATGAGGAGGCCAAGGCCCTTCTGGACGCCTTCGGTTTCCCGTTCAAGAAATAGGTTCACCTGCCCTATAAGCGCCGTTCCCACAAGGGGGCGGCGCTTGGGGCGAACAATACTCTATGTGAGGAGGATATAAGTGGCTAAGACATCGATGATCGTCAAGTGCAATCGCAAGCAGAAGTTCTCTACTCGTGAGTACACGCGCTGCCAGCGCTGCGGCCGTCCGCACTCTGTGTACCGCAAGTTCGGCCTGTGCCGTGTCTGCTTCCGCGAGCTTGCACTCAAGGGCGAGCTTCCCGGCGTTAAGAAGGCCAGCTGGTAAGTCACTACCAGCGTTTCAAGCATCCGTTTGGAACAGGGAAAACGCGCTAGTTAGGCTTTGCCGTTAAGGGCGGCGAAGAACCAAGAGCACGTGTTCATCAAGAACGAAGGAGAATCTGTATGAACCTTACAGACCCGATCGCAGATATGCTTACGCGCATCCGTAACGCTAACTCTGTGAACAAGGCCACGGTCTCCATGCCGAGCAGCAAGAAGCTCGTCGAGATCGCTCGTGTTCTGCACGAGGAGGGCTACATCGAGGGCTACGATGTCGAGGACACCGTTCCCCAGAAGACTCTGCACATCACGCTTAAGTATGGTCCCAAGAAGGCTAAGGTCATCAACGGCATCCGCCGCATTTCCAAGCCGGGCCTGCGTAAGTACACCGGCGTTGCCGACATGCCCCGCGTCCGCGGTGGCCTTGGTACCGCCATTATTTCCACCAGCCATGGCGTCATGACCGACCGCGATGCTCGCAAGCACAACGTCGGCGGCGAGATCATCGCTTACGTCTGGTAATTCGCTCGGTAGGTAGAAGGAAAGGAGATCACCGTGTCTCGTATCGGTAATAAGCCTGTCCAGATTCCCGCCGGAGTCGAAGTGGCAGTCAACGGCAACAACGTTGTCGTCAAGGGCCCCAAGGGCCAGCTCGAGCTCGATGTCTTTGAGAAGCTCGCTATCAACGTCGAGGACAACGTCCTCACCGTTTCCCGTCCCGATGACGAGCGTGAGACCCGTGCCCGCCACGGCCTCACCCGCGCCCTCATCCACAACATGGTTGTTGGCGTTTCCGAGGGCTTCGAGAAGAAGCTCGAGCTCGCCGGCGTCGGTTACCGCGTGCAGCAGAAGGGCAAGAACCTCGAGTTCTCCCTGGGCTTCTCGCACCCCGTGATCGTCGAGGCTCCCGAGGGCATCACCTTCGAGGTTCCCGACAACACCCACGTGAACGTCAAGGGTATCAACAAGCAGCAGGTCGGTCAGATCGCCGCTGAGATCCGCGGCCATCGTCCTCCCGAGCCTTACAAGGGCAAGGGTATCCACTACGTTGGCGAGCACATCCGCCGCAAGCTGGGTAAGGCCGCCAAGTAGTCGTAACCGACTCACTCGCATAAGACCAGCACCCCGTCAGGTGCTGGCAAGATCAACCTTTTTAGGAGTTTACGTATGAACAAGCATAAGGCGAAGCTGGAAGGCCTCAAGCGTCGTCAGCGTCGTGTTCGCGGCAAGGTCTCGGGTACCGCCGAGCGTCCGCGTCTTCGCGTGACCCGTACTAACGCCAACATCTATGCCCAGATCATCGACGACAGCAAGGGCTCCAGCCTGACGCTCGTCTCCGCCTCGACCCTCGAGGCCGAGTTCAAGGGCACCCACACCTCGAACAAGGAGGCTGCGGAGAAGGTCGGTCAGCTCGTTGGCAAGCGCGCCATCGAGGCCGGCATCACCAAGGTCGCCTTCGATCGTGGTGGCCGTATCTACCATGGCCGCGTCAAGGCCCTCGCCGACGGTGCTCGTGCCGCCGGTCTCGAGTTCTAGGAGGTATGTAGCACATGGCTCGTAATCAGAAGCAGCAGCGCGAGGCCTCCGAGTTCGAGGAGCGCGTCGTTTACATCAACCGCGTGTCGAAGACCGTCAAGGGTGGTCGTCGCATGAGCCTCGTCGCTCTCGTCGTCGTTGGCGACGGCAAGGGCAACGTCGGCGTTGGCATGGGCAAGTCCGCTGAGGTGCCCCTGGCCATCTCCAAGGCGTCTCTCGATGCCAAGAAGAATATGTTCCACGTGCCGGTGACCGAGCAGGGCACCATCCCGCACGAGGTTCTCGGCCACTTTGGTGCCGGCCGCATCATCATCAAGCCCGCTGTCGAGGGTACCGGCGTTATCGCCGGCGGCGCTGTGCGTCCCCTCTTTGAGCTTGCTGGCATCAAGAACGTCCTGTCCAAGTCCCTCGGTACCGACAACGGCCTCAACATCATCAAGGCTGCCGTCGAGGGCCTCAAGGAGCTCTCCAGCCCTGAGGACGTCGCGGCTCGCCGTGGCCTGACGGTCTCCGAGATGTTCGTCGGTAAGGAGAACTAAGCATGGCTGACACCATCAAGATCAAGCAGGTCCGCAGCACCAATGGTTGCAAGCAGGACCAGGTCCGTACTGTCCGTGCCCTCGGTCTCCACAGGATCCGCGAGGTTCGCGAGATTGCTGACAACGAGTCCGTCCGCGGCATGATCTTCAAGGTCAAGCACCTTGTCGAGATTGTAGAGGAGTAGCAAATGCAGCTTCACGATCTTACTCCCGCGCCCGGTTCCACCAAGAACCGCAAGCGCGTCGGCCGTGGCAATTCTTCGGGTCACGGCACCACTTCTGGCCGCGGTCAGAAGGGCCAGGGTTCCCGCTCTGGTGGCACCAAGGGTGCCGGCTTCGAGGGTGGCCAGACTCCGCTGGCTATGCGCCTGCCCAAGCTTCCGGGCTTCCGCAACCCCCGTCGTATCGAGTACACCGCTGTCAACGTTGAGCGTCTCGAGCGTAAGTTCGAGGACGGCGCTGTAATCGACGGTGCCGCTCTTAAGGCCGCTCGCATCACCAAGAGCGAGTTCGAGCCCGTCAAGGTGCTCGGCAATGGTGAGCTCACCAAGAAGTTCACGGTCAAGGTCGACAAGGTCAGCGCTTCTGCGCAGGCCAAGATCGAGGCCGCTGGCGGAAAGGTCGAGCTGCCGTGCTAAATGGTCTTAAGAATGCTTTCCGCATCAAAGAACTGCGCGAAAAGATTCTTTTTACCATAGCTATGCTCGTCGTGTACCGCATTGGTGCGCACGTTCCTGTGCCCGGCATTCCCTTCCAGGGGATGCTGGGCCTTTTCTCGACCGATAACAATTCGGTCGCCGCAGGTGCTATGGCCCTCCTGAATCTTTTCTCTGGCGGCGCGTTGAGCTATGTGTCGGTGTTTTCGCTGGGCATCATGCCTTACATCACCAGCTCGATCATCCTCCAGATGCTCCAGGCCGTCGTGCCTTCCCTGCATGAGCTTGCCCGCGAGGGCGAGGTCGGTCAGACCAAGATTACGCAGTATTCGCGTTACCTCACCTTGGCTCTGGCAATCCTCAACTCCGTGGGTTACCTCTTCCTCTTTAAGAGCTTCGGCATCAGCTTCAATGGCGCCGGCGCTCCCGAGATCATCTTCGACCTCATGATCGTCGGTACGCTCACCGCGGGCGCCATGCTGATCATGTGGATTGGTGAGCTCATCACCCAGCGCGGTATCGGCAATGGCATGTCGCTGATCATCTTCGCGAACATCATGGCCGGTCTGCCGCAGGCGATCTTCTCCAGCACCGAGGGCAATGCCGGTGGCATCATCACCATGGTGATCATCTGCGCCATCATCCTGCTGGTTATTCCGCTGATTGTTTTCCTTGAGCGCGGCCAGCGCCGCATCCCGGTCTCCTACGCCAAACGCGTCGTTGGCCGTCGCATGATGGGTGGCCAGACCACCTACCTGCCCATCAAGGTCAACACCGCGGGTGTCGTGCCGATCATCTTCGCTTCGGCGCTGCTGTACTTCCCGGCTCAGATTGCCGTGTTCTTCCCCGGCATCGGCTGGATTCAGGCAGTTGCCTCCGCGCTTTCGACCGGTTGGCTCAACTGGGTGCTTAACGTTGTCCTCATCGTGTTCTTCGCGTACTTCTACACCTCCATGGTGTTCAATCCCGATGACACGGCCGACAACCTTAAGAAGCAGGGCGGCTTTATTCCGGGCGTGCGTCCGGGTAGGGCTACCGCGGCCTACATCAAGAACGCGCTCAACAAGATTACGCTTCCCAGCGCTGTCTTCTTGGCGCTCATCGCCATCGTGCCTTCGATCATCTTCTCCTTCACGGGTAACCATCTGATCCAGGCATTTGGCGGCACGTCCATCCTCATCATGGTCGGCGTCGTGCTCGACACGGTCGATAAGCTCGAAGGCCAGATCAAGATGTATGATTACGATGGATTCTTTAAATAGGCTAGAGGAGGATTGCTCATGAACCTCGTATTGCTCGGAGCTCCGGGTGCCGGTAAGGGCACCGTCGCACAGGAGCTCGTCGCCGAGTTCGGCGTCGCTCACATTTCCACGGGCGACCTGCTGCGTGCTGCCGTCAAGGGTGGCACCGAGCTTGGTATTCAGGCTAAGAAGTACATGGACGCCGGCGAGCTCGTTCCCGACCAGCTCGTGATCGACCTTGTCAAGGAGCGCCTTGCTGCCGATGACGCCCAGCAGGGCTTCATCCTCGACGGCTTCCCGCGCAACACCGCCCAGGCTGTGACGCTCGATTCCGAGCTCTCCGCCATGGGTCGCGAGATCGACTGCGCCCTTCTGGTCGACGTGGCCCCCGAGGTCATCATCGATCGTCTGTCTTCGCGTCGCACCTGCCGCGCCTGCGGTTACACCGGCACCGCTGCCGATGCCACCTGCCCCAAGTGCGGTGGCGAGATGTATCAGCGCGACGACGACAAGCCCGAGACCATCAAGAACCGTCTCGACGTCTACGAGAAGTCCACGAGCCCGCTCGTCGACTACTATCGTGGCCAGGGTCTGCTCAAGTCGGTCAACGGTGACCAGGCTCGCGAGACCGTGTACGGGGATGTCAAAGAGGCTCTCGGTCTATGATCAAGATTAAGTCTGCAACGCAAATCGAGCAGATGAAGAAGGCAGGAGCGCTATCTAAGATGGCGCTCCGCCACGTTGGAGCCATGGTGCGCCCCGGCGTTTCGACTTTTGAGCTCGATCAGCTCGCGGAGCAGATTATCCGCATGCATGGCGGCACCCCCGCCTTTAAGGGTTACGGCGGGTTCCCGGGGACCATTTGCGCATCGATCAACGATGCCGTGGTCCACGGTATTCCCAACCCTGACATGATCCTGCGCGATGGCGATATCATCTCCATCGATACGGGAGCCGTTGTCGACGGTTGGGTCGGCGATAACGCATGGACGTTTTTCGTCGGCACCCCCACGCCCGAAGCCAAGGCTTTGTGCGAGGTCACGCGCGATTGCCTTAAGGCTGCCATCGAGCAGGCTGTTCCCAGTAACCATATCGGGGACGTCGGTTATGCCGTTCAGTCCCTCGCCGAGTCTCACGGTTACGGCGTGCTTCGTGACTATGTGGGTCACGGCATTGGCCGCGTGATGCACGAGGACCCCAACGTTCCTAACTATGGAAAGAAGGGGAGGGGCGTTCGCCTCCAGGCCGGCATGGTCATTGCCATCGAGCCGATGGTCACGATGGGTTCCAACCATGTGAGCACGGGCTCCGACGGTTGGATCGTCACGACCAACGATCACCTGCCCGCCGCGCACTACGAGAACACCGTCGCCATCACCGATGACGGCCCGGTGATCCTCACCACCGACGCACAAGGCGCTTGGTGCTCCTTGCAAGGTGGCGAGATGTAGAGGCCGCGTTCAAATTCGTCGGCATTTACATTTCAAAGTAACAAGTTTCACTTAGTTGTGGAGCCATTACGAAGATATTACGATACGTGCACGCGTATTGTAGAATACTCAATCGCTGTCGTTTTCTAGAGAAAGATGATTGCTTGTGAAGAAGGAAGACGCAATTGAGCTCGAGGGTACGGTAAAGGAACCGTTGCCCAATGCCATGTTTAAGGTCGAGCTCGAGAACGGTCATTCGGTTCTGTGCAACATTTCTGGCAAGATCCGAATGAATTACATCCGTATTCTCCCCGGTGACAGGGTTGTCGTGGAGCTTTCCCCGTACGACCTGACCCGCGGTCGCATCACCTATCGCTACAAATAGCGGCACGCATACACGCACTCCATTTCCGGCTGCAGGCTTAGCTCAACCTACGGTCGGATTGTGTGTGAAGACCAGCCATAGTTTTAAACGCCTGCGGCTGGGCGAGTAGATAGTAGGGAAGTAGTTTGAGCGCTACCGAAAGGAAGAACGATGAAGGTACGTCCTTCGGTCAAGAAGATGTGCGATAAGTGCAAAATCATTAGGCGCCATGGCAAGGTCCTCGTCATTTGCGAGAACCCCCGTCATAAGCAGCGTCAGGGTTAAGAGAGGAGACTACGTTGGCCCGTATTAATGGTGTCGACCTCCCGCGTGAGAAGCGCGTTGAGATCGGTCTGACCTACATTTACGGCATCGGCCGCACCACTGCGACGAAGATTTGCGTCGAGTGCAACGTTAACGTGGATACGCGCGTTAAGGACCTCACCGAGGATGAGGTTAACGCCATCCGCGATTATATCGATAAGAACCAGATCATGGTTGAGGGCGACCTCCGCCGTGAGCGCAACCAGAACGTCAAGCGCCTTATGGACATCGGCTGCAACCGCGGCCTTCGTCACCGCAAGGGCCTCCCGGTCCGCGGCCAGCGTACCCACACTAACGCTCGTACCCGCAAGGGCCCGAAGCGTCAGATCGGTGCTAAGAAGAAGAAATAAGGAGCGCTAGATAGATGGCTACTGCTAAGAAGAACGTTCGCGCTGCCCGTCTGAAGCGCGCGGACCGTAAGAACATTTCCGTGGGCCAGGCTCACATTCGTTCTACGTTCAACAACACGATCGTTTCGATCACCGATCCCCAGGGCAACGTCATTTCCTGGAAGTCGGCTGGCCAGGTGGGCTTCAAGGGCTCCCGTAAGTCCACGCCGTTCGCTGCCCAGATGGCTGCCGAGGCTGCTGCCAAGCAGGCCATGGAGCACGGTATGAAGAAGGTTTCCGTCTTCGTCAAGGGCCCCGGCTCCGGTCGTGAGACCGCCATCCGCTCCCTCCAGGCTGCTGGCCTCGAGGTCTCGAGCATCCAGGACAAGACCCCCATTCCGCACAACGGCTGCCGCCCCAAGAAGCGTCGCCGCGTGTAACTGAAAGGATCGTATCAATATGGCAATCGACAGGACTCCTGTTCTTAAGCGCTGCCGTCAGCTCGGGATCGATCCCGCTGAGCTCGGTTACAGCAGCAAGAAGGAATCTATCCGTCAGCCCAAGCGCCGTCGCAAGGAATCTGAGTACGGCATGCAGCTGCGCGAGAAGCAGAAGGTCAAGTTCATCTATGGCGTTCTGGAGAAGCAGTTCCACGGCTACTTCAACAAGGCCCGCAAGATGAACGGCGTCACCGGTGAGAACCTCATGATCATCCTTGAGTCTCGCCTCGACAACGTCGTTTTCCGTCTTGGCTTCGCCCGCACCCGCAAAGAGGCCCGTCAGTCCGTCCGTCACGGTCACTTCACCGTGAACGGCAAGCGCGTGGACATCCCGTCCTACCGCGTCAAGGCCGGTGACGTCGTCGCTGTCGGCGAGAAGTTCCGTGACCTCCTCCCCATCAAGGAGGCCCTGATTTCCTCCGAGCGCTTTGAGGTCCCTGGCTGGCTCGAGGTCGATATCGAGAAGCTGTCTGGTAACGTGCTCGCTCTGCCGACGCGTGAGCAGATCAGCGGTGATATCAACGAGCAGCTCATCGTCGAGCTCTACTCTAAGTAGTCCATCCGGGCTGCTGAGGCTGGAGGTAATACATGTCAGAATTCATTAGGCCTCAGGTTCAGGTCGAAGAGATCAACGAGACGTCTGCTCGTGTCTCCGTTGAGCCGCTCGAGCGTGGCTACGGCGATACGCTGGGTAACTCCCTTCGTCGCGTTCTTCTGTCCTCGCTCGAGGGTGCCGCCGTCGAGGCTATTCAGATCGATGGTGCGCAGCACGAGTTCATGACCATCCCTAACATGGTCGAGGATGTCACCGACATCGTCCTGAATGTCAAGGGTCTTGTCTTCAGGGCTCTCGGCACGACCGACGAGGCGACCGCCACCATCTCGGTTGACGGCCCCTGCGAGGTCACCGGTGCGGACTTCTTTATTCCGTCCGAGTTTGAGCTGGTCAACCCCGAGCAGCACATTGCTACGCTCACCGAGGGTGGCCATCTCACCATGAGCATGCGCATCGGCTATGGCCGCGGCTATGTCTCTGGCGAGGCTAACAAGCGCGACAACGATCCCATCGGTGTGATCCACGTCGACTCGCTGTACTCGCCGGTTTCCCGTTGCGCCAAGCTCGTTGAGGCTTGCCGTGTCGGTCAGCACACCGACTACGACCGCCTTGTCCTCGAGATCGAGACCAACGGTTCCATCGCCCCGCGCGACGCCGTGGTCCAGGCTGCCAATATCATCAACCAGCATATGGCTGCCTTTATGAACCTTGCCGAGACCCCCGAGGTCGAGGAGGAGGCTTCGATCTTCGCTCCCGAGGTCACCAACGACAACGCCGAGCTGGACAAGCAGATTGAGGATCTGGACCTTTCCGTCCGTTCTTACAACTGCCTTAAGCGCGCCAGCATTCACTCGGTCCGTCAGCTCGTTGAGTTCTCGGAGAACGATCTGCTCAACATCCGTAACTTCGGTGTTAAGTCGATCGAGGAAGTGAAGGACAAGCTTGAGTCCATGGGCCTGAGCCTGAAGGCTTAATGCTTCGCATATTTGAGGAGAAACTAGACCATGCGTCACAACGTTAAGAAGGGCCTGAAGCTCGGCACCGATGCGAGCCACACCAAGGCCATGAAGAAGAGCCTTGCTAAGGCCCTCTTCGAGAACGACCGCATCAAGACCACCGAGACCCGCGCTAAGGCGCTGCGTTCGGTCGTCGACCCGATCATCACTTGGGCCAAGAAGGGCGACCTGCACTCTCGTCGTCTGGCTATCGCCAAGCTCGGCGATAAGCAGCTCGTTGCCGAGATCTTCGACAAGGCTGCCCAGGGCATGTGGCAGGACCGCAACGGCGGTTACACCCGCATCATGAAGCTCGGTAACCGCAAGGGCGACAATGCTCCCATCGTTATCATGGAGCTCGTCACCGAGCCTTGCACGCCTAAGGCCAAGAAGGCTGCTCCGGCCCCCAAGAAGGCCGCTGCTCCCAAGAAGGTCGAGGCTGTCGAGGAGACCGCTGCCGAGGAGGCTCCTGCTGAGGAGACCGCTGAGTAGACATTCCGTCTGCATAGGCTATATTCGAGGGGTACGTTCGCGTACCCCTCTTTTTTTGTCGCGATACCGTTGCTTGTTTGTTGGGAGCGCCCATGACTGCGCCGTCTGATTTCAATTCGATTTCCGAGCTTGACGCCACGCTCGTATTTCGCGTGGCCTATGATGGCTCGTCGTATAGCGGATTTGCCGAGCAGCCGGGCCAGACGACGGTTGCGGGTGAGCTACGTCGAGCCATCGAGACGCTGCTTCGCCGCCCGATCGATCTGACGTGTGCGGGGCGTACCGATGCCGGCGTGCATGCCGTGGCTCAGTACATCAGCGTGCCCGTAACGGACGCTGAGCTCGCTTGTACGCGCCGTAGGTGGCTGCGGGCTATGGATGCCCTGCTGCCCAAAGATATCGCCATAAACGAGGTCTACAAGGCCCGTAAAGGCTTTTCTGCGCGTTTTGACGCGCGTTCCCGTACGTATACGTACCGTATTGCCGATCGAGATGCGCGCCCCGTGCTGTCCCGCGGTGCCGTGTGGTGGCATCGCTATCCCCTCGACGTCGATGCGATGGCGGCCGCCTGCCCTGCGCTTTTGGGCGAGCAGGACTTTAAGAGCTTTTGCAAGGTTGCCTCTGCTGTGGGCAAGCCCACGCACCGCTGCGTGATGCGTGCGGAGTTTGGCCACGAGGTCGCTTTTGGCGAGGATATCCTGACCTTCACTATCGAGGGCAATGCGTTTTTGCACTCGATGGTGCGTACCATTGTAGGAACGCTCGTGGAGATTGGCATGCATCGTCGCGATCCCCAGTGGATGCGCGAGGTTATTGACGCCCGTGACCGAACCGCTGCGGGTCCCACGGCGCCTGCCTGCGGCCTTACGTTTATGGGTGTGGATTACGGCCCCGACGAGCTTGTCGTTCTCGACTAGGGGAGTGCTCGGCGCGTCTGTGCCTTGCACATACTATGTGTGAGCTGCGCGTGTGCAACATCTGTTCTTGGCGTGCAACATGTTAGGCGGCTCGTTGCTTTTATAGCTCGGGTGTACCATGAACGACAGTTTGATTTGGTGCTATCGAGAGGATGGAAAACTTGGTTCGACGTGGCTCGCATCCGCGACTTTCGGTGATCCTTGTGGTAGAAGGTTCGCCCAGCTATGCGATGCGTGCGCTCGAGAGTATCCAGAACCAAGACCTCTACGATTTGCAGATTGTCGTTGTCTGTCGCGATACTGCGCCCGGTGTGCGCCATTCGCTTCAAGTTGCTGCCGACAGGGACATCCATATTGATTTGATTGACGTCGAGGACGCGAAGCACAGCGCTTGTCTTCGTGCCGGTTTTGCTGCCTCGCGCGGCTCTCAAATCATCGCTATGAACGCCGATGAGTGGTTTGCTCCGCAGTCCCTTTCCAAGATGGTCGATATCGCGTGCGATACTGCGGCAGACATAGTGTTCCCCACGGTGTCGCTCGACCGCTATGATGCACATCGAGAGCGCCATTCGCGTGTCTTGGATGCTGCCTCTATTGCCATAGAAGACGAGTCTTCTATGGTGACTGGGCTGCCCCAGTTGATTTTGGGCGGCCTAGTCGCTCAGACCTCTGGCGTGATGTATAGCCGTCCGCTGTTTGAGGCATGCCTGTCGCGCGGCAAGGCGTACCGTACGGTTGAGTTTATGGCTTATGCGCTCTCGCAGGCACGATTCGTGTCCGGCTGCGGCGACGCTTGTTTCCACGCGGCGGCACCTAAGCTTACAGATGCCTTTGATCCCACCATGTATGCCAGGATATCCGATGACACTCGAGCGCTCGACGAGCTTGCGGACTCACTCTCGGAAGCAGATAGCGGTGGTCGGCTCAAGCTGGCAAGCCAAAAGTTCTACTTTGCCGGACTGGTCGCCTGCATCGAGAATTTGTGTCTGAGCCCGCATGGGGTGTCGTCAATCGAGCGTTCCGCCCGCATGCGTGATATGCTCGAGGCGCCTCGAACCCGTCAGATGGTCGCCGCGCTCAAGGATAACCATCGGGGACTCGGTCTGTTGTTTGGGCCGATCGCCAGCGCCAAGCCCGCGCGCTGCGTGATGTGTACGCATCTGGCAGCTTTTCTTAACCGGACGGGCGCAAAAACCGCCTAAACGGCTCATTACGAAACAAACTTGCATAGAATTGTTTCGAAATGCGTTCTTATACACAAAAGCCTTCAAATAGCGTTAAACTATTCAATCACTGATTGATTGTCTCCGCCATCTTTTGGAGAGAGGGTTTGTATGGCTAAAAAACGCAATGGGCGCCAGGATGCCATTAGAGATATTGTGCGCAATAAGGATGTCCGCACGCAGCGCGTGCTGGTCGATGAGCTCCGTGCTATGGGCTTTGATTGCACGCAGGCGACTGTCTCTCGCGATATTGCCGATATGGGGCTGCGTAAGCTCCCTGAGGGCATCTATGTTCTGGCAGAGGACCTGCACCTGCAGCGTATGGTTTCCGAGCTCGTAACGGGCGTTCTGCGTACTGATAATCTGGTTATGATCAAGGCTCAGCCTGGCACGGCTTCCGGCATCGCCGCCGCCGTTGATGCGGCAGAGTTACCCGATGTGCTTGGCTCGCTTGCCGGCAACGATACGATTTTGGTTATTGCCCAGACGGCCGAGGACGGCGAGCGTCTCGAGGCGCTGATCAATAAGTTGAGCAATTCTCGCAAGTAGGTGTGCGGGTCGTGCGCTCGGCATTGTGTGCGCTGACATAGTGGCTTGTAAGGGGCATCGACGTTGGTCGGTACCCCTTTTTGTTTGCCGGTATAAAGACCGCCCACCAGGTCGCTTCAAACTAAAAGGCCCCGAGCAGTTCAATAAGCTGCTCGGGGCCTTGTTGGCTTTAGTCGCGTACTTCTTAGCCGACCGTATCGTCAGGCGTGGGCGAGGGGTCGGGAGTGGGCGTAGGCGTAGGCGTAGGCGTGCCGCCATCGCCGCCGGTCGAGCCACCAGTGGAGCTGCCCGTCGAGCCACCGGTCGTACCGGTGCCGCCGGTGGTGTCGCCGCCCGTGGTCTCGGTGGTCGTGGTCGTCGTGGTAGTTGTTGTGGTGGTTTCCTCTTCCTCTTCGTCCTCGTCCTTGTCGTCGTTCTCCGACTTCTTGGTGTTGTTGGTGCCGTAGAACTTCCAGACGCTGTTGTTCTTGTAGGTGGGCGCCGTTCCGGTCGCAAACTCCTCGCGCTCGGTACCGGTCAGAACGGTGTTCATAAACCGCTTAAAGACAGGCAGGTTGGTGCTGTCGCCCAGCAGGTCCGTGCCGTACTTTTGGATGGGGATCTCGCCCGCGGAATAGCCGGTCCACAGGGCGCACGCCAGCTGCGGGGTATAGCCGCAGAACCAAAGGTTGGTGGTGTTGTCGGTGGTGCCCGTCTTGCCGGCATAGGGCTGGTTGACACTCAGGGCGCCGGCAGCACCCGTACCGCTGCCCTTCATGACGCCGGACAGAACATCGGTGACCGCGGCGGCCTCGCCCTCGGTAAGCACCTGTGAGGGATTGTCGGTGTGCTGGTACAGCACCGAACCGGTACGAGAATCAATCTCGGTGATGGCGATCGGCTGGCGATAGTAGCCGCCGTTGGCAAACGTCGCGTAGGCGGCGGCCATCTCGAGTGGCGAGATCGAGCCGGTGCCGAGCGTCATGACGGGAACGTCCTCGATGTTGTCCTTGGCGGGGTCGATGCCGAGCTTTTTGACGAGCGAGATGATCTTGCTGTTGCCGACGGCTTCCGCCACCTGGATGTAGCCGGTGTTGGAGGAGTATGCCGTCGCCTGCTTAAGCGTGATGTTGCCGTAGCTCTGGTTGGCGTAATTTTGGACCTCGGTCGTGGTGCCCTTGGCCTTGAGCGGCGAGTTGCAGTTGAGGGTGACGTTGGGGTTCATGCCGTTTTGGATGGCAGTTGCCAGCGTAAAGGCCTTAAAGGTGGAGCCGACGGGACGCTTGGCCGTGGCATGGTTTACGTGGTTCTCGTCGGCGTTGTAGTCGTAGCCGCCCACCATGCACTTGATGTAGCCGGTCTTGGGGTCGACGACGACCATGCCCATGTCCAGGCCGTCAAGCGAGAGCGTGTCGAGCTGCTCGCGGACGGCATTCTCTGCCACCTGCTGCATCGTGGGGTCGATGGTGGTCTTGACGGTCAGGCCGCCCTTAAAGAGCACGTCGGTCGAGAACTCCTGCTCCAGCAGCTGCTTGACGTAGGAGACAAAGTAGGGCTGCGAGTATACGTCGACGCCGCTGCCCGAGATTTCGGTCACATTGAGGGTGATGGGCTCGGCCTGTGCGGCATCGTGCTCCTCCTGGGTGATGTGGCCCAGGCGCAGCATGTTGTCGAGAACCTTGTTGCGGCGAGACAGTGCCAGATCGGGATTGACCGTGGGGTCGTACTGCGAAGGCGAGTTGGGAAGGCCGATGAGTAGCGCGGCCTCGCTCAGGGTGAGGTCGGCGGCGCTCTTGGACAGATAGGTCTCGGCTGCGGCCTCGATGCCGTAGGCGCCGTGGCCGTAATAGATGGTGTTGAGGTACATCATGAGGATCTCGTCTTTGGAGTACATGTCCTCCATCTTGATGGCGATGTAGGCCTCGCGCACCTTACGCTCAATGGTCGAGTCGAATTGCTCCTCCTGCAGGATGGTGTTGCGCACAAGCTGCTGGGTGATCGTCGAGGCGCCTTCGTGCCCGCCGCCGAGGGTTGCCACCGCAGCACGCGCGATACCCCACAGGTCGATACCGCCGTGCTCGTAGAAGCGCTCGTCCTCGACGTCAACGGTGCCCTGCAGCACGTAGGGGGAGACCTCGTCCTTGGTGATGGACTTGCGGTTTTGCGTGTAGAAGCTCGCGATCTTGTTGCCGTTACAGTCGACGATCTCGGTGGGCTCGCTCACCAGATACGCGTTGGCGTCGGTGTAGTCGGGCAGATCGGACAGCCAGCGGTTGACGTTGCCGACCATGCCGATGCCAAACGCCACGCCCGCAATCAGCAGAAAGCCCAAAAACGAGAGCAGGATTATGGGCAGGGCGTGCGTCTTTGAACGGCTGTGTCCCTGTCGTTGGCGAGGACCCATATATTGACCTCCAGGTATGTCGTGCCGGACGGCGGATGTGCCGTCGGGGCAGGATGGACATAAGTTATTACACGATAAACCAAACGGGGCGCGCGAGGCCTCGTGTATGCTGGAAGACGGCATTTTTCAGAGTGAATGCATACCTTGGTAAGGAGTTTGTCGATGGCGATTCGGACGATGGGGCCGAGCGGACAATACGAGACTGGATTGGATGCTGCCGGTGCGGCGCTACCCGAGCTGCTGGCGCCGGCGGGCGGGCTCGACCAGATGCTTGCGGCCATCGCCGCGGGTGCCGATGCCATCTATGCGGGGTTGGGCGGCTTTAACGCCCGTGTGAGCGCCCATGGCTTTACGGATGATGAGTTTGCGCGCGGCTGCGCCGTGGCGCATGCCCATGGCGTGCGTGTGTACGTAACGCTCAACGTGTTCGTGTTTGACGATGAGTTGTCCGACGCGGTGGCGTTGGGAGCTCATGCACTGGAGCTGGGCGCCGATGCTCTGATTGTCGCCGATGCCGGGTTGGCCTGCGCGCTGCGCGCGGCGATTCCCGGGGTCGAGATTCACCTGTCCACGCAGGCGGGCGCTCATAGCGAGGGTGCCGTGCGGCTTGCCGCCGATGAGCTGGGGGTCGAGCGCGTGACGACGGCACGCGAGCTGACGGTCGACGAGATTGCGGCGCTATGTGCCACGGGCGTGCCCATCGAGGTATTCTGCCACGGTGCGATTTGCATCGGCTATTCGGGGGCGTGCGAGTTCTCGGCCCTGCGGCGTGGACGATCGGCGATGCGCGGCGACTGCACGCAGCCGTGCCGTCTGGCGTACGACCTGGTGGACGAGGCGGGACAGAGCGTTGTCGCCGTCGAGGGAGATCGCCTGCTGTGCCCGCGCGACTATCTGGGTATTGCACATCTGCCTGAGCTTGTAGATGCCGGCGTGGCGTCGCTCAAGATCGAGGGACGCATGAAGAACCCCGATTACGTATTCAACGTGGTGCGGGTTTGGCGCCGGGCGCTCGATATGCTGCGCGACGGCGCGTGGGACCCCGGTGCCGTGGAAGAGCTTGAGCGCGAGCTGGGAAGGTCGTTTAACCGTGGGTTTACCGATGCGTACCTGCGAGGGCGTTCGAGTGCCGAGCTGATGAGCTTTGAGCGTGCAATTAACCAGGGCGTGCGCGTGGGGCGCTTGGTCGCTGTGGGCCACGAAGAGGTGACCGTTGAGCTCGATGCCGCCGTGGCGGCGGGTGACACGCTCGAGATTCGGTTCTATCCGGGTGTCGACGCGCGTCCCGATGTGCCCAAGCGCTGGCCGCAGGTGCCCTGCCCGGTGGATGCCGCAGCGGGGAAGCGCGTCGTCGTGCATTGCAAGCGTAAGGTGGACGCGGGCTGCGAGGTATACCTGATTCGTAGCGCCGGCGTGTTGGATCAGACGGCGGCGGTGTTGGAGCGCATGCGGGCCGAGGCGGATGCGATTGCGCCCGTTGCGCGTGCCGTTGAGGTGCTGCCCTTTGAGGACGTTGCGGTGGATAGCGGTGCGTCGCCGGAGTTGGTGGAGTGCGCGGTTCCCGCTCGCATGGTTTTTGCTTGGCAGCTGATGGATACCGACCCGCGCAGAGAACTCGATTTGTCCGACACCGTTGTGGTGCTTGACGAGGTGTGCCGCACGGGTGACGCTGACCGGACCCGCTCGCTGATGCAGCGTGCCGGGCGCGTCGTCTGCCGCAACCTGGGACAGGTGGTGATTGCTCGCGAGCTGGGCGTGACGTTTGACGTGGCGGCGCCGGTGTTCTGCGCGAATCGGGCCACGCTTACCTGGCTGCGCGGACTCGGTGCGGGGCGGGTGTACTTGCCGGCCGAGTTGCTCGGCAATGATGCGGAGCGTATTGCCGAACTGACGGCCGAACCTGGTGTTCTGAGCCCTGTCGATGCCGATTGCCCCGAGCTCATGGTGTGCGAGCACTGCCTGCTGACCGCCGAGGGCGTCTGCGCCACCGATGCGACGGGACAGGTCCGTTGCCGCGACTGCTTGCGTCGTCGGCAGGTACGCTATCTGGTCGAGCGTGACGGTACACGTCTGCCAGTTGCCATTGACGCATGTGGCAGGACGAGGATTTTCCTGTCGTAAGTGCCGCGTCGCGTCAGTTTGTTATCATAAGAGAGTTTATGGACTTCCAGCACCGCCGTTTTCGGCGAGGGTGCTATAGCAAAAGGAGGATACCCAATGCTGTCTGTTGACGAGCAAATGCGTATCATCACCTCGGGTGCAGCGCAGATCGTCCCCGAGGCCGACCTTCGCAAGAAGCTTGAGAAGGGCGAGCCCCTCAACATCAAGCTCGGCGTCGATCCCACCAGCCCCGACCTGCACCTGGGCCATGCCGTGCCCCTGCGCAAGATGCGTCAGTTCCAGGACCTGGGCCACAACGTCACCCTCATCATCGGCAACGGCACCGCGCTGATCGGCGACCCCTCGGGCAAGAACTCCACGCGTCCGCAGCTTTCGCAGGAGCAGATCGAGGCCAACGCCGAGACCTACGTGAGCCAGGCCATGAAGATTCTGGACCCCGAGAAGACCACCATCGTGCATAACGGCGACTGGATCTTGTCGATGGACCTGGCCGGCCTGCTGCAGGTGTGCTCCAAGTTCACCGTCGCCCGCATCCTTGAGCGCGACGACTTTACCAAGCGCTACCAGTCCCAGACGCCGATTGCCCTGCACGAGTTTCTGTACCCCGTGATGCAGGCCTTCGACTCCGTTCAGATCAAGGCCGACGTCGAGATGGGCGGCACCGACCAGCTCTTCAACCTGCTCGCCGGCCGCGAGCTCATGGAGAAGATGGGCATGGAGCCGCAGATTGCGCTCACCATGCCGCTGCTCGAGGGCACCGACGGCGTGCGCAAGATGTCCAAGTCCTATGGCAACTACATCGGCCTGACCGACGCTCCCAAGGATATGTTCGGCAAGACCATGTCCATCCCCGACGAGATGATCGGCAAGTACTATCGTCTGGCCAGCTCGCTCGCTCCGGCCGAGGTCGACAAGATCGACGCCGCCCTGGCCGACGGTTCTGCCGACCCCTACGAGCTCAAGCGCGCTCTGGGCCGCGACCTGTGCGATACCTACCACGGCGCCGGCGCCGGCGACGAGGCCCAGGCCGAGTTCGACCGTGTGTTCAAGGAGGGCCAGCTTGCCGACTTCCCCGAGAAGCACGTTGAGCTGACCGTCAACGACGAGGGCCAGATTTACCTCGCCGGCCTGCTCAAGGACCTGGGCCTTTCGGCCAGCGCCGGTCAGGCCCGCCGCGACATCGACGGCGGCGGCGTCAAGATCAACGGCAAGGCTGTGGCTCCCAAGAGCTACAACATCGATCCGAGCGTCCTCAAACTGGGCGACACCCTCTCCGTGGGCAAGCGCAAGGGCTTTAAGTTGGTCTAACGAGCGAGTTGACCTCACAAGTGCAAAAAGGCCGCAGCCGGGAATCCCGACTGCGGCCTTTTTGGTTACGACGATCCCTTGGGGACGGAGGGATCATTTGACGGTGCCGTTAAGCGGAAGGGGTGTTAGCGGGACTTTCTTTTGGGCATACAATTGCTATTGGCTTGCTGCGGTGAAGGCTTGTCCGCTCCGCAGCTTTTTTCTACGGTTAAAGGAGTATGTATGTCCGTTGAGGTCATGAGGTCTGTGATCGAGGCCGCCGAGGGCCGCGTGCCCGTCGACACGCTGTTTACCAATGCGCAGATCGTCGACGTGTATGGCCAGCGTGTGGCGCCCGGTAGCGTTGCCGTCAAGGACGGTGTGATCGTCGGCGTGCTCTACGATGGTCGCGACGATGCCGCTGGCACCTACGAGGCAACTGAGGTCATCGACTGCCAGGGTCGCTATCTCGCTCCCGGTTTTATTGACGGGCATCTGCATATCGAGTCTTCGAACATCCGTCCCGCCGAGTATGCTCGCATGGCCGCGACGCGCGGTACTACCACCGCCATTGCCGACAGCCATGAGATTGCCAATGTTGCCGGTCTCGACGGCTTGCGCTTTATGATCGAGGACGGCCGCCGCGCACCCATCTCCATCAAGTACATGATGCCTTCGTGCGTGCCCGCACTGCCCGACGAGCAGGCCGGTGCCGTTATTTCGGCTGCCGATATGCAGGCGTTTTTTGCCGAGCATCCAGGCGATGTCTTTGGTCTGGGCGAAATGATGAACCTGCCGGGCGTCTTTATGGCCGACCCCGAGACCTGTGCTCGCATCGATGCTGCCAACCAGACGCCGTCCAAGCAGGTTGACGGCCACGCGCCGCTCGTTGCCGGTAAGGACCTCAACGCCTATGCCGCAGCAGGCATTATCGCCGACCACGAGTCGACGATTCCCGAGGAGGCACTCGACAAGCTGTCCCGCGGCATGTATGTGATGCTGCGTGAGGGCACGTGCAGCCACGACCTGGCCAACCTGTCTCCGATGCTGTTGGAGAATCCTTCCCGTGCCCGCCGCTGCTGCTTTGCGACCGACGACCGCGCTCCCTCCGATGCGCTTTCGACCGGTATGATCGACAATGCCTGCCGCGTGGCTATCGAGGCCGGTATCGACCCCGTGGTCGCCATCTCCATGGCGTCCCTGTCCACGGCCGAAGCGTTTGGCCTGGACCACGGTTGCCGCGACCCGCACGAGCTGCGTGGCGCCCTCGCCCCGGGCAAGCGTGCCGACCTGCTGGTACTCAACGACCTGACGTTTGCTACAGCTCCGCATCGCGTGTATGCCGCCGGCGCGCTCGTGACACAGGACGGCACCTTTGTGGGCGAGATTGCACCCGAGATGGCCGAGGTTGCTGCCCTTGCCGATGAGCTGCGTGCTTCCGTTAAGCTGCCGAAGCTTTCGCTCGACGTGTTCGACTATGCCTTTAAGCCGGGCGAGGCCGTGATCGACGTGGTGCCGGGTAAGGCCATCACGGGTATGGCTCGCCCCGAGAACGCCGAGGGCCTGCGCCGCATTATGCTGATTGAGCGCCACGGCCGCGGCGTGTCACTGCAGGCCGAGGGCGCCGACGGCGATGGTCCTGCGGGCCTGGGTCTTGTTGGCAAGCACATCGGTCGCGGCTGGGTGCGCGGCTTTACCATCACGGGCGGCGCTATCGCCTCGACGATCGGCCACGACTCGCACAACGTGTGCGTGGTGGGCGACAATGCGGCGGATATGATGGCTGCCGTTGAGGCCGTGGGCCAGGGCGGCCACGTGCTGGTGCGCAACGGCGAGGTCGTGGCGCGCATTCCGCTGGCGCTCGGTGGCCTTATGAGCGAAGGCACGGCCGAGGACGTGGCGGCGCAGCACGACGACTTTATGGTCAAGGCGCGCGCCATGGGTATTGAGCCACCGCTCGACCCCATCATGGGCATCATCTTCCTGCCCCTGCCGGTGATCCCGACGCTCCGCATCCGCCCCGAGGGCATGTTCGACGTTACGACCTTCACCTACGCCGACTAGTCATCGGGGACGTTCTTAAACGACTAGTCGTTGGGGACACTCTTTGGCGTGTCGCCTGACGCTGCGATTGTGGGACCTCTGGCATGTGTGAGCTATTTGCCAGGTCCTTGTAACGTTTACGCCCGCGGAGTCTTATTTGAGCTCCCTTTGGGTACGTTGGAATCGGATACACGTTCGATTCCAACAAGCCCGAAGGGAGCTTTTCTATGTTTAAACTGATTGCATCCGATATGGACGGCACGCTGCTTGACGAAAACGGCCAGGTGCCGCCTGAGACCTATGAACTGATTCTGGCACTACGCGAGCATGGCGTGCATTTTGCCGCATCGTCAGGCCGTCGCTACGATCGCCTGTGCGAGTTCTTTGCGCCCGTTCGCGACAAGATGGACTTTGTCGCAGCTAACGGCGCCCAGGTCTACGCCGACGGTAAGATGGTAGACCGTGAGGTGTATTCGCACCTGGCGATTCGAAGGCTCGCCCAAGCCGTCAGGACGTTTCCCAATCTGCATCTTGCGCTCTTTGACCGAACCAAGTCCTTTTTGCTCGATGACGAGTGCAAGTTCGTGCGCGAGGTCGATAAGGACCTCCCCAATGCCGAGCGCATTTGGGAGCTGCCCGATCCCAGCGTAAATATCATCAAAGCGAGTATCTTTTGCGACGACGGTGCCGTTATGGACAGTGCGTACGTGCTACAGCGCGAACTCGGTCAGCTCTTTACCTTTGCGCCTTCAGGCAACGCGTGGATCGATGCCATGCAGCCCGGTGTGTCGAAGGCTTCGGGCATCGCACAGCTCGCGGAGCATTACGGCATTGGGCGCGATGAGGTCATGGCGTTTGGCGACTCTATGAACGACTACGAAATCATTCGCTTTGTCGGCACGGGTTGCGCGATGGAAAACGCGCGCCCCGCGCTCAAGGCGGTGGCCGATTGCGTGGTGGGTCGTAACCGC
>DXZX01000017.1:30998-39373 GCA_019419445.1 Collinsella sp.
CCGCGACCACGCCGTCCAGCAAGAACTCCGCCGTGTTCTGGAGAGCCTTGCTTAATCCAGCAGTTAGGGACGTTCCTTTTCTGCCGGGTTGCTGCTGCTAGGCGAGGGCGGCCATGATGGTGCGGGCGACGCCGTCGTGGTCGTTGTCGTATTCGGTGATGGCGTCGGCGGCCTCGCGGTCCTCGGGCTCGGCGTTGATCATGGCCATGCCGTGGCCCGCTGCCTGCAGCATGGGGATGTCGTTGATGTTGTCGCCGAACGACCAGGCGTCGGCGAGACGCTCGCCCAGGTGCTCACATAGCCACGTGAGGGCCGTTCCCTTGGTGGCTCCCTCGCCCATGACCTCGATATTCATGGCGTACGAACGCGTGACCTCGATGCCTTCGAGCGTGTCGAGCGCTGCCGCGATGGCGTCGCGATCGGCTGGGTCGTGCCAGTACATGGCGATGCGTTCGAGTGTCTCGACCTCGTCGATCTTGCTATCGATATCCATGTCGATCGGCGTTCGCGTGCGCTTGAGCGAAGCTGCGATGTGGGGGTCGCCGCCGCAGAACTCATCCAGGCGCGTGTAGAGCGAGCGGGGGAGGAAGCACTGCCCGTCCGCGAAGATATCGAAGGTCACATCGTGGCCGGCGGCAATGCTATGGACGCGGTGGGCGATGGCGCGGTCGAGCGGTCGGCTCAAAATGCGCGTAGCACGTGAGACATCGGTAGGCGTACCGTCGTCGAGCTGCCAGACGCTGGCACCATTGGCGCAGACCGCGTAGTGTACGGCGGGGTGGGCGAGGATGGGCTCAAAGATGCCCGACAGCGGGCGTCCCGTGCAGGGCACAAACTCAATACCGCGGCGCGCAAGCTCGTCGAGCATCGCCCAGGTGGCGTCGCTCATCTGCTTATCACTCGTCAGCAGCGTTCCATCCATATCGGAAAACACAATCATTTGATGAAGCCCTTTCTACTGGCATAAAAAGCGTGGCCGAGGGCGATGATGCCCTGGCCACGCTCGGGTTCTATAACGGTCCGCGTCCTAGCGATCGGCGAGCGGCTTGTACTCCAGCGGCTCGATAACCGGGCGATACGCGGGGCGAATAATACGGTGCGCGCAGAAGAGCTCTTCCATGCGGTGTGCCGACCAGCCGGCCATGCGGGCGACGGCGAATAGCGGCGTAAAAAGCGTCTCGGGCACGCCGAGCATCTTGTAGATAAAGCCTGTGTACAGGTCGATGTTGGCGCAGATGGGCTTGGTCATGCCGTGGTCGCGCATCACCTGCGGTGCCAGGCGCTCAATGCGCTCGATGAGCGCGAACTCATCGCCCAGGTCTTTCTTGGCGGCAAGTGTGCGCGCGTAACGGCGGCACACCTCGGCACGCGGGTCGCTCAGCGTGTAGACGGCGTGGCCCATACCGTAGATGAGACCCGTGCCGTCGAAGGCCTGCTTGTCGAGAATCTTGCCCAGGTAGGCTGCGACCTCGTCCTCGTCCTCCCAATTGGAGACGTGCGCACGGATGTCCTCGTGCATGGACACGACCTTGGCGTTGGCGCCGCCGTGGCGCGGGCCCTTGAGCGAGCCGATAGCCGCGGCGTAGGCGGAATACGGGTCGGTGGCCGAGGAGGACAGCACGCGGCAGGCAAACGTGGAGTTGTTGCCGCCACCGTGCTCGGCATGCAGCATGAGCATCACGTCGAGCAGCATGGCTTCGTCGCGGGTGAATGCCATGCCGCCGCGCAACACCTGCAGGATAGTCTCGGCGGTGGAGAGGCCGGGTGTGGGGTGCGGTACATGAACCTCGGAGCCGCGGCGCTTGGCGACCGAGGCCATATGCGCGAAGGCGGCGATGCGGGGGAGACGGGCGAGCATGGAGATGGCGACGTCGATTTCGTGCTCGGGTGTAATGGCGTCGGGCTCGGCGTCGAAGGCGTAGAGCAGCAGCACGGCGCGCTGAAGCACATTCATGATGCTCGACGACACCGTGGTCATGGGGAACTCGCGGACGTATTCGTCGCTCAGGTGCCTAAAAGCACCCAGACGTTCGCAAAAACCGTCAAGCTCTTCCTTGGTGGGCAGAGAGCCCGTAATGAGCAGATAAGCGACCTCTTCGTAGCCGTAGCGATTCTCGGCCTGGGCGTTGTTGACCAGATCCTCGATGCTGTAGCCACGAAGCGTGAGTTTGCCCTGATCGGGCACGACCTTACCGTCGACCTTGTTGTAGCCATGCACATCCGAGATGCGAGTGAGGCCCGCGACCACGCCCGAACCGTCTGCATTGCGCAGGCCGCGCTTGACATTGTGCTCGACAAACAGGTCCTCGTCATAAGGGTCGGTCGGCAGGCCGTGGTAGAGGTTTTCGCTTTCGGGCGAAATCTGACGGCTCGCCTCGTAATCCAGAACCAGGCGGCTCAAGTGGTCATCGAAGCGGTAATAGATTTTCTTGGCGTCGTAGGCCATGCGCGCTCCTCTCCGGGCCGCATCGGGGTGACTTGCATGGGCATGCGCGCGTCAGGCTATCCCCAGCGGCTTGCTCGCTACAGGCGGTACATAAAGTTGAAGACGTCCTCGCGCTGGATGGACACGTTGACGCCCGAAAGCTCGCCGGCCTCGGCCAGCGCCTTCTGCAGCTCGGCGAAGTCGAGCTTGGACTCGGCGGTATCGGCCAGCATGGTCATGGTGAAGATGTCCTCGATAATGGACTGCGTGATGTCGCGGATGTCGACGTTGGCCTCGCCTAGGACACGGGTGACGCCGGCGACGATGCCGGGGCGGTTCTTGCCAAGGACGGTGATGACGATACGGGAGGACGAGATCTCGGCCATGGGAAACCCTTTCGCGTGATTGCGGCGCGCGCGGGGCGCTCCGCTACGGTACAGTGTTCATCATTGTACCTGTCTGGCGCAAAAAAGGCGCGCTCGCTGCGGCGTTACATGCCTGCAACATGAGCGTAAGGGGGAAGGCCGCACGGGGAAGAGCCGTCTGGCGCGTGTCCGGCTCGTGTTGGGTTGATTTCCGATCTCAGCCGAACACATTGAGCGGACAGGCCGTTCCCGCAGTCAGCCGAACGCCTCCGACGGCTGATTCCGAACTGGAAGCGGAGGGCATCCCCGCCCTTCGGTAGGGGATACCGCTCCGCGGCGCATGCCGCGGGCGGCGCCCCTATCGGACCACCGTGACCTCAGTTGGGATGGGCCCAGCACTGCCGCGTACTCGGTGAGCTAGAGCCAACTGTTCGTCTTCACGTCGCGTATGGCGATATTTCGGTCGTCCGGCTCGGTGATGCCGTAGCCGAACGCCTGGAGCGTCTCGATGGACTCCTGGATCCTCTGTTGGAACATGGGACCCGGATCGACCCTCGGCCCGAGGTGCCCGCGCCAAAGGCACGGCGTGGCGCGCAGCATGTTATGGATTTTGGAGATGGGCTCGATGTCGGCGTAGACGTTGAGCGTCGCCATGGCGTCCTTGTGGCCGAGGATCGATTGGAGCGCCTTGATATCGCCGCCTTGGCGGATCCACTGCGTTGCGAACGTGTGGCGAAGGCCGTGGAACGTGATCAGCTCGTCGTTGGTGCCCATGAGGCCGTTGGTCTCCGAGAACGTCTTGAACGCCCTGCGGATATAGCTTGTCGTCGCGAAGGTCGCGCCCGGCTCCGACAGGATGTAGCAGTCCCCGATCTCGACCGCCCCGGTAAGGCCGCGCAAGCGCAGCTTTCCGCAGTCGATCTCGTGGGTCTCCTTCAGGAAGGGGAGTAGGCCGACCGGGTCGATGGGGATACCCCTGGCGTCATGGGTCTTGGTGTCCTTGATGAACGAACCCATTCCCTTCGCGTACGCCACCGAGTGTCTGATCGAGATCAGGCCCGTCTCGAAATCCACATCGCACCACCGAAGGCCGCAGACCTCGCCGATTCGCATCCCCGTGTGCAGGGCGAGTACGACCGCCCTCTAATCCTCGGCGGACCAATCGAGTCCGAACTCCTTTCGGGCATCCTCTTCGCTCATGACTTCGAGAAGGTCTCCGGGTTGGCAACGAAGGGCGAGGCATAGCTGCTCGAGTGTGTTGAAGCGAATGCCGCGAATATGCCCTTTTTTAATACGGGACAGGTTCACGGGCGTGGTTCCAATCCTTTCGGCAAGTTCGTTCGAGGAAATCTTTCGCTCGGCCATGATCTTGTCGAGGCGAACAATTACGGGCATGGCGTTTCCTTACGCAATCTCGTCGGAGTCGAGGTACAGCTCTCGGGCGTACAAGAAGAGCTGGGAAAGCATGAACAGGACGATGCCGAGAACCAGAGAGGTCCAATCGAATGATGAAGCGATCTCTTGGGCGCCGACGGCCCCCTCGCCGCCAAACATCGAAACGGAGGTTTTGAGTGAGCCGGCGTAGAGGCTGGTGGCAGCTTGAACAACGAAGAGAATGCCGAGCACCTTCAAGCATGTCGCAGACCCTTTCTTGAAGGGGTCTCCGCTCTTGATCGTCCACACGAGAACGGCGCTGAGGATGGTCGTAGCGATACCGATGACGGCAGGGACCAATGTCGAGATCGCAAGGGCTGGATACGCGGGGGAGTCTGCAATTACAGGGTTGTCGAGCACTTCGATTGCTGGCTTTAAGGAGAACGCCACTTGTGCGATGGCGGTGGCGCAAAGGGTCGCAGAGGCTATCGCACATGCGATGCGGAAGGAATGAAGCCGGGGAGTGCGATTGTCGGAACTCATAATAACCTCCGAAGAATTTAAAAAACTCAGGTTACTTTTTAACAGTTTATGTTAAATTGACTTTGCCGGCAAGTAATCACAGCGTGCTGCAACCGAAACCCCTCTAGATTGGAGAGGATTATGTTCAGTACTGTTAAGTCGTGTAAGCTCTTGGTTTTCCTCGGCCTCGCTCTTTGTCTGTTGCTGCCGGGAGCCCCCGCTTTTGCGGATACCCCGATGCCTCCTTCCCAGGAGAGCAGCCAGTGTGCCCTCGTTGAGCCCCTCGGGTATACGGACGACGTCGTCGATACCTACTGGAGCTACAGCTGTCCTCGCGGCGTAAGCGGGCACAGCATCTCGATGTTCAACATCTCTTACAAGACGATCTCCTACCGAAATGGCTATCGCCGATCCGCGCATCATAGGGAATCCCGCCTCGCTGCAATGTGCTCCTGTGGTGTTCTTGGCACAACTGATAAATGGCAATTTGTCTATAGCACCTACTAGATGCGAGGAAGGGCCGAGCATTTTGTTCGGCCCCTCTGTTCCGACTGGATGAGGTTAAGGTTGGCGATGAATATGCTCAAAATCTCGAAGGCGATCTTTAGGTCGCTTCTCTCCTCCAGGTCGCTCTGTGTTGTCGTTGTTGCGTTGATGGTTCTTTGTGCTCTGCCCGTCTTCAGGAGCGCGGCTGGCATCGACGGACGGGTCGAATACCTCGAGTCGGGAATAACCCGTGTTGAGCAGGAATTGTCAGCATCCTATGCGGATGCGCTTGTGAATGCGGGGGAGGACGGTGTCTATACCTCTTCATCAAGCATGCCCGCGCTTCTGTACCCTCTTGCCGCGGGACGTCTTATCTTGGCACCGCTCTCTCCCCTACTTCCGTTTCTGCAGATATCGGATGGAGAGTACACCTATTATGACGGATCGAAGGAGTACTTGCTATGGGTCGCAACGGCCGTTGCCGTCTCGTTCCTTGCCGCGCGTCTTAACAAACGTGAAAAGCTCATCATCCAGGCACCGATGGGCGAGCTGGGTAGACTTGTTGCATCGAGCGTATGGGCGAGTGTTTTTGCAATGCTTGCCGTCCTCGCCATCAATCTTCCAGGGATAATCGCCGCGCTTGTGAAGAATGGCCCGGGCTCGCCGTTCTATCCGATAGGCTACATTCAATATGCGACTCCGGTTATCAAACCGGCTTGGCTGGTGTTCGCGCAGACGGCCATCTTGCAATTCTTGGTGGCAGCGTTCATCTCGCTTGTCGTTCACCTTGCCGTGAAGATTGCCAATAACCCTACGCTTGGAATCGTGTTCGTATGTGCCCTGATGGGGGTGACGATGGTTCCCGGGTATTACGGAAGATCCATCGCTTTACGTGAGTTCGCCCTGTTGAATCCCCTTACGTATGCGAACACTGAGTTGACCGTCGGCGCCTATAGCCCGTACCCGACAACGCAGATAGTGAATCTGCCTGGACTTTGCTTCGAGCGTGGCGCGATTGCCCTCGTATGCGCAATCGGGATCGAGGTGCTGGCAATTAGCCTGCTTTGCGTTGCTGGAAAGAGCGGCTGCGCGCGCCCGATATCCCCGATTTGTCTTGAGAGAGGTTCCTTCGCTGCATCGAGAACGGCAACTCGTTCGAGCGCTTGTGCCTCCGCCGTTGCATACGTAAGAACGATGGGGAAACTGCTCCTGCGTTCTCCTACCCTCGCCGTATGCGCGATTGCAATGTCGGCGACGATGCTGGCCCCGGCTCTGGTCGAGATGTTTCCTGACGCTGATAACGTTTCCGCTGTTCGGTATAGGGATGGGGAGCTCCGTTCAATAGATCGGTATCTAGAGCAGAACGCTGCGAATATGGACGTCGAAGGCAAAGCGGCCCTGGAAGACATGTGGGATGCTCTTTCGGGTTTCGTGTACGCGCCTATGCCTGCGGAGGGGTTTCGAAGCCTTGCGACGTACGAGCGCGCTCGAGGTGAGCTGGGCGCGGCAGATGCGACTCTCCTGCAATCGATCGGAATCGAGCCGGAGACTCCTTCTCGTGCGGAGGCGCGCGCCCTTCTGCTTGAGTCGATCGCGAGCTTGCCGGACCCCAAGGTTTACGAGTTAAGTACGAAGATGCCCCCATTAATCCTCCTTTCGTATCTCCAGGCAGCGCTTCCCTCCTTATTTTTGCTGTTGCCCGTGGTTGTCACATCGCTCGCGTGCACCCACCTGCAGTGTCGTTCCCTTCTGGTTCTCCAGATCCCCGCAACAGCGCATGTGCGTTTTCTGACGGCTGTTGCGCTGGCTCTCCTGCTTGGCTTGGTGCTGCTTTTGGTGTCGATGGTTCCCGCTGTCGTTGTGTCCGTGATTAAGAACGGTGCGGGTGGATCGGAGTATCCCGTCGCTCTCATTCGGGCGGGAGCTTCGACAACGTCCATGGTGGGGGAGGCGGTGTTGTGCAGTATTCCGTTGCTGGTCATGGCATACGGCGTGATTTCCGTCGTCGCTGCGTTGACAGCAGCGATTAGCCGCAACCCCGTTGTCACCGGAATGGTTTGCGCGGTTCTCTTGGTGTTGGGTTCGTTGAGCGCTCATGTTGAAAGCGTGGGCATGGGCGTCGCGCTGCTGGCTCCATTCGCCTCGTTTGATCCCGCTTCCCAGGTGGGGACGATTGGGTTCCTTGGGCGAGGGACGAACGCGATGCCTTTTGGAGAGGTCGTCGGCGCATCGGGCGCTCTGCTGGTGGTCTTGGGCGCCGTATCTCCGTTGATGGTGCGCCTGAGTGTTCCAAAGATCGAAAGGGGATGATCTCGATGATTGACCTTCAAACGCTGACGATCTCTTATGGAAAGAAGGTGCTCGTAGATTCGGTGAACGCTGAGTTTGCCCCGGGTACGGTCTACGGTCTCGTCGCTCCGAACGGGCATGGAAAGACGACGTTGCTGCGTGCGATGGCAGGTTTGCCGGGTCCTCGCGTGGACGGGAGCATCGTTCTGGATGAGGTGCAGGGTACGGGTGCGAGAGAGGTCCGTTCTATGATCTTCTATGCACCTGGTGAGGGGACGCTGCTGTATCCTGGATTGCGTGCGGAAGATCACCTCAAGATGGTTTGCGATATGTGGCCGCATGCTCGCGATATCGAAGAGATAGTGGAACAAACGCAGATAGGCGAGTTCGCGAAGATGAGGATCCGCACTCTGAGCCAGGGCATGAAGCAGCAGCTTACCCTGGCGATTGCGTATGCGACGGGCGCGCGGTACCTTCTATTAGATGAGCCCATGAACGCGCTCGACCCCAGCAGGGTGGACTTGCATTCCGAGATTCTCAGGAAGCTGGCCGATTCTGGTACGTGCATCATCATGTCATCCCACATCTTGGATTCGGTCGATAGGCTGTGCGATGAGATTCTGTTTTTGAAGGATGGGAGGCTCATTAGAAGCATTCCGCAAGATGATGCTGCGCCGAAGTCTCCTGGATCCCATTTCGCAAAGCCTGCCGGACGCGCCGAGGGTGCGCTAAGCACGTATCGGCGACTCTACGAAAAGGGCGGGTAGAAATGCAAGTTAAAAATCTATGTGGCCAATGTGATACCGTTGAACCCGCATATCGATACCGCTCAGCCATTCGCCTCGCCCCCGTCGCACGTATCTTCATCCGGTCTGTTACTTTTAATCTAACAATTCTTTGAGGAACGTAGGTGC
>DXZX01000018.1:0-34644 GCA_019419445.1 Collinsella sp.
CTGGTGATCTCCGCCTTGAGAGGGCGGCGTCCTAAACCGCTAGACGAACGGGCCACATGACATCTGCACTGCCGTGCTGCGAGGAAATATATTACGGGACAAAAAACGTCAGCGCAAGAAGAAATTCCAAATTGCCGAAAAATTGTCGGCAGGTTATGGAATACGCAGGTAAACTTGGTAGCTAATTCAAGTTGAGATGAACCAAAAGAGCTTCGCGCTCGTTGGGAATATCGTCTTCGATCACGGCGTCGAGGGCGGAGTTGAGAAGCTGACCCAGTTCCGGCCCGGGCTTGACTCCGGCACGGATCAGGTCGCCGCCGTTGATGGCGAGCATCTTGAGCGTATAGGGCTCCCCTGCCTTCAGCAGCTCGTGCGCCAGCGCGCGCATCTCCTCAATCGTCTCAACATAATAGAAGCACGACGGGGCCTTGCCAAGTGTGTCGGCACGCTTAAGGTCCATGAGCTCGTCAATCAGGCGGGCCGTGTCGACGCCCTCACCCGAAAGCGCGCGCATCATATTGAGCAGGCAGGAGCGCTCGGGGCGCAGCGGCTTGTCATGGTATTTGATGAGCAGGCACACGTCGCGCACCAAGTCGTGCGAGAGGGCCAGGCGATCCATAATGACGCGCGCCTTCTTGGCGCCGAGCTCGGGATGACCGTAGAAATGTCCGCTGCCGGCGTGATCGACCGTGAAGCACTCGGGCTTGGACACATCGTGCAAAAACGCCGCCCACATAAGGCTCGACGAGGGCGCGACGCCGTCACACAGCGCGAGCTCCCCCGCCACCGTCAGCACACGGGCGATATGCACGTAGACGTTAAACGCATGATAGACACTGCGCTGATCAAACCCGCGACCCGCTGCCAACTCGGGCACGGCGGCGCAGATGAGCTCGGGATAGCGGAGCATCGCGTCTCCCCCATGACCGGTCGAAAGAATGCCCTCGAGCTCAATACCCACACGCTCACGCGCCACGCCTTCGAGCAGCGGCGCGCACTCGGCAAGCGCACGCTTGGTCTCGGGCTCAATCATAAAGTCCAGACGGCAGGCAAAGCGCACCGCACGCAGCATGCGCAGGGCGTCCTCGTTAAAGCGACGCTTGGGATCGCCGACAGCGCGAATCAGCTTGCGCTCCAAGTCACCCTGGCCGTCGTAGCGGTCGACAAGCCCGCGCTCGGGATGCCAGGCCATGGCATTGACGGTAAAGTCGCGGCGCGCCAGATCGTCCTCGAGCGAGGCGGCACGCTCCACACTCTGGGGATGCCGACCATCGGTGTAAAAGCCATCCAGACGGTACGTGGTGACCTCGATACGCTCGCCATCGGAAATAGCCGTGATTCCGCCAAATTTAATGCCCGACTCCACAACCGCGATGCCGGCGGCCTCGAGCGCCGCTTTGGACTCCTGCCACAGGCCGCTACAGCACATATCAACATCGTGGCTGGGGTACCTCATCAGGGCGTCGCGCACCCAACCGCCCACGTACCAAGCCTCAAGACCAGCCGCCTCAAGCGCGCGCAGGACGCGCAGGGACGCATCGGACGGTTGAGTACCGTTGAGCGAAACATTGCACATGCCTATGGCCTCCTGCGACTATCAAATTGGCTATCGATTGCGTCTGCAAGAAGTCTAGCAAGAAACAGCCTCCACTGCACACGCAAGTCCGATAAACAAAAACGCATCCGTCCTAGTCTAAGACGGATGCGAAATAATCAAACTATTCAGACAAGGTGCCGGAACTAGCAGACCTGGCGAACCTCGACGTGCTTCTTATATTCGTCCACCTTGGCAAAATCACCCAGACCGGGGCACTCGACCACGTTGGCGCCAGTGGCCATCGAAAGGCGCAGGGCGTCCTCGACGCGCTCGGGGGCGTCGTGCCACACGGACAGGAAGGCAGCGAGCGAGGAATCGCCGGCGCACACCGTCGACAGCAGCTTGACGTCGAAGGTGCGGTTGGCAAACCAGATATGCTCGCCGTTGGAGAAGTACGCACCGGCGCCACCAAGGGTCAGCAGCACGTTCTTGGCGCCCTTGGCGTGCAGCTCGGCCATAGCGCCCTTGACGGACTCGTCGTCGCCACCGCTCACCTTGATGCCAAAGATGTCAAGCAGCTCGTCGTCATTGGGCTTGATCAGCAGTGGCTCCAGAGCAATGAGGTCTGCCAGCTGATGGCTCGAGATGTCGAGGACGAACTCGGCCCCCTTGGCCTTGACACGGCGCAGGACCTCGGCCAAGAAGCCCTCGGAAGTGTTGGGAGGCAGCGAGCCGCTGATGACCAGGCAGGTCATGTCATCGAGCGAATCGATAAGTTCAAACATCTCCTGCTCGTTGGCCTCATTGATGGCGGCACCGGCATTGACCATGTTGTACTCGGTGTCGGGACCGGCGTTGAGGAACACGTTGACACGCGTGATGCCGTCAGTCCATACGGGCTTGACGGGCACGCCAAGGGCCTCGGCGCCCTTAACGATAAACTCTCCCGAGAAGCCGGCGAAGAAGCCCAGGATCGTGGTGTCGACGCCGTAGTGGTCGAGCGTAAAAGAGACGTTGAGACCCTTGCCGTTGGGGGTGTAGACAGCGTTACGGGTGCGAGTGACGGTGTTGGCGGACAGGCCATCGCAGGAGATGTTGTAGTCAATAGCGGGATTTGCAGTGAGCGTATAAATCATGAATGTTCCTTTCACGAAGCAACGTGTTAATGAAAGTATATTCCACACATCGGTAAAAGGCTAGGACAACTCGGTAAACGGTGTGGAAGCGATGAAGTACGGCAGAACATGTCTCCCCCATGGCAGAACAAAAAAGGCGCCCCGGTCGAAACCGGGACGCCGTATGCGCACGAGTTTGTCGCGTTTCGCTTACTTGCGATCGAGCTTGCGGACAGCAACGCGCTTGCTGTACTCGTCGACGTGACCAAAGTCGCCGATGCCGACGGACTCAGCAACGTTGGCGCCGGTGGCCATAGCGAGCTTCATGGCCTCCTCGACGTTGTCGCGATCCCTGTACCACTTGTGCAGGAACGCAGCGAGGGTGCAGTCGCCGGCGCAGACGGAAGAGACAAGCTTGATGTTGAACTCACGCTTGGCATACCAGATGTCCTCGCCGTTGGAGAAGTAAGCGTCACCGCGGCTACCACGGGTGAGCAGCACGTTCTGGACGCCGGCCTCGTGAGCCAGCTTCATGGCAACGCGGACCTCGTCGTCGGTGTCGACCGGCACGCCGAAGATAGCCTTCATCTCGTGATGGTTCGGCTTAATGAGCAGCGGCTTCTTGTGAGCGAGCTCCTTGAGCTTGTCGGAGGACAGGTCCAGGACGACGTCGGCGCCACGGGCCTGAGCGTGCTCCATGACCTGAGCCAGGAAGTCGGGCGTAGCTTTGGGAGGCACGGAGCCGGAGACGATCAGGCACTCAAGGTCGCCCGCGGTGTCCAGGATGTTGTAGAGCTCCTCCTGGTGCTGCGGCGTGATCGGAGCACCAGGGTTAAGGATGCCGTACTCGTGCTGGCCATCGTTGACGTAGGTGTTAATGCGCGTGATACCGTCGGTCCAGACCGGGCGGCACAAGCAGCCCAGGTTCATGACCTCCTCGACGATGAACTTGCCCGTGAAGCCGGCGAAGAAGCCGAGAGCGACGGTGTCGACGCCCATCTTCTTAAAGGCGAAGGACACGTCGAGACCCTTGCCGTTAGCCGTGTAGCTGGCCGAGCCGGTGCGGACGTTCTCGTCGGGCTCGAGCGGAGAGCTCGAAACCGTCATGTCGACAGCCGGGTTAGCGGTTAGCGTGTAGAACATTTACAGTACCCCCTATATATGTGAGGGCCGCGTGGCCGGCCCATTCCAACCACGCGGTTACCTCTGATACCAAATTAGCGAGCTGCGGACTCGAGCAGTGCCTTGACCTCGGCAGCGGTGTTGCAGGCGAGCGCCTTCTCGGCGAGCTCGTCGCACTCGGCCTTGGTCCACTGGCTGATGGTCTTGCGGGCGCGCAGGATGGACGGAGCGCTCATCGAGAACTCCTCCAGGCCCCAGCTGATCAGCAGCGGCTCGAGCAACGGATCGGCAGCGGCCTCGCCGCACATACCGACCATGATGCCGGCCTTCACGCCGCTCTCGATGATGTTCTTAAGCGAGCGGAGCACGGCGGGATAGTAAACCTGGTACAGGTTGGAGATGGTGTCGTTGCCACGGTCGGCGCACATGGTGTAGCCGATCAGGTCGTTGGTGCCGATGGAGAAGAAGTCGGCGACCTCGGCCAGGCGGTCAGCGAGCAGCGAGGCTGCAGGCGTCTCGACCATGATGCCGACCTCGATGTTCTCGTTGAACTTGCGACCCTCTTCGGTCAGCTCGGTCTTGCACTGCTCGACGAGCTCCTTGACAGCCAAGACTTCCTCGACGCAGGTGACGAGCGGGATCATAATCTTGACGTCACCGAAGGCGCTGGCGCGCAGCAGGGCGCGGAGCTGGACCTTGTACTGGTCGGGGTTGGCCAGGCAGTAACGCACGGCGCGGAAGCCCATGAAGGGGTTCTCTTCCTTGACCATGTGCAGGTACGGAATCTCCTTGTCGCCGCCCACATCGAGCGTGCGGATGATGACCGGAGCGCCCTTGAGCGCGCTGGCGACCTTACGGTAGGCGTTAAACTGCTCCTCCTCGGAAGGAAGCTCAGCAGAGTCCATGAACAGGAACTCGGAACGGAACAGGCCGATAGCCTCGGCATCGTGATCGAGCGCGTTGGGCACGTCATCGGGGTTGCCGATGTTGCAGGCAATAATCTTCTTGATGCCGTCGGCAGTCACGGACGGCTTGCCGCGGAAGGCCTCGAGAGCCGCCTTCTCGGCAGCGAAAGCCTCGGCCTTGGCAGTGTAAGCGGCGAGCGTCTCCTCATCGGGATCGGCCTCGACGATACCCTTGCCACCGTCGACGACAACGGTCATGCCGTTGCGCAGTGCGGTGCAGCTGTTGGAAACCGAAAGAACAGCCGGGATCTCGAGGGCGCGCGCAATGATTGCGGAGTGCGACGTGCGGCCACCAGTCTCGGTGACGATACCGGCAACGTGGGCCTTATCGATCGTGGCGGTCATGGACGGCGTGAGGTCGTGCACGACAACGACGGTGTTCTCGGGCAGGACGGAAAGGTCGACGACCTCCTTGCCCAGCAGCTCGGCCAGAATACCGGTGCGGATGTCGGCGATGTCGGCCGCGCGCAGACGGAACATCTCATCGTCCATGGACAGGAACATGTTCTCGAACATGGTCGAGGTGTCCATGAGCGCCTGCTCGGCGCAGGTGCCGCCGTCAATGGCGGCGTTGATGGCGTCGGTCATGCCCGGATCCTGAGCCAGGACAATGTGTCCGCTCATGATCTCGGCCTCGCCCTCGCCCACCGTCTCCTTCATGTGGTCGGCCTGAGCCTGGGTCTTCTCGCAGAAGACCGAAAGAGCGGACTGATAGCGCTCCTTCTCTGCTGCCGAATCAGCAACCTCGTGCGGCTCAAACGTCAAGTCGGGATCGACGGCGACCATGACGGTGCCGATACCGATGCCCTCGGAAGCGTTGACTCCCTGATACATTCCCATTCCTCTCTCCGTGTCATGTGATAAAGCGTTTTGCCATATCCATGACAAAAGAGCGCAGCTACCTTAGAACAGGTCACTGCGCCCCCAAATATGAACTTAGTTGTTCAACATGCGACCCGTTTGAGTTCTACTCGCCAAGACCGCTCTTGATGAGCTCGATGGCAGCAGCCAGAGCCTCCGCCTCGTCGGCGCCATCGCACTTGACCTCGACCTCGGTACCGCAGGGGATACCAGCAGCCATGAGGGCCATCGGAGACTTGCCGTTGACCTCCTTCTCGGGGGTGACGACCGTCACGTCACAGGCGTACTTGCCCATGGTGGAGGCGAACAGACCAGCCGGACGCATGTGCAGACCCTGAGGATTAACGAGGGTAGCCTTCTCAGAAACCATAGTTGACTCCTTTTTTGTGTTTAACCCCTGTCATGCATGTGGCAGGAGTCAGATTCACGACGTTGTTTATATTAACTCACATCAAACGGTTTTTCATTATGTTTCAGACGAATTATTGGACAGATGTGTTTGTCGTCCGCTTGCTCGCCCACAGGGGCCCGTGCGCGGCCTGTGAGATTTCCTGCTCTACAGTCCTGCTCGCACGAAGAGCACATTAAGTGCTCTTCGGCTCGTGCGGAACTCGCGATAAATCTCACAGGCCGCGCACGGGCCCCTGTGGGCGAGCAGGCTGCGGAAACTCGGTCGGTCCAGAGCAATATCGTGCAAACGGAAATCTGGCTGATGATCTGTTCGCGACAAAGACTCGATAGGTAGCCCCCTCTATGCCCTTTTGTAAGTTGCGGTGAAATAGGGACTGAATTTGGGGTTGAATCGTTTAAACAGTCCCTATTTCACCGCAACTTATGGGAGGGATAGAAAAAAGGCGGAGGCCCTGGAGAGGGACTCCGCCTTATATACAGGGGGCGATGGTATTCGCGTGTTGCGGGATTAGACCAGGCGGGCGTTGATCGTCTTGGCGATCTTGGCGGCGTCGGTGGAACCCTTGACGGTGGCACGGAAGTCCTCGTCCATGAGCGCCTCGGCGACCTTGGACAGGATCTTGAGGTGCGTGGTGCCAGCCTGTGCACCAGGGATGAGCAGAGCGATGGCCACGTTGACGGGAGCGCCGTCCATGGTATCCCAACCGGTCACGCCGGACTCGTCCTTGACGACGATGACGGCAGCCTCGGTAATGGCGTCGGACTTGGCATGCGGGATGGCGAAGCCCTCCATCATGCCCGTGGTGCCCTCGGCCTCGCGGGCCAGGAAGGCGTTCATCACGGCGTCGGCGTCGCTGGCGATACCTGCCTTGACGGCCTGGTTGGAAACGAAGCTCAGAGCCTCGTCACGAGAAGCGAAGTCCTCGGCGACAAAGACATTCTCGACCTTCACGAAGTCGGCAGCCTCGGCCTTAGGGGCCTCAACGGCAGCGGCCTTGGAAGCCTCAACAGGCTTGGCTACAGGAGCGGCCTTCTGATTCTTCTCGAAGTCGTACTTCTTGAAGGCCACGAACAGGATGCCACCGACCACAGCGCCGATGAGGATCGCGAGGACCCACAGCGGACCGTTCTCGACAACGGGCAGGACCAGGAAGCCACCGTGGGGCGCCGGATCGTGGACGTTGAACATAATGGTCAGGATCGAGGCGATGGAGGAACCGAGCATCATGATGGGCATGACCGGCCAGATGTTCTTGGTCATGAACGGAATGGCGCCCTCGGTGATGTGGGTGCAACCAAGAATGAGGTTGACGATACCGGCGTCGTGATCCTCCTGGCTGAAGTACTTCTTGCCGACAACGACAGCGAAGGTAGTGATCAGCGGCGGAACGATGCAGGCGGCAGAGACGGCAGCCATGAAGTTGGTGCCGAAGTTGTAGGTATCGGTGCCAACGCCGGCAGCCAGTGCCTCGGTGAGCATAGCAGTACCGGTGACGTAAGCAGCCTTGTTGACCGGGCCACCCATGTCAAAGGCGCACATGCAGCCGATGGCAAGACCCAGGACAACGGCGCCAGAGGCGGACAGGCCCTTGAGGAAGTCCATCATGGCGGTGTTGATGGCAGCCATGGGGCCCGAAATGCCGAGCATGACCAGGCCGACGATAGCCGTCGAGAACAGCGGGTACAGGAAGATGGCCTTGAGGCCGTCTAGGTTCTTGGGCAGACCGGCAAAGACCTTCTCGAGCAGCAGGATGACATAGCCGGCGAGGAAGCCGCCGACGATGCCGCCCAGGAAGCCGAAGCCCACGCCGGCGCCACCGGCGTCGATCATGCCGGTCTCGGCGTTAACAGGCAGGCCCTGGATGGCGATCATACCGGCAACAAAACCGGGGACGAGCGCCGGGCGCTTGCCGATGGATTCGGCGATGTAGGCGGAAAGCACCGGAACCATGAGGTTCATGGCGATGCCGCCGATGATCTTCAGCATCGCAGCAAAGCTGTTGTAGTCAGACGCCGTCGAATCGAAGGACGTAATGCCCCACAGGAACGAGACGGCGGTCAGGACACCACCGGCAACGACGAAGACCAGCATATGGCTGACACCGTTCATAAGGTGCTTGTAGATGACGTGGCCGATGGACTCCTTCTCCTCGGCCTCGTCCTCGACATCGGCAGCGACTGCAACCGTGCTGTCGCCCTTGGCGGCGAGCGCGCGGTCAATCAGCTTACCGGCGGCCTCAACGGACAGGGCCTTGGAAACACCGACGGAAACCATGGGCTTGCCGGCGAAACGCTCAGCCTGGACATCCTTATCGGCTGCGACGACGACGGCCTTGGCACCGGCGATCTCGCTCTTGGTGAGCTCGTTCTCGACACCGACCTGGCCATGGGTCTCGACCTTAATGGTCAGACCTCGCTCGGCAGCTGCCTTCTCCAGCGCCTCCTTCGCCATGAAGGTGTGCGCGATGCCGGTCGGGCAACCGGTGGCAGCGATGATGTCAAACTTAGCCATGTGTCCCTCCTTTTTAAGATTTGCGCCCGCAGGCGCTCCCCTACACGCGCGTCCTTGCGCGCTTTTCCACAACTGAAAGATACCAACCTACCGTCCGCGTGAGAAGAGACAAGGCGCAATTCTCCGGTGAAAGGTTCTTTCATAACCGTAAACGGTAGGTGAAAGTTTACCATCAACACTTGAAACGGCAAGGTGTATCTTGTTATTGAAAATCCCCCTATACTATGACATTACAAAACGATTCCGATTTTCATGCCAACCAGGAGCCATCCATGACCGATAGTAGCAAGAGCGCACTTTCCCTCATTAGTACCCATCAGGGATACAGCGAGTCCGAGCAGCGCATTGTCGACTATATATTGGAGCACCAGTCCGAGGCGCCACGCCTCACGGCGGCTCAGCTCTCGCGCGCCGCCGCCACGTCCGAGGCGACCGTTTCGCGCTTCTGCCGCAAGCTTGGCTTTGGTAGCTTCCGCAGCTTTCAGTTTTCGTTGGCAAGGGATTTGGAAAGCCAGCGCAACGAGGGCCTGACTGACGAGGTCTCGCTCGACAATATGGAGCAGAGCCTCAAGAACATCCTGGCTGCCAAGGTGAGCGAGCTTAATGCGACCATCGACGGGATCGACCACGATACGCTGGCGGCTGTTGTGCATGCCCTTAAGCATGCAGGGGTTATTGAATTTGCGGCTGTGGGCAATACGAACGCGGTTGCGCTCGATGCGACATTTAAGTTTTCGCAGCTGGGCCTGCGCTGCATGGCGAGCACCATCAGCGAGACCTCGATCGGGTTTGCGCTCACGCTACGCCCCGGCGACGTCATCGTGCTCATCTCAAACTCCGGCAAATCGCGCCGACTGAATCGCATGGCAAAAGCGGCTCGCGACTGCGGCGCAACCGTAGTCGTCATCAGCAGCGACAGCAAATCCCCGCTCGCGCGCTTGGCAGACTACACTTTTAATACCGTCAACCACGAAGCGCTGCTGACGACAGGCGACTTTGCGTTTTCTAAAATCAGCGCCACGATGATCATCGAGGTTATCTACAACTTCCTGCTGCCCGAAATCGAGGACGCGCGCGAGCATATCAGCTACTACGAGGAGCTCATCCAGCCGGATAAGGTCGTTGAGTAAAACGCGTAGTGGGACAAAAATTTCAGTCTCTTTTGTCCCACCAACACCGCTGATACGACCTAACCTCGAGCTTCTTCCAGCATCTGCTTGGCGTGCGCCAGACTCGCCTCCGACTGATCTCCGCTGAGCATGCGGGCGATCTCGGCGGTACGCGCTTCGCCGGTTACCTCGTCCAAATGCGTCTGGGGAACATCGCCCGGTTCCTTGCTGACGACATAATGCTTGTCAGCCATGACGGCGACCTGCGCCAAGTGGGTTACGACAATCACCTGATGCGTAGCGGCGAGATCTGCCAGCACGCCCGCGAGCGCACGCGCCGTGGAGCCGCCGACACCGGCATCGACCTCATCGAACACGAGCGTATCGACACCGTCGGCGTTACCCAAAACCACCTTACTCGCCAGCATGACGCGGCTGAGCTCGCCGCCCGACGCAATTCGGCGCAGGGGGCGCGGCGTCAAGCCGGCACCGCTACGGTATAGCAGCTCGTAGCTCGAAGGACCAACGGGCGTCCACTCAGCACGGGGAAGATCGCGCGACTCCCAGACGAGCTCGGCGCCGCCCATCTCCAGGCGAGCCATCTGGCGGCCAACCTCGTGACAGAAGCGCGGGGCCGCCGTATTGCGAGCGCGCTTAAGCGCCTTGGCGGCAGCAAACAGTTCGCGCTCCGCCGCGCCAAGCGCTTCACGCGCCTTTTTGATCTGTTCATCGCCATCATCGACCAGGGACAGCAGCTCTTGAGAGCGATCGCGCATGGCGAAAACATCGTCCATAGTGGGACCCCACTGACGCAACAGACCCTTGAGGTCGGAATACCGCTCACGCATGCGAGCGAGCTCGCGCGCGTCGAAGGCGATGCCATCGCGATAGGCACGAAGCTCGTTCGCGCAATCCTCAAGGGAGATACAAGCATCCGAAAGTGCATCGGCAATGTCGCCCAGTTTGCGATCGACGGTAGCCATTCGGGAAAGCTCTGCCACGGCACTGTTCACGGCATCGAGCGCTCCCCCTTCGGCGGCAAGCGATGCATGGGCATCGTTAGCCGTGGCAACCAGTACCTCGGCATGTTCGGAACGCGGCAGCAGTTCCTCGAGCTCCTCATACTCGCCCGGCTTGGGGTCGACCTCGCCGATGCGCTCGAGGGCAAAGCGCGCCTCCTCGACGCGGCTCCCCTGAGCGCGCGAGGCCTCTTCGACACGTCGAACCTCCTTGGCGGCAGCGCGCGATGCTTTAAAGCAGGCACGGTACGCATCCAGCGCCTCGAGTGCCGGGCGCCCTGCCCATGCATCGACCATCGCAACGTGATGCGCCGGATCGAGCAAGCGCTGGTGCTCGTGCTGGCCGCACAGATCCATCATCACACCAACGCGCTCCGAAAGCTCGCGCACACTGGCGATGCGGCCGTCAATCTTCACTCGGCTGCGGCCCTCGGCAGAAAGGCTGCGCTGCACGGTGAAACCCTCCGTGTCGTGTGGACCGTCGAACAGCCGCGCCTCGACGCTCGCCAGCGCCTCGCCCTCGCGCACCGTCGACGAATCCGCGCGCTCACCCAAAATAAGCTTGAGGGCCGAGAGCAGCGCGGTCTTGCCGGCGCCGGTCTCGCCGGTCAGGACAGTCAGGCCGGCACTCGGCACCAGCGTCGCCTCGCGAATGAGTGCAATGTTAGAAACCTGCAGCTCATCGATCATGACGGACTCCGTAGAATACGCGGCTCACCGAGTTATAGAAGCTCTCGGGACCGTAATCGAGCAGCAGCACGTCGCCGGGACCGCGACGCACCGCCACGCTCTCAACGGTGCCATCGCAGGTAATAAACTGTCCATCGATAGCGATCGCCGGAACACTCGGACGGTCATCAGACATAAAGATTTCGACAACATCACTCGGCGAAGTCAAGAAGGCACGGGCCTGAATGGTGTGCGGCGCAATGGGTACGCAGACCATGCCCGTATAGTCGGGGCTCACGATGGGGCCGCCTGCGGATAGTGCATAGCCAGTGGAGCCGGTCGCCGTCGAAACGACGACACCGTCACCGCGCAGTCGATCTATATGGTGGCCCGACACCGTGATGTCGAACTCGACCATATCGGACAGGGGGCCGCGCGTAAGTGCCATATCGTTGAGGGCAAACGTGCGCACGACATCCTTCGTGCCATCGTCGCGCACGGACACGATATCCGCGGCGATGGTGGCGCGACGGCTCACGTGCAGCTCACCGGACAGGGCATCACTCAGAACCTGCAAAATGTCACGCTCCTCGGGGCTAGCGGCCGTCAAAAAGCCCAGGTGACCATAGGAAAGACCGAGGATAGGAATCTCGCGATGGTTGAGGATGCGGGCAGCGCGCAGCAGCGTGCCGTCGCCGCCGAGCGTAATGACCAGATCGGAGCCGTCAATATCAGGCGTGCTCTGAATCTTGGATCGCTGGTCGGCAGCCCATGCGACCTCATAGCCCTGGCGCGTCAGCCAAAGCTCGAGCATCAGACCGCTCTCGACGGCCTCTTGCTTGTAGTAATTGGGAACCAGAAAGACCTTCATAGCATTGCAGCTTTCTCGCTCAAAACCGATACCTGGGATTGCAGCTCATCGTCGGTACGTCCGCCGGGGGCAAACCTCATGCCGTACAGGAAAAACTCAACGTTGCCCTTAGCGCCATGGATGGGCGACACGCACACGTCAAGCGGGAACAGGCCCTTGGCGGCAAAAAGCTCAATCGCCGCCACGAGCGTATCGCGGCGGACGGCGGGGTCGGTCACAATTCCGCCCTCGCCCACCAGCGCCGCCGGAGCCTCAAACTGCGGCTTTACGAGCGTGCAGAATGCACCCGTAGGCGCCAGGCACGCCAGCACCGCATCGATAATGTTCGCGATGCTGGTAAACGAGACGTCACACACAGCCAGGTCGATAGCGCCGGCATAGCCAAGCTCAGGCAGCTGCGTCACGTTTGTGCGCTCATGCAGCGTCACGCGATCGTCCTGACGCAACGACCAATCGAACTGGGCGCGACCCACGTCCACCGAGACAACTGTCGCAGCTCCGCGCTTAAGCAGGCAATCGGTAAAGCCGCCGGTAGAGCAGCCCACATCCAAACAGGCAAGGCCCGTCGGATTGATACCAAACGCATCAAGCGCGCCTTCGAGCTTAAGACCGCCGCGGCCAACATAGGGAATGCGCCCCTTCACGTGCAACGGCAGGCCCGGGGTCACCTTAAGGCCCGGCGAAGTCAAGCGCTCTCCGCCACTCGAGACCAAGCCGGCCATAAGAGTGCGAAGGGCATCCGCGCGATCGGCGCAGATGCCCTGTGAAATCAGTTCGTCATCAAGACGCACGCGTTTCATGAATGCCATCAACCATTCGTATCCGGAGATGCGGCCTAGCTATCCTGGGATTCGTTTGCCGCATCCTCATCGTATTCCTGCTCGAGCTTGTCGGCCTCACGCGGCGTCAGCTCAAACTTATCGACCATGTCGACCGCGCGGGAGCCCAGCTCAATCGCCTCATCAAACAGATCGAGCGAACGCTCCAAGGAGGTGTCCTTGGAGCGAACGGTAGCGATGATCTGATCCAAACGGTCCGAGATCTCGTCAAAGTTGCGGACAGAACCCTCTGGCATGACTACTCCTCGACGGAGTCGGCCTCGACGGCCTCAGCAGCGTCCGCGTCCTCGGCCAGCACGCCAGCCTCGGCCTGAGCAGCCGCAACCTTTGCGGCAGCCTCGGCAGCCTGTGCCTCCTCGCGAGCGCGATCTTCGGCCAGCAGCTCCTGGTACAGGTCCTCGCCCGGCAGCTCTTCACTGCGAGCGATCTTACCCAGCACGCCGTTGACGAACGACGCGGACTGGTCGGTGCCATAGGCCTTGGCAAGCTCGACGGCCTCGTTGATCACGATGGCATCCGAGACCTCCTCGTCGGTGAGGAAACGCATCTCGTAAACGGCGATACGCAGCAGATTGCGGTCAGCGCCGGGCATGCGCATAAGATCCCAGTTCTTGGCAACGGAGCGCAGAGCGCAGTCGATGCGGTCGATATGCTCGTAAGCACCGCGGCAAAGCTCCAGCGCATAGGGGTCGAGGGGGCCCTTCGAGATCAGGAAATCGCCCTCGAGGACGCGCTCGAGCGGGCTGTCCGTGGCCTCGGCCTGGAACAGCAGCTGCAGCGCCTGACTGCGGGCAAGCGTGCGCCCGCGATAAACCTTAAGGCTCAAAGGTTACTCCTTGGGGAAAACGAGACCGTCGATGCAAACGTCAACGCGCTCGACCTCGACGCCCACTTGGGCATCGATGGCGGCGACCACGGCGGCGCGAACGGCCTCGGCGAGTTTCTTGAACGGATAGCCAAAGAACACCACGACACGCACGGTGAGTGCGAGCTTGTCGCCGATGACCTCGGCCTCGACCGCCGGCTCGGAAGCCGGGGCCTTGGACGAGAGCATCATGGAGACAAGGTTGGTGGCAAGGTCCTTGACGCCAACGGAGGCGATGCCCTCGACATCCGACACGGCGCGCGAGACGATGGCGGTCAGAACATCGGGTGAAATGCCGATGCCGTCAATCTTGATTTCCTGGGGCATGAGTCCTCCTAGAAGAGTTGGTTGCTAAACGCGGGAGACGAACTTGCCGTCGCGAGTGTCAACCTTGATGACCTCGCCCTCGTTGAGGTACATGGGGACCTGGATGACAGCGCCGGTGTCGATCGTGGCCGGCTTGGTGGAACCCTGGACGGTGTCGCCCTTAAAGCCCGGGTCGGTCTGGACGATGGTGGTCTCGATGAACATCGGCGGGGGCACGCCCATGAGCTCATCGTCGGCAAAGAGCAGCTGGCAGATGTCGTTCTCACGCAGCCACTTGGAGTTCTCGCCCACCATGTCCTCGGGAACGGGAACCTGCTCGTAGGACTCGTTGTCCATGAAGATGTAGTCGGTGCCGTCGTTGTAGAGGTACTGGAACTCACGGGTGGTGAGCATGACGCTCTCGAACTTGGTGCCGGCGTTGCAGGTGTTCTCAACGACACGACCGCTCTTGATATCGCGAGTCTTGTAGCGCACAAAAGCACCACCCTTGCCCGGCTTGACGTGCTGGAACTCGACGATGGTATAAACCTTGTCCTTAATACGGAGACCGAGGCCGTTCTTGAAGTCGGCGGTAGAAATGGTAGGCATAGCGACCTTTCTTGTTATGGGCAGAACGCACAAGCGTCCAAATTACATACGAGCGAAATTATACACTTGCAGACGGCGCCTGCAGCGAGCGCATAAAAAGAGAACGCGGGGCGTCCGAATTGCTCCGGAGGCCCCGCCCCAAACTATCTACCGAAGTAGACTAGCAATCGATGACGTGAAGGTCATGCGGCGTCTTGGTGAAGGGCTCGTAGCCGTTCTCGGTGACCACGCCGTAGTCCTCCAGGCGCACACCGCCCACGCCGGGCAGGTAGACTCCGGGCTCCATGGTGATAACCGAGCCGACCTCGATGATATTCTTGCTGCGGTTGAAGTTGGGCAGCTCGTGGATGTCAATGCCCACGCCGTGGCCCAGACCATGGTTGTAGTAATCGCCATAGCCGGCATCGCCAATGATCTTCTTGGAAAGCTTGAAAATGTCGTTGCCCTCGACGCCCGGATGGATGGCGGCGACGCACTCCTCGTGCGCACGGCGCACGAGCGCGTACAAGTCGAGCTGCTCCTGCGTGGGCTCGCCCATCACGACGGTACGAGTCATGTCGGAGCGGTAGTCGCAATAGCCCGCGCCATAATCCATGAGAACGAAGTCGCCCTTCTCGATCACGCGGTCGCTCGGGACGGCATGCGGGTTGGCGGTGTTGGGGCCGCTCGCCACGATGGAGCCGAAGGCCAGGCTGTCGGCGCCGTTGGCGAACATAAAGTTCTCGAGCTCGTTGCGAACCTGCTTCTCGGTCATACCGGGCTTAATATAGCCGAGCATGTGCTGGAAGGCGGCGTCGGTAATCGACTGCGCATGGCGCATGAGCTCGATCTCCTCGGCGTCCTTGATGGCGCGCATCTTGCGAATGTCGTCATGCATCAGCGGCAGCATGCAGGCGACGGAACGATCCTCAAGGCCACGCTGGATACCCTGGTAGAAGTTGATCTGCATGTCGTCCTCGACAGCGCAGACACGGCACTTGTTAGCCGCGATCTTGCCGGCGACCCAACCGGGGATGGTGCCCTCGTCCATGTCGTAGACCCAGGGGCTGCCGGCGGACGTGTTCTCCTCAAAGCTGTTGAGATAGCGTGAGTCGGTATGGAACAGGCACTGGTCGGCCGTAATAAATGCAGCGTGCGGGAACTCGAAGGTGTAGTCGAAGACGCCCTTCACGCCCGTGAGCCAACGAAGGTTGGCCTCGTCGCGCACGACGATAGCGTCGTAGCCGCGCTCGGCCATCAGGGCACGGACACGCTCGATACGACCGGCAGGACCGGCAGCAAACTCAGACATGCAGATTCCTTTCTTATTGTCCTCATAAAAGCGGGACGGGCCTCGATCGAAAGATGGAATCGCGCGCGATTCGCAACCGATTGGAAACCCGCCCCTCAACATGATACGAAAGACGATGTATGTCAATAAATCCTAGAGAAGTTCTTTGCGAGAAGCCAAGTATGCGTGAGCATGGCGGTCGAGAACCTCGTCCTCAACGCTCGTTAGACGAATGGCGCCGAGCGCCGCGGGCAGCGGCAACATGCTGCGGTTCGAGCGAACAAACTGCTGCCTGCGGAACTCCTCGATATATGCGGCAGGCTCCAGATCGAAGGCAAGCTCCTCGATACCAAAGTCCTCCAGGCAGTCATCGACCTCAAAGACGTAATCGATATCAAAGTCGCAGGCATCATGTGCTAGGCGCGCCTCAAAGCGCATGCCCTCGGACAGCAGCTGGTAGGCAGGAACCTGCACCGCGGCTTTGCCCAGGCAGACGCGCAGAGTACGCTCCCCCGTCTTGCCAAAGTCTAGAGCGTGGCGGGCGCTGGGATTCGTAGCCATCAGTACGTCCTTACGGGCAGTCTGAGACCACTGAACGGCATTGACGAGCGCGACCTCCTCGCCCGCGAGAATCTCGGGGACGGTCTCGGTAAACTGATTCCAGCGGGACTTGCTGCTCGAAAGCATGGTGCCAACAAGTACCACATAGCCAAGTTTGAGGTCATCGGGGTCCGCCTCGCGAACAAGATCAAGGTCACACACGACCAACCCCGGCTCGGGACGGAACGCGATAGCGGGAAGCGCATTCGCCGACGAGGCAACGAGCGGCCTCATGGTCGTCGCGACCGTGAGCATGGCGTCAAACGTCGTCGGCAGCAAGGCGCACTCGGTGCGACCGCACCACTGATTGGCACACCAGCAAACGACTGAGCAGGTCGCCGTGTCGCCGACAGCGACAACGAGATCATCGCAGGTAATGCCGTTAGCCGACAGCACGCCAAAGACGGTATCGGCATCGACCAGCGTAGCACCGGCAGGCGAAACCTCGAGGACGAGCGGCGACACGGCAAAACCGGCATCAACCAGTGCATGCTCGACAACCTCGCCAAAACGCTCGGATGTGGCGTCGTTCCAAACGACCATCGCGCGCTTAGGCTTGCCCACAGTCGAGGCAAACATGCGCGACAACTCATCGAACGCGCCCAATCCGACACGGACATCGACGCTGCGGTTTTGGAAATTGATCAGTTGACGACGAATCATAGCAGCCCACGCTCCAAAAGCATCTCGGCACAAAGGTAGGAAACGTCCTCGAAGGACTTGTTGCGAATATCAAGGGTAAGGTCGGCGGCCTGGCGATACAGCGGACGGCGATGCTCAAACAGGCGCGCAGCATGCTCGGGCGAACGGAAATCGGGGCGCGTGTCGGACCGACGAATCTGTCGAATCGAATCCTCGAAGTCGCCCTCGAGGTACACGCACGTACCCATTTCGTGCATCAGTTCAATATTCACCGGCGTTTCGACGATACCGCCCCCGCACGAAACCAACAGGCTGCGCTCGCTTTGGAGCGAACGGAGCGCCGAGGTCTCGAGCTCGCGAAAACGATCCTCGCCCTCGGTCTCAAAAATCTCGGTTACCGACTTGCCGCAACGGCGCACGACCAGACGGTCGGTATCGATAAAACGCCGCTTGAACATGGTGCCCACGTTGCGCGCAAGCGTCGACTTGCCCGCGCCCAAAAAGCCGATAAAGAAGATATGGTCGCAGCCGTGTTTGATGTGCTGGGACATGACGAGACCTATTCCTCGCAGGGAAGGTCGCGCAGGGCCCGGCGCTCAAAGATACGGAAGATCTGCGTATACCACAGGTCCTGCGTCGCCTGCGGCTTTACCAGGATGGTATCGACGCCGGCGAAGTTGCCGCTCCACACGTCCGTGTAGAGCTGATCACCGATCAGCACCGCCTCGCCGGCTGTGGCGCCGAGGCGCTTAAGGCCCGCCTTGAGGGCAAACGGCGCCGGCTTCATGGCGTGGCTGATGGCCTCGAGTCCCAGCTCGCGCGCAGAGCTCATGACCTGGTCGCGATGCCAGTTGTTGGACACCATGCACAGCTTAAAGCCTTTGGCGCGGGCGGCGTCGAGCCAAGCGGAAACCGCGGCGGGAACCTGCTCGGTGTCTCGCGGCACCAAGGTGTTATCGCGATCGAGCAGAATGGCGCGCTTGCCGTCGGCCCACAGGGTATTAAGGTCGATGCGATCGACCGAGGCAACGTAACGTTTGGGGCTAAAAATCCTCATACTAATTCCAAGACTGTTGATGCTCTTCGTAGGTTTGCGAGAAGTACTCCTCGTCCTGCGTAATGTAGAAATACAGGTCATCAGAGTCGGTCGGCTCAAGGGTGGCCTTGAGCGCCTCGAGCGACGGAGAGCAGATGGGCGTGGGCGGCAGGCCCTCATGCTTATAGGTGTTATACGGACTATCGCTCTGCAGGTCGTCGGCGGTAACCTCGCCACCGGTGACATACATCATAGTCGCATCGCTATTGAGATAGCGCAGGCCATCGAGCTTGCCGGCAAGGCGGTTGTAGAAAACCGAGGCCACATGCGCACGTTGATCGGCGTTGAGGCCCTCGCGCTCAACGATAGAGGCCAAGTTGACGATGTCGTAGTCGGACATCTCCACACCGTAGCGTTCCTTGATCTTGGCTTCGCAGCTCGCAAAGTCAAGCGACTTGTACTCGGTCTTAAACTGATCGAGCATAGCGCGAATCACGCCATCGGCCGTCGGCGAATCACCCAACGAATAGGTCTTGGGGAACAAGAAACCCTCGAGCGAGTCGTTAGCGGCGCCCTTAAGGAAGCTATAGTCGTCCACGTAGTTGGAGGCCTTGGCCTGGTGGAGGAAGTCTTCCTTAGAGATGCTGTCGTAGGCCTGGGCCACACGGTCGGCGACTTGATCGACCGTTAAGCCCTCAGGGATAGTCAGCGCATTGGAGCCCGCGTTGGGGCCTTCCATGAGCTGCTGAACAACCTTGGTCGCATCCATGAGTGTGGTGAACGAATAATCACCAGGCTTGAGCGACATATCGGCGTTGAGCTTTTTCACCGCCGCATAGTAATCCTTGGGATTTTCGACGATATGGTTCTCGGAGAGAATCGAGGCGATCGTATCGCCCGAAGCACCATCGGGAATGGTCACCGTAACCTGCTGACCAGCCGTAACCTTCGTATCCTCACCGGCAAAGAAACCCTTGACGGCCGGCACGACAAAGAAAGCGATCGCGGCAAGCGCCAACACGGCGACGACGCCACCGATAATCATAGGCACCGGGGAGCTTTTCTTTTGAGCACCGCGACGAGCATGCGTGTTGTAGCTCGAGCGGGTCGCCGGAGCAACGCCATGCGAACCACGAGCGTGATGCGAATGCGATTGGGGGGCCTGCGTTCGCTGGGTAGGTGCCTGCTGCTTAAAGCGGGTGCCGCCTGCAGGCTGGGCCGTACGAGCAGTGGGCTGCTGAGCCGCGTGAGAAGCCGAATGCTGAACCGAACGAGCAGAAGGCTGCTGACCCGTCCGTTGAACAGGTTGGGCCGAACGAAAGAAGGACTGCGCCGGGCGCGCGGCAGGCTGAGCTGCGCGCTGCGTCGGCTGTGCCGAACGCTGGCCAGGCTGGGCAGGGCGCGACGCCGGCTGCTGTGTACGATTCGGCTGGCGCGGATCGGAAGCACTAGGCATGCGAAACCTCCTCGTTTTTACGATCGAGCCACGTCTGCAAAAACAGGCTGGCGGCAATCATGTCGATCTTGCCCCTCATCTGCTTTTCGTTGAGTCCCTGCTCGCGCAGGATACGCTTGGCCTCTTGCGAGGACAGACGCTCGTCCTCAAACTCCAAAGGAAGATCGAGCTCGTCGGCAATCTTTTGCGCCACAGCGGCAACGCGCTCGGCCTGAGGGCCGGGCTCACCGGCCATGGTCAGGGGACGTCCGCTTACCAGGATGTCGGGCTCATAGTCCTCAACCAGGTAGCGGAACGTCTTGGCCATACCGGTGACCTCGGCAGCCGGAAGCACCTTGACAGGCATCGCCATCTTGCCATCACGGCTCGAGACGGCGATGCCAATCCTGGTCTCCCCTATGTCCAGCGCGAGCGCAACCACAGCGACTTCTTAGATTCTTAGGCGCCGAGCGCGGTCTTAGCGGCCGCAAGGGCATCGGCGATGCCGGCAGCATTCTTGCCACCAGCCTGGGCCATGTTGGGACGACCGCCACCGCGACCGTCGACCAGACCCGCGATCTGCTTGATCACGTTACCGGCGTGGAAACCGGCCTTGACGGCGTCATCGGAGCCGGCAGCGAGCAGGGCCGGAGTGCCCTTCTCAGTCACGCTGGCGACGACACAAGCGACAGGGCCGGCGACCTTCTGATGCACGGTATCCCATACGTTGCGCAGGTCGGCAGCCTCAAGGCCCTGGAGCTCAGCGACAACGAGCTTATAGCCGTCGAGCTCGACGGCGCCCTCGATGGCGCTGGAGATAGCGTCGGAGGAGCCACCGGTCAGAGCCTTCTTGAGCTTATTGGACGTCTCGCGCAGCTCGGCCTGCAGGTTCTCCACGCGGGCGGGAACCTCGTCTACGCGGCACTTGAGCGCAGCGGCGGCGGCGTCGACGAGCGCCAGGCGGTCGGCCATATAGTCGAGAGCACCCTTAGAGGTCACGGCCTCGATACGACGGACATTCGAGCCCGTAGAGGACTCGGAAATGATCTTGAACAGGCCAATCTCAGCAGTGTTGGCAGCGTGCGTGCCACCGCAGAGCTCGCGGGAGAACGGCTGGTCCTCGGCGCCCACGGAGACGACGCGGACGACATCGCCGTACTTCTCGCCAAACAGAGCGACAGCGCCGGCGGCCTTAGCCTCGTCGATGCCCATGACACGGGTCACGACCGGCTTGGAAGCGAAGATCTGCTGGTTGACCAGGTCCTCGACAGCCTTGAGCTGCTCAGAGGACAGAGCCTCGAAGTGCGTGAAGTCAAAGCGCAGGTGCTCGGGCGTCACCAGCGAGCCGGCCTGGGAGACGTGCTCGCCCAGGACCTGCTTAAGGGCGGCGTCGAGCAGGTGCGTGGCGGTGTGGTTGCGGCGCAAGAAGCCACGGCGCTCGGCGTCGAGCGCGGCGGTAACAGCGGCACCGACAGTCAGCGTGCCCTCGGCAACGTGGGCGACGTGAGCATACAGGCCGTTGTGGTTCTTGGTATCGGAAACGGTCAGCGAAACGCCCTCGGCGGAAAGCTCGCCGGCATCGCCCTGCTGGCCACCCATCTCGGCATAGAACGGGGTGCGGTCAAGCACGACCTCGACGTCCTCGCCGGCGGCAGCGGACTCGACGGACTCGCCGTTGCGCACGATGGCGACAACCTTGGCGCCCTCGATCACATCGTTGTCATAGCCGTCGAACTCGGTCGCTGCGACCTTGTCGGAAAGCTCGACCCACACGTCGTTGAAGCTGCCCCAGGCGTCGCCCTTGGCATTGGCGCGGGCGCGGGCCTTCTGGTCCTCCATGCAGGCAGTGAAGCCGTCCATGTCGACGTCGTGACCAGCGGTGCCGGCGATCTCGACGGTCAGGTCGATGGGGAAACCAAAGGTGTCGTGCAGCTTAAAGGCAACATCGCCCGGAAGCGCAGCACCCTCGGCAAGCGCTGCCAGGGCCTCATCCAGGTAGACGCGACCGTAGTCGAGCGTCGTGGAGAAGCGCTCCTCCTCGGAGGCGACGATACCCTTGACGAGCGCGACGTTCTTGAGCAGCTCAGGATAGGCCTCGCCCATCCGAGCGTTGACCTCGTCGATGAACTTAGTCAGGAAGGCGCCCTCGATGCCCAGCAGGCGACCGTGGAACACGGCGCGGCGGAGCAGGCGGCGAAGGACGTACTCGCGACCCTCGTTACCGGGCAGGATGCCGTCAGAGATCATGAAGTCGACGGCACGGGAGTGGTCGGCGATGATGCGAAGAGAACGGCTGGCGCCGGAGTAATCGTCGGCGTCATAGGTCTTGCCGCTGATCTCCTCGCCCAGCTTGATGAGGTGCTGCATCAGATCACCGTCGTAGTTAGCAGTCTTGTGCTGCATGATAGCGGCCATGCGCTCCAGGCCCATGCCCGTATCGAGGTTGCGGTGCGGCAGCTCCGGCATGGAGCCGTCCTCCTGACGGTCGTACTGGGTAAAGACGAGGTTCCAGAACTCAAGGAAGCGGTCGCAGTCGCAGCCGGGCTTGCAGTCGGCGCTGCCGCAGCCGACCTCCTCGCCCATATCAAAGTAGATCTCTGAGCACGGACCGCAGGGACCGGTGGGGCCAGCGGCCCAGAAGTTGTCGTCCTCGCCCAGGCGGGAGATGTGGTCCTCAGCAACGCCCAAAGAACGCCACACGTCGTGGGTCTCGTCGTCCTCGGTAAAGACGGTAAAGTACAGGCGGTCGAGCGGCAGCTTGAACTCCTTGGTGATGAGCTCAAAGGCCCAGGCGCAAGCCTGCTCCTTGGAGACGCCGCCAAAAGAGAAGTCGCCAAGCATCTCGAAGAAGGACAGGTGACGGCCGTCCTCGCCGATGCAATCGATGTCGTTGGTGCGGACGCACTTCTGGCAGGAAATCGCGCCGATCTCCTTCATGGTCTTCTTGCCCTGGTAGTACTCCTTAAACTGGTTCATGCCGGCGTTGGCAAGCAGCAGCGAAGGATCGTCGGGAACAAGAGACGAAGAAGGATAGAGCTTAAGACCGCGCTCCTCAAAGAAGTTGAGGAACTTGGAGCGGATCTCGGCCGTAGTCATTGACGGGTAGTCAGCACTCATAGAGGGAATCTCCTCGGTTTCACATCGAAACAGTTCAAACGTAACGATATTACCATCCCACCGCGCAAGTGCAAAAAAGAGGGCCGGCACAATGCCGGCCCTTCAGCGAAATTGCATGTTAGCGCGTATGAATATTAATCCGAATTACCCCGCTAGTTGTCATCATCGTCCATGGAGCCGTCGATGCCGGTTTTGGTGTCGTCGTCCGTATTGGAATCGTCATCCTTGGCGAAAGGGTTCTTGAAAAAGCCCGTCGCGTCGGGCTGAAGACCCGAGAGCTTAATCCAAGGATTATCGAGCTCGGGCTTGGGCATAGCCTGGGCCTCGGGCGCAGTCTCGTTGCCGATGAGCTCGGACTCGTAAATGAAGGTGTCGTCGCCGAGCGCGTCGTAGGCGGCGACCGGGTTGCCATCGGCATCGCGGTACGGTGTGCCCTTAAACACGGCGCCGTCATAGGCCACAAGCTGGCGGCCGGTCTCATTCTCGAAGTAGAACACGAAGATACCTTTGAGGGCCGCACAAAGCGGGATGGCAATAATCATGCCGATGGGGCCCATGAGTGCCGAGCCAATAACGAGCGCCGTGAGGCTCATGATGGGATGCACCTGCACCGAGCTCTGCATAACCTTAGGCGAAATCACGTTATCGGTGACGTTTTGCGCGACCATCGTCACGACGAGCGTCCATAACGCCAACATGGGGCTGAACATGAAACCGAGCACTGTGGCGATTGCTGCGCTCACCCAAGGACCGACGACTGGAACCAAATGCATGATGCCGGTAAAGATAGCCATGAGCGCCGCATACGGATGGCCGATGATCATAAAACCGATAAAGGCGAGGAAACCACCGCAGATGGACGTCACGACCATACCGCGCATGTAGCCGCCGACAGAGCGAGAAAGGATGGCGACCATAAAGCGGTACGTGGTCTCCTTCTCCTGACCGATGATGGTGCAAATCTCGTGGTGCATGCGAGGGTAGTCGCAGGCCATCCAGTACGCAAGCACCAGACCAAGGAAGATCACGAACAACTGCGAGGCCGTATTGGTGATGAGCGGGAACACACCGCGGCCAAGCTCGGCAGCGATCTGAGACACGTACTTTGATGCCACAGTAACAAGCGACGAAAGATTATCGTCCAAATACTCCTTGAGCGGCGTGTTGTTGAGCGTCTTGGCATGCGAAATCATCTCGTTGAGATCGCCACCCGCAACACGAAGCTGCTCGGGCAGACGGCTCAGGACTTCCATGATCTGACCAAAGAGAATCGGCGACAAGATGCAAACGACACCGACGAGCACGGCAACAACAACAATAAGCGCGATAAGCGAACCGATGCCGCGATTCACGCCATGGTGCTCGAGCCAGTTGGTGATCGGGGACATCACAAAAGCAATGATGGAGCCGACGGCAAGAAACTCAATAACCGGTGCCAGGATGCCCATAAGGTTAAAGATGACAGCAGCAATAACAATGCAGCCGACAACAGCCCAAATGCGCAGCGTCAGAATGCGGGTGTCGCGCAGCACGCGATCGGTTTGTTGGGGGTGCTCACTCATGAACGAATCATCACTCCGTCGGGGTCGATCTTGTCCTGAATCTTCTTAAGCGTGCGGCGCAGCAGACGCGAAACCTGCACCTGAGAAATACCCAGCTTCTTGGCGATCTCGATCTGGGTCATGCCCTTCACAAAGCGCAGCTCGATCACCTCGCGCTCGCGCGGCGAGAAATCGCGGATGGCTTCCTCGATCACCAGGCGGTCATCGGTAAAGTCGAGCTCGTTGTCATCGTCGGCGTAACGGTCGAGAATCGACGGCGCATCGTCGGAATCGGACGCACCAGGAGCCTCGATGGGCACCGAGGTATAGGCCGAAGACGATTCCATAGCCTCGAGGACCTCATCGACAGTCACATCTAGATACTCAGCGATCTCCTCAACCTTGGGCGAACGCTGCAGCCCGTTGGTAAGTTTGTCAGTAGCCTGGTTGACCTTGGCCGAGAGCTCCTGCAGACGACGCGGTACGCGCACGCTCCAGCCCTTGTCGCGGAAATGGCGTTTGATCTCGCCCAGGATAGTGGGTGTCGCAAACGTCGTGAACTCGAGTCCGCGCTCGGGATCAAAACGGTCGATAGCCTTGAGCAAACCGAGATAGCCGACCTGCATGAGGTCGTCGAGCGGCTCGCCGCGATTCTTAAATTTGTTGGCAAGAAACCTTACCAGGTTCATATGGGACATGACGAGCTGCTCGCGGGCGTCCGGATCACCGGTCTCCTTGTAGCGACGAAACAGCTCGCGGGTTTTCTCCTTGTCCCAAGCGGTCTTGCCGCTCCGGGAACGTTCGGTCATATTAAATATCCGCCTTGAGGTCGAGGGAAAGCGTCAGGGGCGCCGCAGTCTTTTCGTAGGAGTCGCACACGCTCGCGAGGATGAGCTCGGCATACACCGCAGCCTGGTCGTCTTCATCGACCGTAGCCTGGTCGCCAAAGGTAATAGTCATGCCAACGTGGGTCTCATCGACATCGAATTTGATGGTGATGTCATCGCAGTCGACCGCGGTGCAACCAAAGATGAAAGCCTCCTCGGCAGCCATGCGGATGTCCTCAATGCGATCGACAGACATAGAGCACAGGGCACCAACGTTGGCTGCCGTCATGCGCACAAGGCGAGCGAGACGCGGGTCACCGGCAACGGTCAGCGTGATAGGGCAGGTTGCTTCGCTACTCATCGCAGGACTCCTCAGAGGTCTCGGCGGGCGTATAGGTGTAATACTGAGCCGGCTTGGATACAGACTTCTGACCATCATCGTCGCCCGCGGCGGCCTCGTCCTCGCCAATTAGGACGCGCTCGGTAGGCTGCTCGGCCTCCGCAGCGGCAGCGGCGAGCTTGCGATCGGCGTCGGCTGCAGGAGCCTTCACCTTATTGAAGAGCTTCTGCACAGCACCGGCGGCAGAATCAGTCACGCTCGACACGGCGCTGCTGGCCTCGGCCACACTGCCCGTGACCTCGGAAATGTCGCGAACGACGGCCTCAACCTCAACAAGGTTGGACGTCAGGGCATCGACCGCGGTCTTGCTCGACTTAAGCAGCGGCTCCATCTGGGCAAGCGCCGGCGTAAGCTCATCGACAGCGCCATCGAGCTTTGCCACCACAGGCTGAGCCTCGGCGATGGTGTTGTTGAGGTCGTTCACGGTCTTATCGAGCGAGTCGACAACGGTGCGGGTCTTGCGCAGGGTAAGCGCGAGCTCAACGATAGCCCACACGCCGGCAACGGCGAGCAACAGCAAGGCGATTTGAATGGGACTCATACAAGCCTCCCAAAGGAATCGAAATACAGACGGTTTCCATGGTACCCCAAAGGGGACCGAACATGCCAAGAGCAGCAACGTGGAACAAAATTATCAGCAGCTACTTCGGTGCATTCCCGCTGCGGTCGCGTTCGCTTTGCTCTACGCGCCATTCTTCCCAACCGCGGCCAGCAGGCTGCCAGAACGCGCCGCGCTCCAGTCCCTCGGGCAAATAGCGCTGATCGACCCAGCCTTCGGGATAATCATGTGGATACTTATACACACCGTAATCATCGCTGCCCGGGCGATGGCGATCGCGCAGATAACTAGGCACCTCGCGAAGCCCACTAGAATGGATATCGGCCAGCGCCGCATCGATCGAAGCCTCACACGCATTGGACTTAGGCGCCAAACAAACATAGAGCGCAGCCTGCGCGAGGTTAATACGGCACTCGGGATAGCCAATAACCTCGGCAGATTTAAACGCAGCATGCGCTATAAGAAGCGCCTGCGGGTCAGCGTTGCCAACGTCCTCAGAGGCATGAATCATAATGCGACGGGCGATAAACTTAGGATCCTCCCCTGCATCGATCATGCGCGCAAGCCAGTAGACCGTGGCATCGGGGTCGCTACCGCGCATGGACTTGATGAACGCACTGATGATGTCGTAGTGCATGTCACCGTTTTTGTCATACGTAAAGCCGCGACGCGGGTTGGCAATCTTTACGTCATCCACGGTGATGGGATAGCGCTCCCCCGCCGACGGCGCTGGCGTTCCCTCGGTATCGGGACGCGTGACGGCAATCTCGCTCGCCAGCTCAAGTGTCGTCAGGGCCGAGCGTGCATCACCCGCGGCCAGCGTACAAATGGTCTTGACCGTATCCTCATCGGCCGAGAACTTACCGTTCAGGCCATGCGGAGCCTCGAGCGCACGCTCGATCAGCGTGGCTATGTCCTCGTCCTTAAGGTGTTCAAGTTCCACCACACGACCACGCGAGAGCAACGCCGAGTTGACCTCGAAGTACGGGTTCTCCGTCGTGGCACCAATCATAATGACGGTACGGTTCTCAACCGCATGCAGCAATGCATCCTGCTGTGACTTCGAAAAGCGATGAATCTCGTCGATAAACAGGATGGTGCGACGGTCGTACGTATTCAGACGCGTCTTTGCCTCGTCGATCACGCGACGCAGGTCCTTCACGGTACCCGTGACGGCGCTGACCTCGACAAACTCACTCTTGGTATGGTTGGCGATAATGTGGGCCAGCGTCGTCTTGCCCGTACCGGCCGGCCCGTACAGTATCACGCTCGAAAGCACATCGTGCTCGATCGCGGCACGCAACCATGAGCCCTTACCGACGGCCTTTTGCTGGCCCACATACTCGTCGAGCGAATTGGGGCGCATGCGCACCGCAAGCGGCGCATTCTGAAAGGAACGCTCGCGCGTCGAAGCAGAAAAAAGGTCGTCCATAGCCATCCCGTGCATCAATCAAAAAAGTTATCCACTAACAGTATACCTAATAGATACGAACTACCGTTCGTTAATATAGGTACGGTGCGGAAACTTCAATCCCGGAAACAGCTTGCTCGTGAGCTCGCAGAAATAACCGTCCGTCATGCTCGCAATGTAATCCACGACCGCCTGGTCCTTATCATTCTGCCAGGCATAGGCGCGATCGTAGTAGGAAAGCTGCTGCTCGATGCGCGAAATATGGTGCTTAAAGATGTACGAGGGCTCGTCACCACTGTTTAGATCCCGCAGGCAACGGTCGTAGAGCTTTTCGAACGCCTCACGCAGCTCCACCTCGGAATCGCCTTCGATACCACCCTTGCTATAGATCTTCTCGTAGTTCTCGCGCTTGGCTCGGCGGATTTCCTCAAACAGGTCCTCGCTCATCTCGATGCGCGGCTTACCATAGCTGTGCTCAACGATATCGATGGAAGCGTGCGTGAGGATCCAACTGTTGTAGGCACCGCCCCGGCCATCATCAAAAGCGTCGGGCGAAAGCAGGCCAGCCGCGATCGCATCCTGGCGGTCGCGACCGACGTAGGCAAGAATATCCGAGATGCGAACGACGCAGCCTTCGAGCGTCATAGGACGCAGATGCTCAATTGCGCTATAGCCCGTGGCAATGCAATCCTCAACCGTCTGGTCAAACTGGTCAAAAGAACTCATGTCCGAGAGCTCAAACACACGCTGCTCGTACTCGCCGTTATGGCATAGCACGCCGTCAAGCGTCTGGAGCGACACGTTGCGGCCATACAGCGTGTCGAGCACTCGGACCGACTGCACGTTATGGAAAAAATAACGCCCCGTACGCTCATGATAGATATCGTTGAGGAAGCGCTCGCCGGCATGGCCGAAAGGCGTGTGTCCCAAGTCGTGACCCAGGCCAATCGCCTCGATCAAATCGCAATTGAGCCCCAAGGCGCGACCGATATCGCGCGCAATGCGGGAGACAAGCTGCACGTGCAAACCGCGGCGTGACAGATCGTCATTGCTACGGAAGCTAAAGACCTGCGTTTTACCTGCATAACGGGTGTACGACGGAAGATGAAGTATCTTTTCGGTATCGCGCATAAATGCCGGACGCATGAGCGTGCCTTTGTCGGCAGCGCGATCAATACGACGAATGACCTGATCGTCGTTGCAACGATACGGGTTGACGACACCCGAGGCGCGGTCGGCGGCAATACGCTCGACCAGATCGGGCGACAACGCCGCGGGAATGCGATCCATGCGCGCCTTGATGGCGGCTGTTTCTTGATTAATTGCCATGGCATGCTCCTTAAAAAGGGCGCGCAAACGGTTACACCGTACTACCCACGCACTCGATTATGGCAAAAATCGGCACCAAAAACGGGAGCAATGGCAGGGAGCGCGATTTTGTGAAGAGGCAGGAGAGGGCAAGGACCAGGAGCGCGACGGCAAATGCCACGATGCCGCCCAGAGGGTCAAGCGTGCAAAGCGCGAAGAGCGCCTTGACGTCCCCCATGCCGATGCCGGGGGCGTGGCGAAGGCGCCGCCAGAGCGACTCAGTGAGCACAAGGGCAAGGTAGACGATGACCGCAAGACCGGCGTGGTCAAGCGCCGTGGTAACGCCCTTGTCGAGCCAGACGCCTGCCAACGCCGCCACCGCACACACGCCGGCAAGCTCATTGGGAAACCGTCGCTCACGGGCATCAACCAAAGCACCGGCAAAGATGCAAATCCAAAATGGGATGTAGGGCATCGTGCACCTCCTTGGGCAGCTACTCGAAAGCAAAAACCACCACAAAAGTGCCTGTCCCCTTTGTGGTGGTTTTGGTGGTGGTTATTTGGCGCCTTGCATGACCTCGTCGAGGGTAACGTTGACGGCGTGCTGCGTCGGGACCCAGTCGACCTTTAGGAACAGGGCCGCCACCGTGATGGGAATATAGCTGAACATAAAGATCGGGAAGGTAAATAGGTTGGTCACCAAACGCCACTTTTGCGCGCAGTGAATATGCTTGTACTCGAAGATGGTGGTGAGTAGCGCCAGGATAAAGAAGGTCTGGTACATCATCGCGAAGGTCATAATGAGCGAGGCGGCACAAGCCTGCATCTCGACCTCGGTGGCCAAGAAGCCATGCGAAAGTCCGCCCACGATGAGGAAGGTCGCGTTGGCGAGCATGGAGATCAGGGACAGCAGCATGCCCGGAGCGATGGTCATAAACATGTCGTAGGCAGCAAAGCGATGATAGCGGAACGTCGACTTGACCAGGTGCTTACCGTAGGTAAAGAACACCTGGTAGAAGCCCTTGGTCCAACGCATGCGCTGTTTCCAGGACGCCTTAAACGTCACGGGCTGTTCGTCAAAGAACTCCGCCGGCGCATAGCCAATGCGAATGCCGTGAATGGCGCAGAACGTGGTGAACTGGATATCCTCGGTCAGCGTATGGAACTGCCAGCCGTGCATGCCCTCGATAACGCTGGCGGAGATGAGATAGCCCGAACCCGAGACAGCGCAGGACGTCTTGCAGATATTACGCGCGTTGTTGAGGAAGCGCGCCTCGCGCAGGTACCAAGTGGCATTAGCTGCCGAGATCCACGAGCTGCCGAAGTTCTTGGAATTGCGATAGCTCGTGACCACATGGAAGCCCTGGTCAAAGGCATCGTTCATCTTAGACACGTAATCGCGGGAGATAACGTTGTCGGCATCGAAGATAAAGTAACCCTCAAACGTGTCGGGATACTCGTTGAGAATGCGATCGAAACCAAAGTCCATGACCCAGCTCTTGCCCTTACGGGCCAGGTCATTGCGTTCATAAACAATAGCACCGGCCTCGCGCGCAAGCTGCACCGTGTTGTCGGTGCAGGCATCGGCGACCACGAAGACCTCGATGAGCTCGGACGGATAATCCTGGTCCTTGATGGAGCGTACGAGGTTGGCGATCACGGCTTCCTCGTTATGCGCCGCGATAAAGAAGGCATAGCGGTGGAGTTTTTTGGCCTTGGGAGGCGCGACCTCGCCACGAAGAGCACCGATGACAAAGAAGACCACCTGGTACAGAAAGCAGACCGTGAGCAGCGTGACGACAATCTGGTTGAAAATCACGATGGGTGTGTTGGTTTGTAAAAAGGCGAGCATGCAGGCTCCCAGGAACGCATTACGTAAACAATCGTATATCTTACCGCAGGCTTACCGAGTTCAAGAAACCACCTAATACCGGCTAGGCTTCGAGAAGGCCAAGCTGCGGGACGATGTCGTCGCCGGCGGCGGTGCGGCCAATCGAGCGCAGGGCCAGGTCGTCAAGAACCGCAGCGAGATCCCACGGCAGCTCATCGCGGCACTCAATACGCTCCCCCGTCACGGGATGGTCGAATGCGACGCGCCAGGAATGAAGGAATTGCCTGGTCAGACCCTGATCGGCGCGTGCATCGCACTTGCCGTAGAGTGGATCGCCCACGCAGGCGTGGTTGATATGGCGCATATGCACACGAATCTGATGTGTGCGGCCCGTAAACAGATGGCACTCGACGAGCGTATAGCCGTCGTCAAAACGCGTGGAATCGAAGCGCTCGAGGACCTTAAAGGTCGTAATGGCCTGGCGCGCGAAAGGGTCGTCCGAAACCGCCATCTTGACACGGTCGCGCGTAGAACGCGCAATGCCGGTGTTAATGGTGCCCTCATCCATAGCGATATGACCGTGAACGAGCGTGATATAACGACGATCGAGCGTACGCGTGCGGATGAGATTTTGGAGCGCGCGCTGGGTGTCGTCGTCCTTTGCCGCAAGCATGAGACCCGAGGTATCGCGATCCAAACGATGCACGATGCCGGGGCGGTCCTCGCCCTGCACGGTGCCCAGATGGTCGATACCGCAGTGATAGACCAGGGCATTCGCGAGCGTACCGCTCTCATGACCATGTGCAGGATGGCACACCAGGCCGCGCTGCTTGGAGAGCACGATAAGGTAGTCGTCCTCATAGCGAATGTCGAGCGGGATGGCCTCGGGAATCACATCGGTGGGATCGTGCAGCTCGGGCAAATCGACCGAAATACGATCGCCGGCGCGCACGGCATACTTTTTGGACAGGCAGGTCTCGCCATTGACACATACGGCACCGTCCTCAATCAGATGCGCGCAGGCAGAGCGCGTGGGGCAGCCGTCGTTGGCGCCCAGATAGGCATCAAGGCGCTGACCAGCGGAATCATCGGCAACGAGAATATGGATGTCGGCCATTAACGCTCATTCCTTTCGCGAATCTTGCGGGCACGCTCCCCACGTTGTTTAGCCTTGCGCATGGCGCGGGCCTCGTCACGGGCGTTAAGCTCGGCGGTCGCATCGACCTCACGGGCCGCGGGACTCAAGAACATGTAGCCGAAGAGGGCGAGCACGACGCCCAAGGTAATGCCGATATCGGCCACATTGAAGACGGGGAAGTCGATGAAGGTGGTTGCAATAAAATCGGTCACGAAGCCAAAGGCTAAACGATCGATAGCGTTGCCGATAGCACCGCCCGCAACCATCGCCATGCCCACAACCTCAAGATGGGCGAGCTGGGGTGCACGAACGAGGTACACGGCAATAGCGATAATGACCGCCAACGCCAGCACGGCAAACGCGATGCCATGCCCCTCGCCCATACTAAAGGCAGCACCGATATTGCGGACAAACATAAAGTCGATGACACCGGGGATGACAGTCACATGCAAAGCTTCGCCCACGGCACGAACCGCAAGCTTGGTCAGCTGGTCAACAAGCAGCACAACGAGCGCTACCCCACCAGCAACACCCAACCGCCAACGCAAAGGCGGCGTCATATCCCCAGCACGACCCAAATCAATCCCCTACCCTCAAGAACATCGAATTCCGTTTAACGCAAGTAATCATCTTATAGTGACAAACGCCAAACGCGCAGCATATTCACCAACGCTAGCGAAATAACCAGCTAAAAACGAAAGCGGCATTCCGAAAAACAGAATGCCGCTTGGACGTGACAAAAGTTGACGTTGGGGACGTTCTTGTTTGACAGTCGTTTAAGAACGTCCCCAACGGTTAGTTCAGCGCATCAGCGCAGCGCTTGCAGATGTGAGCGTGGCCGTTGTACTCGCCGACGGTGGTGCGGTAGTTCCAGCAACGGTCGCAGCACTCGCCCTCGGCAGCCTCGATGGCAACGGAAAGATCCTCGCCCTGGGTCAGCTCAACATCGGAGACGATGTAGAACTCGGCCAGGTCGACGGCCTTGTCGCCGGTCAGCAGCGCGTACATCTCGGCGGGAACGACCGCCTTGACGCGGACCTGCTGGCTCTTGGTGAAGGTGCCGGCAGAACGGGCATCCTCAAGGGCCTTGGTCACGGCGCTACGGAGCTCGAGCGAAGCCTCGAGCACGCCCTCGAACTCATTGGCCTCGTCGACCGTGATGGGCGACTTGTACCAATCGAGCAGCGCGGCGTACTTCTGGTGATCGACGCAGCCAGCGGGCGCATATGCCATGGCCTCGTCAACCGTGTAGGACAGGATCGGCTGCAGGTCGCGCATGAGCATCGAGAAGAGCTCGGCCAGCACGGTCTGGGCGCTGCGGCGCTCGAGCGAGCCGGGCTTGTCGCAGTACAGACGGTCCTTCAGGGCGTCGAGGTACACGTTGGAGAGCTCGGTAACCACGAAGTCGTAGAGCGCACGGTAGGCGCGCGGGAACTCGTAGCTGGCGTAGGCATCGTCGACCTCGGCCTGGACCTGAGTCAGGCGGGCAACCATGAGCTTGTCGAGCGGCAGCAGGTCGGCAAAGGCGACGCCGTCGGTCTCGGGCTCAAACTGACCCTCGAGCTCGGAGAGCAGGAAGCGCAGCGTGTTGCGGAAACGACGGTAGGCATCGGACGTACGAGCAAGGATCTCGTGGTCGATTGACACGTCGGAGCTGGTATCGACGGATGCAACCCACAGACGGATGATGTCGGCGCCCATCTCGTCGCAGACCTTGTTGGGGTCAATGACGTTGCCGAGCGACTTGGACATCTTGCGGCCCTGGCCGTCGAGCGTGAAGCCCTGCGAGACAACCGCCTTGTACGGAGCGTGGCCGTTGGCGCCCACCGAGGTGAGCAGCGAGCTCTGGAACCAACCGCGGTGCTGGTCGGAGCCTTCGAGGTACACATCCGCCGGATACTCCAGCTCGGGACGGTACTCGCAGACGGCCTTCCAGGAAACGCCGGAATCCCACCACACGTCGAGGATGTCCTTATCGGCCTTGAGGTGATGGCCACCGCACTTGGGGCAGACGCAGGCCTCGCCCAGGTAGCTCTCGGGAGCGTCGGTGAACCAGGCGTCAGAGCCCTTCTCGTGGAAGAGCTTGATGACAGCGTCGAGCGTGGCGTCGTTCATAACCTTCTCGCCGCAGTCGGTGCAGGTGTAGCTCGGGATAGGCACGCCCCAGTTGCGCTGACGGCTGATACACCAGTCGGGACGCTGCTCGACCATGGCACCGATGCGGTTGGCCGCGTGGGCCGGATACCACTTGACGTTCTCGCGGACCTCCTTGCCAGCCTGCTCGCGCAAACCGGTCTTGTCCATCGAGACAAACCACTGGTCGGTAGCACGGAAGAGCACCGGGTGCTTGCAGCGCCAGCAGTGCGGATAGCTGTGCGTGATCCTCTTCTCGAGGACCAGGGTGCCGCGCTCGCGCAGGAACTCGATGATGTGTGGGTTGGCCTCATCGGTGTCCATACCGCTGAAGGGGCCACCGGTGCCAAACTCCTCACCGGTGTAGAACTTGCCGTCGTCATCGACCGGCATGCAGATGTCGGTGATGCCCTCCTTGAGGCAGGCAAAGTAGTCGTCAACACCGTGACCGGGCGAGTTGTGGACAATACCGGTACCGTCGTCGACACCGACGTAATCGGCCAGCAGCGCCACGCCCTCGACACCGTCGAAGATCGGCTGCTTGTAGTGGATGTGGTGGAAGGTCTCGGCGGGAACCACATAGGGC
>DXZX01000018.1:34654-37295 GCA_019419445.1 Collinsella sp.
TCGACCATAACCGGGGTGTACTCCCAGCCAAACTCCTCGCAGCACTTGGGAGCCAGGTCCTCGAGCATGACCTCGGCGCGGTCGTCGTGCTCAACGGCGACGTAGGCGGCGCCGGGCTTGAGGGAAACTGCCTGGTCGGAGGGGATGGTCCACGGGGTGGTCGTCCAGATGATGAAGTCGACCGGGCCGTCGAAGTCCTCGAGGCCGGCGGGCTTGGAGGTCATCTCGAAGCGCACGAAGATGGACGGGCTCGTCTCGTCGGAGTACTCGATCTCGGCCTCGGCCAGCGCGGTGTGGCAGTGCTTGCACCAGTGAACCGGCTTGTGGCCGCGATAGATCATGCCCTTGTCGAACATAGCCTTGAAGACCTCGATGTCGGCGGCGTCATGCTGGTGATAGAGCGTCAGATACGGGTTGTCCCAATCGCCGAGCACGCCCAGGCGACGGAAGCCGGCCTTCTGCAGCTCGATGTTCTCGACAGCGAACTTGTTGCAAAGCTCGCGGATCTTAGCCGTGGAGGTCTGGTTGAACTTCTCGGTGCCGAGCTTCTCCTCGACTTTATGCTCGATCGGCTGGCCATGGCAGTCCCAACCGGGGACATAGGGAACCTCATAGCCCTGCATCATCCAGTAGCGGTTGATCATGTCCTTGGAGATCTTGTTCATGGCGTGGCCGATGTGGATCGGGCCGTTGGCGTACGGAGGGCCGTCGTGCAGCACGAACTTCTTGTGACCCTCGTTCTTCTTCAGAACCTGCTCGTAGACCTTGTTGTCCTGCCAGTCCTTGAGTCGCTTGGGCTCGGACTTGGAAAGACCGGCACGCATGGGAAAACCGGTTTTGGGCAGATTCATCGTCTGCTTGTACTCGTTTGCCACGGTACCCCTTTCATGTCGTGGGCGCGCACGCCCGTTGGGCACCAAAAAAGCGCCCGTCCCTACAAGCTGGGACGAAGCGCCACAAAAACGGGCTGTATGCCCGCAAAAGCTCTTCGTTTAACCACCCAGCTTAGATGCCCTCGCCCGCGTATTCGCGCGCTCGCATCCGTTACTCGGCTGGCCTGTATCGACGACCATCTCGGCGATATCTACTAAGACGTGCCTGCGCGGCACGTCCGTTGGGACCGCAGCTCCGGGGTGATTTTCATCGGTCGCATGCACGGGTTCTCAGCGCTCCCCGCTCTCTGTGGCATGCGGACGGCCGACTACTCGTCCCCATCAACGCTTATGCGGTGTATGGTAGCACGGTCAGCGCCGTCGAAAAACCCTCAACACTGGTTTTATACGTTCGAAATTTCTCGCTATTACAGCCCTTCTCTAGGAGCAAAATACCTGAAAGCACTTTATCGAACGAAAGAAGGTTGCTATGCGCACGATTGGAATGAGCGACTACACCGTTGGCGAGGATTGCTTTACCGAGCTGCCAACCGCACTGGCGGAGTACGGAGCAACCAAGGTCGCGATCATCGGTGGCAAGCGGGCACTGGCCGCAGCACTTCCCGGTATCGAAGCTGCGCTGGCAGGTACCGACGTCGAGATTCTGGAGACGCGCGTCTACGGTACCAACAGTACGCGCGCAAATATCGCCAAGGTCGTAAACTCCCCCGCCTGCCAGGAAGCCGACGTGCTCATTGCCTGTGGCGGCGGCAAGGCGCTCGATACTGTCAAGACGGCTGCTATCGAGCTCAAGAAGATCGTCTTTACGGTACCGACGATCTGCTCCAACTGCTCGGCCGCGACCGCCATTGCCGTCGTCTACAACGACGACGGCTCACTCGAGGGCTATTCGTACCCCAACCGTCCCGCGCACATCTTCATCAATCCCAAGATCATCGCCGAGGCTCCGGCGGAGTACTTCTGGGCCGGCGTGGGCGATGCCCTGTCCAAGCAGCCCGAAGTCGAGTACGCCACGAGCGCCGGCAACTTAGAGCACACCGCCGGTCTTGGCCTGGCACTCGCGCACACCTGCTCCGAGCCGCTGTTCACCTATGGCGTCCAGGGTCTTGAGGACGTGCGTCAGAATCTGTCGAGCGAGTCCGTCAAACAGATCGCGCTCGACATCGTGGTCAACACGGGCTATGTCTCGAACCTGACCAACCAGAACGATTACTACTACAACTCGAGCGTGGCGCACGCGTTCTACAACGCTACCTGCAGCATTCCACGTGAGGGCTCCTACCTGCACGGCGAGGTCGTGAGCCTGGGCGTGCTCGTGTTGTTCGCCTACACGGGCGACACCGAGAACCTTGAGCGCTACGCCGCCTTTAACAAGCAGATGGGCCTGCCCGTAACGCTTGAGCAAGTCGGACTTTCCGAGGTCGACATCCCTGCCCTGTGCGAATATGCACACGCCACCAACGAGTGGAAGCAGGGAAACCCCGAGCCCTTCACCGACGAAAAGTTCGCCGCTGCCATCAAGGCCGCCGATGCCTACGGCCACACGCTCTAGGACTGGCCCAAAACAACCACAAAGGAGACAGGCACCTTTCTGGTGGTTTTTTATTGCTCCAGCATTCAGTTCGTACTCGAACCCGATTCTTTACGAGAAAGGGTTCGGGTACGTTTTTTGTTTATCGGAAGTTCTGCGGAAGGACTACTCGGAACGGTAAACAGGAACGAACAAAGGCAGGGTATCATCGTGGTGA
>DXZX01000019.1:0-5417 GCA_019419445.1 Collinsella sp.
CTGCGGAAACGCGGGGACCGTTCAGGCTGTTGCGTTGAGATTGAAAATCAACCATGCCTATTGATATAGGTAAGCGATGGCGGTGCCGGTGTGGACTTGGATCGTGGCTGTTGACCTGACCACATTGCTGATGCCCGTGTCCGCCAACAGGCCCAGGGGGCTGTGGTCTAGCTCCCACTCTAGGCCGTGTTCGCTTACCACCGTCCCAGGGGCTATAGCAATGATAGAGAACGTCTTGTCCACGGCGCCTTCGATGGTCCAGGATTCGCCTCCGCGCAGGATGCGGGCCGTGGTTTCGTCCTCGGCGATCCAGACGGGGGCGTCCACATAGCCTGCCAGTAGCCCTAACACAGACAAGGCCATATCCGGACGGCCGCCGTTGGCGCAGGTCGCAACCACTTCGGCACCCGGCCAGCGGCGTCGGACGGAATCGAGCGCCAGTGCCAGGTCGGTATAGTCCTTGTAGGGGTCGTGGCGCTCAACTTCAAAGTCGGTGGCGACATCGACCAACGCGCGACCGGCGTCGCTCACCGTGTCGGCGTCCCCCACATATACGTCGCAGCTCAAACCGGCACCCAGCAGAGCATCCAGGCCGCAGTCCACAGCGATGACGTGGTCGCACTCCCCTGCTAGCCTACGCAACAGATCCGCGCTCGCCACCACGGGCGAGCCGCAGACCACTAATACCTTACAAACCACAGCCCTCGCCTATCCCTCAAACGCCAGCACGTGATCCAGATCCAGGTCCTTATAGCTGTCGATAAAGATATCGCAGTTGTCGCGCACATCGTCGCGCTTCATGCGGCCGTGCGGATCATAGATGCCCACGCGGTTAAAGCCTGCGGTGCCAGAGCTCTTTAGGCCAAAAACGGCGTCCTCAAACCCCCAGGCGCGCTCAAACCTGTGCCCATGACGCTCCTCCAGACAGCGCAGCGCCAACTCGTACACATCGGGAAACTGCTTGGAGCGTCCCGCCTCGCCCGTCGTGGTAATAAACTCCATATAGCGATCAAGGCCAGCACCCGCAAGCGCGGACTGCACCAGCTCGGCTGGCGTGGACGTGGCAACGCACATGGCAATGCCCGCCACCTTCGCCTGCTCCAAAAATGCCAGGAGCCCCTCGCGCGGCGGCACCTTGGAGTACCCATCAATCAGGATGTCGCTCAGCTCGCGATAGAGCTCCTCGCCATTTGCGCCAATGCCCCAGGTGTCGTGGTAGGCCTGGCACTCGTCCTCGAGCGACAAATGCTCAAACTGGGCAAAATCGTCGACCGTTACGTCAACTCCGTGGCGGTGCAATAACTCGGGCTGAGCATAGGCCCAAACGGGGGTGCTATTAACCAGTGTTCCGTCGCAATCGAAAATAAAAGCGACATTGGGAGCAGCGGTCTGGGACATAAACGAACCTTTCGATGTCAAATGGTAAACATCCTGCTAAAAACGTTTTACCAAACGTCAGACTAACAATCTTGAAACCCTAATTGGTAAAACTGTCAAGAGTTTTACCATCGCAATTCTGCCAGTGGTCTAAACATGGCGCTCGCCGATTAAACACCGTCGTAAATCCACTTTTCTCCATAAAAGTAACGAACAGGTGTTATCGTATTTCGTGCCGAAAGTTCCACCGAGCACGCGAGGTGGAACGAATCATAGAACTATCGCCGTCCCTTCGATTCGTGCAGCCTTGGACCTTTCGCATCTAGTCACCAAGGCAACACGCTGCCGCGTCATGATGGGATCAAACGTGAGCGATACAAAGCTAAAGCCAGCAACTAAAAAGCCCGCTACCCGTAAAGCCGCCCCGCACGCACCGGAACTCTCCAAGGACGATGTCTACCTGTTTGGCATCGGCACGTGGGAGCGCAGCTGGGAAAAGATGGGCGCGCACCCCGACACGCAGAACCGTACGCGCGGCTGGCGCTTTTGCGTTTGGGCGCCCGATGTAAAGAGCGTGCATGTCATTGGCGAATTTAACGACTGGGATGAGGAAGCCAACCCTCTGGTGCCCGTGCATACGAGCGCTATTTGGGAAGGCTTTATTCCTGGCGCAGAACAAGGTCAGCTCTATAAGTATCTCATTGAGACCAACGAGGGCGAGAAGCTCTACAAGGCCGATCCGTACGCCTTCAAGGCCGAGTGCCCTCCGGGTACCGCTAGCGTGCTGTGGACCCTCGATGGCTACAAATGGAACGACGCCGCATGGCTCAAGCGCCGCGCCGGCCACAACCACATGTCGCAGCCGCTCAACATCTACGAGGTGCATATTGGCTCGTGGAAGCGCCACGGCGACGCGCCGCAGGGCGAGCCGGACGAGTATGGCAACTATCCCGGCCCCATGGATCCCTTCCCCGCGCAGCGCGGCGAGTTTTACACCTACGACGACCTGTCGGTGGAGCTCGTGGACTACGTGCGCGACATGGGCTATACGCATATCGAGGTCATGCCGCTCATGGAGCATCCCTTCGATGGCTCCTGGGGCTACCAGACGACCGGCTACTATGCCGCCACTTCGCGCTATGGCGACCCGCAGCAACTCATGCACTTTATCGATGCATGCCACGAGGCAGGCATCGGCGTGATCATGGACTGGGTGCCCGGCGGTTTTTGCGCCGACTCCCACGGCCTTGCCACCTTTAACGGCCACATGCTGTTTGAGCACGAGATTCACCCCAACTGGGGCACGCACAAGTTTGACTTCGCCCGCGGCGAGGTCCGCTCCTTCCTGGTCTCCAACGTGCTGTACTGGCTCGAGAACTTCCACGTTGACGGCATCCGCATGGATGGCGTGTCCAGCATGCTGTACCTCAACTTTGGCATCGACGATCCGGGCCAAAAGAAGTTCAACAAGTACGGAACCGAGGAGGACCTGGACGCCAGCGCGTTTATCCGTCAGGTCAACTGCGCCGTGGAGGCCCACTTCCCCGACGTGATGATGATGGCCGAGGAGTCCACCGCGTGGCCGCTCGTGACCTACCCGCCGCAGGACGGCGGTCTGGGCTTCCACTACAAGTGGGACATGGGCTGGATGAACGATACCCTGCACTACATGCAGACCGATTTTCCGTGGCGCCCCGGCAACCACGGGCTGCTCACGTTCTCCATCATGTACGCCTTTACCGAGAACTTTATTTGTCCGCTGAGCCACGACGAGGTCGTTCACGGCAAGTGCTCGCTGATCGGCCGCATGCCGGGCGACTGGTGGCGCCAGTTTGCCGGCCTGCGCACGCTCGCCTTCTACCAGATGACGCACCCCGGCGCCAAGCTCAACTTTATGGGCAACGAGATTGGCCAGTTTATTGAGTGGCGCTACTACGAGTCCATCCAGTGGTTCCTAACCGAGGAGTACGAGACCCACCGTCATCATCAGGCGTTTATCAAGGCGCTCAACCACCTGTACACCGCCGAGCCCGCCCTGTACGAGCGCGGCTACACCGACGACGGCTTTACCTGGATCGATGCGGACAACTCCAAGCAGTCCATCGTGAGCTTTGTGCGCCAGGGCGAGGACGTCGATGACGACCTGGTGATCTTGATCAACTTTGACCCGGCGAGCTACGAGAGCTTCCGTGTGGGCGTGCCGCGCGAGGGTGACTGGGAGGTCATCTTTGATTCCGACCGTCCCGAGTTTGGCGGCAGCGGCTATGCCGGCGAGGAGCCCTACATCTGCTCGAGCGAGCCCTATCCCTGGAAAGGGCAGATGGACTCCATCGAGATTAAGGTACCCGGTCTGGCAGGCGTGGTGCTTAAGCGCCGCGGTCCCAGCAGCTACAAGCCGCCGGTGGTCGAGGCACCCAAGAAGGCTACTCGCAAGCGCGCGTCGTCGGTAAAGCCCAAGCCCGCGGCTGCCAAGAAGGCTCCGGCTAAGGGCAAGGCGACCAAGCCTTCAGCCAAGCCCGCTACGGCCAAGAAGGCAACCGCCAAAAAGGCTGCTCCCAAGGCCAAGGCAGGTGCTGTTAAGGCGTCTGGCAAGGATGCGTAACAAAGTCGTTACCTCTGCAATTACCCGCCCCGCCAGGGCGTAGGATGTAAGTCATAACCGTTCCGGGAGAGATATCCCCGGGGGAAAGGAACGTATGAATAAGATCTTCGACAACAAGCAGGAGTTTACCGAGCTCTATCGCGATGCCGTCATGAGCATCAGCGGCAAGAGCGTCGAGACCGCCAGCGACCTCGACCGCTTTAATGCCCTGGCCAAACTCGTGGCCGAGAAGGCGCGCACCGTCGCCACCAAAAGCGACGCCCGTGTGACCGCCGAGGGCAAGAAGCGCGTGTACTACTTCTCGATCGAGTTTTTGATCGGTCGCCTGCTCGACAACTACCTGCTCAACTTTGGCGTGCGCGACATGGTCGCCGAGGCGCTCGACGACATGGGCTTTGACCTGTCCGTCATCGAGAACCAGGAGCCCGATCCGGCTCTGGGCAACGGCGGTCTGGGCCGTCTGGCCGCATGCTTCCTGGATTCCATGGCAGCCGAGGGCATTGCCGGCTACGGCAACGGCATGCGCTACCGCTACGGCCTGTTTAAGCAGGAGATCGTCAACGGCAGCCAGGTCGAGGCCACCGACGAGTGGCTCACCCACGGCTATCCCTGGGAGGTCCGTCGTCAGGACAAGGCCGTGACCATCAAGTTTGGTGGCCATGTCGAGGGCTTTGAGGAGAACGGCCGCACGTTCTACCGCACCGTGGACACGCAGGACATCCTGGCCGTCCCTTATGACATCCCCGTGGTGGGCTATGCCGGCGAGACTGTCAACAAGCTGCGCGTCTGGGCTGCCGAGCCGGTCGAGGAGCACTTTGACCTGGAGGCCTTCAACCGCGGCGACTACGCCCTGGCCGATGCCGAGCGCGCCGAGGCCGAGGCCATCAGCGCCATCCTCTACCCCAACGACGCCGGCGAGCACGGCCGTCTGCTGCGCCTGAAGCAGGAGTACCTGTTTGTCTCAGCCGGCATCTACAGCCTGCTCGACACCTTTGAGAAGGAGCACGGCGAGAACTGGGAGCTGCTGCCGCAGTTTGTGGCCATCCACACCAACGATACCCACCCCGCCATGTGCGGCCCCGAGCTCATGCGCATCCTGATCGACGAGAAGAAGCTCGAGTGGGATGACGCCTGGAACATCGTGACGCAGGTCGTGAGCTACACCAACCACACCATCCTGCCCGAGGCCCTGGAGAAGTGGCCCATCGGCACGTTCTCCAAACTCCTCCCCCGCGTCTACCAGATCATCGACGAGATCAGCCGTCGTTGGCACGAGTCGTTCGACACCACTCGGGAGGGCTGGCAGGAGCGTCTGCGCCAGACCGCCATCCTGTGGGACGGCGAGATCCGCATGGCCAACCTGTCCGTGATCTGCAGCCATAGCGTCAACGGCGTGGCCAAGATCCATTCCGACATCATTAAGAACATCGTGCTCAAG
>DXZX01000019.1:5427-21394 GCA_019419445.1 Collinsella sp.
TCAAGGACTTTTATGCCCTGACGCCCGAGAAGTTCAACAACAAGACCAACGGCATCTCGCACCGTCGCTTCTTTGCCGAGGCCAACCCCACCTATGCCAAACTCGTGACCGAGGCCATTGGCGACGGCTGGCTCAAGGACGCCTTTGAGCTGGAGAAGCTTAAATGTTTCCAGAACGACACCGAGTTCCTGAAGGCCGTGGGTGCCTCCAAGCGCGCCAACAAGGAACGCCTGGCCGCCTACGTCAAGGCCGAGACCGGTCTGGTCATCGATCCCAACACCGTCTTCGATGTCCAGGTAAAGCGCTTCCATGCCTACAAGCGCCAGCTCATGAACATTATGAAGGTGATGGACATCTACAACCGTCGCATCGCCGACCCCAACTTCCACGTGACGCCGACGACCTTCATCTTTAGTGGCAAGGCTGCCTCGAGCTACACCTTTGCCAAGGAGACCATCCGCCTCATTAACTCCGTTGCCGACGTCATCAACAACGATGCCCGCGTCAACGAGGTCATGAAGGTCTGCTTTATCCCCAACTTCCGCGTGAGCAACGCCCAGCTCATCTACCCCGCCGCCGAGATCTCGGAGCAGATCTCCACGGCCGGCAAGGAGGCTTCGGGCACGTCCAACATGAAGCTCATGATGAACGGCGCCATTACGCTGGGTACCCTCGACGGCGCCAACATCGAGATCGCCGACCTGGCCGGCCGCGAGAACGAGGCCATCTTTGGCCTGACCGCTCCCGAGGTCGAGCAGCTCTGGGCATCGAACAGCTACTTTGCGTGGGATACGCTCAACAATGATCGCGAGCGCCTGGGCCGCGTGATGGACGAGCTCAAGGACAACACCTTTGCCGGCCTTTCGGGCAACTTCGAGAGCATCTACAACGAGCTCATGAACAACAACGACCCCGACCTGGTCATGGCAGACTTCCGCAGCTACGTGGATGCGTGGGAGAAGCTCACCGGCAGCTATGGCGACCAGGAGACCTGGAACCGCAAGGCTCTGCTCAACACCGCCTCGAGCGGCTGGTTCTCGAGCGACCGCACCATTCGCGAGTACCGCGACGAGATCTGGCACGCGTAAAGGCGCGCGAGCTCCCCTATGCCAGCACGGCATTACTCGACGGGCGTGACAATGCGCCGCGCCCGTCGCTAATGGGTTTAGGAACATCGATGACAGAAGGAGAAATCGATGAGTAAGAAAGAATGCATCGCGATGCTCCTCGCAGGAGGACAGGGCAGCCGATTGGGGGCACTCACCCAAAAGATCGCAAAGCCGGCGGTTAGCTTTGGTGGCAAGTTCCGCATTATCGACTTTTCGCTGTCCAACTGCTCCAACTCGGGCATCGACACGGTGGGCGTTCTGACGCAGTATCGCCCCTACCTGCTGCATGCCTATGTGGGCTCCGGCGAGGCGTGGGATCTGGACAGCCGCGACGGCGGCGTGTCGATCCTGCCGCCGTACGAGACGCAGACCGGCGGCGCCTGGTATGCGGGCACGGCCGACGCCATTACACAGAACCTCGACTACATCAAGGCCAACGACCCCAAGTACGTCCTAATTCTTTCGGGCGATCACCTGTATCGCATGGATTACCGCAAGATGCTCAAGACGCACATTGAGAACAACGCCGACCTCACGGTGAGCGTTATGCCCGTGCCGTGGGAGGAGGCCAGCCGTTTTGGCATCCTGACCACCGATCCCGAGGATGGCCGCATCACCAAGTTTACCGAGAAGCCCGAGAAGCCCGATTCGAACCTCGCGTCCATGGGCATCTACATCTTCTCGGCTGACGTGCTGATCGAGGCGCTCGAAGAGGACGCTCTGGACCAGCGCTCGAGCCACGACTTTGGCAAGGACATCATCCCCAAGCTGCTCGGCGAGGGCAAGCGCCTGTACAGCTACGAGTTCCACGGCTTTTGGAAGGACGTCGGCACCATCGCCAGCTTCCACGAGACCTCGATGGACCTGCTGGGCAACAACCCCGAGTTCGATCTGTTCGACAAGCACTTCCCCATCATGTCCAACATCACCACGCGTCCGCCGCACTACATTGGCCCGGACGGCCGCCTGGACGACTGCCTGGTCTCCAACGGCTGCAAGATCTACGGCACCGCTCGCCACTCAATCCTTTCGACCGATGTCATCATCGAGGAGCGCGCCGTGGTCGAGGACTCCGTGCTGCTGCCGGGTGCGCACGTTAAGAGCGGCGCGCACATCTGCCGCGCTATTTTGGGCGAGAACTCCACGGTCGAAGAGGGCGTGAAGCTCGGCTCTGTCGATACCACCAAGGATACGGCCGTCGTTGGAAATGACGTCGTTATCGGGAAGGGGGAATGATCCGATGATCAATCGCAAGGCCATCGGTTATATCACCGCTAACTACTCTTCGAGCTACGGCAGCGTCCTGCTCAAGGACCGCCCCATCGCGTCCGTTCCCTTTTTGGGCCGCTACCGCCTGATCGACTTTCCGCTGTCCAACATGATGAATGCCGGCATTAAGACCGTCGGCGTCGTCATGCCGGGCAACTACCGCTCGCTGATCGACCACGTTGGTTCGGGCAAGGACTGGGGTCTGGACCGCAAGAAGGGCGGCCTGTTCATGGTGCCCGGCAACGCGTATGGCACCACCAAGGGCGGCATGCGCTTCCTGCTGCGCGACATCATCTCCAACAAGACGCTGTTCCAGCGCTCGGACAAGCCCTATGTTGTGATGATGGGCACCAACATCATCTTTAACATGGACCTCAACACCATCATCGACGCGCACGAGAACTCCGGTGCCCAGATGACCGTGGTGTACTGCAAGGCCACGCGCAACGTCGATGACGAGACCAAACTCGAAATTAACGAGAACGGTCGCCTGACGGGCGTGAGCGCCGGCGTCGTGTACGGCGACAACGCCTCTATGGACTGCTGCATCGTCAACCGCGAGACGCTGCTCGAGATCATCGATCACTACCAGGCAGCCGACTATCTGGACCTGCTCGAGGCACTCCAAGGCGACTTTGGCAACATCGACGTGTGCAGCTACGAGTACAAGGGCGAGGTCGTGGGCGTGTTTAGCGAGAAGTCGCTGTATCGCCGCAGCATGGACCTGCTCGACCAGACCGTGGCCGACCAGCTCTTTGATCCCGAGCGCCCAATCCTGACCAAGGCTCACGACGTGCCGCCTTCGCGCTATGCGACCGGCAGCCACGCGTGCAACTCGATCATCTCGGCCGGCTGCATCATCAAGGGCACCGTGCGTAACTCGATCCTGTCGCGCGGCGTTGTGGTCGAGGAAGGCGCTTCGGTGACCAATTCGATCATCAACCAGAGCTGTGTCATCAAGAGCGGTGCACGAGTTGAGAACGCCATTCTGGACAAGAACAACGTGGTTCCCATCAACACCGAGCTTCGAGGCACGCCCGAGAACATCCTGGTGCTGGGCAAGGCTCCGTTAACTTCCGACACAACCATCGTACGTTAACGTTGGCACCGCAACATCGCTCGTAACATGTAGAATAGCCGCCCGGTTAGCGCCAGGCGGCTATTCTCGAATTGCAACATGGGAGACAATATGGCAGATTCCAGCAAAAAGATGCAGATCGTGTTTGCCTCGGCCGAGTGCGCACCGTTTGTTAAGACCGGTGGCCTGGGTGACGTGGCGGGCTCGCTGCCTGCAGCACTCGTGCGCGCCGGCGCCGAGGTCATCGTGATGGTGCCCAAATACGTCACCATCAAGGACGAGTACAAGGCGCAGATGGAGCACTTTGCCGACTTTTACGTGAGCCTGGGCTGGCGCAACGAGTACTGCGGGCTGGAGAAGCTCGAGCACGACGGCGTCACCTATATGTTCGTGGACAACGAGCGCTACTTTGCGCGCGATTATCCGTACGGCTTCTTCGACGACGGCGAGCGCTTCGCGTTCTTCTCCAAGGCCATCACCGAGAGCCTGCAGCACCTGCCCGAGGGCTTTGAGTGCGACATCCTGCACTGCAACGACTGGCAGACGGCACTGGCGCCCGTGTTCTTGCGCGAGTTCTACCAGGGCCTGCCGCTGTACGACCGCGTCAAGACTGTGTTCTCGATCCACAACGTGGCGTTCCAGGGCCAGTTTAGCGACACCGTGATGGAGGACATCCTGGGTGTGGCGCACATTCCGGCCGCCGCTTCGCAGCTGCGTTGCGACGCCTGCAGCATCAACTACATGCTGGGCGCCCTACGTTATGCCGACGCCATCACTACGGTGAGCCCCACCTATGCCAACGAGATCCAGACGCCCGAGTTTGGCGAGGGTCTGGATGGCGTGCTGCGCGAGCGTTCGTACGCGCTGCAGGGCATTTTGAATGGCATCGACGTCGCGGGCTTTGACCCGGCGACCGACAAGCGCATTGCCGCAAACTACACGGTTGATGACCGTTCCGGCAAGGCCGTGTGCAAGGCCAAGCTTCAGGAAGAGCTGGGGCTCGAGGTTCGCGACGACCGCCCGCTCATGGTGATGGTCACGCGTCTGACACGCCAGAAGGGCATGGACCTGGTCATGTACGCGCTCGACCGCATCCTGGCCGGCGGTGTGCAGGTGGCGGTGCTGGGCACCGGCGACCGCGACTACGAGGACGGCCTGCGATATTTCCAGGACAAGTACCCCGGCACCATGGCCGCACGCATCGAGTTCGATCCGGCGCTGTCGCAGCGCATGTACGCCGCCGCCGACATGTTCCTGATGCCTTCGAAGTTTGAGCCCTGCGGCCTGTCGCAGATCATCGCCATGCGCTACGGTACCCTGCCCATCGTGCGCGAGACCGGCGGCCTGAAGGACACCGTGATCCCGTACAACGAGTTTACCGGCGAGGGCACGGGCTTCTCGTTTAGTAACTTTAACGGCGACGAGATGGGCGACGCCGTGTTCCGCGCGGCACGCCTGTTCTGGGACAACCGCGAGGCCTGGGATCAGCTGGTCACGCAGGCCATGAGCCAGGACTTTAGCTGGACGCGCTCGGCCGATAAGTATCTGGACCTGTACTTCTTTATGCATCCGGAGATTGAGAGGCCGGCGGCAGTTGTCGACGAGCCTAAAGCTGTTGCTGAGCCGGAGTCCAAGGCCGAGGAGAAGCCGGTTGAAGCTGAGCCCGCAAAGGCCGAGCCTGAGGTGAAGGCTGAGGTTGCTCCTGAGGCAAAGGCTGAGGTCAAGCCCGCTGCAAAGCCCGCAGCTAAGAAGACCACGACCCGCAAGACGACCACTAAGAAGGTTACGACGACCAAGTCTGCCGCGACTAAAACAACGGCTGCCAAGGCAACGACCACGCGCAAGCGCACGACCGCCGCTGCCAAGAAGGCCGCCGAAGCCGAGGCTGCTCCCGAGGTAAAGGCCGAGGTCGCTAAGGCCAAGCCGGCCACCAAGGCTCCGGCAAAGACTGCTGCCAAGAAGACAACGGCAGCCAAGAAGACCACGGCAACGAAGTTGACGACCACGAAGGCCGCCACGACCAAGTCAGCCGCAAAGCCGGCAGCCAAGGTCGAGGAGACGCCTGCAGAGTCCAAGGCGGAGGTAACCGTCGAGACCAAGCCCGCCGCCAAGACCACCACGCGAAAGCGCACGACGACGGCCAAGAAGACCACGGCAAAGACCACGACTCCCAAGGCAGAGACTAAGCCAGCTGCTGCCAAAGAGGAGCCCAAGGCCGAGGTAAAGACTAAGCCGGCGCCGAAGGCCGCTGAGGTCAAGGCCGCACCGAAGGCAGAGACTAAGCCCGAGCCTGCCAAGGAGACCCCGGTCTCCCCCGCCGCTCCGGCAGAGAAAAAGGCCCCGTCCAAGAAGACGTCCGTCCGCAAGGCAACGGCCACCCGCAAGCGCCGCTAGCCCACAGACGATCCAAAACCTAATCAAACCCTATGCAAGGGGCGCTCCAACCGGGCGCCCCTTCTCTGTAGGTAGTTGGTAAAACGATTTTCTAGGACAACCGTTCGCCGATGGTAAACGGATGTTGTTTATACAGCCTGTGTACAACAGATATACTTACATCCTGTGCGTAAAGCCCATGGCCCGCAGGCCGTGATTCTATTGAACTGGACCGTATTATGAGATTGATTCACAACAGCCGTCTGCCGCAGTTTCGTACTCCGTTTGGCGCTGTGACCACTGGAACTTCCGTTTCGCTATCGGTGATTTTGGAGGATGCCGACCCCAACCAGGCAACGCTTACCCTGCGTACCTGGGTCGATGAAATCGGTGAGTCTCTGTATCCCATGACGCACGAGGGCGACGGCATATTTACCGTAGAGCTTGAGTGCACCGAGCCCTGTCTTATTTGGTACAGCTTTATCTGCAACATCGAGGGCCAGCCCGAGGTCCGCTTGGGTGCACCGCAGGGTCGCACCGGTGGCGAGGGTGTGACCTACGATTACGCCGAGGTCCCGTCGTTCCAGATTACCGTCTACAAGCATCGCGAGAACCGTCCCACCTGGTACGAGCGGGGCATGGTCTACCAGATCTTCCCCGACCGCTATGCCCGCGACGAAAACTGGCGCGAGCGAACGCTGGCCGAAGTTGAAAAACCGCGCAACGGAATCCAGCGCCGCATGGTCGAGGACTGGAACGAACCGCCCGAGTACGAGCGTGCCGAAGACGGCTCCATCAAGACCTGGGATTTTTACGGCGGCTCGCTCAAGGGTATCCAGAATGACCTGCCTCGCATCGCCGAACTGGGCTTTACAGCCATCTACCTCAACCCCATTTTTGAAGCCGCGAGCAACCACCGCTACGACACCGCCGATTACACCAAGATCGATCCGATTCTGGGCACCGAGCAGGACTTTACTGAGCTGTGCGAGGCGGCCGAGAAGCTGGGCATTTCCATCATTCTGGACGGTGTGTTCAACCACACGGGCGACGATTCGATCTACTTTAACCGCTACGGCAACTATCCCGGTGTCGGCGCGTGGCAGAGCGAGGACTCTCCGTGGCGTGATGCGTTTTATTTCCACGAGGACGGCTCGTACGACTGCTGGTGGGGCGTGGGCAATATGCCCGCCATCAATGAGAGCTCCGAACTGGTACGCGAGCGGATTCTGGGCAAGGACGGTATCATCCGCAAATGGCTGCGCGCCGGTGCCCATGGCTGGCGCCTCGATGTGGCCGACGAGCTTTCCGATGACCTCCTGACCGAGATCAAAAAGGCCGTGCTCGCCGAGAAGCCCGACGCGCTGCTGCTCGGCGAGGTCTGGGAAGATGCCTCCAACAAGATCAGCTACGGCCATCTGCGTCGCTATCTACAAGGCTCCGAGCTCGACTCGGCCATGGATTACCCCTTCCGCGACATGGTCATCGGCTTTTTGATGGGCTACAAAAACGCCTACCAAGCAGCCGAGGATATCGAGACCCTGCGCGAGAACTACCCGCGCGAGGCATTATCCTGCGCGCTCAATCTGCTGTCGAGCCACGACCGCCCGCGCATTATCTCGGTGCTCGGCGGTGGCCCCGACGAGTCGCAGCTGCCCGAGAGTGAGCGCAGCAAATGGCGCCTGGACGAGAACTCCATGGGCCTGGCCAAGAGCCGCTTTTGGCTGGCGACGCTCATGCAGATGACGTTCCCGGGCGTGCCCTCGATCTATTATGGCGATGAGTACGGCCTGGAGGGCCTCACCGATCCGGGCAACCGCCGCACCATGCCGACCAAGGAAAACCTACACGACTTCGATACGTTTGCGATCGTCAAGAATGCCTCGGCCGTGCGCCGCGCGCTGCCGTTTATGATCGACGGTGAGATCAAGGCCTTCGCGCTCAATGACGAGGTGCTGGCCTACAACCGTACCGGTAAAGACGGCGAGTCCGCGACCGTCATCATCAACCGCAGCCTGCGCAATTCGCATCGCGTGACGATCCCGGCGCTCGGCGAATGCGCGAGTGACGTGATCAGCGGTCACGAGTGTGAGATCCATAACGGTACGGTCACGCTCGATCTGTATCCGCTGGGCTCGTCGATCATCTATCACCATGCCGAGCAGCGCCTGCAGGAGCCGCTCGATCACGGTGCGGGTGTTGTGTGCCATATCACATCGGTGCCGACCGACGACGGCAAGCCCGGTACGATCGGTGCGCCCACGCGTCGCTTTATCGACCATCTGGCCGCCATGGGCATGCGCTACTGGCAGGTTCTCCCCGTCAACCCCACGGACTTCTTCCGCTCCCCATACGCCGGTCCTTCGGCCTTTGCAGGCAATATCGACCTGCTACCCGAGAGCCACGAGGAGCTGGCCGCCGACTTTGAGACCTGGAAGGCCCGCGGCGGCGAGGATGCCGACCCGCTGTACACAGCGTTTAAACATCGCAATGCCGATTGGCTCGAGAAATACTGCGTCTATATGGCCGTCAAAAAGTACTTTGAGGGCGAGTCGCGCCACAATTGGCCGGCAGATGTCGCTCGCTACAACGAGCATCTAATCGACGACAAGCGCTTCCACAACGAGGCCGAGCTTCAGGCGTACATGCAGTACCGCTTTGACCTGGCCTGGTGCGAGCTCATGAACTACGCGCACAAGAAGGGTATCGAGGTTATCGGCGACATTCCTATGTACGTGTCCGACGATTCGGCAGACGCGTGGAGCGAACCCGAGAACTTCTGGCTGTCCGATACCGGCAAGGCGATTGAGATTTCCGGCGCGCCGCCCGACAACTTTGCGCCCGAGGGTCAGGTATGGGGCAACCCGACGTTCCGCTGGGACCACATGAAGCAGAACGGCTATAGCTGGTGGATGGATCGCCTGCGCCGCGCGTTCTCGCTCTACGACCGCGTGCGTCTGGATCACTTTCTGGGGTTCCACAGTTACTTTAGTATCCCCGCAGGCAAGGCTTGCGCCGAAGGTCGCTGGTTGGCGGGACCGGGCAAGGACCTGTTCCAGACCGCTTATGACGAGCTGGGTCCGCTCAACTTTATCGCTGAGGACTTGGGCTATCTGACGCCCGGTGTTCGCGCCATGGCATCGACCTGCGGTTTCCCCGGCATGGACGTGCTGGAGTTTAGCGACTACGACGTTCGTTGCGGTGTGCATCCCACGCCCGGCAAGATTCTGTACACCTCGACGCACGACACGTCGACGCTCGCCGGCTGGTGTACGCGTTCTTTTGCGGGCGGCGATGAACCGAGCGGTGTTGAGGTGGCGGCCAAGCTGATGAGCGACGCGCTAGCAAGCGACGCTCCCCTGGTGATGATGCCGCTGCAGGACGTGCTGGGGCTGGGCGACGACGCACGCATGAACGTGCCGGGCGTGGCCACGGGCAACTGGACCTGGCAGGCTGACGAGGCGGACATTGCAGCCGCCGAGGGCAAAACCGCGCGGCTCCTGCGCAACAACCATAGATTCTGGGGCGAAGCGTGATAAAACCCCCGATATAGGGTACAGTTACAGACGTTTGAATTTTTGCGGGCAGAGTAATCTGCCCGCTTTGTGCTGAAAAGGAAGTATTTATGGCGCGCTACGATTACAAGTGCTCGAGCTGCGGCAACGTGTTTGAGGTTGAGCATCCCATGTCCGAGACCCCCGAGGTCGTGTGCCCCAGCTGCGGTGCCCCGGCGGCCAAGACGTTCTCAGCCAGCGGCATAAAATTTGAGGGCAGCGGTTTCTACAACACCGACCAGCGAAGCGGCGGCTCCAGCACCAGCGCCACGAGCGGCTGCTGCGCCAACTGCCCGCACAGCCACTAGAAACAACGCGGCCCCGCGATCAACGCCGATCGCGGGGCTATTTCTTTGCTCTATGGGTAGCTAATCAAGCTACCCAGGTTTCCTTGTGAGTTGCGGTGAAATAAGGACTGTTTGGCGGACAGAAGCGGCTTTTCAATCCCTATTTCACCGCAACTTAGTCGTTACTTGTGGACCAGCCTGGCGCAGAAGTGGCCGTCGTAGGAATCGGCGTTTACCGGCACGCTTTGGAAGAGGCCTCGATCGTTCTGGCGTACGGAAACGAGCTTCTTGGCCTGATCGAACTCGGGGAGTTGCAGAATCTGCGCTTCGGAAAGCGGCGCCACGCTAAAGCCGGTGCCCTCGGGAGAGTTCAGGAAAGCATCCACCACCTGCGTGTTCTCCTCGTCGAAGACCGAGCACGTCGCATAGATGAGCTCGCCGCCGGCAGCCACGCGCGCGGCGGCTTCCTTGAGCATCGTCAGCTGCAGTTTGGGCAGCTCAATCGCCACATCCTTTTCGGTCAGTCGCCACGGGATCTCGGGATGACGGCGCATAGTGCCGGTGCCCGAGCACGGCGCATCGATAAAAACCGTGTCGAACTTAACTGGCTCGCCAAGCATGGCATCAAACGATGTGAGCACCTCATCAAGCTCGCAGGCATCACCCGAAACCGTACGAACGCCCTGAATACCGGCCTTATGCAGGCGAGCGAGATTCAGATCGCACTTGCGATCATGCAGATCGAGCGCCGTATGCTGACGCTCATAGCCTGCACGCTTGGCCTGGCACATCATCACATAGGTCTTGGTGCCACGACCGGCACCAATCTCAAGGCAGCTTCCAGGGCGCGTGGCAGCTGTGGCGATAAGCTGCGCGTTGAGATCAGATGCCACCGCGGCAGCACGCTCAAACACACCCGAAGCAACGGTAACCTGGGCATCAACCGGGGCATGGCAGCCCGGGAAGACAGGCGCGACGAGCTGCGAGATATACGGATCGGGCTTGGTCGCAAAGGCGTTCTTATGCAGGGCCAGCGGCGCGGGGGCCAGATTACCGGCAAAGCTAAGCGCGCCCTCCGGTGTGTCAAACGAAGCCATAATACGAGCGCACAGCCAACGCGGCAGACCCATCAGGCGCGACAGACGAACCAAGCGTCGCTCAGACTCATCTACATCGGACGCAGTGGCAAAGTCCTCAACGTTGTCCGCGACCTTATGCAGCACGGCATTGGCCAACCCAGCGGCGGACTTAGCTCCGCTGCGCACCAGCTCAACGCCCTGACTCACCGCAACGCGGCCAGGCGTATGCAGATAGAGCATCTCGAAGGCCGAGATACGAAGTGCCATGCGAACACGCGGCGCAACCTTTTTAGGCTTATCGAGAAACTGATCGAGCAGCTCGTCCAAAATACCCTGGGTAGCCGCAACGCCCAGTGCCAAACGAGCGGCAAAAGCGGAATCGCGCTGGTCAATAGCCTTGGCAGATGCGCGAGAGGACAGCACGTCGCGCGCATACATACCGCGGCGATCGGCCTCCATCAGCACATCGAGCGCAAGCTTGCGCGCGGGAGACAGCTTGCTCATGACAAACCACCCCAGATAAGATCGGCGCCTTGCAGCCCAGCAGCCCAAGCAGAAGCGGCCATGGCACGCTTGCCATCGGGCCTAACCTCGAGCAGTTCAACCGCACCATCGGAAAGGCCAAGGAAAACACGCTTATTCTTAACGTCAACGCCGCCCTTGCCAAGCGAAACATCGGTCAGCGCAGCATCGAGCACACGCACGGTCTTGCCGGCAATCACGCAACGAGCGGGAGCGGTATCGGATGAGGCCAGCACATGACGCACGCAATCAAGCGCCGCCATCTGCGGATCCAGGCGCATCTCCTGTTTGGAAATCTTGGCAGCATGGGTCACAAGCGACTCATCCTGCTCAGTCCAAACAGCCGAGCAATCGGCAAGCGACGGAAGCGTATCAGCAAGCAGTTTGCCGCCAAGCTCGCCAAGCTCCATCGTGAGCGCCTCGGCATGCTTACCGGCAACAGGCGTGGAAGCCTGAGCACAATAAGCACCAGTATCCACACCATGCCCAATGCGCATGATAGAAACGCCAGCAATCTCGTCACCAGCGAGAATCGCACGCTGAATAGGAGCGGCGCCACGCCAACGAGGCAGCAGCGAAGCATGAACATTCACAATACCAAGCGGCGCCATTTGCAGCACCTCATCGGGCAAAATGCAGCCATAGGCAGCCACACAGAAAATATCGGCATCTGCAGCCTGGAGCGCCTCAACTACCTCCGGCGTCATACGATTGGCCTCAACGACCGGCAACCCCAGCTCAAGCGCCTTAGCCTTAACAGGAGACGGCTCCAACTTTTTACCACGCCCACGAACAGCATCAGGACGAGTAACAACAAGCGCAATCTCGTTACCAGCCTCAACAAGCGAAACCAGCGAAGGCACAGCAAAATCAGGCGTACCCATAAACACAATACGCATAAAAGTTAGTCTCCTCTCAATAACGAGCCGAGACGGCTACAAAAGAAGCGCTCCAGGTCGCAAACGCACCCAGCCGCCAGAACAGTCCAACAAAAACAAATATACCCAAAACCAAAGAAAGAGCCGCAATAAAAGCAGCTCCCTCTCAACAAAGACTATCAGCGAAGACGCCCCTCCCTGGCCCAACGGCACCCGGGCGAACCGAGCCAGAACAACGCAGTCCCCGGTGCTGAGCGCCCACATATCGTCCCGCGCGCAGTTTCGCAGCAAATCGAGAATGTTTGAGCACGGGATGATATGTGGGCGCTCAGCACCGGGGACGGTGGGACCTACTCCGTCTCACCCGGTCGAGCGCCGCGGGCCAGGGCGTCCTGGTACTCCTTGACTGCCTTGATCCTCTGCATGGGCTTCAGTCGCTCGAACATGGTGTTGCCGTGCAGGTGATCGATCTCGTGCTGCAGGCACACGCAGAACAGGTCACCCGAGGCCTCGTAGCGAATCAGGTTGGCATCCAGGTCGTACGCCTCGACGACGACATGATCGGGGCGCTCGATCTCGCAGCTAATGCCAGGAATGGAAAGGCAACCCTCGCTAAAGGGCACCAGATGGTCGCTCTGCTCAACAATGACGGGATTGATGAGCACGTACGGATCGTAGTCGTTCTTGTCGCTGTAGTCGCAGTCGATGGTGACAAGCTGAATGAGCTCGCCGATCTGCGGGGCAGCCAGGCCGCAACCGCCGTTCTCGAACATCATCTTCTTCATCTTCTCGGCAAGCGCCTCGATCGCCGGGGTGATCTCCTCGATGACGGCGCACTCCTGGCGCAGACGAGGGTCGGGCGACAGTACGATTCCGTTGGCTTCCATGGCCATCCTTTCGAGTTGTTACATCAAATCATAGGCGTCGACGTCAACGCTCACGCTTACGCCGCGCACAGAGCCCACCTCTTTGAGGCAGGCGTCGACATCATCAGAGACATGGTACCCCACGGGCGACTTCACAAGCAGATGGAAGCGGTAACGGTCCTTGGCTCTCTCGATTACACACGAAGCCGGGCCCAGCACCTGCGGCACAGCACTCCCCGCCCGTAAAAAGTCGGGCGCTGCGGCATGCCAGCGTCGCTTAAGAAGCTTTGCAATGCGCCCGATGTAGTCCTGCGCGTCGTCTCGGTTCGCCGACCACACCAAGATGTTGACCAGGCGAACAAACGGCGGGTACAGCGCGTCGCGGCGCTGGTCCAGGTCGTAGTCGGTAAAGATCGAGCGGTCGTGCTCGACGACGGCGCGAATGACCGGATCCTCGGGCAGATAGGTCTGGATGATCACCTCGCCGGGACGATCGCCGCGACCGGCACGGCCTGCAACCTGTTCCAGCAGGTCGTAGGCGCGCTCCCCTGCGCGGAAGTCCGGCAGCTTGAGGGCAAAGTCGGCATTGACCACGCCCACGAGCGTGACCTCGGGAAAGTCGAGGCCCTTTGCGATCATTTGGGTGCCCAGCAGCACCGCGCAATCGGCAGCATCGAACTGCTCGAGCAGCTTTTTGTGCGCATCCTTGCCGCGCGTGGAATCGGCATCCATGCGAATAATGGCGACATCCTCGGGAAGCATCTGGTGCAGTGCGTCCTCAATCTGCTGCGTGCCCAGGCCCATTTTTGCCAGGTAGCGACTGCCACATTTGGGGCAACGGCTCGTGGGCGCGGGATACGGCTGCACGCACCAAGACGAACCGCAGGTGTGGCACTGCAGCGTGTGCGTGCGCTCGTGATACGTAAGCGCGGTGGAGCAGTGGTTGCAGGTGGGGACGCAGCCGCACTCGCGGCACATCAGGAACGGCGCAAAGCCACGGCGGTTATGCAGCAGCACGGCCTTCTCGCGGCGCTCGACCACACGCTCCAAGCCCTCCATCAAGGGTTTTGAGAACATGGAGCGGCTGCCGTGCGAGAACTCCCGGCGCAGGTCTGCAATACGGACCGTGGGCAGCACGGCGTGTCCCGGGCGCTCGGGCATCTCGACGCGCGTCCAGGTGGCACCGTTATACGTGCCACGGCGGCAGCGGTCGAGGGCCTCAGCAGAAGGCGTGGCCGAGCCCAGCACGAGCGGGCAGCGATAGCGACGCGCCATCTCGGCCGCCACTTCGCGCGCATGGTAGCGCGGGCTGGAACCCTGCTTGTAACTGGTCTCGTGCTCCTCGTCGATGATGATGAGGCCCGGGTCGCTGAGCGGGCAAAAGAGCGCCGAGCGGGCGCCGACGACCACGCGGGCCGCACCGCTGGCAACCATATCCCACTGGTCCAGGCGCTCGCCCGCAGAAAGACGCGAATGGAACACGGCGACCGTCTCGCCAAAGCGCGAGCGGAAGCGGCCGACAGTCTGGGCCGTCAGCGAGATCTCGGGCACCAGCACGCAGGCCGAACGGCCGGCCGCCAGCACGCGCTCAATCGCCGAGAGGTAAACCTCGGTTTTGCCGGAGCCGGTGACGCCGTCGACCAACACCACGTCGCCATGAGCGTCCAGACGAGCGCGCTCAATCTGCGCGAGCGCCTGCTGCTGGCCGTTCGTGAGCGCGACTGGTGCCTTACCGCTTGCCGAGGACAGCGTGGTCTGCTCGCTGCAGCCACGCCAGGCGCGACGCTCCTCCACCACGACGACACCACGTTTTTCGAGCGCCTTGATGGTCGCCGACATGCTGTTGTAGAGCAGGTTGAGGTCGCGCGTTGTGACCGGGCCGCACTGTAGTGCCTCGATGAGCTGACGCTGGCGGACCGCCGTTTTGGGAGGCGTATAGTCGAAGCCCTCGGGCGTGAGCATGACCCAGCGGTTTTGGATGGGTTTGACGGCGGGGCGCTCAACGGCCCACACGCCGTCGTCGCCCTTGACCACGCGCGGGCTTCCGCCCGGAGGCAAGAACAGGCGCAGGCACTCGGAAAGCGTCGCAACATACTCGCGGCTCATCCAACGTGCAATACGGGCGGACTCGGCGCCAAAGAGCGGTTTGCTGAGGATGGTCTCGATGGGCTTGATGCGCGCGGTGTCGAGGGTAATGTTGCCTTGCAAGTCGCCCAGTTCGGGCGCAATATCGACGATATAGCCTGCGGCGGCACGGTTGCCAAAGTGGACCAGAACCGTCGATCCGACCTGGGCCTCGCTCGCAAGGGACTCAGGAATGCCGTAAGCAAACGGTTCGGACAGCGCACGGGTGGGGATGTCGAGAACCACGCTCGTGTAGGCGGCAATGGGCTCAGGTGAAGGCTCGGGCTTGGCCAGGGCAGCACCGGATGCCGGCGCCGCCGGAGTCTCCTCCGGATCCGGCGAACCAAACAGCGAAAGTTGCTCGGCCATGGCCCCAGCACCTCCCATCCCATTCGTCTACAGAAACAAGAACCCCGCTCAGGGTGAACGGGGCTCGGATACAAACGTTTGCGCAGCGATTACAGCGCCATCGTGCGGGCGCGATCGATGCGCGCCAGGCAGTCGTCGCGGCCGACGAGCGCCATGGTCTCGCCCAGCGGAGGGCTCACCATGTTGCCGCAGACGGCGACGCGCACGGCCTGGAACACCACGCGCTTCTTGAGGTCCATCTGCTCGGGCAGCGGCTCAAGCGCGGCGTCGATGTTGGCAGCCGTCCACTCGTTCACACCCTCGAGCGCGGCCTTGGCGGCATCAAGAATGGCACCCATGCCCTCCTTGGCCAGGCCCTTGTTGACGGATTTCTCGTCATACTCGAGCGTCTCGGCCGTAGCGAAAATGGGAGCGGCGACGGTCACGGCGTCGGCCGGCATCTTGGTGCGCGGCTTAACG
>DXZX01000019.1:21404-31207 GCA_019419445.1 Collinsella sp.
GTACTCGACGTTACCCTCGATGAGACCCGCCTCGTGCAGCTCGGGGACCATGATCTCGTCGGCAAACTGAGCATCGGACATGCCGTTGATGTACTCGGCATTGACCCAGTCGAGCTTCTTGGGGTCGAAGGTCGCCGGGTTCTTGGAGATGCGGTCGAGCGAGAACTTGCTGGCCAGGACATCGCGCGGGATGATCGTGGTCTCGCCGTCGAGCGACCAGCCGAGCAGCGCCAAGTAGTTGACGAAGGCGTCGGACAGGTAGCCGGCGTCGCGGTACTCCTCCACCGAGGTGGCGCCGTGGCGCTTGGAGAGCTTCTTGCCGTCGGCACCCAAGATCATGGAGATGTGGGCGAACGTAGGCACGGGCGCGCCGAGGGCCTCGTAGACCATGACTTGACGCGGGGTGTTGGACAGGTGGTCGTCGCCGCGGATGACGTGAGTGATCTTCATCATGGCGTCATCGACGACGGTCGCGAAGTTGTACGTGGGCGTGCCGTCGGAGCGGAAGATGACAAAGTCGTCAAGCTCCTTGGCGTCGAAGGTTACCTCGCCGTGGACGGCGTCGTGGATGACGACGTCGCCGCGGTCCTCGGGCACCTTGATGCGCAGGACGTAGGACTCGCCGGCCTCGATGCGGCGACGGGCCTCCTCGGGATCAAGATCGCGGCAGCGGCGCTGATAGCCCTGGAAGGGGTCCTTGCGCTCCTGCGCGGCCTTACGGTCGGCATCGAGCTGCTCCTTGGTGCAGAAGCACGGATAGGCCTTGCCCTCGTCCCAGAGCTTCTGGGCTGCCTGCTTGTACAGGTCCAGGCGCTCGGTCTGTGCGTAGGGACCAAAGTCGCCGCCCACCTCGGGACCCTCGTCCCAGTCCAGGCCCAGCCAACGCATGGCGCGCAGGATGATCTGCGTGTTCTCGTCGGTGGAGCGGGTGGGGTCGGTGTCGTCGATGCGCAGGATGAACGTGCCGCCGTTTGCACGGGCGAAAGCCCAGTTATAGATAGCGGTGCGGGCGCCGCCGATGTGCAGCTTGCCCGTCGGTGAGGGTGCAAAGCGGACGCGAACGTCTGATGCCATGGAAATCTCCTCGATTGCAGGATGGATGTCTAACCGCACCAGTATAAAGCATCAAAGCAACCTCCGCACAAAGGGCACCTACCTACTCATTGGGGACAGACTTAAATGAGCAGTCATTGGACAACCTGTCGGCACTTAGGTAAGGGTAGTCATTTAAGTCTGTCCCCAATGAGTAGGTGCGGAAAGGGTGTGAATGTTTGATTTACGCGCTATGATGTGCCCTTGCATAGAGAGCCTGGCGGAATGGTAACGGTCGCCGGGACACGTTTTTGAAAGGACAATCATGTCAGAAGAACTTCGTTCCATCCCGCCCCAACACGGGTCCTTTGTTTTTACGTCGGAGTCGGTGACCGAAGGTCATCCCGATAAGATCGCTGACCAGATCAGCGACGCCGTCCTCGACGCAATCCTCGCCAAAGAAATAGAGCTCCAGGAGCAGGGCTACATCGCCCCCAACGGCGTGCCTGCCAACGTGGAGAACGTCCGCTGCGCCTGCGAGACCCTCGTGACCACCGGCACCGTCATCGTCGCCGGCGAGATTCGCACCCAGGCCTACGTAGACGTTCAGGAAATCGCCCGTGGCGTTATCCGCCGCATTGGCTACAACCGTGCCAAGTTCGGTTTTGACTGCGACACCTGCGGCGTCATGAGCCTCATCCACGAGCAGTCGCCCGATATCGCCCAAGGCGTTGACGAGTCCTTCGAGACCCAGACCGGCGCTACCACCGACCCGATCGACCTGATCGGTGCCGGCGACCAGGGCATGATGTTCGGATATGCCTCCAACGAGACCAAGACCCTCATGCCCATGCCGCACTACCTGGCAAGCCGCCTGGCCGAGCGCCTGGCCGCCGTGCGCCACGACGGTACCCTGCCCTACCTGCGTCCAGACGGCAAGACCCAGGTCACCGTGCGCTACGAGGAAGGCAAGCCCGTCGAGGTCACGACGATCGTCATCTCCACGCAGCACGCCGCCGAGATCGAGGACATGGGCAAGATCAAGGCCGACCTCATCGAGCACGTCATCACCCCGGTCATGGCCGCAGAGAACATGCCGTGGGACAACGCGGACATCTACGTGAACCCCACCGGTCGCTTTGTCGTGGGCGGCCCCATGGGCGACACGGGCCTCACCGGCCGCAAGATCATCGTCGACACCTACGGCGGCTACGGCCGTCACGGCGGCGGTGCCTTTAGCGGCAAGGACTGCACCAAGGTCGACCGCTCCGCCGCGTATGCCGCGCGCTGGGTCGCCAAGAACGTGGTCGCCGCCGGTCTGGCCGACCGCTGCGAAGTCGAGCTTGCCTACGCCATCGGCGTGTCCAAGCCCCTCTCAATCATGGTCGACACCTTCGGCACCGCACACGTCGCCGAGGACAAGATCGTCGAGGCCGTAGAGAAGACCTTCGACCTGCGCCCGGGCGCAATCATCCGCGACCTAGACCTACGTCGCCCCATCTACGAAAAGACGGCAGCCTACGGCCACTTCGGCCGCGAAGACGCCGACTTCACCTGGGAGAAAACCGATCGAGTCGAAGAACTCAAAGCAGCCTGCGGCCTGTAAGCCAACGGCAAAAGCTGCAGCCACATATCGATGCACCAAAAGAAGTACCGGCCCCAACCGGTACTTCTTTTTTATTTAAAGGTGGTGAAGATGAGCCTACCTGGGACATGGAATAAATCACAGGCCGATAAATTTTGCAGCAGAGCGACTCCAACCATGTATCCTAAGTTCCGAGGGCTTTAGTATTTGGTCGATCGCGAGTTCCGCACGAGCCGGAGGCCACTTAATGTGGCCTCCGTGCGAGCAGGACTGTCCGAGCAGGCGACCAAATACTAAAGCCCTCGGAACGGCGGGACAGAGTATGCCCCGCCCCTCGGGACGACGGGATAGATAAGGAGCACCCATGGCAGGCAAGCCGCAAACACTAGCTACGACCTCGGCATTCGAGATCTTGGGCCCCGTCATGGTCGGCCCCAGCTCATCGCACACCGCCGGCGCCCTGCGCTGCGCCCAAGTTGCCGCCAGCCTGCTGGAAGGCCGCATCACCAAGGTCACCTTTGGCCTGTGGAACTCCTTCGCCCACACCTACCGCGGCCACGGCACCGATCGTGCGCTCGTCGCGGGCATCCTGGGCCTCGACACCGATGACGAGAACATCAAGCAGGCCTTCGACCTCGCGCGCGAGCAGGGCCTCGAATATCACTTTGACATCAAAGGCGACGACGCCTCCATCCACCCCAACACCGTCGACATCGAAATGGTCGACGACACGGGCGCCACCGCCCAGGTTCGCGGCGAGAGCCTGGGCGGTGGCAAGATGCGCATCAGCCGCATTAACGGCGTCGGCGTCGACATCTCGGGCATGTATTCCACGCTCTTCGTGGCGCACAAGGACGTCCCCGGTGTACTCGCCGCGCTCACCAACCTGCTCGCCTACGCACACGTGAACATCGCCTTCTGCCGCACCTACCGCACCGAAGTGGGCGGTCAGGCTTACTCCGTCTTTGAGACCGACGGTGCGCCCGACGACACCGTCGTCCCCATGCTCCGCAAGCTCGACAATGTCGATTACGCGACCTTTATCGAACTCCCCGGTTCTGCCTCGTCGCTCTCCCCCGGCGTCTCGGCAAAGGAGATCTTCGACGACGGCGAGCAGCTGCTCGATGCGTGCGAGGAACTGGGGCTCAGCATTGGCGCCGTTATGGCCGTGCGAGAGGCGCGCCTGACCGGTGAGGCGCACGCCGTCGCCGCCATGCGCCGCGTGCTCGACGTCATGCGCGAGGAGACCACAGCCCCCATCGCCAATCCGCAGCGATCGCTCGGTGGGCTTATCGGCGGCGAGGCCAAACTCGTCGATGCCACCGTCCGCAACGATTTGAGTGCAAACCTGATGGGCCCCGTTCAGACCGACGCCGTGGCCCGCGCCATGGCCGTGCTCGAGCGCTCCGCCACGATGGGTGTGATCGTCGCAGCTCCGACGGCAGGATCCGCGGGTGTCGTGCCCGGCTGCGTGCTGGCGCTCGCCGATCGCCTGCAGCTCGACGACGAGCAGGTCATGGACGCGCTCTACTGCGCCGCCGCCATCGGCCTCAACCTCACCACAAGCGCCTGCGTTGCCGGCGCCGAGGGCGGCTGCCAAGCCGAGGTCGGAAGCGCCGCCGCCATGGCAGCCGCCGCGCTGGTGCAGATGCTCGGCGGCACGCCCGAGCAGGCGCTCGACGCCAGTTCCATCGCGCTGAGTAACCTATTGGGACTCGTATGCGATCCCGTAGGAGGCCTCGTGGAAGTGCCCTGCCAAAACCGCAACGCCATCGGCGTGGCAGCGGCCTTTAGCTCGGCACAACTCGCCCTCGCAGGCATTAAGAGCTTGGTGCCGTTTGACCAGATGGCACATGTCATGCTCTCGGTGGGTCACGCGTTGCCGGCCACGCTGCGCGAGACGGCAAAGGGCGGCATCGCGCAGGCTCCGGGCGCACTTTCGGCCTGTGCAAAATGCGGCGTGTGCGGATAACGGCAAAGAATGACTCATAGGTGGGACAAATGTCCCACCTCTTTTGAATGACACCGTTTCCGTACCACAAACAGTAGGGCAATCGCTATAATGCAAGCCCAGTAAAAACACGATGAACCGCAAGGCGAAAATCGAAGGATATGCATACGATGTCGCAAAACGATCGAACTCAACTGATTCCCGATCCGCAGCAGCCGAGCAGGCACGCCGGCGGCGTTCAGTCGCCGCGTCCTATCGCGCCGAGCCACGGTCAGCAGCGTGGTGCGGCAAACGCTTCCCAACGCCCGAACCAACAGCGACAGCAGCGTCAACAACGTCAGCAGCGCCAGGCAAACGGCAATGCGCCCAAGCAGCCCCCCACGCACGCTCGAGGCGATCGTGGCCCCGCGCGCAAACCCGCCGGCAACAATAAGTCGGGCAAAAAGACGACGCTCTTTGTCGTCCTGGGTCTTATCGTCATTGTCTATATCGTAGGCGTCGTAGCGTTTTCGCAGGTAGCCTACCCCAACACTACCATCGCCGGCGTCGACGTCTCGTTCTCCAACGCTTCGTCTGCCGCCACCAAGGTCAACTCGGCATGGAAGCACTATAAGCTCGCCGTGACAGGAGATGACTTTAGCTGGACCTATCAGCCCGAGTCCGATGAACCCATCATCGACGGTGAAGCTGCTGCAAAAGAAATCATCAACCACAACGAAGCCTTTATTTGGCCGGTCCGCCTTGTGGAATCCTTAAGCGGCAAGACCAAAACAACCGCTACCTCCAACGAAGTCGATCTTGATCAAGACGTCGACCTGTCCATGCTCTCCGACACCTTTGACCATAAGAAGTTTGATAAGGATCTGGGCGCCGCCATCGACGAGTTTAACGAGGGGCGATCGGGCACGTTCGAGGCCAATAGCTCCTATGACGAGCAAGCGGGCAAGTTTACCGTCGAGAAGGCGCGCTCCAACGAAAAACTCAACCGCGAGCATGTCATTAAGTATGCCGAGCTCGAGCTTGCCTCGCTGGCCGAGACCGTAGATCTTTCCAAGCTCGGCAACGATGCCTATGAGCCACTCAATGGAACGCTGACAGATGATCAGATTCAGGCCGCATGCGATGCCGCCAACAACTTCCTGGGCGTCAACGTGACCCTCAAGCTCAACGCCGAGGATGCCGGCAAGGTTGATGGCAGCTCCGTATTGCAGTGGATCAGCTTTGCCGATCCGGCCAACCCCACGCTCGATACGTCGCAGATCAGCAGCTGGGCAGCCGAGCTCGCCAACGGCTTTAATACCGTGGGCTCCACTCGCTGGTGGACGCGCGCCGATGGCAAGCAGTGCGCCGTCGAAGGCGGTGACTTTGGTTGGTCCATCGACAGCAGCTCGCTCGCCAAGCAAGTCGAGGACGCCATTAACAACAAGCAGACCGGCGAAATCGAGATCAAGTACTCCCAGAAGGCCGACACCTTTACCGCAAAGGGAGAGCCCGACTGGAAGGCATACATCGACGTCGACCTGTCCGAGCAGCACGCGCGCTACTATGACGAGAACGGTAATATCGTTTGGGAGGCCAACTTTATTTCCGGCAAACCGGGCGAAGACGCCACCCCCGAGGGCGTGTGGCAGATCAACAGCAACGACGGCGGCAGCACCCTGATCGGAGCCAAGGACCCCGAGACCGGTAAGCCCAAATACGAGAGCCCGGTGAGCTACTGGATGCCGTTCGAGGGCAATATGATCGGCTTCCACGATGCCACCTGGCAAAACGACAAGAGCTTCGATAACGCCGAGTCGTACAGGTGGTGCGGCAGCCACGGTTGCATCAATCTGCGCCTGGCAGACGCCAAGGCACTGCACGATTGCATCAAAGTCGGTCTGTGCGTGGTTGTCCACTCGTAGTGCAACGCGCACATCCCTACAACATGGAGCTGCTGCGACCAATCTAACAGTTCCGAAAGAAACTATCCTATGCGCCCGCCCCAACCGGTGGGCGCATATACTTATCGAGGTACTTTCTATAAAGGAGACGCTATGCCGAATGTCCCCACGATCGCCCCAGGCCCGGATGATACCAAGCACACGCCCGAAGATGTCACCGAAACGATTCCTCTGATTACAAACGTACATGCCGATAAGCAGAACGGACGCGCGAACGATGCGACCGAGATTTCCGATGAAGAGGCCTACGCCAAGCTCAAAGCAAAACGTGCCGAACGTCGACGCAAAAAGCTGATTCGACGCGGTATTGCTGCCGGCGTCGTGGGTGCCATCGCGCTCATTGCCATTGTCGCAACCCTGGTTATCAATGCGCAGCCACAAGGCGCTAGCGGGCCTGTGACCGACATGGTGACCGAGGGCACGTTTAGCACAACGGTCGAGTCGAAAGGCCAGCTCAAACCCATTTCATCCTCAGTGGTCTCCCCTTCTGTCGACGGCACGGTCGATTCGATCAACGTGCAGGCAGGCCAATCCGTCAGCGAGGGCGACGTGCTTATGACCATTAAAAACGACGAGCTCGATCGCAACGTTCCCGAGGCGCAGCGTGCAGTTGCAGCCGCCCAGGAAGACCTCACCAACGCGCAGAAAGCCGCCGCTGTCGCGCAGGCCACCCCAACGACGGACGTCGATGCAGCTTCCGCCGCAGCGGCAGGCGCCTCCGCTGGGTCCGCCGACACGAACGCCGTATCGGCCGCGCAACGCAGCCTCGCTTCGGCCCAGGCAAACCTCGATCAGGCGAACGCCAAGGCCGCCGGGCGCACGGTTACGGCGCCGAGCTCGGGCAGCATCGTGGAGCTTAACGCCAAGGTGGGCGCAACGGTAACAGGCGGCATGATCATGGGCGAAAGCGATACGAGCGGCGGCAAGCAGTGCATGCAGATCGCCGACCTATCCAAGATGAAGGTGACCGTGCAGGTGGGCGAAAAGGACATCGCCAAGATCGCCGTTGGGCAGAGCGCCAACGTCACGTATCCCGCGTTTCCCGATATCGTGAGCCAGGGAACCGTCACGGCTATCGCGTCAGTGGCAAACTCCGACGCCGCCAACGGCGGCGGCAGCGTGACCTTTAACGTCGACATCCTCATCGAGGCGCCCGACGCGCGCCTGAAGCCGGGCATGACGGCCGAGGTCTCGGTGGTGACCGAGCAGCTCGACGACGTGGTGATGGTGCCGACGATGGCGCTCATGACCGAAGACGGCGAACACTATTACGTCAACGTGGCGACTGATGACGAGGGCAAGCAAACCCGTCGCGTGAAGGTGACTGTCGTGACGCAAAACGACAACGAAGCCGTAGTCGGCAAGACACAGGTCAAGTGCGACGACCAGGGCAACGAGATCAACCCCAACGTGCCGGTTACCAAGCTGCGCGATGGCGACACCCTCGTCATGGACACCGGAGCGGACGCAACGGCTGACGGCGGCTACGGCGCGGATTCGGGCAGTATGTCTGCCGACGAGGGCATGTAATGCGTCCCGTTATCGACATCCGCAACGTGCACCGCATCTTTGAGAGCGAGGCGGGGTGCGCCCACATCCTGCACAACGTGAGCCTGGCGGTAAATCCCGGCGAATTCGTCGCCATCACTGGCCCATCGGGCTCGGGCAAGTCGACGCTCATGAACATCCTAGGCTGCCTGGATAAACCGACGGCGGGCGATTACTTCCTGCAAGGGCTCAACGTCGCCGAGCTCGACGATGATGAGCTCACCGAGGTGCGAGCGCTGAGCATCGGCTTTGTCTTTCAGAGCTTTAATCTGCTGCCGCGCCTGACGGTGATCGAAAACGTCATGCTGCCGCTGTCCTACACCAATGTGCCGCGCAGCCAGCGTGAGATGCGCGCCGTGCACGCGCTGCAAGCCGTCACGCTTCCGGTCGACCATTGGGACCATCGTATATCGGAGCTGTCGGGCGGACAGATGCAGCGCGTCGCCATCGCACGCGCCCTCGTCAACGACCCGCCCATCATTTTGGCCGACGAGCCAACGGGAAATCTAGACTCGACAACCGGGGCGCTCGTCATGGAAACCTTCCACAAGCTCCAGAAACGCGGCAAGACCATCGTACTCATTACGCATGACCCCGGCATCGCCGCCGAGGCCGATCGAGCCGTAACCATCCGTGACGGGCGAATCCATAACGGCGCATATGTCGCGCATACACCGAATACGTTACGCGGGGCCGTCAAAAACCTGCCCGCGATTTCTGCAACCACCAATCAGCCGAAAGGAGCGAAGGCATGAACACCCGCGATCTCATCCAGGAAGCCCTTCACTCGCTCGAGGCCAACAAGGGGCGAAGCCTGCTCACCATCCTGGGCATTGTCATCGGCATCGCCTCGGTTATCGCCATGACTTCGCTCATCGGCGGCATCCAAAACAGCCTGGTCAACAGCCTGGGCCTCAACGCAGCTCGTATGGTGCAAATCTATTCGTCGCAAGAACTCACCGAGTCGGACATCGAGAAGCTTCAAAAACTGGTGCCGCAGATTGAGCAGATCGGCATTGTCGACAGCGCGTATACCGAGTACAAGACCGGCGATAAAAGCTATACCGTCATGGCACAGGGTGTCGATAGCGACATGCTCGACGCCGTGGGGGCCAGCAAGCTCGTTGCGGGGCGCACCTATTCCCAGGCCGAGTCCCAATCAGGCTCGCGCGTGGCGCTCATCAGCCGCAACGGCGCCGATCAGCTTTACGGCAACGAACAGGATGCGCTGGGGAAAACCATCAAGGTGTCCAACGGCGAGGTGCAGATTGTAGGCGTGATTGATGGCGGCAGCGACTCCATGGGCTCGCTCACGCTGTATATGCCACGCGAAACCATCTCAGGCCTGTTTAGCGACGAGAATCCTTCATTCCCCAGCGTGACGGCACTTGCCGCCGAGGGCACGGACATGGATGAGCTTTGTAAGACCATCGAGTCCAAGGTGCGCGCGATGAAGGGCATCGAGGAGGAAGATGAGTACGACAGTGTATCGGCGACATCCATGAAAAGCGCTATCGATGCACTCAACTCCTTTATGAGCGCGTTCTCGCTCATCATGGGTGCTGTCGCCAGCATCTCGCTGCTTGTCGGCGGTATCGGCATTATGAATATGATGCTCACCAACGTATCTGAACGCATCCGCGAGATCGGCATCCGCCGTGCTCTGGGCGCCAGTCGTCGCGATATCACCGCGCAGTTTTTGGCCGAGTCTTCGGCGCTGTGCGTCACCGGCGGACTGTTGGGT
>DXZX01000019.1:31217-35103 GCA_019419445.1 Collinsella sp.
CTGGCCTGGGCTCTTGCGATGTTTGCCTCCGGATCCGGGATTCTTGGCGAGCTCGGTGCCAGCGGGCAAATCACACCGAGCTTTTCAATCGCCACGGTATTGCTGGCCTTCGCCGTCTCCGTCGGCATCGGCGTAATCTTTGGCTTCTACCCCGCTCGACGCGCGGCAAAGCTCGACCCGGTGGAGTGCCTACGCTACCAGTAAGCCACCACCAACAAGTTGCGATGAATTGGGGACTGAATATGCTATCTAGCAGCAAAAACAGACACTATTTCACCGCAACTTATTGAAGGGCTGCTTGCGCCAGTTCCGGGCGTCGTCCTCGAGCTATTGGCGGATGACGGTCTTGTACGGTTCGAGCTTGCTCGGGGCGCTTCTCTTCGCTGGCGGGAGGGCGCGCTAGGCGCGGCGAGCGCCTAGCGCGCGAACTCCCGTAAGAGTGCGTCTTCCACTTCCCGAAGCGAAAGGGTCCCGCCTCCCTCGGCGGGACGGGCGACCACGATACAGCGCGCTCCCACGTCGCGCGCGGAGGCGATCTTCTCGGCCGTGCCGCCTACGGTTCCCGAGTCCTTGGTCACAAGCCACTGGGCGCCCACCTGCCGAAGCATCGCCTCGTTGAGCTCGCGGGTGAAGGGCCCCTGCATGCCGATGACGTGCGACGGCGAAAACCCCGCGTCGATGCACTTCGTTATAGCACCGGGCAGCGGGAGCACACGCACGAAGAAGCGCTCCGCGAAATCGGCGACGCGCGTGTAGGGAGCAAGCTCCTTGCTCCCCGTCGTGAGAAGCGCGCGACCCGGGTTCTCGGAGAGAAAGCGCGCCGCGCAGGCGATCGATGCGACCGGCACGACGCCTTTGGGCAGCGCCTCGGCCGGGCGCGCAAGGCGCAGGCATCGTGCACCAACGGCGAGCGAAGCGGCCCGGATGTTGCCGCTTGCGAGCGTAGCGAAGGGGTGCGTGGCATCGACGACGATGCGTGCGCCGGAAAGCTCGCGCTCCATGTCGGCCTCGTCGAGCCTGCCCGCATGTACCTCGATGCCCGGAAGCTCGCCCAAAAGCTCGCCTCCGTACTCGGTTGCCGCGTAAGCACGGGCGGGGATGCCCGCACCGCTCGCCCATTCGCACAGAAGGCGGCCCTCGGTGGTGCCGGCGAAGATGCGCAGCGCCGGCGCGGATGCGGGCGCCGTCACTTCGGGCCGCCTGGGCGCGTGATCTGGTAGAGCAGCGCATTCATAATGGCGGCCGCCACGGTCGAGCCGCCCTTGCGACCCCTCGCGACGATGGCCGGCACGCGTCGCGCGAGTAGCTCCTCTTTCGCCTCGACCACGTTCACAAACCCGACCGGCACCCCAATGACGAGCGCGGGCGCGATCTTCCCCGCGTCCATGAGCTCGGCGAGGCGCAGAAGTGCTGTGGGAGCGTTACCGACGGCTACGATGAGCGGGCCCTCGATGCCGCAAGCTTTGTCCATGCTCGCAACGGCGCGAGTCGTGCCAGCGGCGCGCGCAGCCGCGGCGACATCATGGTCGGCCATGTAGCACACGGCCTTGCAGCCGAGCTTCGCGAGCGCGGGCTTGCTTATGCCTGCGAGCGCCATGTTCGTGTCGGTGAGCACCGTGGCCCCTGCGCGCAGTGCGTCGAGCGCACAGTGCGCGGCGTCATGGGCGAACACGAGGGAATCGGCGTACGAGAAGTCGGCAGTGGTGTGGATGACGCGCTTCACGACGGGCTCTTCGAGCGGCGGGAACGTGCGTCCACCGAGCTCTTCGGTGATGATCTCGAAGCTGCGCCGCTCGATGTCCCCGGGCGCCATCTCCTTGGAATCCATCTAGTACTCCACCCCTTCCCTTGCACATATCCCCTGAGCGTAGGGGTGTTTCTCGCACCGCATCTCGGTTATGTAGTCGGCCTTCTCCACGATCTTACGGGAAGGCGCGCGCCCGGTGAGCGCTACTTCGACGCCGCGCGCGGACATATCGAGCGCGCGGTCCACGAGCGCCTCGTCGACAAGACCCTTCGAAAGCGCGTCGAGCGCCTCGTCGAGCACGAGCAGCCCCTCCTGAGCGCCCTCGAACTCGGCGAGCGCGGAAGCGAGGTTCCCATCGTGCAGCTCGCACGTCGCGGCAAGTTCTTCCGACGTCATTGACCAGGTAAACTTGTCCGACACCTTCCCCGCGAACACGGGCACGCCGAAATGCTCGGCGAGCAGGCGCGCCTCCCCGCTTTCGCCATCTTTCAGGAACTGCACGACGACGACGCGGCGGCCTGCGGCGAGCATGCGAAGGGCGAGGCCCATCGCCGCCGTGGTCTTGCCTTTGCCGTCGCCATGATACACGTGGATCATACGCCCTCCTCGATAATGCGGTAGACATACTCCATGTCGAGCGCCCCGCGCACGACGTCGGCCAGGCGGTCGAACTCGCGCGCACGGTGATCGGCCGCGGACGCCGCGCCCGCAGCACCCACGACGCTCTCGGGCAGGCCGCGCATGCGCGCGAGCGAGCGCGCGAGGGCGAGCGCCACCCCCGGGTCGTCGAACAGGCCGTGGAGATAGGTTCCGAACACGTTTCCGCAGGCCGCGCCTTCTGGTTTGCCGCCAATCGTGCCCGCAGGGGCGCAGGAGACGGTCGTTTCGCCGTCGTGAATCTCGTACCCGCGCGCCGTCATGCCGTTCCACACCGAGAACGCGCCTTGGGCGCCCGTGATGCGCAGCTCCGACTGGGCGAGGCGCTTTTCCTCCCTGAACACCGTACTTGCAGGGATGAGCCCGAGCCCGCGCGCGGTGCCAGCGCCTTCCCTGCCGAGCGGGTCTGAAAGCTCGTCTCCCAAAAGCTGGTAGCCTCCGCATATGCCGAGCACCGGCGTGCCCGCGCCCGATAGCGCGCGTACACAGGCTCCGATGCCGCTAGCCGCAAGCCAGCGCGCGTCGTCGAGCGTGGTCTTCGAGCCGGGGAGCACCACCAGGTCGGGTCGGCCCAGATCGGTCGTCGAGGAAACGTAGCGCACGCCCACGCCGGGCACGCGCGAAAGCGGGTCGAAGTCGGTGAAGTTCGACAGATGCGGAAGGCGCACGACGGCGACGTCGATGACGCCGCGCGCCTCGCGGGCAGATAGACGCGGCGCGAGCGAGTCCTCGTCGTCCAGGTCGAGCGTAAGATACGGCACGACCCCCACGACGGGAACCCCGCACATCTTCTCGAGCGGGGCCAAACCCGGGCGTAGGATTTCCACATCGCCGCGGAACTTGTTCACCACAAGCCCCCGCAAAAGCGCGCGATCCTCGGGCGCAAAGAGCGCGACCGTGCCGTAGAGCTGGGCAAACACCCCGCCTGGGTCGATGTCGCCCGCGAGCAGCACGGGGGAGGACACGGCGCGCGCGAGCCCCATGTTGACGATGTCGTTTTCGGCAAGGTTGATTTCGGCGGGGCTGCCGGCACCCTCGATGACGATGACGTCGTTTTCCTCCGCGAGCGAATCGAACGCCTCCAAAATCTGCGGCATGAGCGCCTTCTTTCGCGCGAAGTAATCCCTCGCAGCGAAGGCTCCCTGCGCCTTGCCGGCCACGATGAGCTGGCTTCGGTGGTCGCTTTCGGGCTTGAGCAGGATGGGGTTCATGCGCACGTCGGGCGCGATGCCGCACGCCTCGGCCTGCATGATCTGGGCACGCCCCATCTCGAGCCCGTCAGCCGTGACACCGCTGTTGAGCGCCATGTTCTGGCTCTTAAAGGGAGCCACGCGCAGGCCGTCCTGCGAAAGCACACGGCACAGCCCCGCCGCAAGCAGGCTCTTCCCCGCGTTCGACATGGTGCCCTGGATCATGATGGGCTTCGCCCTACCCACGGGTATCGACCTCCTTCGCCGAGCCCCGGCCATCTGCGCCCGCCAT
>DXZX01000019.1:35113-36370 GCA_019419445.1 Collinsella sp.
CGCCATAGCGCCGCTGCAAGAAGCGCCGCCCCGTTCGTCGGGTTCGCCTTCGCCCGATGCGCCTTCCGCCCGAAGCGCGCGGCTGAACGCCATCGCAAGCCGAGCGTTCTCCTTGCGCGTGCGCACCGCGACGCGGCACCAGAAACGGGACAGTACCGAAAACGAGTCGCACGTGCGGACCAAAACGCCCTGATTATACAGGCGCTCGGGGAAGTCTTTCGCCGGCGTGCGGACTAAAAGGAAGTTCGCATCCGACGGCACGACGGAAAGCCCGAGCGAGGAGAGCTCGTGGGAAAGCCACGCTCGCTCGCCCGCCAATACATCGCGCGTGCGTGAGACGTATTCGACGTCTTCCAGGGCGGCGATGCCCGCGGCCTCGGCGACCGAGGAGACGGGCCACGCCTGCCCCGCCCGGCGAATCCCCTCGATGAGTTGGGCGTTTCCACTGATCAGATATCCCAACCGCAACCCCGCCATTCCGTAGAGCTTGGTGAACGCAGAGAGCACGGCCACATGGCGCGAACACGCGGCGCGTGCGGCCACGCTCCTTTCGCGGGCGTCGGGCGCGAATCCGAGGAAGCACTCATCCACGACGAGCAGCGCGCCCGCCTGCTCGCAGCGGCAAGCCGCGGCATCGATCACGCGGGGGTCGACGAGGCGCCCCGTCGGGTTGTTCGGATTGCAGAGGTACGCCACGTCTCCCGGCCCCTCGATCGCGTGGGCGAAGGAGGCGGGCACGTCGAAGTCGTCCGCTTCGGAGAGCGGGAACTCCTGCACGCATGCGCCGTAGTACGATGCCGCCTCCGCATATTCAGAGAACGTCGGCGCGCACACGACGAGGCGTTTCGGGCGCACCGCCGCGGCGAGCCGCCAGATGATATCGGACGCGCCCGCGCCGCAGACGATAGTATCTTCGGGAATGCCCTGGGCGCGCGCTAGGGCGCGAACGAGGGCAAGACTTTCCCTATCGGGGTAGGCGTCGATTCGAGAAAGCGCCTTGCAAGCTGCGGCGACGGCGCGCGGCGAAGGGCCTGCCGGATTCACGTTCACCGAGAAGTCAATGAGGTCGGAGGCGCCCCCTTCGCAACCGATGCCGAGCGATTGCGCGCTGCCCCCATGCGTACGGGCGCGCAGGATTCCCCCGGCAGCCCGGGACGCAGCGTGGTCTTCCCTCATGCCATCGCCCCCACGGCGAGCACGACCGCCGCGCGCGCGGCGCCGAACAAGACGAGCGCGCATACGGACGCGGCGAGCATG
>DXZX01000002.1:0-38967 GCA_019419445.1 Collinsella sp.
GGCCAGCCCGTGGGAGGCCAGGGCGCCGCTGACCGGTGGACGGCACCGAGCCGTCATCGAGATTGAAGAAGGGGGAGGCCTCGCGGCCTCCCCCTTCTTGCGTTTACGGGGTGTAAATGACTCAATTACACCAGACGATCTTATCGTTTTTGGTATTGAGCCTTTATTTAAAGAAAATAAATCGTATAACAAGGGCAACTGCTATGGCCGCAATGATCATAAGCAGGATTGTCAGCTGATGCTGCTTGCGTCGTTTACTTGACGAAACGAAGATTGATTTTCCCTGTTTTGGAGTCTCGAGATAGCGAGCCGAATGCGTCAAGGTTTGCTTGGGTCGAGGCCCTCTTTGTTGATGAGCGGCGGATGCTTTCATCGGCTCATCACTAGCTGCGCTGTTTTTAGATAATGGTGCGTCTTTCAGATATACAGGGTCTCCCGAGGCAACGCCCATATGTTTACGTCCCGTTTGGGCTTCTTCGAGCGTTTGATATCGGTTTCTTGTCACATATTTGGGCTCTGGGCCATTGATGGGCTCTTGCGAGATGTGGGGGCGATGGAATCGAATCGGTTGCGGGCTGGATGCTTCGTCCTGCTCCGGCATAAACGTGTTGTCCTGTTTTTGATCGTCCATGATGCCCTTAGCTCGTCATCAATATCGCGTATGCGCCCATTGTAAGCCAGCCGTCTAGTTTTGATGGGATTGCATACATTATTTAAGCCTTCGTTCAAATTCCGTTTATTAGACAAAACCTTAGTCAACCAGACTTAGATATGCTTATATTAATAGACTCAAAAAACTTTATAGTCGATGTATATATAAGAAGCGGCTGGGCATATATAACAGCGTCAAAAGAAGTCCCAGTCACCTAGAAGATGACTCGGCAGTCCTTAAAAGGAGTGGTAAACATGGCAAGCATGGTTCCTTATCGTTCGGTTTTTGGCGTTCGTCCTTCTGCTAGCTCGCTGTTCGATTTGTTTGATGATATGACCGATCTTGCAAACAACTCGATTGCTTCCAAGGCGTTCCCCGTTGATGTCGAGGACAAGGGCGATGGTTATGAGGTCAAGGCCTATCTGACCGGCGTCGCTAAGGATGATATCGACGTTGAGCTTAACGAGGGTCGCCTGTCGATTAGCGTGAACGTTGTGGAGGACGAGGAGAACGAGGGCAAGAACTTCCTGCAGAAGGAGTTTAGCTCGTACAGCGCGACGCGCGGCGTGTATCTGAAGGACGCTTCGAGCGAGGGCCTTTCGGCTAAGTATGCTGATGGCATCCTGACCGTTACGGTTCCCAAGATTGTCGAGAAGAAGAACGTTACGAAGATCTCCATCGACTAACGATGGCTCTGCTTCAATCGAGAGTATGAGTTAAGGGGGGCTTGGAAGTGATTCCCAGCCCCCCTTTGTTGTCTTGAGGGGCTATTGAATGGTTGTCGGTTGATACTGGCTTGCAGGGCGTATCGAGAGCTTCCGCGGCCCTTGAAGACGGGTGGCAGAACTGCCGAGTTCATCATCGAGACTTGCATCAAGCGCGTTGGCATAGCTTTTGACGGTAAGGCTTGGACGATTATTGTCCTGGCTGATGTGCATGGCGATGAGTTGTTCGGTGCGATCGGTGACGAGCCCACGCGCTGCGTTGGCGGCTTGGTCGTTAGAGAGATGGCCTTTTGCAGATAAAATTCGCTCTTGGAGGCAGCGGGGGTAATCCCCTTGGCGCAGCATGGCCACATCGTGGTTGCTCTCGAGTGCAAGAACTCGGCAGTCTTCGAGGGTGTCTATAGCTTGTTTGGTTAGCTCTCCGGTGTCGGTAGCAAAGCCAATGGAGTCATCGAGAGTGTCGAATCGATAACCGACAGGATTGATGACATCATGCGAAGTTGGGTAGGTTCGCACGCGGATGCCGGCAATGGGAAGCGTGTCGCCGGGGTCAAATTCCTCTACGGGTAGATGTGCGACGGTTTCTTTGCACGAAAGCGTGCCCCTGCTGGCAAAGAGGGGAGCATGCCAGTGCTTGCACCATACATCGAGCCCTTTGATGTGGTCGCTGTGCTCATGGGTGATTACAAGCGCGGCAACGTCGTCTGCCGAGAGGCCAAGCTCCGCCATGCGTTTAAGTGTCTCGCGGCGGGACAGGCCATCATCGATCATGATGAGACCTTGCGGTCCCTCGATGAGTGCGCAGTTGCCTTTTGAGCCGCTGCCGAGGATATGAAGGTGCAGGCGAGACATAAGATTCCAAAGGATACAATGGGTGCGGACGAATAGAGGAGGAAGCGAATGCCAACGGTATCTCAGCACTATGGACATCATGCTGCGTCGCGGGCGGATGATTACGCCCTGGCGACGCGGCAGACGGCTGCTCCTGTGGTGCTCATGGTATCAGGTGGTGCGGACTCGACGGCCTTGCTTCTTATGGCATGCACATCAAAGTTGGATATCATGGACGGGCGCGGCGTCGCTTCCATTGCGCGCGAGCGTCTGCACGTACTGCATGTAAATCATCATCTGCGTGGTGAGGCGTCGGATGGCGATGAGGCCTTTGTGCGCGAGCTCTGCGCGCAATATGGCTTGCCGCTGTGTGTTGAGCATGCCTATTTTGATGATGAATCGGGCAATATCGAGGCGGCTGCCCGTGAGGTACGCTATGCCGCGGCACGGAGATGCGTTCGTGAGCTCTGCGCCCAGACGGGCGCACCGCGGACGGCGGCCCGCATCTGTACGGCGCACACCTCGTCGGACCGCGCGGAAACGTTTTTGATGAATGCGATTAAGGGGTCGGGGCCCGCTGGTCTATCGAGCATCCCACGCCGTCGGAACATCGTGGTACGCCCCTTGCTCGACCTCACGCATGATGAGCTTGTGAACTATCTGCAGGTGCATGGCCAGCCATGGCGGGAGGATGAGAGCAACGAGGACGTTTCGTACCTGCGCAACTATGTGCGCCACCGGGTGATGCCGGTGGTGGCACAGCGCAACGCGAACGTCTGCAAGACGATTGGTGCCGCTTGCGAGATCCTGGGCGACGAGGATGCGTTTTTGTCTCAACTCTCGGCACAGGCGTTTCGAAGCTGCCTGCGCAAGGAAGTGGCGGGTGCGCTGGTCCTCGACGCGCGCCGCCTTGCTGCGGCCGAGGTGGTGATTGCGCGGCGCATGGTGCGACTGGCAATTAAGCGCATCGACCCCGATGCTCGGCCGGAGATGCGGCATGTGGAGCGCGTGCTCGCCTGTGTTGCCGAGGGTGCGGGCTCGGTCACACTCCCGGCGGGAATTGATGCGCGCGTGGAGTTTGGAATGCTGGCACTCAAGGCCCCGGTGGCGCGCGAGGGCTTAGTTGCCGACTGGATCTCCGTTCCCGGGCGCCTGTCGTTGGGGGCGGGGCGTATGCTGGTGGCCGAGCCGATGGCCGTTGAGCCGGGATACGATGTCGTGCGTCGAGCCCGTGAGCTTGTGGTTGCCGGAGAGGTGGCCGCTATCGTGGATGCGGCAGCCTTGGGCTTTGCCGACCGCGATAGCGATCGGATGCTCGCTGGCTCGTGCGGAGAGATTCCCGCTGAGGCTCGATCGGCGCGCTTGTGGGTAGATAACCCTGTGCCGGGGGATGTGATGTGCCCGCTGGGAATGAGTGGTCGAAGCAAGAAAGTGTCCGACCTGCTCAACGAGGCGCGCATTCCCGTTTCCGAACGCTCTGGCGTGCCCGTGGTAAGAACGGCTCCGGGAGGAGCCGTGGTGTGGGTTGCGGGCGTTCGGGCCGACGAGCGTTTTAAATGCACGGCCGCAACGCGCGTGGCATATCTGCTCCGCGTAGTCGATGCGGAATAGCGCCTTGCGCCTACTATTCTGTGCGACGTTGACGGTATTCCCGCGCTGATGGCGCACGGGCTGGTAAATATACCCCGTGCGCTGCTAGAATGTGTAGTTCGCGTCCATACGGCGGTGTGTGGGCGATAAGCACAAGAAAGGGTTGTCATGGCTTCTCAACATCCGGATATCGAGAAGGTTCTGTTTACGCAGGAGGATATCGACGGTATCGTCTCTCGCCTAGGCGAACAGATTACTCGCGACTACGCGGGTAAGGATCTGGTGCTGATTGCGGTCCTACGCGGCGCCGTGGTCTTTATGGGCGACCTGATGCGCAAGATCGAGCTGCCGACCAACATCGATTTCATGGCTGTTTCGAGCTACGGCGACGGCGTGAAGTCCTCGGGTATCGTGCGTATCATTAAGGACCTGGATATCGACATCCGCGGTCGCGACGTGCTGATCGTCGAGGACATTCTGGACTCGGGCCTGACGCTCAAGTATCTGATGAAGAACCTCAAGAGCCGCAAGCCCGCTTCTCTGGAGGTCGCTGCCTTCCTGTGGAAGGACGTTGAGGGCCGCGTCTCGGCCATCACGCCCAAGTATGTTGGAACCCATTGCCCCGATGCCTTTGTGGTGGGCTACGGCCTCGACTATGCCGAGCGCTATCGCAACCTTCCGTATCTGGGCATTTTGAAACCGGAGGTTTATTCGTAAGATGCCCGACGACCGTAACGACAACAATCCCCAGACTCCCCGGGACCCAAAGATTCCGGGGATGCCCGGAGGCAAGAAGCCCACGCGTACGGGCTGGCTGTATTTTCTTTTGGCTTGCGCGCTTCTGGGCTATGCCTTCTTTAATATGGGTTCCGGCTTTGCCAACTCCAGCAATACCGTTAAGCTCGCGACGAGCGAGATGGTCAGTGCCATTAAGCAGGATCGCGTCGAAGATTTGACCTATACGGTTCAAGACGGAAGCGTGGCGGGGCATTACTGGAAGACGAAAAAGGACAAGGGCGATACGAGCGAGCTCAAGAGCTTCTCCTCGACCTATGTCGGCTCCGATTCGCTTGCCGAGCTTATGGCGGAGCACCCCGATACCAAGTACATCGTCAACACCAACGACCCCGATTTTTGGGGCGACCTGGCGATGAGCGTGCTGCCGACGATCGCCCTGATCGCCATCATGTTCTACTTTATGCGCCAGATGATGGGCGCCAATAACAGGAACATGCAGTTTGGCAAGACCAATGCCAAGACCAACGAGGCTACGCGTCCCAAGGTCAAGTTCGAGGACGTGGCCGGCGTGGACGAGGCCGTCGAGGAGCTCGAGGAGATCCGCGACTTCCTAAGCGATCCGGACCGCTATCGCAAACTGGGTGCCAAGATCCCGCGCGGCGTTTTGCTGGTGGGCCCTCCGGGTGCCGGTAAGACGCTGCTGGCCAAGGCCGTTGCCGGCGAGGCGGGCGTGCCGTTCTTTAGCATCTCTGGTTCTGACTTTGTCGAGATGTTCGTGGGTGTCGGTGCCAGCCGCGTGCGCGACCTCTTTAAGGAGGCCAAGTCTCAGGCTCCGTCGATCATCTTTATTGACGAGATCGATGCCGTGGGACGTCAGCGCGGAGCCGGTCTGGGCGGCGGTCACGACGAGCGCGAGCAGACGCTCAACCAGCTGCTGGTCGAGATGGACGGTTTTGAGGAAAGCGAGTCGGTCATCCTGATCGCCGCAACCAATCGCCCCGATATTCTGGATCCGGCATTGCTGCGCCCCGGTCGTTTTGATCGTCAGGTCACGGTCGACCGTCCGGACGTAAAGGGTCGCGAGCAGATCTTGCGCGTACATGCCGAGAATAAGCCGATGGACGAGGACGTTAAGTTTGAGAAGCTCGCCCAGATGACCGTTGGCTTTACCGGTGCCGATCTGGCAAACCTGCTCAACGAATCTGCGCTGCTGGCCGCTCGCCGCCATCGTTCCGTGATCTCGATGGACGAGGTCGAGGAGTCGATGGAGCGCGTGATTGCCGGACCGCAACGCAAGGGTCGCGTGATGACCGAGGCCGAGCGCACCACGATTGCCTATCATGAGAGCGGTCACGCTTTGGTGGGTCACATCTTGGAGCACTCCGATCCGGTTCATAAGATTTCGATCGTCAGCCGCGGCCAGGCTCTGGGCTACACGTTGCAGCTTCCGCAGGAGGATCACTTCCTCAAGACCAAGAACGAGATGCTCGACGAGCTTGCCGTGTTCTTGGGCGGCCGCGTTGCCGAGGAGCTCATGTGCGATGACATCACGTCGGGCGCGAGCAACGACCTGGAGCGCGCGACCAAGATGGCACGCGAGATGGTCACGCGCCTGGGCATGAGCGAGGAACTCGGCACGCAAGTGTTTGGCGAGGCGCAGCATCAGGTGTTCCTTGGCCGCGATTACGCCGATCACCAGGATTACTCCGAGGAGACGGCGCGTCGCATCGATATCGAGGTCCAGCGCATTATGCGCGAGGCCCATCGCCGCGCGGTCGAGATTCTGGATGCCCGTCGCGATCAGCTTGATCTGATGGCGAAGGTGCTGCTTGAGCGCGAGACCGTCGAAGGCGACGCCGTGAATGCCCTGCTCGACAACGAGTGGGATGCCTACCTTGAGCGCGAGGGCGATATCCTGGCGGCCAAGGAGGAGCGCAATGCCAAGGCGGCCGGTATGCCGACCAAAAAGCGCGCGCCTCGTATGAGCGAGGAGGAGCTGGCGGCTGATGCCGCGGCTTTTGCGCAGGCGGCCATGCAGGAGGATGCCGAAGTGGCATCCGATGGCGCTGGCGATGACCATGCCGTCAACGCCGATGCCGACGCCGACGACGACAAATAGTCTTTGTGGCGAAAGCCTCCGCGGGGAAACCTGCGGAGGCTTTTTTTAGCGATATGGGGCCATCTGTTGATTGGGGACAGACTTAAATGAGCGTTTTCACGCATTTAAGTCTGTCCCCAATTAACATTGCTGCGGCACTTTGCTCAACTAAAGCGTACAATACCGCCTATGCGAAAGGGGAACAGATGATCAACGAAACCATGTATGCTCGCGGTGCGGAAAGCTCCATCATCCGTGAGATTTTTAGCTATGGCCTTGAGCGCAAGGCGCAGATCGGTGCGGAAAACGTATTCGATTTTTCGCTGGGCAATCCGAGCGTTCCGGCACCCGCTGCTGTGGCGGAGTCCATTAAGAAGGCCCTGGAGCTGCCGAGCGACCAGCTGCACGGCTACACGCCCGCACCGGGCCTGCCGCAATGTCGTGCCGCTGTGGCCGAATCGCTCAACCGCCGCTTTGGCACGAGCTATGAGGGCAAAGACGTCTTTATGACGGTGGGTGCCGCGGCTTCGCTCACCTGCGCGCTCAACGCCGTTACGAATCCGGGCGACGAGGTTATTGTTATCGCCCCGTACTTTCCGGAGTATCGCGTTTGGATTGAGAAGGCCGGCTGCACGTGTGTCGAGGCGCTTGCCAACGAGGACACATTCCAGCTGAGCGTGGATAACGTATTCAAGGCGATCACCGACAAGACGGCAGCCGTCATTATCGACTCACCCAACAACCCGACCGGTGCCGTATATACGCGCGACACGCTGACGCGACTGGCCAATGTTCTGCGCGAGGCCAACGCTCAGCGCGATCCCGAGAATCCGATTATGCTCATCTCGGATGAGCCGTACCGCGAGATCGTGTACGGTGCCGAGGTGCCTTGGGTGCCCTCGATCTACGAGCACACCATCGTGTGCTACTCGTATTCCAAGTCGCTGTCGCTGCCGGGTGAGCGCGTGGGGTGGATCTTGGTTCCCAACACCAATCCGCAGGCTGCCCGTCTGATGCCGGCCGTTGCCGGTGCCGCCCGTACGCTGGGCTTCGTGTGCGCGCCGGCGCTCTTTCAGCGCGTAATTATCGACTGCATCGATGAGCCGAGTGACGTTGAGGCCTATGCACGCAACCGCACCGCGCTTACCGACGCACTAGCGGAGTATGGCTACACCTATGTTGAGCCGGATGGCGCGTTCTACCTATGGGTGAAAGCATTGGAGCCCGATGCGAATGCGTTTTGCGAGCGCGCAAAGAAGTATGAGTTGCTTGCGGTTCCCTCGGACAGCTTTGGTATGCCGGGTTGGTTCCGCCTGGGCTATTGCGTGAGTTACGAAACGATTGTCAATTCGCTACCCGCTTGGAAACAGTTGGCGGACGAGTATCGTTAAAAGTAAAGCGCTCTGCCTACAATGTTTTACGTGAAACGGGGTTTGGTGTTAAGCCGGACCCCGTTGTCATGGACGTTGTGTCTTTGGGATGGAGTGGTTTTACGACTATCGAAGGCAATGCGTACAATGAATATAAGCGACGGCCGTGCCAGATAAGGAGACCTGATGCCCTACCTGCTTTCTTGTGACATTCATACCCATACGATGTTCTCTGCGCATGCATATTCGACCATTGAGGAGAATGTGTACTGGGCGGCAGAGCGTGGCCTGCAGGTGCTCGGGTCTGCCGACCATCTGAGCTCTATGGTTACGGCTTGTCCCAATGACCTGCGCAGTTACCAATTCTTTATCAACCAGGATATCTGGCCGCGCATTTGGAGCGGCGTGCTGGTGCTGCGTGGTGCCGAGGCCGATATCGTTTCGCTGGACGGAAGCCTGTTTGGCGAGGACACTCCTGTCACGCTCGATATCGCTGGCGATTCGTACAGTCGTCAGCATTCGCTGTTCGATTTGGTTACGCGTAATTTGGATTATTTGGTTGCAAGCGTGCATAATCCACAGATTGCTGAGGGCGCGACGCTGGCCCAGGCGACCGAGATGTATATCAATGCCCTGGAGCACCCCAAGGTGTTCATGCTGGGTCACACGGGGCGTTCGGGCGTGCCGTTCGATATCGACGAGGTGCTGTTGGCGGCTAAGGCCAAGCACAAGACTATCGAGATCAACAACCATAGTCTTGAACACGGTGTTGACACTGAGCATTGGGCCGTATGCCGCAAGATCGCTGAGCGCTGCGCCGAGCTGGGCGTGGGCATTGGCGTTTCGACCGATGCGCACATTGGCATGGCCATTGGTAAGCTCGATTACGCTCGCAAGATGCTCGACGAGATTCACTTCCCGTTGGATCTGATCGTGACGCGCGATCGCGAGACGCTGCTGCGCGAGATGGCGGCAGCCGGCGTGTGCGACCTGCGCAAGGGGATGTAGCGGAATTAATAAACCAAGAAAGGGGGCGGCCCAGACGGGTCGCCCCCTTTCTTGTCCCAAAAATCTACTGAGGTTGGTTAGCGGCGTTCGAGGACCGCTACGGTTTCGGTGTGGTCGGTATGGGGGAACATGTCGACGGGCGTGATCTTGAGCAGGCGATAGCCTCCGTCGAAGAGCTGATGCAGGTCGCGCTCTTGGGTCACGGGGTTGCAGCTGATATAGGTGATGCGGCGCGGCTTAAGTGCGCAGGCAGCTTCGAGGAACTCGGGGGTGGAGCCGGCGCGCGGCGGATCGATGGAAAGGACATCGATCCGCTCGTTGTTGTCGGCGGCATCTAGGATGTAATCGGTGGCATCGTCGGCCATAAACCATGCGTTGCGAGTAAGGCCGTTGAGCTCGGCGTTGCGACGTGCGTCAGCGATGCCGGCGTGGTTGCGCTCCACGCCAAGCAGCATAATGCCGATGCCCTTGTCCTGGGCGGCTTTGGCTGCGCACAGGCCGATGGTACCGCTGCCACAGTAGGCATCCATGAGCACATCGCCCTGGTGCAAATCCATGCCGTCGATAGCGAGCTGATAGAGCAGCTCGGTCTGTTGCGGGTTGGTCTGATAAAACGCGGTAGGGGAGATATCGAATTCGCAACCGAGCAGCTGGTCGCGCATGCACTCGGCGCCATATACAATGCGGGTTTCCTCGCCGAGGATGGCGTTGCCGGGACGTCCGTTGATGTTTTGGGCGACGGTGACGATGTGCGGATTGAGTGCGGCGACAGCCTCAAAGAACTCCTGCGCATGCGGCAAGTCGCGCTGAGCGGTCACGAGCGTGACCATGACCTGGTCGGTACGCCAGCCGCAGCGGACGACGGCATAGCGAAGCAAACCAAGATGCTTGTCCTCATTAAAGGCGGGAATATGCAGCCGCTCAGCTTCGCGTGCGATGCCGTTGAGAATCTGACGGGCACCCGGTGCCTCGACGGGGCATTCGGGTACGGCAACGATCTTGTGCGTGCCGCGCTCAAAGAAACCGCAACGGACAGCGCCCTCTCTGCCGGGGGCAAAGGGAGTGGCGGCCTTATGGCGAAACCCGCGCGGCGCAGGATATTTGCCCGGGTCGCCCAGGGTGACGCCCATACCGCGAATGGGGTCGACGCTAATACCCTCGCGCTCGCAAAGAGCAGCAAAAAGCTCCTCCATAACAGCCTGCTTAGCTGCCAACTGCTTTTTATAAGGACGATTGAGCGCCGTGCACCCCCCGCAAGCTTTCATGATCGGACAGGGAGACTTGGGATCCACAGTCTTACGCGCAGACGAAACCTGATCTATATGCGAGCGCTTGGAGCGAGTCTGAGATGCCTTGTCCTCGCTCCGACGAGAGCCGGGACGCTTGGCCTTAGCCTTGCCTTTGGCTGACTTGCCCTTCGCATCCTGAGACGACTTGGATTTCTTAGAAGATTTTTTCTCCTCCGACCCCTCAGCCGCCTCGATCAAAGCACGACGAGCCCTACGCTCCGCACGAGATTCTGCCATCAATAACTCCACTAATTCATGAATTAAAGCTGCAAGTATTGTACCGTGCCAAGCCAGCAGACGATATACAAGCGGTTTATTCGTGTCAGTGATAAGCCCAACGACGGTTGCCCGCCGCGTGAGGGGTGTGGGGGTTAAGTTTATCGCGAGTTCCGCACGAACAGGAGGCCACTTAATGTGGCCTCCGTCGTGAGCAGGACTGTAGAGCAGGAAACTTAACCCCCACACCCCTCACGCGGCGGGCAAACTCGCCTTGTGCTCTATCACGCTAAAGTGTATGATTCTGAACGTTACATGACTCACTTTACCTAACTAAAGTGTCATCAAGGGGGAATACCATGAACACCGATATGTCTCGTCGTCAGTTTGTTGGTCTAGCCGGCTCGCTCGCCACGGTGCTTGGCCTTGGTCTTGTCGGTTGCGGCGGTGGCGCCGGCAAGGGCTCCGCCGCTGGCTCTGCCGCGGCCAAGGATGTGAAGGGCGCTGCGGAGTCCAAGAAGCTCGTGGTGGGCTTTGATAAGTCCTATCCTCCGTATGGTTTTGTGGGCGACGATGGCGAGTACACCGGCTTTGATCTCGATTTGGCCAAGGCTGTTGCCGATAAGCAGGGCTGGGAGGTCAAATACGAGGCCATCGACTGGGATGCCAAGGATACGCTGCTCAACTCGGGCGCCATCAACTGTATCTGGAACGGCTTTACCATGGAGGGCCGCGAGGACGACTACACGTTCTCCGAGCCGTACATGCTCAACGAGCAGGTGCTGGTGGTAAAGAAGGATGCAGGCATCAAGAGCTGGGACGATCTTGCCGGCAAGACCGTGATTACCCAGACTGATTCCGCTGCACAGGATGTGCTCGAGGGCGACCAGAAGGATTTGGCCGCGACGTTTGCCACGCTCGATACCATCGGTGAGTACAACACGGCGTTTATGCAGCTCGAGAGTGGTGCAGTCGATGCCGTCGCCTGTGACCTCTCGATTGCCCAGTATCAGCTTGCCGCCAAGCCCGATGCCTATACACAGCTTGATGAGCCGCTGTCCAGCGAGCACTACGCCGTCGGCTTTAAGAAGGGCGACACCAAGTCGGCCGATGCCGTGACCGAGTCGCTCAAGGCACTCTATGAGGACGGCACGGTCAAGGACCTGTGTGATAAATATGCAGATTACGGTCTATCCTTCGACAACTGGGTTTTGAAATAATGTCTATCCAAGTCATGATGCAGATGCTTGGCCAGGGATTCTTGGTCAGTTTGCAGCTGTTTGTGCTGACGCTGCTCGGGTCGATTCCCCTGGGAATTCCCGTGGCGTTTATGCGCATGAGCAAGGTCGCGCCGCTGCGCTGGATTGCGCGCATCTACATTTCGGTCATGCGCGGTACGCCGCTCATGCTGCAGATGTTTGCCATCTACTTTGCCCCGTATTACGTGTTCGGCATCTCGCTCACGCCCGATTCCAAATGGACGGCGTGCGTTGTGGCGTTCATCATCAACTACGCCGGCTACTTTGCCGAGATCTATCGCTCGGGCTTGCAGTCGATTCCGCGCGGTCAATATGAGGCCGCCGAGGTGCTGGGCTATTCGCGCACGCAGACGTTTCTGTATATCGTGATGCCGCAGGTCGCCAAGCGTATTCTGCCGGCGATGGGCAACGAGATCATCACGCTGGTCAAGGACACGTCGCTGGCGTTTGCCATTGGCGTGGGTGAGATGTTCTCGACCGCCAAGGCGCTGGTTGCCTCGCAGGTGAGCATGGTGCCGTTTGCGATTGCGGCGCTGATCTACTGGGTCTTTAACTTTGTGGTCGAGATGCTGCTGGGCGCCGCCGAGAAAAAATTGGATTACTACCATGATTAATTCGGTAATGAATATAGCGAACGCGCGCAAGGCGTTTGGCGGCAATAAGGTGCTCAAGGATATCTCACTCGAGGTAAAGCGTGGCGAGGTTGTGGCGATTATCGGGCCTTCGGGTGGCGGTAAGTCCACGCTGCTGCGCTGCGCCACGCTGCTCGAGACGCTCGACGGTGGCTCGCTTTCGTTTGGCGACCTTGCCGTCGCGACGGATGCGGGTTCGGGCGCGGTGTACGCAAAGGGCGATGTGCCTAAACAGGCGCGCTCGCGGTTTGGTCTGGTGTTTCAGAACTACAATCTGTTCCCGCACTATACGGTGATGAAAAACATCACCGACGCTCCGGTTCGCGTACTCAAGCGTCCGCGCGAGCAGGCCGAAGCGCGTGCGCGTGAGTTGATCGCGCAGATGGGGCTTACGGGCAACGAGAACAAGGTGCCATGTGAGCTTTCGGGTGGTCAGCAACAGCGTGTGAGTATCGCCCGCGCCTTGGCGCTCGACCCGGAGATCTTGTTCTTTGACGAGCCGACTTCGGCGCTCGATCCCGAGCTAACGGCCGAGGTGCTGCGTGTCATTAAAGACCTTGCCGCGCAGAATATGACGATGGTGATCGTGACCCACGCAATGCAATTTGCGCGCGATGTTGCCGACCGCGTGGTCTTTATGGACGGCGGTCGCATTGTCGAGGAGGGTCCTGCCGAGCAGGTTATCGATCACCCGCGTGAGCAACGTACCCGTGAGTTCTTGAGCCGTATCGAGGGCTAGGCTCAGCTATATATTGAGAAAAAGCCGCCGCAGGTCTTATGGTCTGCGGCGGCTTTTATTTGTATCGATGGGGTTTAATAATCGCCTCGCATGCGCTCTTCTTCCTCTCGCCGCCTGTATTCATACGTGCGCCGAAAGGTATGCATGGACGGTCGCCCGTGAGGGTAGGGTGGTGGCATAGGACATTTGGAGGGTGAGTCGGCTCGGCTGCCGACCATGCTGCTCCCGGGATGGCACCGACCGCGAACTCTCCCCGTTGGCGTCGCGCATTGCGCGCGGCCCTGCAAGGAGGTCATCATGGGTGCTCCCAAGACCGGTAACGTAAGGAACGTGGTGCTCGTAGGCCAAGGCGGGGTGGGCAAGACCTCACTCGCCGAGGCCATGCTCCACCTTTCTGGCAAGACCGCCCGTCTGGGCGGCCACGACGGCACCAAGCCCACGCTCGACTATGACCCCGAGGAGGTCAAGCGTGCATTTTCCATCTCGACGACCATTGCGCCGATCGACTGGAAGGGCGCGCGCATCAATGTGCTCGATGCCCCGTGCTATCCCGATTTTATCGGCGACGCCTTTGCCGCGATGAGCGTCTGCGAGACGGCTCTGTTTGTGGTCGATGCCGAGGCCGGCCCACAGCCTACGACGGTTAAGCTCTGGTATGCCGCCGAGGACCTGCGTCTGGCGCGTGCGGTGTTCGTAAACCGCCTGTCGCGCTCTGAGGCCAGCTTTGCGACCACGATGAATCTGCTGCAGGAGCGCTTTGGTATGCGCCTGGGCGCCGTGACCCTTCCCTGGGGCGAGGGCGAGGACTTCGACGGCATCATCGATCTGGTGCGCATGAAGGCACGCCATTGCAACGGCACTGAAGCCGTTGAGTCGGAGATTCCCGAGGAGTATCGTGCCCAGGCCGAGGAAGCCCATGACCATCTGTGCGAGCTGGTGGCCGAGGCTGACGACGAACTGATGATGAAGTACTTGGAAGGCGAGGAGACACTGACGCAGGAGGAGCTTGAAGGCCTGCTGTCGAAGGCGATCGCCGAGCGCATCTTTGTGCCGGTCTTTGCGGGCGATTGCATTAAAGAGCAGGGCGTCAACTCGCTGATGGACGATATCGCCACGTACTTCCCGGCGCCGACGGACTACGGCGAGATGCCGCTCATCGACGGCGATTCGCTTAAGATCTCGAGTGACGATGACCGCCCGGTGGCATTTGTGTTTAAGACCTTGGCCGATCCGCAACAGGGTCGCATCAGCTTTATCAAGGTGCTGACGGGTACGCTTGAGCCGGGCCTTGAGCTGGTCAATGCGCGCACGCGCAAGGGTGAGCGTCTGGCCCACCTGTATGTGATGTGCGGCCGTGACATGACCGAGGTCGGCCACGCTTATGCCGGCGATATCATCGTGGCGCCCAAGCTGGCGGCCGAGACGGGCGATACACTCTCGATTACCGGCAAGGTCGAGGCTGCGGCGTTTAAGTTCCCCAACTCGCAGTACCGCATCGCCATCGAGGCCGAGAACCGCGGTGACGAGGAGAAGCTATACACGTTTATCGAGAAGGCGTGCAAGGCCGATCCGACCATGAGCATCGATCGTGACGAGGAGACCGGCCAGACTATCATCTCCGCCGTGGGTGAGGCGCAGGTTTCGGTCCTGCTCAATCGCCTTGAGGATCGCACCAAGGTCGTGGCCAAGAGCGTGCCGATCCGTATTCCGTATCGCGAGACCATTCGCCGCACGGCAAGTGCCCAGGGTCGCCACAAGAAGCAGACTGGCGGTGCCGGTCAGTATGGCGACTGCTGGCTGCGCGTTGAGCCACTCATTGGGCCCGACGGCACGAGCGATGGCTATGAGTTTGTAGACGAGGTCGTGGGCGGTCGCATTCCGCGTTCGCTCATTCCCGCCGTGGACAAGGGCGTTCAGGAGACCATGAAGGACGGCATTATTGCCGGCTACCCGCTTACTGGCATCCGCGTGGCTGTGTACGACGGCTCGTATCACAGCGTCGACTCCAACGAGATGGCGTTCCGCGCGGCGGCTCGCATCGGCCTGCGCAAGGCATGCGCCGATGCCGACCCGGTGGTGCTGGAGCCCATCGAGGAAATCACGGTGACCATCCCCGAGAGCTACGCCGGCGCCGTGATGGGCGATATCTCGGCCTCGCGCGGTCGCGTGACGGGCATGGAGACCGATGAACGCGGCGACACCGTTGTTATTGCCCAGGCGCCGCTGGCCGAGCTGACGGATTATTCGACGCGTCTGCGCTCCATCACGCGCGGCACGGGCGACTTTACCATGAAGCCCGCCGGCTACGAGCAGGTGCCTTATGACGTTCAGGCCAAGCTGGTCGAGCGCTATGAGGAGGGTCGCGCCAAGTAGCGTGTGGCGTTGCCTGCAATGTAGGTGCTGACGAAAAGGCCGCCCTGGGTAACCGGGGCGGCCTTATTTGATCCCTTGGGGACGGAGGAAAACGGATCATTTTTTTGGTTACGGGAGGCGCGGTCGGCCCTAGTCTCCCGAGGCCTGATTGCGGCCGGTGGCGTAGTCGATCTGCACATGCGGCTGCAGGTTGTAGCAATATACGTGGAAGCAGAGGGTCTTGCCGTGGTCCTCGACCGATTGCGCCTCAAGGCGCACGCCACGGCAGACAAGCTCCTCCTCGTTATACATGGGCGTGACGCGATAGAGCACGTGGTTGCCCGTGTCGCGGATGTAGCCGAGGATCTGCTCTTCAAACGGCAGCATGCCCGTCTCGTTGAGATAGCGCGTGCCGGTGAGGAGATTTTTGCGGTTGGCGGTTTCGCCGCAGAGCGACCAGGCGATAAGGTGGCAGCGGTTATAGAGGCTCTGGCCCGGAATAAAGTCGTAGCGCTGCTGGTGCCAGCCGGCGGGGTGGATGCGCGAGATATCGCCGCGCTCGCCTTGACCGAGCGATTCGGGGCCCACGCAGGCGAGCGCTTTACGGGTGCGGCCCAAGCTGTCGAGCTTGGAGAACTTCTTAAAGCAGCCCTCTTCTGTGGCGCGCTCGTATTCATCGAGCGTGAATGATGGTGTGCCGAGCGGGTGCGTGCTATCGGCGCGCAGGGCAACATAGGGGTTACCCGCGTAGTCGGGAATACTGCTGAGGTATACGCCGCGGGCGCGGTCGAGATCGGGGTTTTCGACCTCGTCGATAGGGGTGGCGGCACTGTCCGCGGAGGCGTCGTCATCGGTGTCGCTCGCGGCGGAATCTGAGTCATCGCCAGAGTCTTGGCTATTTTGAGAGACCGAGGAGCTCGCTGTTCCCGATTCGAGTCGAGCGACCAGGTCTGCCTCGTCGTCGGTGCGGCTGGGACTCTCGCTTTGTTTTTCGGCCAGAGCCGCTGCCTGCTCATCGCTTTGCGGCGACAACAGCTTGGGCGCTCCGTCGAGCGACCCTGTGAACAGCGCAAACCCCAGCACCACGGCGGTGCCGATGGAAAGCACTTGCTTGTAAGCGGACTTGCGCGACATTGAGGCTCCTGGATGGACGGTTGGGAATCTACCAGTCTAGCAGGAGCCGGCAGAGGCCGTCCCGCCGAACAAATACTCAAGATTTGGAATAGACGCTGCTGATTCATTTGCCTCATATGGAGCTGCGGCGGTTGTGTATATGGGGCTGTCTGGCGTTTCCCCAGATAAAACCTGCAAAATAAATCTGTCCCTTTTTGGCAGGTTACTGCTTCATGTTGCCGTGAATGTAGGGGGTGACCTCGGGGAAGATATGGCCGCAGCCCAGCTCGCGCAGCGCGGACTCGATAACGGCGGGCAGCGGGGTTTTGCCCTCGGCATCGACGGCGTTGCCACCGAGGGCAGCGATCTTGGCGACATCTGCGGGTGCGGCCTCGATATGCATGCAGCCGCAGATCAAACGCGCGCGTACCTGTGCCAGATCAAGATCGTGCAGGTAATCCTCGCAGGCGCGGATTAAATCGACTTTATCGCGCGTAAGCTCCTCGCCCGTGGGGACGCGGGTGGCAAGACATGCTCCCGCCGGTAGGTTCCAAACGGGATAGCCCCATGCGCGCAGCAGCTCGCGCTCTTCGTCCTTGGTAAAGCCGACCTCCATAAGGGGTGAGCGTACGCCGAGCTCTTCTGCCGCACGCATGCCGGGGCGGTAGTCACCGCGATCGCTTGCATTGCTGCCATCGATGACGGTGGGAAAGCCGAGCGACTTGGCGTGGTTGACGATGGCGGTAAAGCCGGCGTGCTTGCAGTGGTAGCAGCGATTGGCATCGTTGCAGGCTACTTGGGGGAGCTGCAGCTGATCGACCGAAAGATTGAGCACGGGGAGCTTAAAATGCGCCCCTTCATCGGCTTGTCCATCAACGGACCGCTCAAACGAGGCCTGTTCGGGCGTGCCGATGAGCGGCGTGGTGAGATGGACGAGGAGGGTATTGGTAGGCATGATGCGGGCGCATACGGCGGCCAAAAAGCTGCTGTCGACGCCACCGGAAAACCCGATAGCCACGCGCCCGTATGCCAAAAGCAGCTGTTCGAGCGCCGATAGCTTGTCTTGAAGCTCCTCTGCGGGTGCCGTGGTGTCTAAAATCATGAAACGTTCCTTATCGTTGAGTGCTCGATCGAAAACTATAATCCTAATGCGTTACTTGCCATAAGACTTCTACCTATGTAACGAAAGTGCAATATGGTATATACGTTATATACAAGTTGCCAAATGCGGTAGAGTTACAGCAACGCGACAGCGAGAGTCGATGGGGGACCGATATGATCAAGGCTGTTATTTTTGACATGGACGGAACGCTGGTCGATACCGAGCGTTTGGGCATCAAGGCATGGAAGGCGGGCGCTGCCGAGCTGGGGGTCGCGATCGATGATGCTCTGATTCATCAGTTTATCGGCCGCACGCTGCCCGATGTCATGGACATCCTTGATGAACATTACGGTAGTCGCGAAACCGCCGAGGCGATCTATGTCCGCCACAAGGAGATTCGCGACGAGATAGTCAAGACCGAACTGGGGCTAAAGGCCGGCGCCGCTGAGTGCCTAGACGAGCTGCTGGCTGCGGGCTATCACGTGGGTCTAGCGACCTCGTCGCGCCACGTTACAGCGGAGCGCAACCTTAAGATGGTCGGACTCTTTGACAAGTTTGAAACGGTGACCTGCGGCGAGGACGTCGTGCATGGCAAGCCCGATCCCGAGATGTATCTGCTTGCCTGCGAGCGCGCGGGCTTTGCCCCCGAGGAATGTGCCGTGGTCGAGGATTCGCGCAACGGCTGCGTCTCGGGCATCACGGCCGGCTGCCACGTCTTTGCCGTCCCCGATATCGTGCCGCTGCCGCAGGACGTGGTGGATGGCTGCGAGGCCGTGCTCGATACGCTGTTCGACTTGACGGCGGCGGTCAAGGCCGTGCGCTAGACAATTGCGGAGCTGAAACGAACAATCGGTTGACTTTGCGCTTAAGCAAAAGAGGCCCGGCAATGGTCGGGCCTCTTTTTGCTTAAGCGGCGTTTTGGCATACTGACCGACGTGCTATAGGTATGCGCCTAGGTTGATGGCGGTGGCTTCGGCTTGGCTGCTCGCCTGGGTACTGGCGCGCTCCAAGAGGAACGGCCGCACGAGTTCCTGACGGTTGATGTCCTCGGCGGCTGTGACCGCAGTAACGGTTCTCGCTGCGGAACCAATGCGGATGTGCTTGGTTTTTGCCGGTGCCTTGTTCTCGATTTGCTCCATGAGCAGCTGGACACCCTTGCGGCCAATCTCGTAGCCCGGGGGTGCCACCGTGGTGAGGGGGACCGACCCGCTCCATGCAAGCGGGTTACCGTCGCAGCCGGCCACGCGAACCTGTTCGGGGACGGAGATGCCTTTGTCGGTCAACGCCGAGATAACGCCCGAGGCCAATACATCGGTAAGGCCGATGACAAAATCGGGACGCTCGCCGGTAGAGCGCTCGGCAATCTGAGCGCCGATGCTGTAACCATCGGCAGCGGTATTCCATTCTCCGGCGTCAATGACCTCAATTTTGATATCGGGATGCAGGACGAGGGCCTTATGAATGCCAAGTACGCGCAGGGTGAGCTGCATAAATGCCGCTCTGCCCACAACGGTGATATGGCGCGCGCCGCGGGTGATGGCGAGCTCGGCGATAATGCGCCCTTGCGCCTCGTTGTCGGCGGCCACGTAGTAACCGGGTTCGGAGCAGTGGATGTCCAGATGGACGATCGGCACGGGCATCTTGGCCATTGCGGGGTGCCAATCGGGGGACGCCATAGGCTGAACCATGACGCCGGACATCTGCGTGCCCATAAAATAGCGCAGGTAGTGGTCCTCGAGGATGTCGTCGTTATCGGCGTTGGCGATGAGCAGGTCATAGCCGTGCTTGCGGGCCTCGTTATGGGCGCCGCTGGCAATTTGGAGCGAGAAGCCATGGTCGAGACGGGGGAGGACCAGGCCAAAGGACTTGGTGGCGCCGCCCGCGAGCTGACGAGCGCTTTGGTTGGGCAGGTAGCCAAGGCGATTGATGGTCTCGTTGATGAGCTTGAGGGTCTCGGGGCGCAGCTTTTCGGGGTGGTTGAGCGCGTTGGATACCGTGCCCAGCGAGACTCCTGCCTCGCGCGCGACGTCGCTGATTTTTACCTTTGCCATAGCGGCCCCTTTGATGCGTTTCAAGTACGAGTCAGATTGTAGCATCGCCCGTTCCCAGGGTGTCAAAACCCACCAATTAGGGGCAGGTTTATTTTGGCAGGTTTTATCTGGGCAAACACCGGAGTCCAGACCACACAAAGGCGCCTGTCCCCCTTTGTGGTGGTTTTGGCGCGGCTGGGCTGCGCGTTAAACAGTGGAGTGTCTACAATAGAAGCCGTTTTGAACGTAGATTGAAAGGCTTTGGTATGACTCGCGCTGTTTCTCGTCGTGATTTCCTGGGTTTGATCGCCGGTGCTGCAATGGTTGCGGCGAGCGGTTGCGCTGGCAGTGGCGCTGACAAGGGCTCTGCCGCTGGTTCTGCTGCGGTTGCGGGCGACGATATCAAGGGCGCCAAGCTCACCTTTGTGGGCGACGATGCCTTTGCGCCCTATCGCTATCTGGAGACGCAGTCGGACGGCAAGCAGAAGGTTGTCGGCCTGGACATCGCTATCGCTGACGAGATGGCCTCGCGCTTGGGCTTTTCTTACGACTTTGAGCCGCAGGACTTTGCCGCCACGCTTGCATCGGTGCAGAGCGATGACAAGGCCTTTACCATGGCGATGAGCTCCAACGAAGAGCGCGAGCAGACCTATGACTTCACGCGCGGCTACTATCAGCCGCTTGTGGGCGTTCTCACGCTCGGCGGCGATCCCGTCAAGCGCGTTGAGGACCTCGCCGGCAAGTCTATCGCCTGCACCACCGGTACCGTGCAGAACAAGTTCATCGCCAAGGTCATGCCCGATGCTGATATTCACACGTACGACGGTGGCGACCAGTGCCTGCAAGAGGTGCTCGCCGGGCGCATCGATGCCTACCTGTGTGACGGCGCCGAGGGCCAGTCCATGCGCGATGCGAATGAGGGCCTGGTGCTGGGCCTGCTCGATCGCTCCGAGACGAGCGATCACGTGGGCGTGTACCGCCTGATGGCCAAGAAGGGTGCCGGATTTGTCGCGGCGCTTGACGAATGCATCGGCGAGATGCTCGAGGACGGCACCATCGATGACTGCATCAAGCAGTATGTGGGCGCCGACTTCATGTGGAACGGCGACTATTCCGCTTCCGGTACGTCGACGGTTGCCGGAAAATAGCGAGCCGGTGAGGCGCGCGCCAAGGGCATGCTGATGAAGTTTGAACTGCTAGAACCATATATACCGATGTTTATGAGCGGCCTGGTCGTGACCTGTCAGGTGACGGCCGCCGCGCTGGCCATAGCACTCGTCCTGGGCTTTCTCATTGCCGTGCTCAAGGTTTTGCCCTGTCGCCCATTGCGTGCGGTGCTCAACTTCTACACCTCTATCTTTCGCGGCGTGCCGCTCATCGTGTTACTTTTTTTGGCGTACTTTGCGACGCCGCAGCTCACGGGCTTCAAAATTTCGATGTTTGCCGCCGGTGCCATTACACTGGGGCTCAACGGCTCAGCGACGGTGTCCGAGACGGTGCGCGGTGGTATCGAGGGCGTTGACCGGGGGCAGTACGATGCCGCTCGGGCCATCGGGCTTCGCTATGTTCCCATGATGCGCAAGATCATCGTTCCGCAGGCGATGCGCTCGATTGCCCCTGCTCTGGTCAACGAAGTGATCACGGTCCTCAAGAGCTCCTCGCTGGTGGCAACCATCGGCCTGATGGATATGATGCGCGCCGCCCAGAGCGTGCAGGCGCTCACCTATCGAGCCTTTGAACCGTTTTTAGTGGTGGCCGTGGTCTACTACGTCATTGTTATGGCACTCACGGCCCTGGGCAATCGGCTCGAGCGCCGCCTGCGTCCCTAGGGGAGTGCCAACCACCGCAAAGGTGCCTGTTACCGTTGTGGTGGTAGGGTGTGTGCATCGAGTGGTATCCAGTTTAAGATACCACTTCTGGTATATCAGCTTGCGTTTGTGTGAGTACAATACTCGGACGTTATACGTCTCAGCGCCCGTCGTGCGTGGGCGTTTTGCAGTCACGCGAGCGAAGGGATTTATCCTATGTGCGGAATTGTCGGCTACACCGGCTCTGATATTGCAAAGAACATTCTGGTCACGGGCCTTAAGCGTATGGAATATCGCGGTTATGACTCCTCGGGCGTCGCGCTCGAGGTGGGCGAGGGCGCCGCGGCTCACCTCGACGTCATCCGCCGCGTGGGTAAGGTTGCGGGCCTGGAGAGCGAGCTTTCCAATATCGACAGCGACGCTACCTGCGGTATCGGCCATACCCGCTGGGCCACTCACGGCAAGCCTTCCGTTGTCAACGCCCATCCCCACACCAGCTGCGATGGTCGCATCGCCATCGTCCACAACGGCATCATCGAGAACTTCGCCGAGCTGCGCGAAGAGCTGGAGGGCCGCGGCCATCACTTTAAGAGCGAGACCGATACCGAAGTTTTCGCGCACTTGATCGAAGAGGCCTATGCCGAGACGCGCGACCTGATGGCTTCCGTGCGCGAGGCCTGCACCCACGTGGTGGGCGCCTATGGCCTGGCCGCCGTGTGCGCCGACGAACCTGGCGTGATCGCCGTTGCCCGCAAGGACTCCCCGATTGTGGTCGGCGTGGGCGAGACCGGCTCCTACGTTGCCTCCGATGTGATCGCGCTTATCGATGCCACCCGCGATGTCGTGGTGCTCGAAGATGGTCAGTTTGCCAAGCTCACGCCCGCAGGCGTCGAGTATACCGACGAGGCCGGCAATGTGATTGAGCCCAAGATCACCCATATCGACTGGGACCTGGACATGGCCGAAAAGGGCGGTTATCCCGACTTTATGCTCAAGGAGATTCACGAGCAGCCGCGCGTGGTGCGCGACACGCTGGTGGGCCGCATGACCCCTGCCGGTGAGCTCGATATCGACGAGTTGGGCCTTTCGCTCGAGGAACTCAACGATATCGACCGCGTATATGTGATTGCCTGCGGCACCAGCTACCACGCCGGACTCATCGCCAAGAACCTTATTGAGGGCTGGGCTCGTATTCCTACCGAGGTTGAGGCGGCTAGCGAGTTCCGCTACCGCAACCCCATCATCACGCCGACGACGCTCGTCGTGGCCGTGTCCCAATCGGGCGAGACGGCCGACACCCTTGCCGCCATTCGCGATGCGCGCATCAAGGGCGCCAAGGTCTTTGGCATCACCAACGTGGTGGGCAGCCCGGTGGCGCGCGAAAGCGACGGCGTCATCTACACCAAGGCCAACAAGGAGATTGCAGTCGCCTCGACTAAGAGCTTCATCGGTCAGGTCGTGAGCCTCACGCTTTTGGCCTTGCTGCTGGCGCAGGTCAAGTACCGCTTGACCACCAAGCAGACGCGCATGCTGTTCCGCGAGCTTTCCGATACGGCCGAGCAGATCCAGTGGATCCTGGATACGCAGACCGAGGCCGTGCACGAGGCCGCGCTTGTGTGCAAGGACGCGCAGTCCGCGCTGTTTGTGGGTCGCGGCATGGGCGCCGCCATTTCTTATGAGGGCGCGCTTAAGCTCAAGGAGGTCAGCTACCTGCATGCCGAGGCATATGCCGCCGGCGAGATGAAGCACGGCCCCATCGCGCTGATCGATCCGGGTTTCCCTGTCATCGCGGTGGCAACCAAGAGCGCAACATACGATAAGACGGTGTCGAACCTCATGGAGTGCAAGGCTCGCGGCGCCAAGGTCATCGTCGTTGCTACCGAGGGCGACGAGGAAATCAACAAGATTGCCGACTGCATCATTCGCGTGCCGTCCGTCCGTGACGTGTTCAGCCCCATCACGGCGAGCGTTCCGCTGCAGCTGCTCGCCCGCGAGGTGGCCATCCTGCGCGGTTGCGACGTTGACCAGCCTCGTAACCTGGCGAAAAGCGTTACTGTCGAGTAATTGTTGTTCCGCCGTTCTGCCGAACGGCGGACCGGTCGACGCTGCGCGAGCCGCATTCACGCCAATCTGACGTTCAATTTCGAGGGCGCGACCAGAAGGTCAGCGCCCTCTCATTTCACGTCACCTTGGCGCAAATGCGGCTCGCTCACTGTTGACGACTGACATCGAGTGCTCTGTTGTCGAAACGCGCCAACAACAAGGCCCGGCTCCGTTGTGGCGGAGCCGGGCCTTGTTGCATTTGCCCAGATAAAACCTGCCAAAATAAACCTGTCCCTTTTTGGCAGGTTAGCGGAGCTTGCTGGTCTCGAAGTACTCGGGGAACTGGTCCAGAACTTCGGTTTGGTTGCGGAACATCATGTGCAGGTGCTTGCTGACCAAAAAGCTCGCCTCGATGGGGTCGCGACCGGCGATAGCGCGGCGAATCTGCTTGTGCTCGTTAACAATCTCCTGATTGTCGAGCCTCTGCGTGGCGGCGCGCAGCCAGCGGAAGCGCTCCAGGTCGGCATTGGTCGCCTCGAGCCACGACCACACGGTGCTGCGGCACGCGATGCTAAAGATCATGCGGTGCATGAGGTTGTCGCTTAAAAAGAATCCGATGCGATCCTCTTCGGCCATGGCCTTTTCCTGCAGCGCGATGGCTCGGTCGAGCTGCTCGATGCCTGCCGAGGTGGCACGGGCGCAGCACTCCACAATCACCTGTTTTTCCAGGTGTTCGCGAATGTAGCAGGCGCTCTCGGCAAAGGTGAGGTTGATGGGCGAGACATAGGTGCCGCTTTGGGGCACGGTGCGCACCAGGCTCTCTTGCGCCAGACGCACCAGTGCCTCGCGCACAGGGGTGCGCCCCATATCCAGGTCGTCGCAAAGCTGCTTGACGCCTAGCTTTTCGCCCGGCTTGTAGTCCAGGTAGACGATTTTGCGTCGAATGGTGTGGTAGGACTGGTCCTGTAGGCTCGTTTCCTGCTCGCCGACGTGCATCGATTCTTCCATAGCGCCTCGCAACTGTTCTATCAAACTCATATGTCAGTTGTTTATTATGCCGCGAACCAGCTCTCCGCGGTGGGTAATTCGGCTGTTGCCCGAGAACTATTGCGGCATCTTAGTCTGTATTTGCGCAGGGCTGTGCTCAACATTGCCGTATCATAAGCCGTCGCAAACGTGAAATAGAAAGAAGGAATCTCATATGCAACTGGCGAATATCGTACGCGAGCGCTGGAAAGGCGTCTTGTTCTGCCTGATCATCGCCATTCCCGCGACGTTGCTCGGCAAACAAATTGAGGTGGTCGGCGGTCCGGTATTTGCCATTCTCTTTGGCATGGTCCTGGCGCTCGTCTTTCCCAAGAATCGTCGCGAACAGCTCGCCGCCGGTGTCACCTATACGTCTAAAAAAGTCTTGCAGTACGCGGTTATCCTGCTTGGCTTTGGCATGAACCTCTCCCAGATTCTGTCCAAGGGCGCCCAGTCGCTGCCGATTATCGTGGCGACGATCTCGACCTCGCTTGTCATCGCCGTCGTGCTCTGCCGCGTTATGAACGTGCCGGGCAAGATTGCGACGCTTGTGGGTGTGGGCTCGTCGATTTGCGGCGGTTCGGCCATCGCTGCGACCGCGCCCGTCATCGATGCCGACGATCGCGAGATTGCCCAAGCCATTTCGGTCATCTTCCTGTTTAACGTTATCGCGGCGCTCGTGTTTCCGACGCTCGGCGGCATGCTCGGGCTGACCAACGAGGGCTTTGGCCTGTTTGCCGGCACCGCCATCAACGACACCTCGTCGGTAACGGCTGCGGCGAGCGCCTGGGATAGCATGCATCCCGGCGCCAATGTGCTCGAAAGCGCCACAGTGGTTAAGCTCACCAGGACGCTGGCCATTATTCCCATTACATTGGCTCTCGCATGCTGGCAGATGCATCTGGCGCGCAAGGCCGGCGGCGACGCCAAAAGCACGTTCTCGCTTAAACGTGCGTTTCCCATGTTTGTGTTGTTCTTTGTGCTGGCGAGCGTGATCACCACGGTGCTTCAGCTTCCTGCGTCCATTACGGCGCCCATCAAGGAGCTGTCGAAGTTCTTTATCGTGATGGCCATGGCGGCTATTGGCTTTAATACCGATATCGTCGAGCTGGTCAAAAAGGGCGGCAAACCCATCGCGTTGGGCTTTTGCTGCTGGATTGGCATTGCATGCATGAGTTTGGGAATGCAGCACGTGCTGGGAATCTGGTAGAGAAGTAGCTGATTTGCGTGTTGCGTGCTGGCGAGCGCATACCTGCGGTGGAGCGATAGGAGCTCTTGCGGGTATGGCTTGTCCGCAGGTTGATAGGTCCCGAAGAGCTCTTATCGCCCCGCCAGGATGGCGATGCGGGGCAATTCATATACTCGCAGGACGGCGACTTTTGCCCTATAGTGTTTGGTGAGTAATATCGTTCAATTTTGAAACATTCGGTCGTGCGACCGTCGGCGGTTGCACGTCGCCGCGGACAGGGGCAAATCATGGATAGCGATGCCAAGCTGCAGATTCTGATTGAGGCATTGTCCGCAGCCGGAGTATCGGCGCTGGCAGTCGACGAGCGCGGTGGCGTTGTGATCTCGACTATGAGTGACGCGGCACTCGAGCAGGATATCGCCGCTTTTGTTTCCGAGCGTCTCGCTCGCGTGGGCGATGGGGCGCGCCTGGTGATGGGCCACGAGGGCGTGCGGTTGAGCTTGACGGTGCGCCCGACGGCCAAGGAGCGCGGAGCGCTTTGGGTGGTCGTGGCGCATGAGGTGCGCGCCGCTGCGACGCATGCGGGCATCGAGTGGCTCAATGCCGACGAAGTCGAGGCTCGCTACGCGTCGAGCACGTACGGCATCGTCGAAGATGCGGCGGCGGTCGCTGCCCCCGTACGTGGGAGCTATGCGCGTGGGGTGCCCCTTATGCTCGAGGGCGAGCTGGGCGCGGGGCAGGATCAGATTGCAAAACGCCTGTACCTGGATGGACCCTATGCCGATCAGCCCTTTGTGTCCGTTGCGCTCGATGAGCTTACGGATCGCGGCTGGCGCCATCTGCTCAAAAGTTCCGAATCGCCGCTATTCCAAACGGGGCTGACACTTTGCATGGGCGGCTGGCATGCTGTTGGCCCCCAACGTCTGCGCGAGCTCGTGTCCGCAATGATCGACACGGTGCTCGCAACTCGTTGCCATGTGGTGTTGACGGCAAACGATATGCCGGGCGGCGGCGAAAGCGATCAGGCTGCTTTTGTAACCGAGCGTCTGGCCTGTGCAGTGAGTGTGGCGCCGGCGATTGCCGAGCAGGGCGGCGCGTCGGAAAAGGTTGCGCGCTATCTGGGGTATCTGGCAGATATGTTTAAGACGGGTGCCCCCATGTTGTCCGCCGCCGCGGCAGAGACGCTCGATGCGTACCGTTGGCCCCGCAATTACCTGCAGCTGCGTGAAGTCTCTGAACGACTCTATATATTAGTGGGGGCGGGTACGGTGGAGCGTGCCGTGGCGAAAGAGGTGCTTGCCCAGGAGGACGTTATCAAGACCGCGACCTTTGGCGCCCCGGCGCTCGAAAGCGATTTGTACATCTTGCGTCCCCTGGCCGATACCGAGCGCGATGTCGCACGGTTGGTCCTGCAGCACCTTCACGGCAACAGGACACGTGCGGCAGAGGTGCTCGGTATAAGCCGCACGACTTTATGGCGCCTGCTGAAGGACAACGACCGCTGAGCGAGGCGCCGTGACCGCGTGCGGCGCGTGTGATACAGTCCAAAGAAGCATTGTTTCGATTGTGTTACGGCGTGCGGGGGAGTATGGCGGAGACTTCAAAAACGAACCGAACAAAGCGAAGTGCGGCGCCGGTCGGCCGGCGTACGACTTCGCGGACGTGGGGCAAAAGCGCCTCGGGGTTCGACGGCTCGTTCAAGCGCACAAAATATGGCTATCCTTCGGCAAGCGCTCGCTTGGCCATGCAGGCCGAGTCCTCGTTGTGGGGACGAAGGCGCGTGGTGGGCTCAAAGCTCAAGCACGATGGAACGCTTGGCTACATCAGCCGCGGTGCTGCCCGCCGTAGCGGCCTCAATCCTGCAGGCTGGCATCGTTACGTGCCGATCGTGGTCGTTGCCGCGATAATCGTCATCGCGCTCGCGGCGCTCGGATATGCCGGCGACGGCGCGAGTCTGGGCGCGATTTTCAAATCGCCTGAACTTGCGCATGCTGGCACGGAGCTTGTTGAAGGCGCACAAGACCAGACGGGTGTGGCGCCCCAGCGCGGTATGGTCGCAGCTGCTGCCACCATTGCCGATGCTCAAAAGGACGAGGACGAACAAGGCGACGGCGCCAAAACGACTCACACGAACGAAACGACGACAACTCCATCGGCAAGATAAGTTGCGAGTGGGGCAGCAAATATGGGACGGGGCCTTTTAGCTGCCCAAGACAGTGGCTCACTCGATGTCAGGCACCAACAGCGAGCGGGCCGCATTTGCGCCAAGGTGACGTGAAATGAGAGGGCGCTGACCTTTTGGTCGCGCCCTCGAAATTGAACGTCAGATTGGCGTTAATGCGGCTCGCGCAGCGTCAACGGGTCCGCCGTTCGTTAGAACGGCGGAACATACACCACGTTGTCGCGGCGAGGCTTGGCCTTGGGGAGTGCGTCCTCGGCGTAGCCCAGAATGCAGTTGCCAACACCGCGCAGGCTTCCGTCGGCGGGCAGGCCCCAGCTGGCCAGCAGCTCCAGGCCCTCGGGCGAATCGAAAACCTCGTGGGCGCGATGAATCCAGCACGAATCAACACCCAGCGCATAGGCAGCATTGAGCAGGTTGCCCATGGCAAGCGAACCGTCTTCCAGATGCGTGGGCACGCTGCGGTCGACCAGTACCACCACAACGGTTTTGGCACCGTAGAAGGGATCGCCGTTGCTGCCCATGACTTGCGCATTGAGTTGCGAGAGACGCTCGACGGTCGCGGGGTCGGTGACGGCGACGAACGTGACCGGCTGACGCCCCATGCCGCTCGGCGCGTACTGGCCTGCCTCGATAATGCGTGCGAGCTTTTCTGCCTCGACGGGGCGATCGCTGTAGTTGCGGCAGCTACGGCGATGGATGAGCGCTTCGATGGTCTCCATGGGTTCTCCTAGCGATGACGTTGCAGATGCTCCGTTCTTACCCGTCGTGCCGTAGCCGTAATCGCGCAGAGGGCCCAAACAGCAATAGCCACCAATCGGAAAAGTCGGCTTGCATAAAACTGCGGCAAGAATGTGAGAAACTGATGAGATGGTTAAACGTTTTATCCCGTCTACCCTGCGGTTTTTTACCACTTGCCTAAAACAGGGGCGCATATCAATTGATAAAGGTTTTACTAAAGGGGTACCAACGTTAATCAATGCGCTGTGGTGGCGCTGGGCCAGGAGGTAACTATCATGTTCCAGGCTGGAGATGTCGTCGAGACTGACTTCGAAGGATTTCTGAAGCTGCTGCGTTCCAAGACGCGCGCTTTCGTGTCGATCAACGATCACGAGTACTACATCACGCACACCGATGGCTATTGGCGTGTTCAGGATTGCGAGACCCTCAACGATAAGGGCCACTTTACTGATTGCTCCGAGCTGGTCAACACGGTCTGCGAGGTCGTCGAGCTACCTTGGATCTGCGGCAAGAGCCTGCACGACAGCTTTGCGGGCGCAACGGTCTACGAGGCCGTCGCTGCCTAACGGGCAAATACATCGCTATTCTCGCGTGACCGCCGGCGCCGCCCCCGCGCCGGCGGTCTTTTTTGTCGATATGCTTATGTAGAGCCGACCATAAACAACGAGCGTATTGACGATAGTCAAAACTCGGACTAATGTAGAGATATAAATTGGTCAAAACTCGGACTATCGAATGGTGGGAGAGATGAATAGTGCAGTTAGCCTGGTCGATTTCGACCGGATGCTTAACGGGCTTGACCGTATCTATTCGGAGTTCGCGCGTACCTGCGGTCTTTCGGACTGCGCCTACTGGATGCTCGTCGACACGAGTGCAGCGGGCGGAAGCGTTGCCGTGAGTCGGCTGACGAGTGAATGGTTCTACAGCAAACAGACCATCAATTCGGCGATCAAGACGCTTAGGGCGCGAGGGCTTGCGACGTTGGAGTTTGCCGAGGGCAGTCGTAAGAACAAGGTTGTGCGATTGACCGAAGAAGGCGTGCGGTTTGCCAAGCGCTACGCGTTACCGGCGCAAAAAGCCGAGCAACAGGCATTCGAAGCGCTCGAGCCGTGGGAACAGCGCGAGATCATGCGCCTGGTCGGTAAATTCTCCCATGTTCTGAACGAAGAGTGCGAGGCATTTAAACGGCAAGTGGCCGCCGAGAACGAGGCTGACGATAAGGGCGAGGGGGACACATGCGACTCTTAATGAGGTTTATGAGGCCGTACCGCGGTCTGATTGCGGTGACGCTGTTTGCGGTGCTGATAGATAACGTCGGTACGCTGTTGGTTCCCACGATGCTGGCGAACATGGTCAACACCGGTATTACCACGGGCGATGTCGACTATATTTTACGTAACGGCCTGTACATGCTTATCGCGACCGGCATGGCCAGCGGCGGCACGGTGCTGGGCTGCTATCTTTCGGCGCGCCTGGCCGCCAACGTGGCCTGCGATATCCGCAATGCCGTGTACGACAAGTCGCTCGAGCTGTCCGCCAGCGACTTTGAGCGCTTTGGCACGGGTTCGATGATCACACGCTCGCTCAACGACATCAACGTGATTCAGCAAGCTGTCCTTCAGACGATTCAGCTGGTGTTGCCGGTGCCATTCTTGGCCGTGGCAGGCATCATTTTTGCTTGGTTCATCGATCCCGCCATGGGCACGCTGCTGGGCGTGGTGGTTGCGATCGTGCTGGTGGCGGCGGTCTTTACGGTGGCTAACGCCGCGCCGATTTTTATGCGCCTGCAGAGCTTTATCGACCGCATGAACGTGGTGCTGCGCGAGAACATCGTGGGCGTGCGCGTCATCCGCGCATTTAACAAGGAGCGCCACGAGGAGCAGCGCCTGGACGAGGTGTTTAGCGATTACGCGGCCAACGCCATCAAGGTCAACCACCTGTTTGTGGGCCTCGACAGCTCCAGCTTCTTTTTGATGAACATCGCCGAGGTGGCGGTGCTGTGGGTGGGCGGCAACCGCGTGGGCGTCCACGCCATGCAAATCGGCAGCATTTCGGCCGTGTTGGAATACGCGATCCTGATTCTTTTCTTTGTGATGATGGCGCAGATGGTGATTCTGACGCTTCCGCGCGCCGCGGCGTGCCTCAACCGTGCGCAGCAGGTGCTCGAAATCGAGCCGAGCATCGTGGACGGCAAGGCTACGCTGGGCGACGGGGCGCCTGAGTCCGCAGACGGAGCCGACGCGGTCGCCGTGTTCGATCATATGTCGTTTCGTTTTGACGACGCCGACGAGGACACGCTGTGCAATCTGAGCTTTACCTGTCGCCGCGGTCAGACGACCGCGATCGTCGGCTCGACGGGCTCGGGCAAATCGACGGTGGCCAAGCTCCTGCTGCGCTTCCACGATGCCACCAAGGGCGCCATTCGCCTAGACGGCGTCGACCTGCGCGAGCTTTCGCAAGGCGAGATACGCGGGCGCATTGCCTATGTGCCGCAAAAGGCATGGCTGTTCTCGGGCACCGTGGCAAGCAATCTGCGCTTTGGCAATGAAGACGCAACTGAGGCCGACATGCTTCATGCGCTCCAGGTTGCCCAGAGCACCTTTGTGCTCGATCAGCCGCAGGGGCTCGATACGCCGGTATCCCAGGGCGGCACGAACTTTTCGGGCGGTCAGCGCCAGCGTTTGGCAATCGCCCGTGCGCTCATGAAGCATGCCGATCTGTATATCTTCGATGACAGTTTTTCGGCCCTGGACTTTAAGACCGATGCGGCACTGCGCCATGCGCTGCAGGACGAGACGCGCGATGCCGCGGTGCTCATCATCGCCCAGCGCATCTCGACGATCTTGCACGCCGACCAGATCGTCGTGCTCAAGGACGGCGAGGTTGTGGGCTTGGGCACGCATGGCGAGCTTATGGAAACCTGCGAGGTGTACCGCGCCATCGCGGAATCGCAGATGAAGGGAGGTGAGTAGCATGACCGAGGAGCTCAGGAAGCAGGCCAGCGTTGATGACGCCGTTGCCGCGGGACTGGTTGAGGAAACGGCTGCCGTAGCACCCGAGCTGGACGAGGCCGCCAAGGCTGCAGCCGAGCGCGAGGCTCGCCGCCAAGCGCTCTACGAGGAAAACGAACGCGCCGAGGACGAGCGCGCCCGCGCTGAGGCAGAGCGCATGCGCGATGTGGACGACGAGGACGAGGACGAGAAACCCCGCGACACCTGGGCGACGGTGCGCCGCCTGTGGAGCGAGGCTGCCGGTGACCATTGGCGCTTCTATATCGTGTTCGCGAGCATCGTGTTCTATGCCATCTTTAACACCGCTGCGCCGGCATATAGCGCCCGCGTGATCGATGAGCTGTGGGGCCACATTCAGGTGGCGTTTGCCAACGACACCACCTTCAACATCACCTGGGAGAACTGCGGCAGGACCATCTTCATCTACTTTATGATCTGGACGGCCGCTGCCTCGTTCTACGCGCTCCAGAGCTTTTTGATGTCGAGCGTGGCCGAACGCCTTAACCTGCACCTGCGTAACCGCATCGCTCAAAAGCTCAACCGTCTGCCGCTTGCCTTCTTTGATGCGCATCGTCCCGGCGAGGTCGTTAGCCGTGCGACCAACGACTTAGACAAGATGTCTGAGAGCATGCAGCGCGGCTTGCTGCAGCTTCTGGTGTCGATCGGTACCGTGGTGGGCGCCGTGAGCGTGATGTTCGTGTTTAGCGTGCCGCTCACGCTTGTCTTTTTGTTCTTTACGGCGCTTTCGCTGCTGGTGACGAAGGTCGTTTCGCGCCGCACGCACGATGTGACGGGCGAGCGCCAGGAGTGGGTGTCCAAGATTACGAGCGCGGTCGAGGAAGGCTACTCGGGCCGTCTGGTGATTCGTGCGTTCAACCGTGAGCGCCAGAGTTCTGCCGAGGTGCACGAGGCTTCGAAGGAGCTGGCGCGCGTGAGCACCAAGGCCGACTTCATGATTAACGCCGTCGGCCCCGCGGTGCGCTTTATCGGCCGCCTGGCGCAGATCGTGATTGCGCTGGTGGGCTGCAGCATGCTGGTTGCTGGCCACATGACCGTCGGCGTATTCCAGGCGTTCTTCCAGTTTATCTACGAGGCATCCGAGCCCATGACGCAGCTGTCATTCACTTTCAACTCGCTGCAGAGCGCGCTGGCGAGTGCGGAGCGCGTGTTCGACCTGCTCGATGAGCCCGAGATGGAAGCCGATCCGTTGCCGGCGGCCGCCGCCAAGCTGCCGGGCAAGGTGGAGGGCCGTATTGCCTTTGAACACGTGCGTTTTGGCTATGCGCCCGACAAGCCGCTCATGCGCGACGTGTCGTTTACCGCCGAGCCGGGCCAAAAGATCGCGGTGGTGGGAACCACGGGTGCGGGTAAGACCACGCTCATCAATCTGCTCATGCGCTTCTACGAGATCGACGGTGGCCGCATTACCCTCGACGGTGTGGACGCGAGCCGCATGGACCGCGGCGAGCTGCGCCAGCAGTTTGGCATGGTGTTGCAGGACGCCTGGCTGTTCGATGGCACCATTGCCGAGAACATCGCCTATGGCTGTCCCGAGGCGACGCGCGAGGAGATTGTCGCGGCCGCACGTGCCGCTCAGGTCGACTTCTTTGTGCGCACTATGCCGCAGGGTTACGACACGCGTGTGGCTAACGATGCCGAGAGCATCAGCCAGGGCCAACGTCAGCTGCTGACCATCGCGCGTGTGCTGCTCAACAACCCGGCGATCCTCATCCTGGACGAGGCGACGTCGAGTGTGGACACGCGCACCGAGCTCGCCATCGGCCGTGCTATGGACGCGCTCATGCGCGGGCGCACGAGCTTTGTGATCGCGCACCGTCTGTCGACGATCGTCGATGCCGACCTCATCCTGGTCATGGACCACGGCAATATCATCGAGCAGGGTACGCACAAGGAGCTGCTGGCTGCCGAGGGCGCTTACGCCGATCTCTACCTAAGCCAGTTCGCATAAGGTGACAAAGGGGCAGTCCCGCATGCCACATCGAAAAGAAGGCGCGCCGGGGGCGGATTCCCCAGCGCGCCTTTTGTGTTGGCGTTCATGCTGTGGCGGCTGCCCGCGGCCTTAGCGCTCGTCCACGAGCTTGGCGACGAGGGCTTTGAGCTCGGCCACCTCTTGCTCGAGTTCCTTGACGCGACGGGCGTTTTCGGTGATGCCCTGACGGTTGAGGGCGCTCTGCTCGGCGGCATCGTCGGGCATGTACTCGCGATGCTGCTTGGCGTCGAAGCTCTCCTCGAACACGCGGCAGCCGTTGCGCTTGATGATGCGCCCAGGCACACCCACGACGGTGCAGTTGTCGGGCACGTCCTTGACGACGACCGAGTTGCCGCCGATCTTGACGTTGTTGCCGATGCGAATGTTGCCGAGCACCTTGGCGCCCGTGCCCACGGTGACGTTGTTGCCCAGGGTGGGGTGGCGCTTGCCGGTCTCGTTGCCGGTGCCGCCGAGCGTAACGCCCTGGTAGAGCACGCAGTTGTCGCCCACGACGGTGGTTTCGCCGATGACGACGCCCATGGCGTGGTCGATAAAGAAATGCTTGCCGATTTGTGCGGCGGGATGAATCTCGACGCCGGTGATGTGGCGGGTGATTTGCGAGAGCACACGGGCGAGCGAGCGATGACCGTGCTCCCAGAGCCAGTGCTCGGGCACGTGGTTCCACTTGGCGTGCAGGCCAGGATAGGAAAGGAAGATGACCAGACCGCTTTGTGCGGCGGGGTCCTGCGCCTGGACGGTCTTGATGTCCTCGCGAATGGTATTGATAAAGCTCACCGGCCGCCCTCCCTTAGCGCCATGGCAATGCGATTCAATAAAGTATAGCGATTCGCTAGGGATTAGGAAGAACAATCTTGGCGGCTTTGCGCGACAGGTGTCAGTTATGCAAACTTGCTGGTAATGAAGTAAGACTTTTGAGGGGTTTGGCCCGTGTTCGCGCCGCAACCGTATACTGGTCAACTTGGACGTATCCGCGCCCACAACTGAGAGGTTTTACTTCATGGGTTTCATCAATTTCATTGCCGAGCTGCTTAAGGATCCGCGCGCTGCGATCGCCAGCTGGATCGCCGCCGGCCCGCTTATGGCCTACGGCTGCGTGTTCCTGATCATCTTCATTGAGACAGGCGTGGTGTTCTTCCCGTTCCTTCCCGGCGACTCGCTGCTGTTTGCCTCGGGCTTCTTTGCCCACAACGGCGGCTTTAACATCGTGGCGCTTCTGGCCACCGCATGGGCCGCAGCCATCCTGGGCGATCAGTGCAACTTTATGATCGGCCACTTCTTTGGCCGCAAGATCATCGCCTCGGGCAAGGTAAAGGCCATGACGCCCGAGCGCATCAAAAAGTCCGAGGATTTCCTGGATAAGTGGGGCCATCTGGCCATCTTCCTCGGCCGCTTCTTCCCGTTCATCCGCACCTTTGTGCCTTTTATCGCCGGCATGGGCGGCATGCATTGGCGCAACTTCGTTGTCTTTAACGTGCTGGGCGGCATTACCTGGTCGACGGTCTTTACGCTGCTGGGCTACTTCTTTGGCGGCATTCCCTTTGTGCAGGAGCACTTTGAGCTGCTGATTATCGGCATTGTCGCCGTGTCGATCATCCCGACCGTGGTCGGCTTGGTTAAGGCTAAGCTGGGCAAAAAGAACGCATAGCTCGAGCCGGCGCACAAATCGTGTCGTTGAGGCCCGTCACCGTTTACGGTGGCGGGCCTCTTTAGTTTCGGTCAAATGAAAATACTTTAGTTAGTTAAAGAAAAACGTTTTATCCGACGCGCGTGCGGAGTACAATCTCGTGCATGCGAATCGACGTGCCATTGGCTTTGATGCCGTTCGCGTGTCCCGTCCGGCTCTACGCTCCGGGCGTGCGACGTTGCGACGCGGTCGGCCTCGGTCCTTGCGTGCGAGTTCGCGAGTATGCAACTGTGTATGTAAGGAGCGACATATGACTGTCGAGAAGAAGGATATCGATTGGGGTAGCCTCGGCTTTGGCTACATGAAGACCGATTACAGCTACGAGGCTCATTGGAAGGACGGCGAGTGGGACGAGGGCGGCCTGACCACCGACCACACCTTGCATGTCTCCGAGTGCGGCGGCATCTTCCATTATTGCCAGGAGGTCTTTGAGGGCCTGAAGGCCTACACCGCCGAGGACGGCAGCATCGTCTGCTTCCGTCCCGACATGAACGCCGAGCGCATGTATAACTCTGCCCAGCGCCTCGAGATGCCCCCGTTCCCCAAGGATAAGTTTGTTGAGGCCGTCAAGCAGGTCGTTTCTGCCAACGCCGCTTGGGTTCCGCCCTTCGGTTCTGGTGCGACCCTGTACGTGCGTCCGTTTATGATCGGCTCCGGTGACGTGATCGGCGTGGCTCCCGCTCCTGAGTACACGTTCCGCATTCTCGTGACCCCGGTCGGTCCGTACTTTAAGGGCGGCCTCAAGCCCGTCAAGCTGCGCGTTTCCGAGTACGACCGCGCCGCACCGCACGGCACCGGCAATATCAAGGCCGGCCTGAACTACGCCATGTCCCTCAAGCCCACGATGGAGGCCCATCGCGAGGGTTATGCCGAGAACCTGTATCTCGACTCCGAGTCCCGCACCTATGTCGAGGAGACCGGTGGCGCGAACGTTCTGTTCGTGAAGGAGAACGGCACCCTCGTCGTTCCTCAGTCGCACACCGACTCCATCCTGCCCTCCATCACCCGTCGCTCGCTCGTTCAGGTTGCCGAGGATTTGGGCATGACCGTCGACCAGCGTCCCGTCGAGTGGGCCGAGGTCAAGGCCGGCACCTTTGTGGAATGCGGCCTGTGCGGCACCGCTGCCGTCATCTCCCCGGTGGGCGAGATCGACAACAAGGTCTACGGTGCCGATGAGACCGTGACCTTCCCGGCTGGCTGCACCGAGATCGGCCCCGTGATGAAGAAGCTTCGCGAGACCCTGACTGGTATTCAGTCCGGTGCTGTCGAGGATAAGCACAACTGGGTTTACACCGTCGCATAAGCTGCCTTGTATGTCCGGCCCGAGGGCAACCTACCTTTCCGGCGCGTCCTCGGACATGAAAGAACCTCCGCTGCGCACTTCGTGCGGCGGAGGTTCTTTCGTCCTGCGGAGTGCGCCGGAAAGGTAGGTTGCCCTCGGGACTGCGTTACCTCGGTACTGCCGTTACGGGCAATATAGATCTGAATTAAAGATGGTACGCGGCCTTTTGGCCGCGCTTTTGTTTTGCTTCGAGCCATGTGGGGGGTGGTGGCGACGTGCATTTTTGCGAGTATTCTGCAATCGAAGGCCCTTGCATACCGACCTCGGGCGAAAAATCGGGATTTATCGATGTTTTCTACGAATGATGGGCGGGGCTATGGGCTGATAGCGTTTGATTTGCAGGAATATTCGCGGTCTTTGGCATTTATCGTGGCGCTCGAAGCTGTCGGGCATGCTGAATACTCACAAAAATGCACGGCGCCTTGAGGGGGACCTTCGCGACAAAGGAAACCGCCCCGTCGAAGTATGCATTCGACGGGGCGGTTTATGCAAAAACGGTTGTGGATGCGTCAACGGCTCACTAGAACTTGACGGTTGGTGCCTGGCGGGCGGCCTCGGCGGCCTCGAAGCCCTGGCGCTCCTTAAACTGGAAGATGCCGGCAAAGATAACAGCCGGGAACGTCTGGATGGCGTTGTTGTAGCTGAGCACGCAATCGTTGTAGCTCTGGCGCGCGTAGCTCACCTTGTTCTCGGTGTCCTCGAGCGTGGACTGGAGCTGCGTAAAGTTGGTATTTGCCTTAAGGTCGGGGTAGGCCTCGGCGACGGCAAAGAGCTGGCGCAGCGCACCGGTCAGCACGTTGTCCGCTTCCATCTTGGCCTCGGGGGTGGTGGCGCTCACGGCGGCGTTGCGCGCGTTGACTACGGCGGCGAGCGTGTCCTGCTCGTGCTTGGCGTAGCCCTTGACGGTCTCGACCAGGTTAGGGATCAGGTCGTTGCGGCGCTGCAGCTGCGTGTCGATGTTCTGCCAGGCATTATCGATGCGATTGCGCTTGGTGACCATGTTGTTGTAGATGCCGGCGATGGCGCTGGCGATCACAACGACAACAACGATACCGATGATGACGGGAAGCATGATGTCTCCGTTTCGAATGGCAGCGGCGTTTTGCGCCGGCTGCCGTTGGTGTAACGCTACTAGTATACCCGCAACCTTTGGCGATACCGAACTTTCCGGTAAGCGTTATGTTTCCGCCAAGGAGGGGCCGCCAATATGGAACGGGTGGTACAGGTGTAAGATATGCGACAAATTAAGGAATGCTGTCTACACCTTGAGGATGGCGATATGGATGGACCTTCGCATCAAGAAAACCTATCGTGCCCTGTTCGATGCTTTTACCGAGCTCTTGGAAGAGCATCGGTTTGAGGATTTGACGGTTGCCATGCTTTGCGACCGGGCCCTGATTCGCCGCACGACGTTCTATAAGCATTTTCGCGATAAAAACGATTACTTTGCCTTCTATATCGATGAGCTTATGACGGGCTTGCCGCAAAACCGGACCGATGCAGCGGACGCGGAGCCGCTTGATGACGTACGGGCGCTTCGCCATGAGGTCTTTGACGATGCCATGAATATGATTCTGGCGCATGAGCAGCTCATGGATAACCTTTTGGCCAGCAGCATGTCGGGCATGCTGACCGGCATGATTTGCGACCGCATTGCGCGTTCCATCCGCGAGCGTGTGATGAGCTCGCTTGCCGAAGATGCCCTGGCGCCCGTTTCGCTCGAGACGACATCGGAGTTTATCGCCGGTGGCATTATTCGACTGTTCACAAATTGGTGGGAGTCGGGTCACGATCTTGAGCGTCGACCCGAGATAGCCGACGTTGTCGATGCGCTGTTCGAGCGGACCATGACACCGGTGCATCACTAAAAGTGGCGGAGAGAGGGGGATTCGAACCCCCGGAACGCTCTCGCGCTCAACGGTTTTCAAGACCGCCGCATTCAACCGCTCTGCCATCTCTCCGTGAGTCGTAATGATAGCATCGTTTTGAATTTGCAACAGGGAAGGCGAACGATGACGATCACCGAAATCGACGAGAAGTTCATGCGCGAGGCGCTGGCGGAGGCGCGAGCCGCCGCGTCGGTGGGCGAGGTGCCCATCGGAGCCGTGGTGGTGCGCGCGGGCGAGATTGTCGCGCGGGCGCATAATCGTCGCGAGCTCGACCAGGATCCTTCGGCTCATGCCGAGTTC
>DXZX01000002.1:38977-66619 GCA_019419445.1 Collinsella sp.
CGCTTGGCCGCTGGCGCCTTTCCGATTGCACGGTCTACGTGACGCTCGAGCCCTGCTGTATGTGCGCGGGGCTTATGGTTAACGCGCGCGTGGGGCGTTGCGCGTATGGCGCGACCGATGCCAAGGCGGGCGCGCTGGGTTCGCTGTACGACCTCAATGCCGATTCGCGCCTGAACCATCGGTTTAATGTGACCGCCGGCGTGCTGGCAGGCGAGTGCCGTGAAGTGCTGAGCAGCTATTTTGCTGGCCTGCGCGGTGTCGACGGCGTCGGTTGCGGTTTGAACCTTGAGGCGCATGCGTCTCACGCCGAGGCGCTCGCGGGTGTTGGAGATCTCACCGACGAGACGGTCGACTTTGGCCCCGTGCAGCGGCGGCCCCGCCGTGTGCTGCTGGCGATCGACTCCTTCAAGGGCAGCGTGTCGAGTGCGCAGGCGGAGGAGGCCGTTGCCGAAGGCGTGCGCCGTGTGTGGCCCGATGCCGAGCTGGGCGCTTTGCCGCTGGCAGATGGTGGCGAGGGAACGCTCGACGCCATCGCCGCACGCGGTGGCGAGCTTTCAACCTGCGAGGTTGCAGGTCCCTTGGGCGACCGCGTGTCTGCCCGGATGCTGGTGGACGGCGAGCACGAGTCCGCGGTCATCGAGATGGCCGAGGCGGCGGGTATTGGGTATTCACCTTGCACGGAGTCGGCGGCGTTGGCGGCCACAACCTATGGCGTGGGCGAACTGATGCTTCGTGCGCTTCGCGCGGGTGCAAAGACTATCTATATTGGTCTGGGCGGCAGTGCCACCAACGACGGTGGCGCCGGCATGCTGCAGGCGCTGGGCGCCCACCTTGTCGATGAGTGTGGCTGCAATATCGCCCCCGGTCTCGCGGGCCTTGAACACGTGACGAGTATCGATTTGGCACCGGCGCTTCGGGCGCTGAATGGCGCGCGTATCATCGTGCTTTCCGATGTCGAGAATCCGCTCGTGGGGCGTCGAGGCGCACTGGCGGTGTTTGGCGGGCAGAAGGGTCTGCCGACGGGTGATGCCGAGGTGCTGAGCAGGTACGACAGCTGGATGGTCGGCTACGGCCGCCTGCTCGATGCAGCGATTACCGGGGCGCGGGCTCAGGGGTTGTTGCGCGTGCCCGAGGGTGCACGGACATTTGGCTCGGTGCTCGGCGTGCCCGGTGCCGGTGCTGCTGGCGGCCTGGGTGCCGCGCTGCTGGCGCTCGGGGCGGAGTTGCGTTCGGGCGTTGAGACGGTGCTCGATCTCGTGGGGTTTGATGAGCGCGTGCGTGATGTCGACCTGGTCATTACAGGCGAGGGCAATATGGACGAGCAATCCGCCGCCGGTAAGGCACCGGTGGGCGTGGCGCGTCGCGCCAAGCGATATGGCAAGTCGGTAGCCGCTGTCGTGGGCGGTCGTGCTGACAACCTGGATGCGGTGTATGGGCAGGGCATCGACCTGGTTTTGCCAGTCTGTCGCAGACCCATGGGCCTTGAGCTGGCGCTCGATTCCCAGGAAGCCATAACCAACCTCATCTGCGCCGGTGAATCCGCCGCCCGATCCTACGACCTCGGCCGACTCTAGTAAAATGATCGTTCGGTTTAGCTTGGATAGCCAAAAAGTAGTCAAAAAAGCCCTGTCCCAAACTAGCTATCTTGCCGTGGCGAGCGAGAGCGGGTAAGATATACCGAGCGCCTAGCGCGTTCGATGGGTTCGGATGACGACATGTTCCGAATCTGGTCAGGTCCGGAAGGAAGCAGCCATAAGGAGCCTCTGTCGGGCATCCGAATCCATCGAGCGCACGGGCGTTTTTTGGTGCCGCGACATGGCCCGGCCGGCGGCGAGGTATTTGGTGTCTCGCTGGTCCTCGGCTTTGCCTGCGGGATCGCTCGACTACCAAACACCTCGCCGCCGGCCGGGCCCCGTCGTCCAAAAATCACCCGTAAAGGCGCGTTAATCTGAACAATTCAATCCCTTGTCTAGTGCTGCTCATTGGCTTTGCCAAAACATGTTCGGGCGCTTTGTCTCTGTGCCTAGTTTCCTGATTGTTTCGGGGGCTTGTTCTGTAACGAGTTGCTTACGCATCTCCAGGGCTCTCCGTACTATCATGAATCAGATTGAAGAGAGATGATGATAGGGAGCGCCTATACATGATTGAGCTGCTCAGGCGTTTTGGTGGTAAGTTTCGCCGATATATGGTGATTGGCCCTGCGTGCAAGTTGATCGAAGTGATTTTTGACCTGCTGACGCCGCTGGTGATTGCCCAGATGATCGATAAGGGCATTGGCTCGCACGACGTTAATGCCGTTATCCACTACGGCATGGTACTTGGCGCCATGGCTGTGATCGGCATCTCGTTTACGCTCGTCTGCCAAAAGATGGCGGCGCTCACCTCGCAGGGCATGGGTACTGACATTCGCGGCGCACTCTACCAGCACATCAACAAGCTGAGCTATGCCGAGCTCGACCGCTTTGGCACGCCCTCGCTCATCACACGCATCACCAACGACGTCAACCAGGTCCAGCTTGCCGTGGCGCTGGGCGTGCGCATGCTCATCCGCTGGCCTTTCCTGGCGGTGGGCTCCATGGTCGCGGCCCTTGCCATCGACCTTAAGCTCGGCATCATCTTTTTGATCTGCACGCCCGCTATCGGCCTGGTGTTTTGGTTTGTCATGGCGCGCTGCATTCCCTACTACAAGCAGCTGCAGGCAAAGCTCGATTGCATCGCGCTTATCTGCCGCGAAGGTCTTTCGGGCGCCCGCGTGGTTCGTGCGTTTGTGCGCGAAGACCACGAGCGCGAGCGCTTTGCCCAGGCCGCCGACGACCAGGCCAATACCGCCATCGTGGTGGGCAAGCTTTCGTCGATTCTCAACCCTGTCACGTTTCTTGTGATGAACCTGGGCGTGTGCGCCATCCTGTGGGTGGGCGGCATCCAAGTCAACGTGGGCGAGCTCACGCAGGGTCAGGTCATGGCGTTCGTCAACTACATGACGCAGACCCTGACCTCCATCGTGTACGTCGCCAACCTGGTTGTGGTCTTTACCAAGGCGAGCGCCAGTGCGTCGCGTATCAACGAGGTGCTCAATTGCGTGCCGAGCATCACCGACGAGGGCAACCAGCCGGTCGCGCTGCCCAAGCCGGGCAATGCCGCCCCAGTTCCCGCGCTGAGCTTTGACCATGCGAGCTTCTCCTTTGGCGCGGGCGCGGCAAATGCCGTCAACGATGTGACCCTGGAACTCCCACTGGGCAAGACGCTCGGCATTATCGGCGGCACGGGCAGCGGCAAGTCCACACTCGTCTCGCTTATCCCGCGCCTGTACGATGCGGGCACCGGCAGTGTGAGCGTGATGGGCGCCGACGTGCGCGCTTGGCCGCTCGACCAACTGCGCCACGTGGTCGCGACCGTCCCGCAACGCGCGTCGCTGGTGAGCGGCACGATCCGCAGCAACCTGACCTGGCGTGACGAGGCGGCGACCGACGAGGAGCTCTGGGCGGCGCTCGATATGGCGCAGGCCAGCGAGTTCGTGCGCAACAAGCCGCAGGGGCTCGACGCCCCGGTCGAGGCGGGCGGCAAGAACTTTAGCGGTGGCCAGCGCCAGCGCCTGACCATTGCGCGCGCTCTGGTGGGCTCGCCGCAGATCCTGATTATGGATGACTCCGCCTCGGCGCTCGACTTTAAGACCGATGCGGCACTTCGCCACGCCATCCGCGAGCGCAGCGTACGCGGTGCCGCCGAGGGTGGGCTGCCGCTGACCACGGTGATTTTGAGCCAGCGCGTCTCGACCGTGCGCGACGCCGACATGATCTGCGTGCTCGATCACGGCTCGGTCGCGGGCCTGGGCACGCACGATGAGCTGTATACGACCTGCCAACTATACCGCGAGATTTGCCAGTCGCAGCTTCGCCGCGAAGAGCTCGAGGGCCAGCAGGGGAGCGCGTCGCCCGCATCCGCCCCGGCTGCCCTGGCATCCACTTGCGCAAAGGAGGGCTGCTAAATGAATCCGTATACTTCTTCCGGTTCGGTCGCCACGATGACGGCCAACGTGTCCGGCAACGATAACCTCAACGACTTGGGTGACGGCCCGCGTCAGCCCGGCGACCCCGAGCGCTACCCCGTGGGCGCGGTAACTCGCCGCCTGCTGGGCTACGTCCGCCCGCATCGCATTTCGTTTACGGCGTCGTTTGTGAGCGCTGCCATCTCGGTGATCTTACAACTCTATACGCCCATCCTCATCGGCGAGGGCATCGACCTCATCGTTGCCGCCGGGCAGGTGGACTTTGACGCGCTGCTGCCGCTCGTCACCAAGCTTGCGATTGTCGTGGTGGGCGCGGCGGCCTTCCAGTGGCTGCAGGGCTACTGCGTCAACCGCCTGTCCTACGAGACAGTGCGCGACATGCGCGTGGAGGCGAGCGACAAGCTCAGCCGCATGCCGCTCAGCTTTATCGACAGCCATGCCCATGGTGACCTTATGAGCCGCGTAGTCAACGACGTCGACCAGGTGGGCGATGGTCTGCTGCAGGGCTTCACGCAGCTCTTTGCCGGCGTTATCACCATTGTGGGCACGCTCGCGTTTATGCTCTCCATCAACCTGACCATGACGCTCGTGGTGGTGCTCGTCACGCCGCTTTCCATCTTTGCGGCCGGCACCATCGCCAAGCTTTCCAACAAGAGCTTTACGGCCCAGCAACGCATTCAGGGCCAGCTCGGCGGCCATATCGAGGAGTATGTGGGCGAGCAAAAGCTCGTGGACGCGTTTGCCTACGGCCCGAGCGCTCAGCAGCGCTTCGATGCCCTCAACGCCGAGCTGTATACGGCAGGTGAGCGCGCGCAGTTTATGGGCTCGCTTTCTAACCCCGGCACGCGCTTTATCAATAACATCATCTACGCTGTGGTCGCCGTGATCGGCTGCGCGGGCGTGATCACGGGCGTGCCGGCGGCGCTCACGGTGGGCGGCGTGCAGATCTTCCTGTCCTACGCCAACCAGTACACCAAGCCGTTCAACGAGGTCACGAACGTCATCACGCAGATCCAGACCGCGTACGCCTCGGCGCGCCGCATGTTCGCGTTGCTTGATGCGCGCGAGCAGGAGCCCGACGCGGCGGATGCCGTGGAGCTTGTCGCCCCGCAGGGCGAGGTGACCTTTGAACACGTGGACTTTAGCTACGTGCCCGACCGCAGGCTGCTGCAGGACATCTGCATCGAGGCTAAGCCCGGCATGCGCTTTGCCCTGGTCGGTCCTACGGGCTGTGGCAAGACGACGCTCATCAATCTGCTGCTGCGCTTTTACGATATCGATGCTGGGCGCATCGCGGTCGATGGTCGCTCCTCGCGTGACTACACGCGCGCAAGCCTGCGCCGCGCCTTTGGCATGGTGCTGCAGGACACCTGGCTGTTCGAGGGCACAGTGGCCGAAAACATTGCCTACGGTTGCCCCGATACCACGCGCGAGCAGATTGTCGAGGCCGCCAAGCGCGCTCATGCGCATAAGTTTATCGTGCAGCTGCCAGGCGGCTACGATACGGTGATCGGCGAGGACGGCGGCACGTTTAGCCAGGGCCAAAAACAGCTGCTGTGCATCGCGCGCGTCATGCTCACCGATCCGGCGATCTTGCTGCTGGACGAGGCAACGTCGAGCATCGATACGCGTACCGAGCTGCAGGTGCAGGCGGCATTCGACGAGCTCATGGCAGGTCGCACAAGCTTTGTCGTGGCGCACCGCCTGAGCACCATCCGCAACGCCGACTGCATTCTGGTCATGCGCGACGGCCAGATTATCGAGCGGGGCACACACGACGAGCTGCTGGCATCGGGCGGTTTCTATGCCGAGCTCTACCGCAGCCAGTTTGCCCAGTAGAGCCCAGTAGGGGCTGCCGATTAGCGGCAGATGGTTTACATCTGCGTCGATAGTACTAAGATATGCTTTTAACAAATTGCATTAATGGCTCGAGTTTCGGGGGAAACGAGGCAACGTGACTATGACATGCTCTATGGTGGTTAACAGCAAGAGCGGTAATACCAGGATGGTTTCGGGGGCGATCAAGCGCGCACTGCAGGCTGCGGGCGTCGAGTTTATCCACGCTGCCGCGCTGAGCGATGATGCAGATCCGGAGCAGGTCGCGCACGAGGCAGAGGGTGCCTGCGCTGCCGATACGGTGCTCGTTGGTTTTTGGTGCGACAAGGGCGCCTGCACGCCCTCGGTGGCGGCGCTGCTTTCCGCCCTGCACGGCAAGCGCGTCTTCTTGTTTGGCACCTGCGGCTTTGGTGCCGACCAGAGCTATTTTCAGCAGATTATCGACCGCGTGTCGTCCAATTTGGCCGAGGATGCCGAGCTTGCGGGCTGGGCGATGTGCCAGGGCAAGATGGGCCCCGCGGTCAAGCAGCGCTACGAGGCCATGCTTGAGCAAGATCCCGAAAACGCCCGCTTTAAGATGCTGCTCGACAACTGGGTTGCCGCGAAGGACCATCCCACCAAGGAAGATCTGGACAACATGGCCGCAGCCGCCAAGAAGGCTGTGCTGGGCGAGTAGATAATCGCCGTCGCGCGCTCGAAATAATACAAACGTGAAAGCCTCGAAATTCTCGAGGCTTTTTTCTTAACACGGGGGTGCGCCGTGGCAAGCGTCTGGGGCGACATTTTCCATCATCCGGACGATGAGTCGGTTTTGGAAGATACGGTCTCCTGTATCAGCTGGATGTATAGGCAGATGGAGTACGGCTACAAAACGTGCCCGGGCTTCTTTACGCACCATTCGATGGGATTCATGTAGTAAGACGCCGCCGGGCGGGCGCCACGTTGCAGAACCTAGGCCTAGCAGGTGGCTGATAATTCCATACCCAAATGTATCCAGAGTGGGATGGGCTTTCCGGATGGGCGGGGTTGCGGAAGCTGTGTCCCGGAATTTGCCTTTGGAATGGGATGCAGTTTCCGGTTGAGAGGCTCTGTGGAAATTGCATCCCAGTATTCGGTCGAGAAACGGGATGCGGCTTCCCAACGGGGCCGCAAGCGGAAACCGCATCCCATTTCGCAAGCGAATGCTGGGACACGGTTTTCAGAGGGTTATGGGCTGCGAACTAGATGGGGCTGTCATAAAGCTGCAAAAAGAGGGTTAAAAATAAATGGTACTTTCAGAAGTTAATTTTAATGTGGGGGGGGGGTACCATTATTTTAGTTTCGCAAAAAATTAATCCCTCTATGGGGAAGTTGCGTAGGGGGTTAGTCACAGATATTGGATAAAACAGACCAATTTGGGGATAAATGACCACTTACGCCAAAATTAGTAGCATTTAGCGACAAAACATTGAAAAATGTGTAGCACATCGCTATGTTCTTATTACGAAAAGATTCCAAATTGGCTTATTTCGGACTCACTTTTCAAGCGCCTTGCGGTTCCTGTTGAAACTTGCTGACCTTTGGATGGGTCGAATAGGTCCTCAAGGGGGATGAATTATCACTTTGACGGCGCGTAGACTCAAACGATTTATTGCACTTTGAGTAGCTTGGCGTTCGCGCTTGTCATAGCCCTTGCCGTTGTTTCTTTTGTTCCTCGTGCATTTGGTTACATGCCCTTTGCCGTGCTCTCGGGCTCTATGGAACCCGAGCTTCCCGTCGGCTCCATGGTGTTTGTTCACCAGGTTGACCCAACGAATATTGCCGTGGGCGACAATGCAACTTTTTACCGATCGGACGGCGCCGTGGTGACTCACCAGGTGTACGAGGTCGACCCTGTGGCGCAAACGATTGGCACGCAGGGAATTGCGAACAAAAATGCAGACGGAAGCATCATGCACGATGCCGAGCAGACGCCTTTTTCGAGTGTTATCGGCACTGTTTCTTTTTGTGTCCCTTACCTGGGCTTCGTTAACGCATATTGCACGACGATGCCCGGCATGCTTGTTGTGGTGGCCGTTCTTGCGCTGCTGGTCGCGGCGTCGATTGTGCTCGATCGGATGGTTTCCGACGAGCCTGCGGACAAGCATGCCCGCGCGCATGCGAGGGGGCGGCGTCCATAGCGGCAGGGGAGAGGTGTCGGCAACGGCAAGGGCCGTTGCCGGGGAAGACGATTCTCGAAAGGAAGAGAACGATGGAGAACAAGAGGAAAAAGCGCTACGGCATCATTGCCGCCTTGCTGCTGCTGGTACTGGCTGCCGGCGTGGGTACCTACGCCTGGCTGACGGCGCAGTCGAGCCTGACCAACAACTTCACCACTGCGGGCATCAACAAGCCCACTACCGATCCCGACCATCCGAATCAGCCGCTTCCGGATGATAACAATAAGGTCAACGGCAACCTGACCGAGACCAAATGGGTTAAGGACTCTAAGCTCGCCCCTGGCGTGTCTGTACCCAAGAATCCTAATGTCGGTATCGGCAAGGGATCCGAGGATGCATATGTGTACGTCTTCGTGAACAACAAGACGGCGTCTGCCGGGGCCGATCATTCCAAGACGACTTACTTCACCATTAACTCTGGCTGGAAGGCCGTTGATGCGACCGCCGTTGAGGGCGAGCCGACTCATTATCTCGGTGGCCTTTTCGTTTATGTTGGCGAAGGAACCGAGGCTACCCCGCTTATTGCCAGCAAGACTGAGGATAAGTGGACTGGCGAGCTGTTCAGCCAGGTGACTACGCCCAAGGACACCGAGCAAAAGGATTTCGCCAATTCTGCCACGATGGATGTCAACTGCTTCATTTACGCGGCAGACAATACCGATGAGGGTTCGTCTGCGTCTGCTTTGGCTGCTGCCAAGAATTGGGCTAAGGACCTGTAGTAATCCCACCCCCTCTACCGAGATCCCGGCCCGCTCCCCATCCCCATTTTTGGGCCGGGATCTCGGTCCCCCTTTGATCGACGATTGGCGAACGTAATGCTCAACAATCTTTCCAACAATCAGAAACGCACCTTGGCGCTTGCCGCGATGGCGTTGTTGGCCCTGGCGTGCCTGTGCGGCACGCTGGCTTTTACCGTTGATATGGTTCCGGCAAACAACGTTCTATCGTTTGGCAGCGTGAAGGTACGAGTCTGCGAATACACCCTAAACGAGCAGGGCGAGGAGATTCCGTTTGAGCCCAACGAGCACGGGGACTATCCCGACACCAAGGCCGGGGGCTCTGACATCAGCCGCATTGTGCGCGTGGAGAACGCTGGCACGCAGCCTGAGTACGTTCGCGCGCGTCTGCGCATGACGTCGGTGGCGCCCGACGGTTCGAGCGCGGATGCTTCGGGCAGCGTTGCGTTTCATGTGAACGCGGGCGAGGGGTCCCCGTGGATCGATGGCGGCGATGGGTGGTACTACTACCGCGGATTGGCCGGGCGTGGCGGCACGCTCGACCCCGGTGCCATGACGGAAAGCCTCATGGACTCGCTGCGCTTTGTGGGCGACTACCACGATGCCGCGCGCGGCGGCTCATTCAGGCTCGATATCGATGTTCAGGCCGTGCAGACCAAAAACCAGCAGACAAGCGATACCGCCCTCGACGTACTTGACGTTGTGGGTTGGCCGGAGGCGAACTAGCCTATGAAGATCAAGAATATGAACCGGGGTATGCTTAGCAGGCTGGTTGCCGTCGCAGCGATTGCCCTTTGCTGCGTTATGGCGCTGCCAACGGTGGTGCATGCCGAGGACGTGCCCGAGGCCAAAACCGAATTCCACATCAAAAACGAGGCTGACTTTTTGTCGTGTGTGGCGCTGTCGCGCGAGCGCGATACGTCCGGCTGGCACGTTTATCTCGATAACGACATTGAGCTCGACAGCGACGACATGAAAGCCATCGTTGCAAACACCGTTAAGCATCTGTCGTTTGGCAACAAGGAGCATCCGTTTAAGGGCGTGTTCGATGGTCAAAACCACACCGTTGAGGGCCTGAACTACGATAAAGACGCTTTTGACCCCGAGCGCGATACGGGATTTTTTGCCGAGACCAACGGTGCCACCATCAAAAACTTCCTGGTCAAGGACGCCAACGTGTGGGCGGACTTCCGCGGTGGCATTATCGTGGGCAAGGCCGTCAATACGTGCTTCGAAAACGTTATGGTCATGGAGAGCACGCTGCACGTGACCTGCGCCAACAATGCTCTCAACCTCATTACCAACGCAGGCTTTGAGGGCGGTCTCATCGCCGGCGAGCTCGACCGCTGCACCCTCTACAACTGCGAGGTCCGTGGCGGCCGTGCCGTCAACAATACGACCTCGGGCGTGCAGGCGCTCGGCGGTGAGGGCCTGTATATGGCGGCGTTTGCCGGCTACGTTAAGAACTCGACTATCGAGTACTGCCGCGTGACGCCGACGCGTAAGGACGACGGCTCGATTGCCGAGAAGGGCATGACCGACGTCACCAATAAGTACGACGTGGCCATTGGCGCCCTGGGCGGCAACAACGTGTACGCCTCGGGTTTTGTGGGCTGCATGGCGGGCGGGGCCAAGATTATCGACTGCTTCTCGACGGCGCAGTGCTACAGCTATGCCGCGTCATATGTGGGCGTCGTCGCCGTGACGCGCGCATGGACGGGCGGCCTGGCGGGCCGTATTTTGACCGAAGAGGGCAACGAGCTCGTCCGCAGCCATTTTGCGGGCGACTTGAGCTCGCGCCAGTACAACCCCATCGCCGTGATCCCCATCATCCAAAACGACGTGAACCTGGGCGGCATTGCTGCGCGCGCCAACAAGGGCGACGCGACGGTCACCGAGTGCTACTTTAAGCCGAGCGTGAGCCTTTCTGGCAATAGCCAGGGTAATCCTGCCAAAAAGAAGATCCCTTCGTTTGGCGGCGACGGTACCACCAAGGGCGACGGCTATGGCCCGTGGGACGACGAGCGCTATACCACGCGTGAGCTGTGGGAAGAGCATGACTATGATTTCTGTGCCGGTACTAAACGCTCGACTGCTAACGATGAGGCCCTGGGTGGCACGCACGCCAATGAGTGGGCGATGGATTACAAACTGAATATTCCCGTGCATGGCCAGAGCGTTAAGGCAACGACCGATTTTCCCGGCGCGGGCACCGCGACCATCGAGGCAACCAAGCTTGGTATTGATCAGGCGACCTCGGACCCCTACACCTTTGCCGTGAGCGCTGTGCTGGCGGGAACGGCTCAGGGCTTGGCCCAGGGCGATACGTCGGTAACGTTTGAGCAAGAGACCTCCGCAAAGCCTGAAGGCCTGACCGAGGCAAACGAGGGATACCGCTTTACGGGCTGGTTCCGCGAGCCCGGGGTCAACGTGAACCACATCGAGGCCGATAACACCTGGTTTAACGGCAAGACCGATGCCGATGCCGTGACTGCCGGCAAACAGGTCAAGAAGAGTGAGGCGCACGAGCATACGTCGACCTATACCGCCGATAATGCCAAGGGGGTCGACGGTTTTAAGGGCAATGACCTGTTTATCGCTTCGTACGAGGCGCAGGTGCTGTTCTATAACGTCCAGGGCGAAACGCTCGATTGCCAGAGCGGCACTGCACACGACAAATCGGGCGATTGGTATCGCTACGGCGCGAAGCTCAACCCCGCCGCTCCTACCGATCGTGGCACGCTGTCTTCCAGCGCCACCTTTATCGGTTGGACAACGAAGCCGAGCGGCGAGGAAGAGATGCATGGCGGCTATACGGCCATTACCTCGCCTGAGCTTGCCGAGTTAAAAAACGCTGGTGCGTTCTATCCTGCCGGCACCGAGATCACTGTGCTTGGCCCTACCGATTTTTATCCGGTGTACACCGACTATGTGTCGAACATCATGACGGTGTTTGAGGGCAATGAGCGGGATGAGCTTGACGATAAGACCCAGCGCGCGGGCGTGGGCAAAACTGTCGTTAAGGTTGAGACTGCCGAGGATGGCACCGGTGTGTACACGGTGCAGGTGTGCGACGTGGACAACAAACCTTTATCTGAGGACGGTGCGCTGCCCGACGGCTACCGTTTCCTGGGTTGGTATGAAAACAAGGGGACCGAGGATGCCCCGCTCGAGGTGCGCGTAAGCCGCGATCCCAGCTATACGCTCCCCGCCGATGTCGATTTAACCGCGCCGCATACCTACATCGCCCGCTTTGAGTACCGAGTGGATTATTACGTTCGGGCTTATACCAACCATGAGTTTACGGACAGCAAGCTACTTTGTTCCGTTTGGAATCGCTATCAAACGCCCTTTGAGGAAAACGTCGGTAGTACCTTCGTGCGTGAAAACGTCGTCCACTGGGGCCCGGAGCATGTTGACCACGGTATAAAGGATAGTTATGAAATGTGTGGCACGCGCTTCACGAAGGAAACCCTTGTCGTGAGTCCCCTTAACGCGTGCTCGCACAACGTTAAAAACGATACGGGAGCCGATACTCTAAAAAACCTCTATGCCGATACCGATTTTCCAGGCGCTGCAACGCTAAGCGATACTTGGACTTCGGCTTCGCTGAACGTAAAGGTCAAACCGGTGAATGATCGCTATCGCCTGAATTTCTGGACGCTTGAGCGCGATGGTGAATATTGGACATATGTGAAAAATCCCATCGAGAGCATGGTGCGTACAGATAAGAAGTACTACGTTCGCGCGATGATTACCACGGACGTTAATTTCTACAACAAGGACGATAATGTCGTGAGGACTGCCACGCGGCGCTATGAGAGTAACTTGCTGCAGACCAAGGTGAACGGGGCGGATCAGACGTTCACGTATTACTACCCGCATGTTAATAAGTCGGTTAAAGTGGCCGAAAAGCCAGAAGATGGTGAGAAGGGATCGTATGAGAGCCCCCTGACCCTCGAAGCTTCCCCGACCGATGCCGACATGGCCGTGCCGGGCTATAAGTTCCTGGGCTGGATTTCGACCGCCGAGGTCCAGAAGGGTTCTGACGTCTGGAAGTATATCTACGATGTCGAGGGCGATTCCTTCACCACTTCTGACCCGGATAAGGCCGAACCGTATCTGGTGAAACCAGATTTTAAGGTCACCCAGTGGCAGGATGCCTATCCGGTGTACGCGAAGTACGATGTTAGGTACACCACCAACCTGTATCGCGCCGGTTTTAAGGGCACGGACAAGGTCAATGTGCCTAGGTACGACATCGATCCCGTTATCAACGCGGGCACCGACCCTGCTACGGCAACGGTGACCCCTGACGTCACGACTCCGGTTTATAAAGCAGGCGGTGAGCTGTATAAGTTGCAGAAGGTTGAGATCGAGCTTCCGAATGGCGAAGCTGAAGAGATCGAACCTAACGGCGATAACTCGTATTCCCATCAGGTGGAACCCGGCGGGGCCTATACATTTGTGGCGTACTATTCGCCGTTGGCGGTCGTGTACCATCTCAATGCCAAAGATGTTGACGGCAAAGTTGCTCAGCAAGGCGATATGCTCGGCAACCTTGATGGCAGCATCCCGAAGCCCACTTATGACGTCAGCGCTATCGATAGGGATACAGGAGGTGCGTTCAACGCCTTCGTGGGCTGGACGGAAGCCAAGCCGGCACCTGGCAAGGGCTATGTCGCTTGGTCGGAGGGTATCCGCATGGTGAGTGCTTCTACCGTGGTCAGGGCACCCATGGAGCTGTACCCGGTCTACCGTCCCAGCCTGGTTACCGTTCAATCGAACATCGACTCAAATCTCGCGAATCCTGCTCTTGTCCGCGGTCTCGGCCGTACTGATTCCGGCGACCAGATTTCTCTTGAGGTCAAGGCTGTCAAGGAGGTTGTGGGCATTGACGGCACCAAGTACGACTTTGCCGGCTGGTCGCGCGACTATGATTCCGATGGCAAATACACCCTGTTGACCGATGACGAGAAGTATCCCCTCGAGGGCAGCGAGCCCTTTGAGAGCGTGACCTACACCGCGGTGTACAAGATCGCGCCGTATAAGGTTCGCTATCACGGTGTCGACGGGTCGGTCGTCTTTACGGCGACGGTCGACTCGGACGGCGAGCGCGCGACGGGCGCCGGCTTTGTCCATAACGTCGATGTTCCCAAGGTGGATGAGAGCGGCAACCCGGTCTATGACAACGACGGCAATCCCGAGATGGAGAAAAAGTCCGTGGCATACGACCCGGACGCCCACTCCAAGATCGTCGCGCTGCTCGATGAACGGGCGGCCAGCGGTGACGTGCGCGAACTCTTCCTGGAGTGGCGATATGTGCCTGACGGTGGCGCTGCGAAGTCTTGGGATGAGTTTAAGGACGAGTCGGTTAAGGGCGACATGGACCTGTATCCCGTGACGTATCGCGTGGTCGCCAAGGATACATCAGACCCCGAGAACCACGTAACCATGACCACCGCGCAGCTTAAATGGCTGCTCGATCCCAACGCCGCCAACACAGTCGACAATAGCGCCGACAAAGCACCCTTTAAGGTCTGCTTTGCTGAGCCGTTTATGGGGACGCAGCTGACTGTTACCGTTAAGCGGGCGAGCTACGGTCCTGATGCGTCCATGACGGAGGAACCCGTTAACGACCAGTATGTCTCGCTCTACAGCTTGGGCTCGGGTAACGGTTCGTTCGACTTGGCCAACCGCCTGGAGTCCAAGAAGACGGGCGAAGGCAAGCAAGGCGACGGCAATGCCGTGTTCGACTTCGCCAAGACCCATGCGCTGACGATCGTCAAAAAGACCACCGATCCCAGCACCATGGGACAAACGTTCCGCTTTAAGGTGGCACGCAAGGCGTCGGAGGATTCTCCTGCCGAGACGCGCATGGTCGAGGTGAAAGTTAGCGAGAGGCGCGACGAAGACGGCGAGACCTGGTATGTCGGCAGCGTGCAATTTGCCGCGCCGACGGGCATCTATACCGTCGAGGAAGACACGAATTGGGCATGGCGCTACGAGGGCGAGCTGAGCACGCCGGGCAAGGCGCCCGGTAAATCTGCCGAGCTGACGATTTCGTCTGCTTCGAGCGCGGGCGATGCGGTGGTGACGTGCGTCAACACGCGCGCGAATGACAAATGGGTCGATGGCGGCTCGCGTGCCAAGAATGTTTGGGAAAACGGCACGCTGAGGAGGGAGGACTAGGATGACTAAGCGCAAGCAGATCGTTGCCCTCCTTGTTGGCGTTCTCCTGTTGGCTGGCGCCGCCGGTACCTTTGCGTGGCTTTCGGTTACGGGGGTGCTGGTCAACGAGTTTGGCTTTGGTTCGGTGGCACCTTCGGTGGACGAGAACCTCAATGACAACGTGAAGAGCGACGTCACGATTACAAACAAGGGCTCGGCCCCGGCATACCTGCGTGTTGCGGTGGATATCTACTGGCAGGACCAGGATGGCGCGCGCCTGTGGGATGAGCCGGTTGCCGGCACCGACTACGTCATTGACTGGGGCAGTGTGTCCAAGGCATCTGCTTCCAACAGAGCCGCCTCTTGGGTTGTCGCGTCCAACGGATTCTACTACTGGACGTCTCCCGTTTCACCGATGGACAAAACCGATGTGCTCATCAAGAGCGTGACTGAGCATAAAGCAGGTGGGAAGAACCTGGTCGTTGACATTTCGACCCAGGCAATTCAATCCACGCCCGACGATGCAGTTGCAGAGGCATGGGGCTGTGCAGTCGAGGATGGCGTGCTGGTGCCGCCGCATGGGGGTGCGTAAGTATGGCTTTCCCAATTCGCAAAGACGTTGCGACTTCCTTGCGCTGCGTGGTCGCGGCCATTTTCTGCATTGTCGCGCTCGCCGCGCCTGCTCGTGCGTTTGCCGACGCTCCCGCGATTGCCTATGACGGAAATGCGCGACAGTTGACGGTCTCGGGAGCGACGGGCTCTTCGGGGGAGCCCGATCTGTTTTTGGCCTTTAAAGATCTGATGCCCGGCGATGTGCGCGAGCAGCAGATCGAGGTTCGTGCCACGGGCGTAAAGTCCCAGGTACGCGTGTTTGTGCGGGCCGTTGTCGATCACGAGACGGCACACCTGCTGTCGCCCATTACCTTGACAGCGTCGGCGGGCGATGCGTCTGCCGGTTGGCTCCAGACGGGAACGCCGGGCAGCGTGTTTGCCTATCCCACGCAGGTCGCAACGTTTGCGAGCGATGGCAGCACGGTGCTCAATTTGCAACTAAGTGTCCCGACGTCGGTAGGCAACGAGCTTGCCGACGCAAACAAGACCATTCGCTGGGAGATTACCGCCGAGGACGACGGCGAGAAGATCCCCGTGCAGTCTGCTGGCAGCAAGAAGCCCGGCTTGCTCGGTCTCGTGGCAACGGGCGACAGCACACTCACGTTGCTTTTGGTGTTGCTGACGCTTGCAATCATCGCATTTATAGCCGCGCTTCTTTTGTCCCGGAGGGATAAGTACTAGGTCCATCTTCTAAACGCAACGCCCTTCCGGGCGGCTGGCACGAAGTTCCCTGCTCTACAGTCCTGCGCAAGACGAAGGCCACATGACGTGGCCTTCAACTTATATATGTTCAGCGGATGCCCCCATGACAAGCCGTACTCCAACAACAGGGCGTCTGTCCGGGCGGAGGCATATAAGGTTCATCGCGAGTTCCGCACGCAAAGGAGGCCACTTAATGTGGCCTTCGTCTTGCGCAGGACTGTCCGAGCAGGGAACCTTATATGCCTCCGCCCGGACAGACGTTTCAGTTATGAACTCGCAGCTAGCAGCTACTTAATCTTGGTCGTTCCCGGTGCCAGGTTGGGGTCGGTCTCGTTGGCCTCGGTCTGGAAGTGCTCGGTATACACGTTCTTGCCGTCGCGGAACATCTCGTAGTACTGCATCTTGGCGTAATCCTCGCGTGCCTTGGTGGCAGCCGCGGCGGCGTCGTCGTCACCGGTGACGTTGGAGGAGAGCGCCCAGCGCAGGCTGGCGTCCTCGTAGCCGACGGAGTTGATGGCGGGCAGCGACTCGCGCAGCGTCATGTGCGCTTTCTGGTAGTCGGAGAGAGGTGCGCCGATCAGCTGCATCAGCTGGGTGGACAGATAGTTGGTGGACAGGTCGTCGACCTCGCTTGTCTGGTCGCAGCCGGCAACGTCGTAGTTGGCCCAAATGATGTAGTCGGTCTGCCACAAGCGCTCCTGGTGGGTGGCGTCATCCTCGTCGGTAAACCACTTGTCGTTGAACTTGGACGGGAAGAACGGCTGATGGTCGCCCCAGAACACCACGACCACCTTGCGATCGAGTTTGTTCAGGGCGTTGAGGAAGTAGCGCAGCGCCTGGTCGGACTGCTCAATGCACGAGACGTACTCGTCGACATCGGACAACGTGCCGTCCTCGACAGTCTTGGCGTCCAGGTCGGTCGTGTCGATGTTCAGGTGCATCTGCTTATCTGCCGGCAGTAGACCCGTATCGTAGCCCGAGTGGTTCTGCATGGTCACGTCGAAGATAAACTGCGGATCGGCGTTCTGGTCGAGCAGCTCAAGAATCTTGTCGTAGGTAGCCTGGTCGGTCACCATACCGCGCAGGGTGTCGGCGCCCTGGAAATCGTTGATAGACAGGAACTGGTCAAAGCCAAAGTCCTTGTAGACGTTCTCGCGGTTCCAGTTGGTCGCGTGGTTGGGGTGCATGGCCGTGGTGGAATAGCCGAGCGATTTGAATTGCTCTGCCAGGTTCCCGGTCGTTTCCATGTTGTAGATGGTGTAGGGGTACACGCCCGAGCCCAGGTTGGCCATGGAGTTGCCGGTCATAAACTCAAACTCGGTATTGGCGGTGCCGCCGCCGTAGGCGCTCACGTAGAGCTTACCGCGGCTGAGGCAGTTGGGCAGGTTCTTAAAGTACTGCGGGCCCTCGTAGCCGGCGCGCATATTCTGGTAGATCGACAGATCCGAGAAGGTCTCGTTCATGATGGCGATGACCGTGGGCTTCTCGCTGTCGAACTGCTCCTTTGCGGCGGCGCGCTCGTCGCTCTTGGCCGCGTCGGACTTGTCGTAGGCCTTGGCGTACTTTTTGAGCGTGGCCTTGGCATCGTCGACGGAGTAGTCGGCGGGTTTGGGCGGCTTGATGGACTGCGCTGCGCTAATGAAAGCGGGCAGGTAGCCCTCGCGCCAGTAGCTCTCGAGCGGGCGCCAGGTGTAGACGGTGATGCCGAGGGTGTTGTAGTAGTCGATAAGCGTGACGTGCGCGGTCACGCCGCCCAGGCACAGCACGGCGACGAGCAGGTTGGTGAGCAGCATGCGCTTGGCGTTGGCGGCGCCCTTCTGACGGTGCGGTGCCACCAGGCCGGCGTACTCGCATAGCAGCATGGCGATGGCGGTAAAGCCCATGGACAGCACGCAGAACAGTGAGATCGAGAAGGTGTAGCCGGTGCCGGCGACCGCGGCGGCGGTGGAGATGGCCGAAAGGTCGCCCGGCTGGATGGGCATGGATTTAAACGTGATGACGAAGAACTCGGCAATGCCCAGGACAAAGAGGGCAAAGGCCAGGACCGCGGGAGCTGCGCCGTGGCGCTGGAACAGGAAGAACAGGCCGACCATGAGCGTGGTGATGATGGCCCACTCGAGCAGGATGCACAGGGGGTAGACCCAGGTAAAGTCGTGGTTGGACGAGACCTCCATGCCAAGCAGCGCAAAGACGCCGGCGAGCAGCAGGCACAAGACGGCGGCGACGAGCGGTTTGCCCACAAAGGCGCCGCGCAGGCGGACGAGCTTGCCGGTGGGGGCGGGGGCGTCGGGCGCGGCGAACGCAAAGACGCGCGGGGCGATGCGGTCACGTGCGATGCTGGCCCAAGCGCAGCCGGTGAGGATGGCGTTGGTCAGGATGAGCATCACAAAGGCGAGCGGCTCGTTTTGGGCGACGAGGCCAATGGCGCCCCAAATGGTCAAAAAGAGCTGGAACAGGCCGAAGGCGACGCTCCACCCAAGAGCGCTTTTGGCAACGGTGCCCGACTGAGCGCGAACGGCCTTGGCTTCGCGCAAGACAAGGTAGACGGTCGCCGCAAGACCGACGAGCGAGATGGCGGCAGCGAACATGCTGAGACTCCTCACAAACTAAAACCTACGAAAGCGGGGGTTTACCCGATTGTTACCAAGATATGCGCTGCAATTGGTGGCTGCGCACAACAACCAGCCATATTAACGCGCACGTGTGGCGGTGTGGCGCAATGGAGTGGCGACCTGCGCGATAATGGACGGGAATTACACGGAAACGTAAAGGCTTCTTAAAGAATTAGCGAGGATGAGGCGATGAACGAGCAGGTTTGCACCAAGGCTGTGGATACGTGCGGCTATCCGGTCGAGACCACGGGCAATGCGGTGCTGGACACGTTGGAGCATCGTTCCTCCACGCGCGCTTTTGCGCGCGATGACAACGACCGTCCCGTAGCGGTGACCGACGAGCAGCGTGCGGCGATTTTGCATGCGGCGAGTCGCGCGCCGTCAGCGGGCGCCATGATGATGTATTCCGTCGTGAGCATTCGCGAGCAGGCTACGTTGGACCGTCTGGCCGACCTGTGCGACCACCAGCCTATGATCGCCAAGGCGCCCTGGGCACTTATATTTGTGGTCGATTATGCCAAGTGGATCGATCTGTTTGAGCACGTGGGCTGCTTTGAGCCCGAGTTTGTCGAGCGCACGGGCAAGGCGCCCCGCCGCGCGCCGGGTTTGGGCGACTTTGCCATCGCGGCCCAGGACGCCGTGATCGCTGCTCAAAACGCCGTGGTTGCCGCCGAGGCCCTGGGCCTGGGGAGCTGCTATATCGGTGATATCGTCGAGAATGCCGAGGAAGTTGCCGAGCTGCTCGATCTGCCGCCCTATACCATGCCGCTGTCGATGCTCATCATCGGCACGCCCCGTAAGGAGCGCCCGGCCATTGCGCATCCCGTGGTGAACCTGGTGCACGAGGAGCGCTACCGCCGCGCCGATGCTGCGACTATGGACGCGCAGGTGGCCGAGATGGACGCGATGTTCCGTCCGCATGCCCGCGAGGTGGGGGAGCGCGTCGTGGACATCTATACCCGCAAGCACACGAGTCCCTTTATGGCCGAGATGAGCCGATCCATGGAATGGTGGTTCAAAAACTGGCTTGGAAAATGACGAATGTGACAAGGGGACAGTCCCTTTGTCACATTCCATATCGCCGCGGTAGCCTAAAGACTGTATAAATCTTTATCTAGCTGGGAAAACAGTGCATTAAAACACTGGCCGATTGCCTATAATCCCTTCGAACATTAAAGTTGGGAGGAAACCGGCTTATGGAACAAAAGGCCAAGGAGGCAGCCTCGCACGCTGCGATTCCTGTGAGCATCTCGGCGATGCTCGTCACGCTAGGCGTGGTGTACGGCGATATCGGCACCAGCCCTATGTATGTAACCAAGGCGCTCGTTGCCGGCAACGGCGGCATCGGAAGTGTCACGGAGGAGTTCGTGCTCGGCGCGCTCTCCCTTGTCGTGTGGACGGTCACGCTGCTGACCACCATCAAGTATGTGCTCATCTCGCTGCGCGCCGATAACCATGGCGAGGGCGGCATCTTTGCCCTGTACAGCCTGGTCAAGCGTTGCGGCAAGTGGCTTATCATCCCCGCCATGCTGGGTGGCGCCGCGCTGCTCGCCGACGGCATCCTGACGCCGGCCGTTACCGTTACCACGGCCATCGAGGGCCTGCGCACCATCCCGGCGGTCCATGCCGTGCTGGGCGATGACCAGGGCCGCGTCGTCGCCATTACGCTCGCCATCATCATCGCGCTCTTCTTGGTACAGCGCATCGGTACGGCCAAGATCGGTCACGCCTTTGGCCCCATCATGACGCTGTGGTTCCTATTCCTGGGCGGCACGGGTCTGTTCTTTGTCTTCCAGCACCCCGCCGTGCTGCTGTGCCTCAACCCGCTCCGCGGCATCGCCTTTTTGTTGAGCCCCAACAACCACGCGGGCATCATGATTCTGGGCAGCTGCTTCCTCGCCACCACCGGTGCCGAGGCGCTCTACTCCGACATGGGCCACGTCGGCCGCGGCAATATCTACGCTACCTGGCCGTTCGTTAAGTGCTGCCTGCTGCTGTCCTATATGGGCCAGGGCGCTTGGCTTATGAACAACGCTGCCAACCCCGAGCTCATGGGCATTGCCGATCTCAACCCGTTCTACCAGATGCTCGCCCCGGGCCTGCGCCCGTTTGCCGTCGGCCTTTCCACCGTCGCGGCCATCATTGCCTCGCAGGCGCTTATCACCGGCGCATTCTCGCTGGTGTCCGAGGCCAGCCGTCTGGACCTCATGCCGCACATGCAGGTCTTCTACCCTGCCGAGACCAAGGGCCAGCTCTACATCCCCATGGTCAACAACGTCATGCTTGTCGGCTGCGTCATTGTGGTGCTGCTGTTCCAGAACTCGGCGCATATGGAAGCCGCCTACGGCCTTGCCATTACGCTGACTATGATGTGCACCACGCTGCTGCTCTTCTTCTACCTGCACGAGGAGCGCAAGCTCAAGGTTGCTCCGTGGATTTTCGCGGCCTTCTTCCTTTTGCTCGAAGGCTTCTTCTTCGTGAGCTCGCTCACCAAGTTCTTCCACGGCGGCTATTTCACCATCTTCATGGCCGCGCTCATCATGGGCATCATGGTGTGCTGGTACAACGGTACGGCTGTTGAGCAGCGCCAGTTTACGCTGCTGCCGCTGCGCAGCTACCTGCCGCAGCTCAAGCGCCTTCGCGATGACGATCGCTACGAGCGCCTGAGCGACAACATCGTGTACCTGACCAAGGACACCTATACCGACTACATCGACCGTGATATCGTCTACTCGATCTTGGACAAGCATCCCAAGCGCGCTCGCGCCTGGTGGTTCGTGAATGTCGAGACCATGGACGAGCCGCATACCTTTGCCTATTCGGTCGAGACGTTCGGCACCGACTACGTGTTCCGCGTGCATCTGTACCTGGGCTACAAGATCAACCAGCGCGTCAATGCCTATCTGCGTCAGGTTGTTCAGGACCTGGCTGCCACCGGCGAGCTGCCGCCGCAGACGCATGACTACTCGGTCTACAAGGATCCGGGCAACATCGGTACGTTCAAGTTCGTCCTGATTCGTAAGCTTCTGGCGCCTGAAAGCGATGTGGAGCCGAGCGAGCGTACGGCCATCACGCTCAAGTACATCATTCGTCGCGCCGCCGGCACGCCCGCGCGTTGGTACGGCCTGGAGAACTCCAACGTGAGCTTTGAGTACGTGCCGCTGTTCACCAAGTTCAAGGCCGTGAACAAGATGCAGCGTCTGGCCCCCGACGAGCGCCCGTAGTCGACGTCTGCTGTTTGTCTAGCGACCGCACGCTGCAAGGCTATACACTTGGAACCACCACAAGGAGGCCACCACCGCAAAGGTGCCAGTCCCCTTTGTGGTGGTTTTTTTGAGAGAGGGGCGGGGCGCTGATGGACGTCCGTGCGGACGGCGATATTGCCGAGAACTTTTGGTGGCGGCGTACAACGCTGACGCGTCGCAGCCCTCTGTATGACGCCTGCGTATCGGCGGGGCTGCTAGCCGCGGCGACGATTGTGGGCGCGCTGCTCGACCATCCGGGGCTCGCGCCGAGCATCATGATCGTCTATGTGTTCGCCGTGCAGCTGTGCGCTTTCTTTACCTGGAGCCGCCTGTACTGCCTGCTGACCTCTGCTGCCGCCGTGGCGCTCTACAACTTCTTGTTTGTCGACCCGCGCTACGCGCTGTCGTTTATCGACCGCGTCTATCCCGGCATGTTCTTTATCATGTTTGCGGTCTCGCTCGTATCGAGCTCGATCGCGCTGGCCCTGCGCCGCGCCTTGGCGCAGGCTGCCGCCAGCGACCGTCGCACGCAGATGGTGCTCGAGACCAACCGCATGCTGCAGCGGTGTGGCGATCAGCAACAGATTGTGCACGCTATGGCAACGCAGCTGGCGCGTCTTTCGGACTGTCCGGTCGTGTGGTATAGCGCCGATGCCGATAACGATGACCTGCTGCCGCGCACGACGTACACGGCCGTGGGCGATGCCGCGCCGGTACACCAGCTGGCGCCCCAGATGCCGCCGCGGCTCTCGGCGTCCGCCTATGTGGGAACGCCGCTCGATGCCACCTATGGCGCCTCGGCGTTCTACGGCGTCTACCTGACCGTGCGCTCGGGCGACACCATGGTGCGCGCGGGCGATCCCGCCTCGGTGGTGGGGGTGTTCGCCATTGTCGCCAAGCCCGATGCGCTGACGCCCGAGGAGCGGACGCTTGCCGATGCCATCGTGAGCGAAGGCGAGCTGGCGCTCGATCGCGCCCGCGCCATGGAGGCCCGCGAGGAGGCGGCGGTGCTCGCTAAAAACGAGCAGCTGCGTGCCAACTTGCTGCGCTCCATCTCGCACGATCTGCGCACGCCGCTTACCAGTATTTCGGGTAATGCCGACGTGTTGCTCGACCAGGGCTCGACCGGCACGGCCGTGCTCGACGACCAGACACGCCGCGGCATGCTCCTATCCATTCGCTCGGACGCGCAATGGCTCAACGCCACTGTCGAGAATCTGCTCGCCATCACCAGGCTCGAGGGCGGCGGCATGCACCTGTCGACCACGCTCGAGCTCATGGACGATATCGTCGAGGAGGCGCTGCGCCACGTGAACCCGGCCGTGCGCGAGCACGACCTTAAGGTGGTGGCGTGCGATGAGCCGGCGCTCGTCAACGTCGATGCGCGCCTGATGGTGCAGCTGGTGGTCAACCTGGTGAACAACGCCATTACCTATACGCCTGCGGGCTCGCATATCGTGATCTCGATTGACTTCGGCGATGGGCGCGTGGCGTGCTCGGTTGCCGATGACGGCCCGGGCATTGCGCCCGAGGACCGCGAGCGTATCTTTGAGTCGTTCTACACCGCCAACCATGGCCTGGCCGATAGCCGCCGCAGCGTGGGCCTGGGATTATCCCTGTGTCGTTCCATTGCGCTGGCACATGGCGGTAGCATAGAGGTTGCCGCGGCGGATCCGCACGGTTCGGTCTTTACGATTGAGCTTCCCGCCGCCGACGTTTCGTTTGATAAGGAGTAGCGCTGTGCCGAACTCTGCCGTGAAACCGCTCATCTTGGTCGTTGAGGACGATCCTGCCGTCCGCAACCTTATCGTCGCCGCGCTCGAGGCGCACGGTTTGCGCCATATGGCTGTGGAGACCGCCCACGCTGCCATCGCCGCCGCCTCGTCGCAGGCGCCGAGCATTGTGCTGCTCGATTTGGGCCTGCCCGATATGGACGGCGTCAAGGTGGTGGAGTCGGTGCGCGCGTGGTCGGGCATGCCGATCATCGTGGTCTCGGCGCGCAGCGAGGACGCGGACAAGATTCGCGCGCTCGATGCCGGCGCCGACGACTACCTGACCAAGCCGTTTTCGGTCGAGGAGCTGCTCGCGCGCATTCGCACGACGCTCAGGCGCCTTTCGTATGCGCAGACGGGCGGTGTTGCCTCCGAGGGCTCGTTCGATACCGGCGAGCTGCATATCGATTTTGATGCCGGCATCGCCACGATGGATGGCGAGGAACTGCATCTGACACCGATCGAGTACAAGCTCCTGTGCCTGCTGGCGCATAACGCCGACAAGGTGCTGACGCACCAGTTTATCCTGCACGAGATTTGGGGCACGGCAACTAAGAGCGACCTGGCGAGCCTGCGTGTCTTTATGGGTACGCTGCGCAAGAAGATCGAGTCCGACCCCGCGCATCCGCGCTATATCCAGACGCATGTGGGTATCGGCTACCGATTGGTCACCCAGGGGTAGGTCGGCATCCGCCATCCCAATATGAGTTGCGGTGAAATGCGGTCTAAATTTGCCTAATTCCAGGCAAAACAGTCCGTATTCCACCGCATTTTTGTTACTTGCCCTTGGGCCTGCTGGCGTAGAACTTCTTCTTTTTGGGCTTACCGGCGGGGGAGGGCTTGCCGGTAAAGTTGGACTTGCCGTTGCCGGTCTGCGCGTGCGCGGGTGCTGCCGCGCGAGGCTTGCGGGCCTCGGGGTTGCGCAGCTCCTCGGTTCGCTCGGCAATCTCCTCGGCGCTAAAGCCGACTTCGGCCATGGCGTCCTCGATGGGCAGGCGGCGCACGATATAGCAATGGTGCACCTTCTGGTTGCGCGCGAAGTCCTCGGGGATGGTCTGTGCCGTAATGTCCTCCAGCACGACGCCCGCGCGCGCGAGCTTGCGCGTCTCGGGGCGGAAGCCGCGCAGGTTGCAGCTAAAGATGGCGTGGCCGCCCTGCGCGAGCAGGCGCGATACGCCGGCCAAAAGCTCAACATGGTCGCGCTGGACATCCCAGGTGCGGCGGCCCATCTTGGACGAGTTCGAAAACGTGGGCGGATCGACAAAGATCAGGTCCCAGCGGTTGCGCGTCTGGCGCTGGTCGCGAATCCAGGCGAGCACGTCGTCGCGCACAAAGTGGTGCTGCGGTCCCACAAAGCCGTTCTGGCGCATGTTGCGCTCGGCCCAGTCCAGGTAGGTGTTGGAGAGGTCGACCGTCACGGTTTCCTCGACGCCGCCGTCGGCCGCATAGCAGGTAGCGGTGCCGGTGTAGGCGAACAGGTTGAGGAAGCGGCGCGCCTGCTTGGCGTGCTCGCGCACCAAATTGCGCGTGACGCGGTGGTCCAAGAAGATGCCCACGTCCAGGTAGTCGTCAAAGTTGACGGCAAAGGTAAGACCGCCTTCCTCGATGAGCGGCAGGCGACGGCGCGCGATGTTGGCGCACTCGCCCGAGCCGCCCTTGCCGGCGCCCTGCTTGCCGTACTGCGAGCCGCCGCGCGAACGCATGCGGGCCTTGGCGTGCACGTGTTCGGCCGGAACATCCAGGATGCGCGGCGCGATGGCCAAGATATCGAGCATGCGGGCCTGGGCCAGCGCGGGGTCGATGGTCTTGGGCGCGGCGTATTCGGCGATGACGAGCCAGCGGCCCGGCGTCTGCGGGCAGCCCTCGTACAGATCGATGGCGGCGGAGTAATCGGGCAGGTCGGCATCGTAGACGCGGTAGCAGCTTACGCCCTCGCGCTTGGCCCACTTGCGACGCAGACGGGCGTTCTTACGCAGGCGGTTGGCGAACTGCTCGGACTCGGGGATGAGCACGGGCAGCGGCTTGCCGTCACCCAGGTCGAGCATGGCGGCAGGTTCGGGCATGGGGGCGTTGGCGGCTTCGTTTTCGGCATCCGCTGCCTGCTCCTCGGCATCCGCGCTGGTCGCAGCTTCAAATGCTGCGGCGGCATGGTCGAGCGAGGGCCAAACCTCAATAGTCGCCTCTTCGTTGTTGGGCATGACGGCGATGGAGTGCGCGGGCTCGGCATGGAGTGCGCGGGCCATAAGGCCGTCGCGGGCGAGGGCGGCGACCGGCGCCGCGGCAAGCTCGGGCGCGCGGCGCAACTCGCCGACCAGCGTCATGGTGTCATGCATGAGCGAAAGCGGTGTCTCGGTCGTATCCGCGACCACGGCGGCGCCGGCGACAGCGCCCGTGTGGTCCAGTACGGTGGCGGACTTGGCGGCGCAAAAATCGACAAAGCGCTTGTAGCCGGCACATTTAACCATGCGCTCAGCGGTCTTGCGGGCGGTGGGGTCAACATCCACGGCCACGATGCGCGCCTGGCGCTCGCGCGCTGCCGCCTCGCGCTCGCGCGCCTCGGCAAGCAGCTGCTCCCACAGGGCGGCATCGTGCAGCTGCCAGCCCTCAAAGCCCCAGCGCTCGCGTGCGGCGCCCGGGGCGCGGTCGGTCAGAATGTTCACGGCCTCCAGCAGCAGACCGCCGCCGGCGCACGAGGCATCGATCAGCGTGGGAAGGGCTTCGTTCTCGTAATCGTCGGCCGTCAGCTCGCGCTCGCATAGTGCGGTCCAGCCGACCTGCGCCAGCACCAGAGCGGCGTAGTCGGGGCGCAACACGTGTGCGCCCTCGCCGGCACGAGTCGCAGCGGGCGGTAGGCGTTTGAACAGCGGGTCGCCCGAAAGGTCTAGGCTTATGCTCGCGCGGCGCTGGCGCAGCGAAAGCAGTAGGTGAACATCGGGGTCGGCGGCATCGACGTCGGCGCGACGGCCCGTGGTCTCGGCCAGACGGTCGCACAGCGCGTCCTTGGCGCGCAGGGCCGAGAAGCGCGTGTTGCGCAGCTGCTCGGTCACGCCGCGGGCGGTGATGGCGATGGTAGCGCCCGGGTGAACGATGCTTTCCCAGGCGATGTCGTAAACGCCGTCGTACAACTCATCGGCATCCTGCGCCTCAAAGCGCCCAAGCACTACAAACACGCGGCTGGCCAGGCGCGACCACAGACAGGCGCGGTAACCTTCTTCGAGCTCGCCCTCAAATGTAGCGCGGCCCTTCAGGCGGCGGACATGCGAAAGCCCGAGGCGTTTAAGCTCATCGGCGAGTGCGGACTCAAAGCCCTCGGGGCAGCTTGCGTAAAATTCCATGGGTGACCTCTCTGGTTGCGTCGCTCCATTATATGATGGATGCTTCGTTTGCCCTTATCCTCGAAAGGAACCCATATGATTGATGCGTGTCCCGAACCCGCTGTGCTCTTTTTTGACGTGGACGGCACGCTGACGTCGTTCGACCCCGACGATATGACCGATAAGGACTTCAATGCAATCCATCCGTCGAAGGCTGTTGTCGATGCATTTGGTCGCCTGCGCAATGCGGGCCACCAGGCATTTATCTGCACGGGCCGTCCCCTGTGGCTGGTTGCCGATGGCCTGCGTGCGCTGAACCCGGCGGGTATCGTTGCCATGGCGGGCGCCACACTCGAGGTCGAGGGATGCGTGGTACACGAGGACTGCTTTGACGAAGACATTGTTGAGGAGCTCGCGCGTCGCATTACTGTGGCGGG
>DXZX01000002.1:66629-76609 GCA_019419445.1 Collinsella sp.
GGCGGCGAGGCGTTGTTCGAGACGAACGGTGCCACCTATTCACTTGAGCCAGTTGGTGTCGAACAGTCATTTCTGCTAGGCGCCGGCGTGGTGCATGGCACCGACCAGATGCGCGTCGATGGGCATTTGCGCGTAGGCAAGGTGTGCATTAACGCGTGCGACCTGGCTCGCGTAGCCAACGACGATGGCTTTATCGATCGCGAGTTTGAGCTGTGCAACACCGGTGGCCAGAATCGCGAGCTGAGCCCCAAAGGCATCGACAAGGGCTTGGGCGTGGCGCGAGCGCTGGAGTATCTGGGCCGCACTGGCAATGCGCGCACCTTTGGCTTTGGCGATTCCGGCAACGACCTGGGCATGCTCGCCGCCGTCGAGACGGCCGTGGCCATGGGCAACGCCATGCCCGAGGTCAAGGCGCTCGCCGACTACGTGACCGACGATGTCGCACACGACGGTACCGTCACAGCGATGCAGCATTTTGGGTTGATTTAATAAATGGCCGGGTCGCCCGCAGTGGGGGCGACCCGGCCATTTGAGCTATTTTGCAATATAGAGCTTGGGATGACTGCGACTGCTCTCGATCGCCGCCGTCATGATGCCCTCGTCGTCTCCATCAACGATGATGCCGTCGAGGTCATCGATCTGCGCGGACTGATAAAAACTGGTCTTATTGAACTTTCCCTGGTCAACCATCATGTAGCCCTGGTTTGAGTTGGTAAGGTACATATGCTTGATCATGGCCGAGAAGTCGTGCTCGACGGTAAAACCGTGGTCGGGGTGGAATCCGTCGGCACTGACAAACGCCTTGTCGGCATGTAGTTTGCTCATGCAGTCGAGCGTTAGTGCGCCCGCGAGATAGAGGTGGCCCTTGCGCACGGAGCCGCCCAGCAGCACTACCGAAGCATTGGGGAGATTGAAGCTGGCGTAGTTCGCGATTGCAAGATCGCCGGTGATAATGGTGATCTCACGCTTGTCCATGAGGGCCTTAGCGAAGTAAAAGCCTGTGGTGCCGATATCAATTACCAGAACATCGCCATCATCAACAAGAGTTGCTGCGGTTGCGGCGATGGCTTCCTTGGCCTCGACTTGGACATTGATGCGCTCTTCGGGATACGAGATTGCGTTGGAGCGAGAAAGCGATACCGCTCCGCCGCGTACGCGACGCAGCTTGCCTTCGGATTCCAGCGAGATGAGGTCGTGTCGTGCGGTGACTTCCGAAACCGAAAAACGGCGAACGATGTCGGATACCGAGATATTTGGCTTTTCGGCCAGCCAATTCATGATAAATCGCTGACGCTCGGCCGGTGAAAGGTCTGAAGTAGATGCCATATGCCGCTCCTTTTGAACAAAAGGTAAAAGATGCGCCTTTCGTAATCGAAATATAACGTATCGATATGAAAAGAACAAGGCAAATTCGGATGAATCAAAAGAACGGAATGGCATGTCACAAATGCATGCGTAGCAGATAGTTCGCACGTAAACGGGCTATAAAGAGTCTCATTCTGAAGGTGCCGCCCAAAAGAAGTACGTTCACGCCCGATATTCGACCGTTCACGGAAAGTTGACAATTGAGCTTTCGATAGCTTTTGAAATGGTTTATAAAAGAAAACCGAAAAGCTTTTGAAACAAAGAAAAAGGCTTTCGATAGCAATAGTGTTAGATGAGAAAGGACCGAACATGGCGATCAAGGTGTTTGCCGACGGCGCTAACCTCGAGGGTATGCTTGACATGCATGACAATGGCAACGTTCAGGGCTTCACGACCAATCCTTCCCTTATGAAGGCCGGCGGCGTGACCGACTACCGCGCTTTTGCCAAGACGGTTCTTGAGCACATTACTGATGTGTCGGTCTCTTTTGAGGTATTCGCCGACGACGAGGCGGGTATGGAAGCCGAGGCTCGCGAGATCGCAACCTGGGCAGACAACGTCTACGTTAAGATCCCGGCGCTCAACACCAAGGGTGAGTCCACTGCCGCGCTGGTCAAGCGCCTTTCTGCCGACGGCATCAAGGTGAATGTCACCACTATCTTCACGCCCGAGCAGGTCGACGAGTTTGTCGATGCCGTCTCTGCTGAGACCCCCTCTATTCTGTCCATCTTTGCCGGTCGCATTGCCGATACCGGCGTCGATCCGCTGCCCCTCATGGCGGAGTCCGTAAAGAAGGCTGCCGTTAAGCCTGCTGCCGAGGTTCTCTGGGCGTCTACGCGCGAGGTCCTCAATATCTTCCAGGCGGAGTCCGTTGGCTGTCAGATCATTACGGTCCCCAATGCCCTTCTTGCCAAGCGCAAGAATTTCGGGAAAGATTTGCTTGAGTACTCGCTTGATACGGTCAAGGGCTTTGCCCGCGACATTCAGGCGCTTGGTTTTCATATCCTGCCCGAGGAGTAGGGGACGAGCATGCTGACCGATCTTCTTAAGCCCGAGCTTGTTGCCTGCCACGTCGAGGCCTCCGACTGGGAGGAAGCGATCAGGGCATGCGGTAAGTTGCTCGTAGACGCTGGCAAATGCGACCAGAGCTATGTTGACGCCATGATTTCATCGGTTCACAAATTCGGCCCCTATATGGTCTTGGAAGAGGGCATCGCCATGCCCCACGCTCAGGCAGATGGCAATGTGAGTGAAGCGGGGATCTGTATCGTCACGCTTGACCCTGCCATTGCGTTTGGACACGAGGATTTCGATCCGGTTCACGTGCTCGTGGGTATTTGCGCACCCGACCCCAAGGCTCATCTTGGCTGCTTGGCGGAGCTTTCGCAGATGTTCGAGGACGAGGACTGCGTTGCCAAGCTCAGCGCATGCGATACGCCCGAGCAGGTTTTGGAGACCATGCGTTCATTCTTTTAGGCCTTAATGGCACGGCGATGCGTCGCCGCTTTTGGATAGACGGAAAACCGTCACGTGTAGGAGAGGAAGGTTGCCATGCATATCATCACCGTATGCGGAAACGGCATCGGGTCCAGCCTGATGCTCGCTGGCAAAGTCGAGGAGCTTTGCGAGGAGGAGGGCATCAAGGCCGACGTTGAGTCTATGGACCTGAACGGTGCTTCTTCCGCAAATCCGGATCTGTTCATCACCGTTAAGGAACTCGCCCCCGAGCTCCACGGCAACGTTGTGATCGTTCGCAGCTATGTGAACAAGAAGAAGATCCGCGAAGACGCCCTCGAGGCAATCAAGGCGGCCGCCGCTAACGCCTAAAGCGGCACAAAAAAGGGCGGTTCCCTGTGGAAGAGGGAAACGCGCCCACGTTAGAGAGAAAGGAAGCGCAGATGCAAGCCATCCTTCCCATACTTGAGTTTATCCAATCGATTCTGACCAAGCCAGCGTGGATTATGGGTCTATTTGCCTTTGTGGGCCTTGTCGCGCTTAAGCGTCCTGCCCACAAGGTGATGACGGGCACCCTGAAGCCCATTCTTGGTTACATCATGCTGTCCGCCGGCGCCGCTGTTGTTCAGGAGAACCTTGCTCCGCTGGGTACCTTCATCGAGACCGGTTTCCACATCACCGGCGTCGTGCCCAACAACGAGGTCGTTGTTTCGATGGCTCAGAGCGTCCTCGGCGTTCAGACCATGATGATCCTGATTCTCGGCTATGTCGTGAACATTATCATTGCCCGCTTTACCAAGTTTAAGTACATCTTCCTGACGGGCCATCACAGCATGTTTATGGCCTGCCTGCTGTCTGCCGTTCTGCAGGCATCTGGCTTCCAGGATGTCCAGCTTGTCATCGTGGGCGGCATGTTCCTGGGCCTCGTGAGCGCTATGCTTCCCGCCGTTGGTCAGCGTTTCACCGAGAAGGTTACCGATGGCGATGAAATCGCCATGGGCCACTTCGGTTCACTCGCCTATTACATCTCCGCTGCAGTCGGTACGCTTTTTGCTAAGGACGCCGAGGAGAACAGCACCGAGAAGATCGAGGTTCCCGAGAAGTTCGCCTTCCTGCGCGACACTACCATCTCCACGGCTCTTACCATGGCCTTCTTCTACCTGGTTACCGCTTTCGCCGCTTACATCGCAGATCCTGCGGTCGTTACCAAGACCGCTGGCGGCGACAACGTGATTGTCTATGCCCTGACCTGTGCCCTGTCCTTTGCCGTTGGTGTCACCATCGTCTATAACGGCGTTCGTATGATCCTTGCCGACCTGGTCCCGGCTTTCCAGGGCATCTCCAACAAGCTGATCCCCGGTGCCATCCCCGCCGTCGACTGCGCCGTCTTCTTCCCCTATGCTCCCACCGCCGTCATCCTCGGCTTTGTCGCATCCTTCATCGGTGGCGTGGTCGGTATGTTCATCGTGGGCGCTACCCTGGGCATCTTCATCATCCCGGGCATGGTTCCCCACTTCTTCTGCGGTGCTACCGCAGGCATCTACGGCAATGCTACCGGCGGTCGCAAGGGCGCAGCTCTTGGCGCTTTCGTCAACGGCCTGCTCATCACCTTCGCCCCGGCCCTGCTCCTGCCCGTTCTTGACGTCTTTGGCTTCAAGAACACTACGTTCGGCGACTTCGATTTCTCCGTCATTGGTATTACGCTTGGCCGCGCTGCCGAGGCCTTCGGTACCACCGGTGTCTACGCGATTCTTGCTGTCCTTCTGATCGTCGCCTTCGTCCCCAACTTCATCCACACCAAGGGTGCTGTGATCAATCACGTTGAGGAAGAGTAATCCAGGCATACGTTAAGCCCTAATCGGGCGGAGCTCCGATAACCGGCTCCTACACGGAAGCGGTGACGTCTCAAATGAGGCGTCACCGCTTTTTGTTTTGGAGTGGTTGTGAAAACGCACCGGTGAAGCGCTGTCTCTGCGCCGCGAACGGAATCAACCGCGATGATCAGCAAAAACGTTTTGCCGCTGGGGTGTCGATATAAAAATGGTAAAACTGCAAAACCGTTCGCCGAGAAGATGAAAACCCGCAGCTCACGCCTTGATAAACGTAGGTAAAGTGTTTAGCAGTTTATCGGCCGTATGCTAACGAAAGGAATCAGGCAGATGGCAATCAAGGTGTTCGCTGACGGTGCAAACCTCGAGGGCATGCTCGACATGTACGAGAACGGCAACGTTCAGGGTTTCACGACCAACCCGTCCCTTATGAAGAAGGGCGGCGTGACGGATTACCGCGCGTTTGCCAAGGAGGTCCTGGCCCACATCACCGATGTGTCCGTCTCGTTTGAGGTCTTTGCCGACGACGTCGAGACCATGGAGGTCGAGGCCCGCGAGATCGCTACCTGGGCCGAGAACGTCTACGTCAAGATTCCGTGCGTGACTACCAAGGGCGAGTCCACCGCCGAGCTGGTGCGCAAGCTTTCGGCCGATGGCATCAAGGTCAACGTCACCACCATCTTTACGCCTACGCAGGTCGACGAGATGGTCGAGGCCGTTGATGCCGAGACGCCGTCCATCATCTCGCTCTTTGCCGGCCGTATCGCTGACACCGGCGTCGATCCCATTCCGTTTATGACGGAGTCGGTGAAGAAGGCCGCCGCCAAGCCCAACTGCGAGGTCCTGTGGGCGTCCACGCGTGAGCTTATCAATATTTACCAGGCGGAAGGATGCGGTTGCCAGATCATCACGGTGCCCAACAGCATCCTGGCCAAGCGTAAGAACATCGGCCGTGACCCGTACGAGGTCTCGCTCGATACCGTGCGCGGTTTTGCCAAGGATATCGCCTCGCTCGGTTTCCATATCCTGCCGTAACGCGAACGCTGACTACATCGCGGGTTGTTCGCCCCGGCCTTTCCTTTCCCTATCGCTCACGCGCTTCGCGAGGGTCGCGCTAGGCAAAGGAAAGGCCGGGGCTGCCGACACGAACTTGCCGGTAGGTTGGTGATAGGCTTCCATATCCTGCCGTGGACAAAGGTACCCCCGCCTGCGCCGTGCAAAATTGAGAGTATTCAGCAAGGTAAAGGCTTTTACCAGCTGGGTGAAGCATGGAACAGCCCCCGTTTTGGCTCTGATGACGCTAAAACGGGGGCTGTTTCTTGCTTTTTCGTCTCTGAGGGGCATCCGGAACGGTGGAATTTGCAGAATACTCGCGATTTTGCACGTCGCGAGAGGGGGGACCCTTGCTTTGGCGGTTTACTTCCCCTGCACCATGGTGAGGGAGATTTTCTTGCGGTCGCGATCGACCTTTTCGACCCACACCTTGACCGTGTCACCGACGCGCACCACGTCGCTCGGGTGCTTGACGAAGCGGTTGGCCAGTTTGGAGATGTGCACGAGGCCGTCTTGGTGCACACCCACGTCGACGAAGGCGCCAAAATCCACGACGTTGCGCACCGTGCCCTTGAGTTCCATGCCGGGTTCCAGATCGTCGATGGAAAGCGCCGAGCGGCTAAAGACCACCTCGGGCGCGTCGTCGCGCGGGTCGCGGCCGGGCTTCTTGAGCTCGTTGACGATGTCGATGAGCGTGAGGGTGCCGCAGTCCAGGTCGCTTGCCAGCGCCGAGATGCTGCCCAGACGGCGCTCAATGTCGGGCACGCCGCCACGGCTGAGCTCGCTGGCTTTAACGCCTGCGCGCTCCAAGACGGACGTGGCCACCTCGTAGCTTTCGGGGTGGACGCTTGTCGCGTCGAGCGGGTTCCTGCCGCCGCTGATGCGCAGGAAGCCCGCGGCGTTGAGATATGCCTTGGGTCCCAGCTTGGGGACCTTCTTGAGCTGGCGGCGATCGGTAAAGGCGCCGTTTTCCTCGCGGTAGGCCACGATGCTCTTGGCCACGCTCGGCGTGATGCCCGATACGTATCCCAGCAGGCTCGCGCTCGCGGTGTTTACGTCGACGCCCACGCGGTTGACGACATCCTCCACCACGTGGCCCAGGGTGCGCGAAAGCTCTGCCTGGTCAAGGTCGTGCTGGTACTGGCCAACGCCGATGGACTGGGGCGGAATCTTGACGAGCTCTGCCAGCGGGTCTTGCAGACGGCGGCCCAGGCTCATGGCGCCGCGCACGGTGACGTCCAGGTCGGGATACTCCTGGCTTGCGAGTTCGGAGGCGGAGTACACCGACGCGCCGGCTTCGTTGACGATGGTGTAGCGAAGGCTGGGCGCCTGCTCGGCAATGAACTCCGAGACTACTTCCTCGGTCTCGCGGCTAGCGGTGCCGTTGCCGATGACGATGGTGTTGACACCGTCCTTTTTGACGATGCGAGCGAGCTCGCGCTTGGTGCCGGCGACGTCGTGGCGCGGCTTGGTGGGGTAGACCACGCCGTGGTCGAGTAGCTTGCCGGTCTCGTCCATGACGGCGACCTTGCAGCCGGTGCGGTAGCCCGGGTCGAGCGCGAGCACGCGGGCGCCACGGACGGGGCGTGCCGAGAGCAGGCCCTCGAGATTCTTGGCAAAGACGTTGATGGCCTCGGTCTGTGCGCGGACAGTGAGTTTGGCGCGGGCCTCGCGCTCCAGCGAGGGGGCCATGAGGCGCTTGTAGCCGTCGGCGATAGCGGCGTCAAAGACGGGCGCAAACACGCCCTGGCGACGGGGCCAGCGGCTGCCGAGGCGTGCCGTGGCAGCAGTGCCGTCGACGTTCACGCGCACGCGGAGCTTGCCCTCGCGCTCACCGCGGTCGATAGCCAGCACGCGGTGGTTGGGTATACGGCGCAGCGGCTCGTCGAAGTTGTAGTAGGGCTCGTAGGGAGTCTTCTCGGCGGGGTCGGTGGCCTCGACGACGATGTCGGCGGTGTTTTGCGTAAAGGCGCGCAGGTCGGCGACGTTCTCGGGGTCCTCGGCTACCGTCTCGGCCACGATGTCGGCGGCGCCGGCGAGCGCCTTCTCGGGCGTGTCGAAGCCGGCCCCCTCGTTGACGTATGCCGCGGCGGCGTCGAGCGCGCTGCCCTTGGTCGAGGCCTGCATGATGATCATGTTGGCGAGCGGCTCCAGGCCTGCCTCGCGGGCCTTCTGCGCGTGGGTCATGCGCTTTTTGCGGTAGGGCTTGTAGAGGTCCTCGACACGCTGCAGCTGCGTGGCCTCGCGAATCTGCTGCTCGAGTTCGGGCGTGAGCTTGCCCTGGGCGTCGATGAGCAGAATGACGTCCTCTTTGCGCTGCTCAAGATTGCGCAGGTAGGACAGGCGCTCGTCGAGTGCGCGCAGGGCGACGTCGTCCATGCCGCCCGTGGCTTCCTTGCGGTAGCGCGAGATAAAGGGGATGGTGTTGCCCTCGTCGATGAGCTTGACGGCTGCCTCGACGTTGGCGGCCTTGAGGTTGAGCTCGCCGGCGAGCTGGGCGATAAGATCCATGGGACTCCTTGCGTTTGAGGTACGTTTGCAGCGCAGAGCTACCAAGGATACCACCCGTCCCAAAAGACTGTTTTGGGGCTGCGTCACGAAAACGGCCTATCTACTACGTTTGAACCGTATGGGTCGACCATCCCCCGGTTTTCCGAGAATACGCAAGCCGTCTACCTGCGGTTTTAATTTCGCAAAATTCGGCATGGTTGAGGGTAATCGGTTAAACGTAGTAGATAGGCCCATTTCGTGGCGAACGAATCAAGCCGAGATGCAAAAAGGCCCCCGTCTCAGAAAAATCGTCGGAAAGGTAGCAAAATGCCCCGCGGGCAGGAGGCTGCTTGCGGGGCAAAGAAGAGGGGCTTGTTGGTGGCGGACCGAAGGGTTCGGCATGGGGCTTCTGCCGCGGCCCGCCCTAAGGCATTACAGCTCGACGAGCTGGCCGGTCTCGGCGGCCTCCTTGATGGCGTTGAGAAGCGTGAGCGTCTTGACGTTGTCGGCGGGGGTCACGACGGGCTCGACCTCGCGGCGGACGACCTTCACAAAGTGCTTGAGCTGCATCTTGTGCGGCAGCGCCGGGTCGACGGCCGGAATCTCCATCTGCAGCGGCTTGTGCCAGTTGGAGGCGCCGTCGTAGGAGAACTGGTGCAGGCGGGGCAGCGAAAGGGCACCCTTGGTGCCGCCAATAAAGTAGGCGTCGGCGTCGAAGGGGCGGTACTGCGGATCCTCGCGAGCGGTGGCCTCCCAGTTCCAGGGGCTGGCGGTGGCGTCGGAGATGGTCATGCTCGCAAGCGCGCCATCGGCAAAACGGACGTTAACCACGGCGGAGTCCTCGGTCTCAAAACCGCGGGCGGCGCTGGACTGCATACCCTGGACGGCAACGGGCTCGCCCAGCAGGTAACGGAGCAGGTCGACGTCGTGCACCAGGTTGACCAGGATCGGGCCGGCACCCTTTTTGCGGCGCCACTCGACATCGAAGTACTCGTCATTCTTATAGATCATGTAGTGGAAGCTCGACACGGTGAGCTTGCCCAGCTCGCCGGACTCGATGATCTCCTTGGCCTTGTTGACGAAGGGGTTGTGGCGACGGTGCTGACCCACGAGCACGGGCACGCCGGCGGTCTCGGCCTCGGCGGCGAAGGCCTGGGCATCCTCGAGGTCGTTGGAGATCGGCTTTTCGACCAACGGCACGATGTTGCGCTTGATGGCCTCGCGGGCAACGCCCAGGTGTAGGTCGTTGGGCGTGGCGATGATGACGGCCTCGGGCTTGACCTCGTCCATCATCTGGGCGGGATCGGTATAAAACGGCACGCCGGCGGCCTCGGCCGTGGCGCGGGCGCCCTCAAAGGCGTCGGCGATGGCGACGAGCTCGGCCTCGGGCTCCTCGGTGACAAAGCGGATGTGGTTGCGGCCCATGGCGCCGGCGCCGATAACGGCAATGCGGACGGGGTTGAGCTCAGACATTTCGACTCCTTAATACTGGTGGCGGTGGAATGCGGCAAGGGGGCGGTCCTTGCCGCATCAAGCAAAACTAGGCGGACTTCTTCTTGCTGTCGGAGACCATCATGTAGACGGTGAGCACGACGGCGATTGCGGCGATTACGATGGCACCGTAGAAGGACTGCTGGTAGGCGGCGCTGCCGGCCTCGGCGTGATACAGCACGGCGGTGATGGGCTGGCTGATCCAGGTGGAGGCGGCGTAACCCAAAAACATGATGCCGTAGTTGACGCCGATGTTGCTGGTGCCAAAGGCGCCACCGGTGAGCGGCGGGTAGATGA
>DXZX01000002.1:76619-122148 GCA_019419445.1 Collinsella sp.
AGCAGGGCGCCAAAGCTAAAGCCGAGCAGGGCGAGTGCCACAAAGAACATGCTCTGCGTGAAGCTCATCGACATGATGACGAGCGCGACGATGGTGACGACCAGGCTGATGAGCAGCGACTTGTAGGCGCCGAGCTTGTCGATGATCTGGCCAAAGGACAGGCGACCGACCAGGTTGGCGCAGGTGTTGACGGAGACCACCACACCGCCGAGGGCGACGGCCGCGGCGCTCGTGGGGTCGGCGAAGAGCTGGACGGCGGCGATGGAGGCAACCTTGCCTACGAGCAGGGTACCCGCGGTGGCGGCAAAGGCGAAGGTGACGATGAGGACCCAGAAGCGCGGGGTCTTGACCATCTCGCCCGGGGTGAGGTCACCGAAGGTGCCGGCATGTGCGCCACCCTTGGGGGCCTCGAAGCCCTCGGGCAGCCAACCGGCCTCGGGGGCCTTCAGGAACAGGGCGGAGGCGGCGATTGTCACAAAGAAAATGACGCCGAGCGCCTTAAGGGCGCCAAAGATGCCCAGGCTCGGGATGAGCAGCGAGGCGAGCACCGGGGACAACACGGCGGGGCCGGCGGTCGAAGCGGCCAGGGTGATGCCAGAGGCGAGACCCTTCTTGTCGATGAACCACTTTTGGCCGGTGGTGAGGGCGGGGTTGTAGCCCAGGCCGTTGCCGACGGCGGCGACGAGCGAGAACCACAGGTAGAACTGCCACGGCTCGGTGACGGTGCCGGACATGAACCAGCCCAGGCCGTAGCACACGGCGGCGGCGATCACGACGTTGCGCGGGCCGATCTTATCGGAGATGCGGCCGGCGAAGATGCCCGTCACGGCCATGATGGTCTGAAAGACCGGGAAAGCCCAGGTAAGTGCGCTGGACCACTCGGGGTAGACGGCGAGCAGGTTCTTGGACACGACGGAGTACAGCGCGATGGAGCTGATGAAGAACATGGTGACGCACGCGGCGGAAAGCACGACGGCGCGACCCTTGTTGGAGTTGGTGGAAGCCATGGGACTCTTTCTAATCGATGCGGGGGGAGGGGAGGGGCAAACGCCGCTGAGGTGCTTGCCCCGCGCCCCCTTTCTACCGGGCTTGTTTACTGGTCGGTCGGCTTGGCGACGCCGGACTCATCGGACCAAAGCTCGACACCCTTGTTCTTGAGGTAATTGTCGGCATAGGCGCGACGGCCGCCGGGCTTGGCGGTGAGGTCGCCCATCATGTTGGAGAAGCCGCCGTCGACCTTGATGGCGTCGCCGGTGGTAAAGTCTGAGCGCGTGGACGCCAGGAACATGACGGCGTTGGCGATATCGCTGACCTCGCCGATGCGGCGCGTGGCGATCAGACGGCTGCGGCTCTTTTCGACCTCGGGGTCGGCGTAGAAGTTGGCCGACATCGGGGTCTTAACGAAGCAAGGCTCGACGCAGTTAGAGCGCACGCCGTAGGGGCCCCACTCGGCGGCGAGCATCTTGGACATCATGTTGACGCCGGCCTTGGTGGAGCTGTACACGCCCGAGAACGTCTCGGGAGAGTGGCTGGCAACGGTCGAGATGTGCACCAGGCGGCCCTGGCCGGCCTTGATCATCTCGCGACCAAAGCGCTGCGAGGTGATGAAGTAGCCGGTGAGGTTGACGTTGATGACCTCGTTCCAGTCGGAGAGCGGCAGGTCCTCCATGGCTGCGAAGCGCAGGATGCCGGCGGTGTTGACGAGAACGTCGACGCGGCCGAAGTTGGCGATGGTGGCGTCGACGGCGGCCTGAACCTCGGCCTCGTCGGTGGCGTTCATCTTGTAGCCCTCGGCGTGAATGCCAAACTCGGCAGCAAGGTCGGCGGCAGCGGCCTTGACCTTCTCCTCGTCCAGGTCGAGCAGGACGACGTTAGCGCCATTGCGGGCGAACTCTCGGCAAATCTCGACGCCCATGCCGCCGAGCGCGCCAGTCACGGCGCAGACATCGCCCTCGAGCTTAAGCCAATTGCTCATAGGAACTTCCCTTCTTGTGCCTCCCGGTGGGTCGCTCCCATTAACCGACCCATGTGGTTTTCGCTGGTTATCGTATGCTTTGCATTTGCGCAGGTGAATTGCATATTTGTTAGAATGACGTTAACCATAGGTTTACACTGTGCGATGCAGTTTATTCTCAATTGAGCGCATGACCAGCGAAAACAACCTCCTGTGGCACCATGTGGCCACGGGCGCGAAAACGGGAGATTGACGTGTACGATCGACGACTTGACGCTATTTCGGCCGCCGCGGAGCTGGGAAGTTTCTCGCGCGCGGCGGCAAAGCTGCGCGTGTCGACGCCGGCACTCGTCAAGCAGGTTTCGGGCTTCGAGGCCGAGTTCGGCATCACGCTGTTCGAGCGGTCGCACTCGGGCGTCAAGGTGACGCCGGCGGGCGCGCTGTTGGTGGACGACGCGCGCTCGATCATGCGCCAATCCGAGGATGCGTTGCGCCGCGCCCGGCGAGCGGCGGGCGATGGCGGTGCGGTGCGCCTGGGCGTATCGATGATGTGCCCGGGGCGCCACACGCTCGCGCTGTGGCCGCAGGTGCACGACATGGAGCCGCGCTTGCGTTTTGAGATTGTGCCGGTGGGGGACCTTTACGATGAGCGCGAGACCGTCATGCGCAGTCTGGGGCGCGAGGTGGATGTGGTGCAGTCGAGTTTTTCGACCCCGCGCTGGGGCGACGCCTGCCAAAAGCTCCGCATCGTTACCGTGCCGTTTTATATCGACGTGCCGCGCACGAGCCCGCTTGCGCGCAAGACGCGCATCACAGTTGCCGACCTGGAGGGCATGCGCCTGCGCGTGCTCCGTCACGGCAACGACGCCATGGACAGCCTGCGCATCGACCTTTTGGCCGACGGCGGCGTGGACGTGATCGATGTGGATAGTTTCGACTTTGCGCTCTTTAACGAGGCGGAGGAAAAGGGCGATGCGGTGCTCACCTGCGGAGCGTGGTCGGGCGTGCACCCGGCCTTTGTGGGCGTACCGTTTCTATGCGGTCGCGAGGTGCCGGTCTATTTGCACTACCCGCTCGAGCCCACCCTCCAAGTCCAAAAATTCGTCAACGCCATGGCCCAACTCCTCAAGTAGCTCATTTGGCGCGGGGCTTTTTTGGCTACTTTTGCCGTCCTACCTGCGCAATGCGAAAAATGAGGTGCGAAAAATGACTCCAAATCGGTCACGTATGATTTTGCTTTTGCCCTGAGCTGGTTGTAGAATGACAAGGCCTAAACGAACTACTTGTGCAGCTTGCTCGAATGCTCGGGCTGCGGCTGGGGGGGATGCGCCCGTGCAGGGTCCTTTCGGTCATATTGCGTCGATGCGCCGCACCTTTGTGATGTTGGCAGCGGTCTTATGCGCGTTCGTTATGGTCGGGGGGGGTTGCCCTCGCGTGCGTACGGTGACGATGGCAACCTTATAGCGAACCCAACCTTTACCAACCAAGCTTCTGGTTGGTCGACGACCTCTCCGAGAAAGAGAATCGGCGAGGCGTCGTACCTCGACCTCCCCACGAAGCTCCTCAACGGTCAAAGAAACCTCAAACAAGCTAACGGTAATCACTTTGCGCTTGCGTGGAATCTTAAGCCACAGGATACCAATGCTTATTTTGAACCCGGATCAACCTACACCACCTTTTCCACCCAGAGCGGCTCCACGTACGAGTGGGGCCTCAACCATCGCGCCGCAACCGAACACGACGTGCTGATGCTCACGATGGGTCCTCAACAGGAGAATCTGTCGGTTAACAGCGCAGGCCAAGACCAACTCATGCAGCTGCGGACTTGGCTTAAGGCGCAGGGCAAGATGCCCCAGGGAAATACCGTTGAGCAGTACACCGTTTACAGCGATCCCTTTGCTGCAAATGGCGGCTTTGCTGGTAGCAGCGCCGACGGATCTCACTTCTCGTTTGAGCAGAGCGACGGTCGCATTGCGCTTTCTGTGTGGCTCGTAAGCTCTAACGGACAGGGTTGGTTCTCCTTTGGCACCAACAGTACACACTATTATCGAGCGCTTCCCGAGCAAGACGATGAGTTTGCCTATCAGGCAGTCTATGCCGCAGCGTCCGAAAACACGATGCTTGCACTAACTTGCTACGATTCAAATCTTACGGGGGCGAACGAACAATACCGGGAGTGGTTTGGCAATCTGGTCAACGACGTTCACGTGGAAAAGCAGGGCACGCGCAACATCTATAGCGACTTTGCCAAGGTGTATCAGGAAAACTCGTCCGAGACCATGACAACGCTCACGCGCTATGCGTTCTCGACCTCGAATCTTAAGAACGAGAATACGAACATTGCTAACGGCAGTTTTGAAGACGATATACATCTAGGGAACCAGGGGACCAGCAAGTTTACGTTGTGCTCGCCCCATTGGCGTACGACCGAGACAGACCATCGTATCGAGATCGTTGCCAAGAACGACTACTATATCGACCCAGCTGGACATTCTGTTACGTTTACGCCCTCCGAGGGTGACTATGCAGCCGAGCTCAACGCACATGAGCCGAGTTCGCTCTACCAATATGTGACGACCGAGCCGGGAAAACAGTACGAGTGGGGGCTCGACCACCGCGGCCGCTCGGGTCGAGACGCCATGGCCCTTATCATCGGTCCGCGACAAGAAAACGAGCCGTACAAGGACAATCAACAGGCACTCGATCAGTACCAGCAAATTGTTCAATGGATTCAAATGAGCGTCGATAACTATGTCGGCTTGGATGTGGCCAATTTTTCCCAATCGGGCTGCAGCAAAAAGATCATTCTGTATTCAACCAAATTTGACAAAGTGGGCGGATTTGCCAATGCGTCCAGCGGAAGCGCGTTCTCATGGACGGCCGATGCGGAGCATACCGAAAAATGGTGCGTATGGATTATGGCGTCCGAAAACGACGCTTGGGCTTCCTACGGTTCCAACGCGCTCGAGCAGAAGAAAAAGGTCGACTACGACTATACCTACACCATTCCGGATGGCCAAAACCAGAGCGTCTTTGCTTTTGTGGCCTACAACACGGCCAACAAGAGCAATTCGATCGGCAACTTCCTCGACAATATCTCGTTTAGGGAGTTCTATCGCATCGAGACGTACACGACGCCCAACGGAAGCGGAACGTATTTTTATGATTCCGATACCAAGACCGCCGACTTTACCTATGCCAAAAACTACGTAGGTAAACAGGAAAAGAACTCCTACTTTATGGTCGATGCCAAGCGCGATGACGGGGCAGTCTTTATCGGTGCTTTTGTCAACGGCGAGTTCTATTCCGCGGACGATGCTGAGCATTGGACCATATTGGACGATTGCACCTATCACTTTAAGGTCGACAAGGTCACAAAGCACTACAAAGTGCACCTTGTGTTTTCTAAGGCGGGCGTTCAATACGATGTGGACGGCGGCAAAGCGTATCACTATAATCCGTCCGATGATTCCACGGGCGATTTCGTGCAGCTTTCTGGTGCTGGAGCGAGCTATACCTCCCATGCTGCCGAAGGACAAAACGACGGCTGGATGTTTATGGGCTGGGAGTATGCGGGCTCGGGAAAAGCTATTCGTTTTGGTGCCGAGCACACAGTGACCCATGCGGCTCCCGAGGGAACTACAGATTCCGGCACTCTTACCATTAATGGCAATAAGGTCAATCCGGATACCGGCGCTGCGGGCGATACGGTAACGGTCGAAAACATTCCTGAGAGCCAGGGCGCGACATTTGTGGCGCAATGGAAGTATCGTCAGGCCTTTGTTGCTCAGCTTAAAAATGCCGATGGCACGTGGAGCAACGTAACGACGGGCGGCACAGTCAGCTCCAAGCTTAAGGGGGCAAAGGGCTCCATCGATGCCGGGGATCGCTCGGGCAAGGACGCCGACGCGTACAAAACTTCGGGTATCGCCTACTTTGTGGATGACGGCACGTTTGTGGAGGCGGTGGCCACTCCCAAGGAGGGCTATCACTTTGAGGGCTGGTACGACCTGTCAAATCCGGACGCCCCGGAGCTGCTGTCGTCTTCACCCACCTATACGTACAACGTAAAAGAGCGCCATACGGGATGCGTATACGCACGGTTCACCCCACGCGCCTACACGCTCAAGGTTTCCAAGAGCGTTACGGGCAATATGGGCGACAAGCGTGCCTACTTTAAGATGACGGCGACCTTTACGGGCCTCAAGGCTGGTCAGACCTACGCCATCGAGTATTCGGATGCGTCTGCCCAAGGCAGCCATGCGCTCGTGGCGCGACCGAATGATCGGGCCGAGACCGTGGAAAACAAGACGGCCTTTACGGCCGATGGCCAGGGCAAGGCGACCGTGCCGTTTGCCGTTAAGGACGGCCTGACCGTTTCGATTAAGGCACTGGATTACAACGCGGTCTATACCGTGAGCGAAGACGATTATTCTTCGTTGGGGTATCAGGCTAGGCTTACGGGTGCGAGCGGCACGCTCAACGGTCCGCGTGTGACCGTTGCCGTTGAAGCTAAGGCCACCAGTTCCCGACAGGTCGCGGTGCCTACGGGTATTACGCGCAACCCCATCTATGCCCTGGCGATTTTGGCCGCCGGCGTGCTGTTGGCTACGGTCATGGTTGCGCTGCGTTTACACCGCGGCTCCAAGAGGGGCGGGCGCCTATGAGAAGACATGGCGCCAGCAATGCTGGTGATGGGCCAGCCGCACGAGCGGCCCCGCAGGGAAGACCCCGGGGCTCGCGGTATTCGGCCGCGTCGAACGTGAGGTTGGGCGCCCATGCGGCACCAGATCTGGGAGAAGCGGACGACCGGCGCGATATCGTGGGCTTTCTGGCGCGCCTGGCATTTTTTGTCGTGACGCTCTGGCTGCTCTTTGGCGTGGTCCTGGGCGTGGGTCCGGTCACGACTGGCGAGATGGCCCCCCGCATCTGTTCGGGTGACGTCATGCTCTACTGGAGGCTCAGCCAGAGCTTTAACGAGGGTGACGTGGTGGTATACACCGCGGATGGCGAAGAGCGCCTGGGTCGCGTGGTTGCCCGCCCCGGTGATGAGGTCACGATTACCGAGTCGGGCGAGCTCATGGTTAACGGGGCTGTTGTGGTGGAAAGCGATATCACCACGCCGACGCCGCGCTATGAGTCTGCTGTGGACTATCCCGTGCATCTGGGAACGGATGAGCTCTTTGTGCTGGCAGATTTGCGCGAGGGCGGGCATGACAGTCGCCTGTATGGACCGATTGCCCGTTCGCAGATCAAGGGCAACGTGATCAGCGTGCTGCGCAGGTCGAACTTGTAGGCACGGAGCTTGGTTTTATTAAGGGCATATGCCCGAGAGGAAGGATACAACATGAAAACTGGAAAGAGGCGACTGGCAGCATTTGCAGTTGTGGCCGCAACGATGCTGCTGGCTTTGGTGGGAGTTGCTGCGCCGGCGTGGGCGGAGGAGGGCTCTACTACTCCGCATCTGCCGGTAAATGACAACAAGGTCACAATCACCTCGACGCTTACCATGAATAAGAACGCCGTGGAGCCGAATGCGGAGTTCGGCTATTCGATTGCGCCGGCGGAGACGAGTGAGCTTACGAGCACGAGTAACAACATGCCCGTTTCTGCTGGAGTGACCGGTGCCGTCACACTTTCGCCGTCTTCCGTAAATTATTCTGACGAAGGTCTTTCTAGCGAAGATAATGCCGACGGCGTTACTAAGACAATAACCGCCCAAATGAGCGTCAGCCTTGTTACCTCAAGGTTCGCGGCTCCGGGCATCTATCGATACAAAATTACGCAGACGTCGCCAGAGCTGGATGGCCTCAACGTTGTGTACAAGGAACTGTTCCTGGATGTTTACGTAGAAAATGGCAACTCAGGCTTAGTTGCTAAGGGCTGCACTCTTAGCACAGCGGCGGGATCGGGCAGCAAGACCTCAGGCTTTGAGAACAAATATGTCACCCATAAGCTGACCATCACAAAGGTCGTAGCCGGTAACCAGGGCGATAAAAATAAGGACTTTGAGTTTACCGTCACGATTAAAGGCGCTGACGGGGAGACTTATAAGTATGGCACTGTGAAAAACGGTGTTACTACCATGAACCAAACTACAACCAAGTCGGGAGCTACGTTTACCGAGACGCTTAAGCATGGGGAATCCGTCATCGTTTACGGTCTCTCATCGGAGGATAAATTCGCCGTAACTGAGGCGGATTATCATGGCGACGGTTATAAGACGTCGTACAAGATTGGTGATGGCACCAATTCGACAGAAGGTAGCTCTATTGCCGAGGAAGCTATCGGTGCTTACGACACCACGGTGATCTTTACCAACACCAAGGATGTTACCGTTCCGACCGATGTTATTCGGACGGTCGTTCCCTATGCGGCAATCGTCGCGTTTGCTGCCGTGATGGGCGTGGTCTTCTTCCGTCCTCGTCGTAACCGCCGTTAAAACAGCGAGGATTACAGCCGATGGAGCTTAAACGCATAGCTCGGCTGGCGAGAGCCGGCGACCGCGTACTTACGTGGTTTGCCGGCTTTCTCGTGCTGCTCATGCTGCTGTACGGGGGCTATTCGCTGTGGGATACAAACAACGTTATGAACGGCGGGTTCATCAGCGATGAGCTGCTGCACTACAAACCCACCGGGGCCAACGATTGCGCACGCCTGCAGGAACTGATGACCAAAAATCCCGACGTGGTCGGATGGGTCACCATCGATGGCACCAACATCGACTACCCCTTTGTTCAGGGAAAAGATAACCAGGAATACCTCAACAAAAACGCGTTGGGGGAGTCCGCGGTTTCGGGAGCGGTGTTTTTGGATACGCGCAACAGTCGCGCGATGACCGATTCCTACAATCTGCTCTATGCGCACCACATGGATAACGGTGCGATGTTTGGCGATGTCGACCGGTTTTTAGACAGGGGCTTCTTTGACCTGCACCGCACGGGCACTCTCTACACAAAGGACGGGGCGTTCCGCCTGCGCATTGTTGCCGTGTGCTCGTTTGCTGCGAGTGATGACATTATCTTTGGGCCGGGAAACCTGGACCAGGCCTCGATGCAGACGCTGCTCACGCATGTCTCGCAGACGGCGGTGCACGAGAACATGGATGACGTTGGCCCCGATGCACGCATCATCGCGCTTTCTACCTGCAGTGATAAAACAAACGGGCGCCGAGCGCTCCTAGCCGAAATCTTGTAGCTCATTTAGGATGGGGCTTTTCTAGCTACCTTTGCCGTCCTACCTGCGCAATGATTTTTCTGGGACGGGGATTTTTAGCTACGGCGTTCCGTTAGCTTGACCAGTCTTTTTGGGACGGGGCTAAATTAGCTGATTCTCCATCCCAATATCGATGAATCAACAAATCGCAACTGATCCCTAATCCAAAACCAGCTAATTTAGCCCCGTCCCAAAAAGACTGGTCCTCCACCACTTCCCAAATCATCCTTACAAAACGAGGCCCTGGCCAAACGGCCAGGGCCTCACTAACTTTTATTCCGTTTTAAATGACGGGCTAATCGCGTACAGGAGGGTGCCCCGGGGACGGGCGGGGTATTTCCTCCGCGCGCAGTTTCGCAGCGCAGCGAGAATGTTTGAGCACGGAGGAAATACCCCGCCCGTCCCCGGGGCACCCTCCGTCAGTAATCGGTCCTACTCCAGCTCAAACGCTCCGGTGTAGAGCTGGTAGTAATACCCGCGCTTGGCGATCAGTTCGTCGTGGTTGCCGCGCTCGATGATACGGCCGTGGTCCAGACAGATGATCGCGTCGGAGTTACGCACGGTGGACAGGCGGTGTGCGATGACAAACGTCGTGCGGCCCTCCATGAGCTTATCCATGCCCGCCTGCACGATGGCCTCGGTGCGGGTGTCGATGGAGCTCGTGGCCTCGTCTAGAATCATCGCCGGCGGATCGGCGACGGCGGCGCGGGCGATCGAAATTAGCTGACGCTGGCCCTGCGACAGCTGTGCGCCGTTGCCGGTGAGCATGGTGTCGTAGCCGTCGGGCAGGCGGGTGATAAAGTCGTCCGCGCCCGCGAGCTTGGCCGCCGCGATGCACTCCTCGTCGGTCGCATCCAGGTTGCCGTAGCGGATGTTGTCCATCACGGTGCCGGTGAACAGGTTCACGTCCTGCAGCACGACGCCCAGGCTTCGGCGCAGATCGGCCTTGCGGATCTTATTGACGTTGATGCCGTCGTAGCGAATCTTGCCGTCGGCGATGTCATAGAAGCGGTTGATGAGGTTGGTGATGGTCGTCTTACCGGCACCGGTGGCGCCGACAAACGCGACCTTCTGACCCGGCTCGGCAAACACGGACACGCCGTGCAGGACCTCGTGGTCGGGGGTGTAGCCAAAGTCGACGTTGTCCATGACCAAGTCGCCGCGCAGCGGGACGTACTCGATCTCGCCGGTTGCGCGGTGCGGATGTTTCCACGCCCACATGCCGGTGTGGTGGTCAGCCTCCTCGAACTCCCAAGTCTCGGGGTTCACCTGTGCGTTGACGAGCGTCACGTAGCCTTCGTCGGCCTCGGGCTTCTCGTCGATGAGCTCAAAGATGCGGTCGGCGCCGGCGAGGCCCATGACCACGGCGTTGATCTGCTGCGAGATCTGGCCGATCTGTCCGCAGAACTGCTTGGTCATGTTGAGGAACGGCACCACGACGGCGATGGACAGCGCCATGCCCGAGATGCTCAGGTTGGGCACGCCCAGCGCCAGGAAAATGCCGCCCGCCAGTGCGACCAGCACGTAGAGCAGGTTGCCCAGGTTCATAAGGATGGGCATGAGGATGTTGGCGTACATGTTGGCCTTCTGGGAGACCTCGAAGAGCTTTTCGTTGCGCTCGTCAAAATCGGCCTCGGCGGCAGACTCGTGACAGAACGCCTTGACGACCTTCTGGCCGTTCATGACCTCCTCGATATGGCCCTCGACCACGCCGAGCTCGGTCTGCTGCGCAATGAAGAAGCGCGCGGAGTTGGAGCCGAGCAGCTTGGTCATAAAGGTCATAAAGGCGACGCCGGCGATGATGACCAGGCACATCCACACGCTGTAGTACAGCATGATAAAGAACACCGTGACGATGATGATGATCGTCATGAGCAGGTTGGGCAGCGACTGGCTGATCATCTGACGCAGCGTGTCGATGTCGTTGGTGTAGTGGCTCATGATATCGCCGCGCTGGTGCGTGTCGAAGTAGCGGATCGGCAGGTCCTGCATGCGGTTGAACATCATCTCGCGCAGCTTCTCCAGCGAGCCCTGCGTGACGATAGCCATGGCGCGGTTCCAGAAGAGCGAGGACAGGACGCCGACGCCGTAGATGCAGGCGAGGGTGGTCACGAGCTGCAGAATCTTGGGCTGCGCGGCTTCCCAATCGCCCGACTGCCACGATTCGCCAATAATTTGCAGGGCGCTCTGCAGGAAGGTCGCGCCGATGGAGTTGATGATGGCGCAGAGCACCACGCCGGCGACGACGAGGGGCAAAAGCACGGGATAGAAGCCAAAGAGCGTCTTGATGAGGCGCGACATGGTGCCGCCCTTGCGGTTGAGCGCGCGCTCGGCGGTCGTTGCCTTACTCATGGGCCTCGCCTCCTTCCTGGGTCTGAGCTTGCGTTGCGGTCATGTCGGTGTTGTCTGCCGCCGTGTTCGCGTCGCCAGAGACGTCGTCGGCGTCTTGCGTACCTTCGGCAGACATCTTGTTTTGCGAGGTAAAGGTCTCGCGGTAGATCTCGCTCGTCTTGAGCAGCTCTTCGTGGTTGCCGATCTGTGCGATGCGGCCGCCCTCCATGACAATGATGCGGTCTGCGTCCTGCACGGAGCTGATGCGCTGGGCGATGATGATCTTGGTCGTGTTGGGCAGATAGCTTGCCAGCCCTGCGCGAATCTTGGCGTCGGTCTTGGTGTCGACGGCGCTGGTGGAGTCGTCCAGGATCAAGATCTTGGGGCGACGCAGCAGGGCGCGTGCAATGCACAGGCGCTGCTTCTGACCGCCCGAAACATTGGAGCCGCCCTGTTCGATCCAGGTGTCGTAGCCCTTGGGGAAACCGTCGACAAACTCGTCGGCGCAGGCCAGATGCGCTGCCTCGCGGACTTCCTCGTCGGTGGCGTTCGGGTCGCCCCAACGCAGGTTCTCGGCGACGGTGCCGCTAAACAGCACGTTTTTCTGCAGCACCATGGCGACCTGGTGACGCAGCGCGTCCAGGTCGTAGTCGCGCACGTCCACGCCGCCCACGCGCACAGCGCCTTCGGTGGTGTCGTACAGGCGGGCGATGAGGTTAACGAGTGTGGACTTGGCCGAACCGGTGCCGCCGATGATGCCGACGGTCTCGCCGCTCGTAATGTGCAGGTCGATATCGTCGAGCGCCTGGCGCTTCGCATGCTTGGAATACTTAAAGCTCACGTGGTCAAAGTCGATGGAACCGTCGGCAACCTCGAGCACGGGCTCGGCGGGATCGGCGATTGTGGGCTCGGCGGCCAGCACCTCGGCAATGCGGTGTGCCGATTCGTCGGCCATGGTCACCATGACAAAGATCATCGACAGCTGCATCAGGCTCATGAGAATCTGGAAACCATAGGTAAAGGTCGAGGAGAGCTGGCCCACGTCGAACAGCGTGCCCTGGCTCGTGATGATGAGCTTGGAGCCCAGGTAGATGATGACGACAAACGCGCCGTTGACGCAGATGTTCATCATGGGGTTGTTAAAGGCGAGCAGCTTCTCGGCGCGGGTGAAGTCCATCTGGACGTCGCGCGCGGCGGTCGCGAACTTCTCCTTCTCAAAGTCTTCGCGCACATAGCTCTTGACCACGCGCATGCCGGTGACGTTTTCCTCGACGGACTCGTTAAGGGCATCATACTTGTGGAACACGCGCGAGAAGATGGGGCGCACCTTAAAGATGATAAAGAACAGTCCAAAGCCCAGCAGCGGAATGATGACCAGGTAGACCATGGCGACGCTGCCGCCCATGATAAACGCCATGGTAAAGGCGAAGATCAATACCAGCGGCGCGCGCACGGCGATACGGATGATCATCATAAAGGCCTGCTGCACGTTGTTGATATCGGTGGTCAGGCGCGTGACGAGCGAGGAGCTCGAGAACTCATCGATGTTGGCAAAGCTGAACGTCTGGATTTTGTAGAACAGGTCGTGACGCAGGTTCTTGGCGAAGCCGCAGCTCGCATGGCTGCAGGTGACGCCTGCCGCGGCGCCAAAAGCAAGCGATGTCAGCGCGATGAGCACCAAAAGGCCCGCGGTGGGAAGCATCTCGGCTACGGTGGCGCCGTCTTTGATGGCGTCGATCAGGTTGGCGGTGATAAATGGAATCAGCATCTCGCAGAGCACCTCGCCAAGCACGAGCAACGGCGTGGCAACGGTGACTTTCATATAGTCGCGGATGCTGCCCATGAGGGTTTTAATCATCCAGTTCCTCCCAGGTTACACGGATTTTCTCGAGCATTTCGGCGAGCTGCTCGCGCTCGTCGTGGGTGAGGGCACTAAAGGCTTGCTCTCTAAAGCGAATGCGGGCCGCCTGGTCGATGCGGGCGTTTTCCCGGCCGGTTTCGGTCAGGCGAATGGTGAGCTGCCGTCGATCCTTGGGGTTACGGCTGCGCTCGATGAGGCCGTTGAGCTCGAGCTTGGACAGGATCTCGGAAAGCGATCCCGGCTTGAGGTCGAAGTGCATGCCGAGCTCCTGCTGCGACATCTCGCCGTTTTCCTGCTTGGCAAGCAGGCAGACGATGGGCGCCTTGCCGGACACGCCGCCGCCGTGAAAGTGCATGTAGTGGCCGCAAAAGCCTAGGCCGCTCAGGATGCGCTTGGCGAGCTTGTCTTCGCCGTTAACTGCTTCGGGCACGTCTGCCGGCTCCGAAGGATCGCCGCCGGGCTCATGCGGGCGAAGGCTAAGGGGTTCATCGCACATGAATTCGTATCGCTCCTTTCTTTAGTTAGGTAGTGGAATTGTTTTGTGCCTAACCAATTTAGGAGTGTGAGAAATCAATGTCAAGGTACCAAACTTATTAAGTTACGGCGTTTTGCCAAACGCCGTAACCGCTCGACGCTGCAAACGCTCCCTGCGCTACACTTAGTCGCACTGTGGCGCTGCTGCGCCGTGCCCGAACCAAGGGAGACCCTCATGAAGAATACTCAGCTGCTGCTGATCAACGATATGTGCGGCTACGGCAAGGTTGCGCTTTCCGCCATGCTGCCGGTGCTGTCGCATATGGGCTATCGCATCCACAACCTGCCGACGGCCCTTGTTTCCGATACGCTCAACTACCCCAAGTTCTACATCCACGACACCACGGAGTACGTGCGTCAGAGTCTTGCCATCTGGGAGGAGCTCGGCTTTGAGTTCGACGCTATCTCGACCGGCTTTATCGTGACCGAGGAAGAGACGCGTATCATCTCGGACTTTTGCCACCGTCGCGCGCAAAAGGGCACCAAGGTGTTCGTCGACCCCATCATGGGCGACAACGGCAAGCTCTATGCGGGCGTGCCCGAGTCCACGATTGGCCTTATGCGGCACCTGCTGGAGTGCGCAGACTACGCGGTGCCCAACTATACCGAGGCGTGCCTGCTTGCCGATAGGCCTATCGCCGAGCAAATTACGCCCGATGAGGCCCGCGCCCTTGTGGACGCCGTGCGCGAGCTGGGTGCCAAGTCGGTGGTCATTACGAGCGCCGTAGTCAATGGCACGAACGCGGTTATCGGTTACGACCATGTGGCGGGGGAGTACTTTACGATTCCCTTTGAGCTCATTCCGGTCTATTTCCCGGGCACGGGCGACACGTTTTCGGCGGTGCTCGTCGGCCGCGTTATGGCAGGTTGGAGTCTGCAGCGCGCGACGTCCGATGCCATGCGTGTGGTAGCCGAGCTTATCGAGCGCAACGCCGACCAAGAGGATAAGTCGGCCGGCCTTCCCATCGAGGCCTGCCTGGATGTGATCGACCATGAGTAACGCCGGCGAGGGCGCCGACGCCGGGCCCGCCGACGAGAACAAGCCGCTTGGTGCGCCGCGTGGCAAGCGTCCGCGTATCCGCATAAGCTGTGTGGACCAGCTGGGTGCGTGCCGCTGTCACCATGGTCATAAGCCGGGCGACGTCTTTGACTTCGACCGAGACCGCGGCAAGATGTGCGCCATGGCCTGCCATGTGGGCTTTCCCTATATCGATATCCTGCGCTATGGCGGAACCGTGCCTGGCAACGAGCCCGGTACGGCAAAGTTCTGCTGCCCCGAAGTCGATACGCTGAACGTCTGGCTTGCCGAGATCGTCGACGAATAGTCGAGCGTGGATTTTCTCCCGTTTAGAGCGCACTTGAATGCTCAAAGTGGGAGAAAATCCACGCTCATTTTTCATGTGGGAGATTATCCACGCTCGTTTCGCGTCGAAGGTGTGGCCCGCGACCTCGCTTGCCTACAGCTGCTCGAGCATAGCGGTGCAACCGGCGAGCACGTCGCGGTACGTGGCATCGAAATTGCCGGTGTACCAGGGATCGGCCACGTCGCCGGGGCGCTCGGTCCAATCGAGCAAGCGCGTAATCTTGCCGTCGGGGTCGTCGCCAAAGATGCGACGCAGGCCACGCGCGTTCTCGTCGTCCATATAGACAATGTGGTCCCAGTCGCCATACTCCGCGCGACGCACCTGGCGGGCATGGTGCGCGACGACGGGAATCCCGACTTCGCGCAGCTTGGCAGCGGTACCGTGGTGTGGCGGGTTGCCGATCTCCTCAGTTGAGGTCGCGGCGGAATCGATGGCAAACTCGCCCGCGAGCCCAGCGCGGCGCACGAGCTCGGTAAACACCGACTCGGCCATCGTCGAGCGGCAGATGTTCCCATGGCAGATAAACAGTACACGTTGCATATGCGGTTTCCTTTCGATCGCCATCATCGAGCTCGAGTATCGCATCTACGCCTGCGCCATCGCCCTCTTGCGTTCCCAGCGAGCCAACTTAATCGTCACCAGCGTAAGCACCCAGGCCACAAGCGAGAACGCGGCACCCACTGCGCCTACATATGCAATGCCAACGCTGCTTACCACGGCGCCGCCCACTGCGGTGCCAAACGAGATGCCGACGTTAAACGCCATGGGCTCAACCGAACTTGCGAGTACCATCGACTTGGGATGGCGGCTGCGTGCCACGTCCATAAAGTGCGTGATGCACGACACCGAGAACAGGTACATGAGCAGCGCCAGGCTAAAGACAAAGACCAGCGCGAGCGGTATGGTGCCGCCCACAGCAAACAGTCCGAGTAACGCTGCAGCCTGCAGCACAAACGTCACGAGTAGCGCCTTCATGCCAAAGCGCGCATCGATCCATCCGCCCAGGATGTTCGAGATCAGGCAGAACACGCCGTAGGCCATGAGCGTGGTACTGGCTTCGACCGTGCCCATGCCCAGCACCTGCTCAAGATAAGGCGTCACGTAGCCGTAGAAAACGTAGACCGACCCCACGCCAAACAAAAAGATGAGCATGCCGGTGATGATGCTCGGCTCGCGTAGCAGACCCGCCTGCTCGCGAAAAGTGGCGGGCTCGTCGGTTTGCCCAGCGCGCGGCATAAACGCCACGAGCGCTCCGCAGATCAGAACGGCAAAGGCCAGCGTGCCGTACATGGCCACGTGCCAATCGAGCGTGTCGGCCACAAACTTGCCGATCGAAGTGACAAAGACCATTGCCACGGAAAACGCACCATATACCACCGAGATGGCAAGCGAAGTTTGCTGCGGAGACAGAAGCTCGGGGATGTACGTCACGCCCACGGCGAGCAGTGCGCCCGAGACGGAGCCCAGGATGATGCGCGAGATGAACAGCACCTGGAAGTTGGGCGCCAACGCCATGACCAGGTTGCCGAGCACAAAGACGATGCTGTAGCACACGAGCAGCTGGTAGCGGCGAAAACGCCCCGTACTGAGCGCGAGCACCGGCGTCGAGATAGCGTAGATCAGTGCGAACACGCTAATAAGTTGGCCTGCGGTGGCAAGCGATACGCCGAGTTCCGTCGCTAGGTCGCTTTCGATGCCGATGACCACGAACTCGGAGCAGCCGAGCGAGAATCCCAACAGCACGAGCAGCGCCAGGCAAAGATTGGTGCGCGCGGGGGAGAGCGCGGCGGCGGTTGACTTACTTTTAGGCGTGGTTGCGGCGGTCAAGGTTGTCACTCCAATGTCGCGTGAATAAGCGGGATTCAATCCCTGCAACTCTAACAGAATGTGACAAAGGGACAGTCTCTTTGTCACATTCGCGGCGTGGCTGCCGCCTAAACCATCACAACACTCGATGAAAATCTCGAAATCGAGGAAAAGCGTCGAATGTTGTGACGGTTTTTGTGTCCGGCGCGGGTGAGCTTCGGTGTCGTCTGGGGGTATAAAACTAGCGAGTGTTTATTTGCGAGGCCTAAGGGGCGCCCCGTATGGATATCGATAACTTTGAATGGTGGTATAGCGAGGGTGAGGCTCCGGACGAGGGGTGGGACGAGCCTACGCCGCGTGGCGTGTCGAGCGACGAGGACGAGACCGGCAACGACGTCGCCGCCGACTCGGACGCCGCCCTCGATCCCGTCGAGCCCCTGACCTTCGAACAAGCTTGGGCCCAGGCCGAGGCAGACGAGGCCAAGGCCGACGCTACGGCCACGCTCGGCGAGCCAGCCGACATGTCGATCTCGCCGGCAAAGACCCCGCAGCCGCGTCACACCATCGATCCCGACAGCACGGCATCCTTCAGTATTCTCGACGTGCCCTCGCAGGGCGCTCAGGCACCCGCACCCACACGTCGCCCCAATCTGTCTCGCGAGGAAGATGCAGGACGTCGCTCTCCGCTTGGCCCCATCCTTATCGCCTTCATGGCCGGCGTTATCGCATGCTCGGTAATTGGAAACGTCTGGAGCCATGTCGAACAACAGCGAAAAGACGCCGCCAAGGTCGAGATGTCTGTCGAGCAATCGCTCGGCCGCACGCGCTCGGTACATGTGTCGGTCGAGGTCAAGGACGGCGCGACGTGGGACACCGCGCGCGGCGACAGCAAAATGCTCATCCACATCGTGGGGCGCACGCTCAAAGGGCAGACGATTGACGAGTATCAATACGTCAATTCCGCTGGTGACGGCATCGAACTTAAGCCCGGCGACTACGAGCTCACCGTCGATGAACCGCCCGTCGCCACCGACGGCACGCGCTTCCGTGCCTCAAAGCGCATGGTTCCCGTGAGCTTTAACTCGCAGGCGCCCGATACGGTCGACACCACGCCACAGGGCGGGTTTGACCTTTACGTAGATACCCAGTAGGCGCTCGCCGCTCATTCCGCTATGGCTACTCAATAATCGCCTGCCGTCCCGTCCCGCCGCCAAGAGTGGGACAATAGCCCTCGACACTATTGTTTACTTTTGGAGGAAGTAGCATGTCTACCGTCACTACCATCAAGCGCGGCGGCCTCACCGCGGCCATCGATTCCATGGGCGCCCAGCTCACGAGCCTTGCTCTCAACGGCAACGAGTATCTGTGGCAGGGCGACCCCGCCTTTTGGGGCAAGCATGCGCCCATCCTGTTCCCCATTGTGGGTTCGCTGCGCAACAACACGGCAACGTCTGCGGCCGGCACCTGCGAGATGCCGCGCCACGGACTCGCGCGCATCGTCGAGCACAAGCTGGTCGAGGTTTCGGAGGACGGCTCCTCGGTAACGTACGAGATCACCGACACGTCCGAGTCGCTCAAGGCCTTTCCGTTCCACTTTAAGCTCAACATGACCTATGCCCTGACCGGCGACGCCATCCTCACGCAGACCTTTGCCGTCACCAACACCGGCGACGTGGACCTGCCGTTCTCGGTGGGTGGCCACCCTGCATTTAACGTGCCCGCCCCCGGTGCCGAGGACGAGACGTTCGAGGATTACGAGCTGGCATTTACCGAGGCTTGGACCAACGAGGCCCCCATCATCACGCCCGATGGCCTCATGACGTTCGAGGGTAGCTACAAGGCTCCCGATAACTCGGACGTGCTGCCCATCACGCACCGCAGCTTCGATAACGATGCCATCATGTTCACCGATGCCCCGGGCTCCACGCTCACGCTGCGCGGCCGCAAGTCGGGCCACGGCGTCAAGATCGACTTTGAGGGCTTTAAGTACATCGGCGTGTGGTCTGCCGCCAACGACGCCCCGTTTGTGGCGCTCGAGCCCTGGACCGGTCACACCACCATGGACACCGAGGACGATGTCTTTGAGCACAAGGTCAACACCATTACGCTGGCACCGGGCGAGACGGACGTCCGCAGCTTTAGCGTCACCTTATTCTAGAGGTTCCGCCGTTCTGACGAACGGCGGACTAGTCGACGCTGCGCGCCGCCCAGGGCGACAATTTGTCATTCAAAAGGCAAGGCATGACCAGAAGGTCTATGCCTTGCCTTTTTCATGCCTAGTCGTTGGGGACGTTCTTGTTTGACTAGTCGTTTAAGAACGTCCCCAACGACTACCAATCGTTTTCAGTTCGTAAACTTGCATATATGCATTTATATATGCATTTGCTGGAGGTAGCGCTGAGCGGTATCCTGTTAAGTCGTCAGCATACGATTCAACAGGGAAGGCAGATTATGCATTCTCCCCATCAACGCGACGCGCATCCACAGCCGGTATGCAGCCGTCGCATCTTTTTGGGTAGCGCTCTCGCTGCGAGCGCTACTGTCGTCGCCGGCGCACTTGCCGGTTGCCAGCGCCCCTCCACGCTGGAAGTAGTTCAGCCCACGACGGGCGGCGGTCGCGACGACCTGTCCGATTCCGTGATCGGCAAGGACAAGATCCGCATTGGCATGGAGGCGGCCTACGTCCCGTACAACTGGCAGGTTTCCGAAGCCAGTGAGTACACCATCCCCATCGACAACGTGCAGGGCGCCTATGCCGATGGCTACGACGTGCAGATCGCCAAGATCGTCTGCAAGGCCCTCGGTGGCGAGCCCGTTGCCGTCAAGCAGAGCTTCTCGGGCCTTATCGATTCGCTCAACAACGGCCAGATCGACCTCATCATCGCCGGTATGAGCGCCACGCCCGAGCGCGAGGAGTCGGTCGGCTTTTCCGACCCGTACTTCATTGGCTACTTTGGCCTGTTCGTAAAAGAGGGTTCCCCCTACCAAAACGCCACCAAGCTTAGCGACTTTAGCGGTGCCACGGTGCTCGGCCAAAAGGACACCATGCTCGATACCGTCATCGACGAGATCCCGGGCGTCGTCCACAAGAACCCGGTCGATTCGGTTCCCACGGTGTTCTCGAACCTGCTGCAGGGCACGTGCGATGCCGTGACCTACAACACCGAGAACGAGAAGGGCTATATGGCCCAAAATCCCGGTATCGTCCCCATCCATTTTGCCGAGGGCGAGGGCTTTAAGCAGGAGGTCGCGGCAAACGTCGGCTGCCGCAAGGGCTCGGACAAGCTGCTTAAACTCATCGACAAGACACTCAAGGGCATTAGCCAAGAGGAACGCGACCAAATGTGGGACGCGTGCCTCGACCGTCAGCCGGCATAGGGAGGCAGCATGAAAACCATCAATCGTCTGGCCTCCTTTATCAAGGCCGACCACCGTTACGTGTACCTGGGCACGAGCGTTATCGCGGCGCTCGGCCTGGCGTTTAGTCAGCGCAACCCCACGCCACTGAGCTTCTTGGCGCCTACGGGCGTGTTCCAAGACTGCCTCTGGGCAATCCTTTGGGCCTGGCTCGTCGTGTCGGCGGCGGCGCTGGTCGCCAAGCTCATGCACTGGAACGACTATCGCGAGGCGTCGCCGTTCGCATCCGAGCGCTTCCGTCGTGGCGCACGCTTAGGCAGCTACGTCGTGGTCGCCATCGCGGCAATCTTCTTTATCGACCGCTGCGTCATGTCATTTATCGACCTGGTGCAGGTGAGCGTTGTCTCGGATTCCAACCCCAGCGACTTTTTGTCGAGCCTGGTCTACATGACCTACAAGAGCGGCGACTTCTTTATCCGCGGCATCGAGATCACCATCGCACTTGCGACCTTCGGTACCGTCATCGCCTTTTTCCTGGCGCTGCTCTTTGTGTTCCTGCGTATTCAGACGTTCGACCGCGTGGATAACGATCTGGTGCGCTTCTTTAAGAGCATCGGCCGCGGCTTTGCGACCGTCTACTCTACCATCGTGCGCGGCACGCCCATGATGGTCCAGGGCCTGCTCATCTATTACGCGGGCTTCACCGTTTTGCGCGGCATGGGCTTCGAGACCGCCCAGGCCAACCAGATTTGGAGTACCTTCACCGCCGGTCTCGTCACCATCTCGCTCAACTCCACCGCCTACATGATGGAGGTCCTGCGCGGCGGCATCGAGTCCATCGATCCCGGCCAGGCCGAGGCGGCGCGCTCGCTGGGTCTGTCGCAGTGGCAGGCCATGCGCAAGGTCGTGTTCCCCCAGGGTATTAAAAACGCGATCCCCGCACTCACCAACGAGCTCATCATCAACATCAAGGATTCGTCGGTGCTTTCGGTCATCGGCGTGTTCGACCTCATGTACGCCACCACCACCGTCGCCGGCGTGTACTACCGCCAGATGGAGGTCTACTGCGTGGCGCTCGTGGTCTACCTGATCCTGACGCTCGTGGCGAGCCGCCTGCTCGAAGCCTTTGGCAAAAAACTCGGCGCCGAGGCCCCGGCAACGCTGCCCAGCTCCAACTAGGCTCAAGACGAGGAGAATCATCATGGCAGATACCGCCACTACCGGCGTTGCGGCCGCCGCACAAACTAAAGAGCCGCTCATCCGCGTCGAGGGCCTGCGCAAGAGCTTCGGCTCGCTCGAGGTGCTCAAGGGCATCGACCTGTCCGTTAACCCCGGCGAGGTCGTCACCATTATCGGCGCCTCGGGCTCGGGCAAGTCGACCTTCCTGCGCTGTCTCAACCTGCTCGAGACCCCGGACGCGGGCCACATCTGGTTCCACGGCCAGGACCTTACGGCCGAGCGCTGCAATATCAATAAACTCCGCGAGGACATCGGCATGGTGTTCCAGGGCTTTAACCTGTTCAACAACATGGACGTGCTCGACAACTGCACGCTCGCGCCCGTCACGCTCAAAAAGATGAGCAAGGCCGAGGCCGAGAAGGTCGCGATGGAGCATCTGACGAGCGTGGGGCTCGAAAAGTTCGCGCACGCCGCCGTGGGCCGCCTATCCGGTGGCCAAAAGCAGCGCGTGGCCATCGCGCGCGCCCTGTGCATGAATCCGCAGATCATGCTGTTCGACGAGCCGACCTCCGCACTCGACCCCGAGATCGTGGGAGAGGTGCTCGAGGTCATGCGCAAGCTTGCGGCCGACGGCATGACCATGGTCGTCGTCACGCACGAGATGGCCTTTGCCCGAACCGTGTCCGACCGCGTGGTCTTTATGGACAAGGGCGTGGTGCTCGAGGACGCCGCGCCGGCCGAGCTCTTCGGCAACCCCAAGCACCAGCGCACGCGCGAGTTCCTCTCTCGTTATCTGGAGGACAAATAACCGACCGCAAACTCTTGCGTTGCAGGGCCGCTCCCGTGGGGCGGCCTTTGTCGCCACAATCGAAAGGATGTCATGGCCGAGGTTTGGCGCTTCTTTGCGCATGAGGACGATTTTGCCGATATAGACGAGGCAGGCGCGTGCGAGCGCTTGGGCCGCGTGCTGTCGTTTCCGACTATCTCGAGCATGGATGCCGAGGCGGTGGACTGGCGGCCCTTCGACGACCTGCGCGCCTATATGCAGCAGGCCTGGCCGCATGTATTTGCGGCGGGCGAGGTCGAGCTTATCGATCACTCGCTGTTGGTGACGCTTGCCGGCAGCGATCTGGCTCTTAAGCCCGTTATGCTCATGGGCCACATGGATGTGGTTCCCGTGGTGCCGGGTACCGAGGCCGACTGGACGCACGACCCCTTTAGCGGGCACGTGGACGACACCTACATCTGGGGCCGTGGAGCGATCGACATGAAGGACCAGGTCGCAGGCATTCTCGAGGCTGTCGAGTATGCGCTCGCGCACGGTTGGGAGCATGAGCGCACGCTGCTGCTGGCTTTTGGCCAGGACGAGGAGACGACGCAGTACGGCGCAGGCGCCATCGGCTGAGCGCTCGAGGAGCGCGGTGTTGAGCTCGAGTTCCTGATCGACGAGGGCGACTACCGCATCGTTTCGGATGCCGAGTACAGCGCGGGCGAGGGTTGGCTCATGCACGCCGACCTCGCGGAGAAGGGCTATGCCGATATCGTGCTCAAGACGAAGAGTGAGGGTGGACATTCTTCTAACCCCTACGGCGGCACGTCGCTCGAGGTGCTCAGCCGTGCCATCACCGCAATCTGCGATATCGAGTGGCCGACGCGCGTGACCGACTTGCTTGCCGCCCAGCTCGTCGAGCTGGGGCTCTACACGGCGGATGAAATTGCCGCCAACGGGGGCGCCATTGTCCGCGATTGCCTCGCCAGCAAGAAGCTCTATCCGCTGGTGACGACCACCTGCGCACCCACGCAGATCGAGGGTGGCAGCACCGGCGCCAACGTAATGCCGCAGGATATGTGGGCCAACATCAACTTCCGCATGCTCGAGGGCACGAGCGTGGCCGACGTTGTGGCGCGCTGCCGTGAGGCGGTTGCCGGGGCGGACCTTGCCGGTCGTGTCGAAGTGGAGCTAGGCCCCGGCAGCTCCGAACCCTCGCCGTCCCCGCGCATCGGTGGTCCCGGCCTCGAGGCGGTTCGCTCCATCGCCGCCCGCTATTTCCGTGATCCAAAGGGGACGGAGGAAAATGGATCATTCGAGCCAGTGGCAATTGTGCCCTCGACCGTGATCGGTGCGACCGACGCTGCCAACTACCAGCACATTTGCCCTGAGTGCATTCGCTTCTCGGCCTTTGTGGCTGATGACGACGAGTGTGATCGCGGCGTCCACGGCACCAACGAGCGCATCACCCGCCGCGCCTACCTCCAGGGCATCCGCTTCCTCGTCGCTCTACTCCAAACGCTCTAGCCAAAAAGCAAGCTCTTGGTGCAATGGGGTCAGGTTTGTTTGCACCAATCCGTGCGGGTTATATGCAGGTTTGCCTGCGCACGCTATCATATATGGGTTAGACCGCAATTATGTACCCCATACGCGAAGGGATGCGCATGTATCTGAAGATCGACATGTTCTAGCTGGGCTTACCCCCGCAGCGGCGCCCCGCGCCCCATCAATTCTGCCGATTTTCACCTTCACGCATATAAAGGAGTCCCGCCATGCGCGACAAGCTCGAAAAGATCATCAAGGCCTACGAGGAGCTCGAGAAGAAGCTCTCCGACCCGGCCGTCGCCTCCGATATTAAGGAGTTCACGCGTCTCAACAAGGAGTACGCGCACCAGTCCGACCTCATCGCCGCCTCGCGCGAGTACATCGGCGCACTCGATGACATCGAGGCCGCCAAGGAAATGCTGCACGATACCACCGATGCCGATGAGAAGGAGATGCTCCAGATGGACATCTCCGAAAACGAGGCCAAGCTCCCCCAACTCGAGGAAGACATCAAGTACATGCTCATCCCGAGCGACCCCAACGACGACAAGAACACCATCGTCGAGATCCGCTCCGCTGCCGGTGGCGACGAGGCGGCCATCTTCGCCGGCGACCTGTACAAGATGTATCAGCGCTTTTGCGAGTCGCGCGGCTGGAAGACCACCGTGCTCGATTCCAGCCCCAGCGAGGCCGGCGGCTTTAAGTCCATTGAGTTCAAGGTCGAGGGCGACCGCGTCTACTCCGTTATGAAGTACGAGTCCGGCGTGCACCGTGTCCAGCGCGTTCCCAAGACCGAGTCCCAGGGCCGCATCCAGACTTCAACGGCTACCGTCGCCGTGCTTCCCGAGGCCGAGGAAATCGACGTCCAGATCAACCAGTCCGACCTGCGCATCGACACCTACTGCGCCTCCGGCCCTGGCGGTCAGTGCGTTAACACCACCTACTCCGCCGTGCGCATCACCCACCTGCCCACCAACACCGTGGTGCAGTCGCAGGAGCAGCGTTCCCAGATCCAGAACCGCGAGGTCTGCATGCAGATGCTGCGTGCCCGTCTGTACGAGATGGAGCTCGAGAAGCAGCAAGCAGAGCTTGGTGCCGAGCGCCAGAGCCAGATCGGCCATGGCAACCGTTCCGAGAAGATCCGTACCTACAACCAGCCCCAGGACCGCGTGACCGATCACCGCATCGGCTTCAACTCCACCTACAACGGCGTCCTTCTGGGCGATCAGCTCGGCACCGTGATCGAGGCACTCGCCGCCGCCGAGCGAGCCGAGAAGCTGGCGCAGGCCGTGTAGTAGGTTCCGCCGTTCTACCGAACGGCGGACCAGCCGACGCTGCGCGGGCCGCATTTGAGGCAATCTGACGTTCAACTTCAAGGGCGCGACCAGAAGGTCAGCGCCCTTTCGTTTCACGTCACCTTGCCTCAAATGCGACCCGCTCGCTGTCCGTCCTCTGCCTGCGGCGTTGCCTTGCTCCGGATGCGGCATGCTCAACCTGCGGCGCCTTAGAGGTAGTCATTGGGGACGTTCTTGAATGACTAGGTTGGGCACATTGCTTTGAGATGTTATTCAATCGGTTGTGATGGTCTTTAGGCTGTTTGCCTGCTTAAAGCAATCAACGGTGTGCATCTGCTATTGAAAATATTGCTCGAAAAATCGTCCAAGAAGTCGCGGGGCGATTTTTGACGCGTCACGCGTCAAGCGATGTGGCAAGCGTTTGGTTAGATATTGGTCAGGTTAAGGGCAACCTTGCCAAAAGCTTGACGAATGCAAATCTAGACGTCGGCGAATGAACACTTTGAGCGAGCCCGGTGCAAAATTCTGGGCTGATTCTCGATAATCGCCTTCAATCGTCCCTTGCCAAGCGCTGGCCTCGCGTACAATCTGCTCCGACATTCGTGCGCCGCCCGGCGCTTAAGAGGGGAGGACCCCATGGCAAACGAGATCTGGACCATCAAGCGTTGTCTCGAGTGGACCAAGGAGTACCTGGCCGAGCGCGGCGAGGAGCACCCCCGTCTTTCTGCCGAGTGGCTGCTCTGCGCTGCCACGGGTTTGGCACGCATCGACTTATATATGCGCATGGACGAGACGCTTAACGCGGCTCAGCTCGAGACCATGCACGCGGCCGTTGTTCGTCGCGCTAAAGGTGAACCGCTGCAGTACATCACCGGCAGCACGCAGTTTCGCATGATCGACGTCGCGTGCGCCCCCGGTGTGCTCATTCCGCGCCCCGAGACCGAGATGCTCGTCGAGGAAGTCCTCAATTATCTGGATGCCGAGGTGCTGAGCCCCGAGGCTGCTGCCCGTCAGCGTGTTGAGCTGCCTTGGAACGATGAGGTCGAAGAGGCCCGCAAAGCCGAGGCGGCGCTGGCCGACGAGCGCGCGACTGCCGAGCGCCGTGCCGCTAACCTGACGGCTGCCGATGAGGCGGCGTTAGGCGGCGACGTACTGGGCAGCCGTGCCTATGCCGAGGAACTGGCCGACCGCGAGGCCGAGGAAGCCGCCGCGCAGGCAGCAGAAGCCGAAGCCGCGGAAGCCGCCGAGTCCGAGCTCGACGAATACGGCATCGCCATCGAGGGTGCCGGCCAGGAGACGGCTTCAGCTCAGGATGCCGCTGCGTCTGCCCCAACCGAGCCCTGCACTGCCCGCGTTCTCGAGGTCGGCTGCGGCACGGGCTGCATTTCGCTCTCCCTTGCCTGGGAGCGCCGCGGCCACGTTACCTGCACCGCCACCGATATCGAGCCGCGCGCCATCGATCTGGCCACCAAAAACCGCGACGCCCTCGGCCTCACGGCAGATGAGGTTGCCTTTAGCCTCACCAACCTGGTGAGTTCCATTCCCCGCGAAGAGTGGGGCACCTTTGATGTGCTCGTCTCCAACCCGCCTTACATCCCGACCGACGTCATGCGCTCGCTGCCGCACGAGGTCAAGGACTTTGAGCCCGACCTGGCGCTCGAGGGCGGCGCCGACGGCCTCGATATTTTCCGCCGCCTGCTCAATGCGGCGCCCTATATGCTGTGCGCCGGCGGACTCTTTGCCTGCGAGCTCTACGAGGGTGCCCTCGATACCGCCGCCGAGCTCTGCCGCCAGGCGGGTCTCTCGGATGTGCGCATCGTCCGCGACCTCACCGATCGCCCCCGCATCGTTCGGGCCATCGTCACCGAGCCCAAACAGCGTATTTAAGCTGAATAAATAGACATTTGCGCAAGTTTGTCCTTGCAATATACCGTAAAACTTCTACTATAGAAGGAGAAAGGTATGTCAAATCAGCTGCATCGGTACCGTATCGTGCTTGATTACATTGAACCTTGGCTTGATGAGCAGGATGAAGCTACGCTGAAGCAGATTTATGCAGACCTTTTGGTGCTCGAGAAGGAAGGTCCCAGCCTTGGTCGTCCGCTGGTTGACCGCGTAAAGGGCTCGAAGCTTCATCATTTAAAGGAGCTGAGAGTGACGTCGTGTGGTGGGCAGGTGATTCGCATCCTCTTCGCCTTTGACCCCAAGCGCCAGGCGGTATTGCTATTGGCGGGTGATAAGTCGCGAGCGGGATCGTCAAGGGCAAAATGGAACGGTTGGTATGCGATCAACATTCCAAGGGCCGAGCAAATATACCGTCGCCACGTAAGGAGGCTCGATCGAGATGGAACTGCATGAGTATATGGAATCTCGCGGGATAACACGCGACTCCATTACCGCCGAGCAGGAGAGGACTCGCGATCGTATCGAAGCCTATAAGCTTGCTCAGATTCGCAGGTTAAAAGATCTAACACAGGCGTCGGTCGCCCAGTCGATGGGCGTTTCTCAAAAACGTGTATCCGAGCTCGAGCGTGGGGAGTTGGGTTCGATGAGGCTCGACACGCTGAGCAGGTACGCAGAGAGCCTCGGCGGAAAACTGGTTGCAAGCATCGAGTTTCCCGATCGTACCGTTACGCTTGCGCGCTAAAAATCTTCAATTAACCCCCTCACTTTCACCGACTACTAGAGCCGCTCACCAAACCAACATACGCTGTGGGCAAATGGATTGAACGTTTCGTGCGAGAATGCCCCTCAGTAAACAAACTTGCACCAGAGCGTAAGGGGCTGGCATACACATGCAGACGGTCTATCGGGTATTCGAGGGAGCGCGTGAGCCGCATCGGCTCGCCGTCGAGCGTACGGCCGAGGTGCTCGGCTGTGGCGGCTTGGCGCTGATCCCGACCGAGACCGTCTACGGTGTCGCCGTGGCAGTTAAAGCCTTCTCGGATGCCGTCCCCCAAGATACAAGCGAGTTCCCGTCGTGGTCATGCGACCCGCAAGCCACCGTCAATGGCGCCGCGGTCCCTGCGCTCGGTACCGGCTACCGCCGTATCTTCACTCTCAAGCAACGTGAACTCACGCAAACCGTCGCTTGGCTGGTCGATGGCGTCGAAGCACTCGACCGCTATGGCGTGGATATCCCCGAAGAGGCTCGTGTGCTTGCCCGACGATGCTGGCCGGGCGCCCTGACCATCGTGGTCAAGGCAGCCCCCTGCGTGCCGACCTTTATGCGCGCTGCCGACGACACCGTGGCCCTGCGCGCTTCGGCCTCTCCCGTGGTCCAGGCGCTCATCCGCGCCTGCGGCAGTCCCCTTGCCTGCACGAGCGCCAATACGCACGGCGCGCCCTCGCCGGCAAGCTTTGCCGCCGTCGAGGGTCGCATCCTGGAGGGGGTCGATGTTGCCGTCGACGCCGGTGAGACCCCGTGTCGCGACGCCTCGACCATCGTGTCGTTCCAGCACGGCGGGCTCCAGATCCTGCGCCAAGGCGCACTTCCCGCATCAGAGATCGAACGGGTCCTGTCCGACCCGATGCAATAGAAAGGTGTAAGCGATGTCGTTGAATCTGGGCAGCCTGGGCATGGAAGATGCCTCGTTTAACTTTGGCGGTTCCTACATCATGGCGCTCGACTGCGGCACCACCTCGGTACTTGCGACCATCGTCGACGAGTACGGATGCATCGTCGCGCAGGCACGTCGCAGCGTCAAAACGAGTTTTCCGCGTCCCGGTTGGGTGGAGCAAGACCCCATGGCGGTCCTTGCCAGCCAGATCGCCGTCATGATGGAAGTCCAGTTTAAGAGCGGTATCCATTCTGACCGCATCGCCGCCATCGGCATCTCCAACCAGCGCGAGACCACGGTGGTCTGGGACCGCGTGAGCGGTCAGCCGATCTATAACGCCATCGTATGGCAGTGCCGCCGTACCGCGCCGGCAATCGACGCGTTGGTTGAACAGGGTTGCGAGGAGTTGGTGCGCTCCCGCACGGGACTCACGCTCGACCCGTATTTCTCGGCCTCCAAGGTGCAGTGGATTCTCGACAACGTCGACGGCGCACGCGAGAGCGCGGCGGCGGGCGACCTCATGTTTGGCACAATCGACACCTGGCTCATCTACAACCTCACCGGCGGCCAGGTCTTTGCCACCGACTACACCAATGCCAGCCGCACGGCGCTCTTTAATATCCATACGCTCGATTGGGACGACGACCTGCTGGCGCTCTTTGACGTTCCACGTTCCATGATGCCCGAGGTTCGCTGGAGCTCGGGCGACTACGGCCGCGTCGCGAGCGACATCATGACCAACACGCCGCCCATCATGGGCGTGGCGGGCGACCAGCAGGCGTCGCTGTTCGGTCACTGCTGTTTCCGTCCCGGCCAGACCAAAAACACCTATGGCACGGGTTGCTTTATGCTCATGAACACCGGCGACGAGATCGTCGAATCCAAGAACGGTCTGGTCTCCACCATCGGTATCGCTGCGAATGGGAAGATCAGCTATGCACTCGAGGGCTCCATCTTTGCTGCCGGCTCCACCATGAACTGGCTTCGCAACAACATGGGCATCATCTCGAGCGTGAGCGAGTCGGCACAGCTCGCCGCTTCGATTAACGACAACGAGGGCTGCTACTTCGTTCCCGCCTTTGCGGGTTTGGGTGCTCCCTGGTGGGACCCGCATGCCCGCGGTATCGTGTGCGGTCTGACCGGCGCCTCGAGCCGTGCGACCATCGTACGTGCCGCCTGCGAATCCATGGCATATCAGAGCTACGACGTGCTGCGCGCCATGGAGCAGGACGTGGGGCTTTCGATCGAGCGCCTGTCTGTCGATGGCGGTGCCTCGCGCAACGAGTTCATCATGCAATTCCAGGCCGACCTGCTGGATATCCCCGTGCTGCAATGCGAGACGGTGGAGACCACGGCAATCGGTGCCGCGTACTTGGCGGGTCTTGCCGTCGGCTATTGGGAAGACCTAGAAGAGCTGGAGCAAAATGCCCAGATCGTTAGGACCTTCCTTCCCCACATGTCCGCCGAGCGTCGCGAGCAAAACCTTGCGGGCTGGTGTGACGCAGTCAGGCGCTCGCTCAGCACCTCACAGTAGGGCTGCGATGGGCTGCTCGATACAACAAACCGCTAAACTAATGCATGGCGTGCGGCGGCAACATTGCTGCACGCCTTGTCAGCAAGGCCGTTTTGCGGCCGCAACGAAAGGGGCAATCAACCCATGACCGTCACCTACGACGCGTCCCGTGTGACGCTTGTCGATCACCCGCTCGTCCAGCACAAGCTGTCGATCCTGCGCGACAAAAACACCGGCACCAACCAGTTCCGCCAGCTCGTGCGCGAACTCGCGCTTTTTGACGGCTACGAGGCCATGCGCGACCTGCCTATGGAAGACGTCGAGGTCGAGACCCCCATCACTACCGCCACGTTCAAACAGCTCGCCGGCAAGAAACTCGCCATCGTGCCCATCCTGCGCGCGGGCCTTGGCATGGTCGACGGCATCCTCGACCTGGTGCCCTCCGCTCGCGTGGGCCACATCGGCATGGAGCGCGACGAGGTTACCCACGAGCCGCATGAGTATTACTGCAAGATGCCCAAGGATATCGACCAGCGCATCTGCCTGGTCGTCGACCCCATGCTCGCCACGGGCGGCTCGGCCGAGATGGCTATCAGCTATCTGCGCGAGCGTGGCGTCAAGGACATCCGCATGCTGTGCATCGTCGCGGCGCCCGAGGGTCTCAAGTCGCTGACCGACAAGGACCCCGACGTGCATATCTATACCTGCGCCATCGACGATCATCTCAACGAGGCAGCCTACATCGTTCCCGGCCTGGGCGACGCCGGCGACCGCATCTACGGCACGCTCTAGTCGTCGGGCCTTATCGGCTACGGTCACAAATACGAAGAGATGGTGCGCGCGGGCGAGCAAAAGACGTCCACGCGCACTCCTGTTAACGGACGTTTAGCCCAGAGGGGTTCGAGAAAAACGTATTACCTACCTGCGGCATAAAGAAGGTCTTAAGAAAACGAACAGGTGCGTATTAACCGATGCTTTTTCGGTTGTACTTTAGCGATTGGCTCGTACAATAGTCACCAATGTTTGGCGGGAACTGTTCTGGGAAGCGTTAAAGAAGGAAAGTGAGGACGCCAGTGTTTCAGATAGCCGATCTGCTCGCTATCGTTGCAGGCGCCATCGCGGGCGCGGTCGCCTTTCTTCCCTTTGTTTTTACGCTCAAGCCGGTTCTTGACGATAAACAGAATGCGGACATGCTCAAGGGCATGGTGAGTCTGGCGGTCTCGGCAATCGCCCTGCTCGTCTTTACCTTGGTTGTGTTTGTGTTGTTCGGAGAGGCATTTCGCATGTTCCTCCTGGGCGAGGCGATCGGCTTCGTGGCCTTTATGGCCGCCTGCACGGTTCGTGTCGCCAAGGCGCTGCGGGATCCTCATGAGGTCGAAAGGTAAGTCGTGGAAATTTTTGAAAAGCTGCCTGATGAGATTAATCATCTGGTCAGCGAGTTCAGCTCCACCCCTGTCGTGGGCGATCTGAGCTGCGGCATCACGCAGTACTCGTTTTGGCTGATCGTCTCCACGATCGTGCTCCTGATCGTCCTGGCCGTGTTCAAGAAGAAGCAGACCCTGGTTCCCAAGGGCTTCTTCGTCAACGGTTTCGAGTACATCATCGAGTACGTCGAGAACGATATCGGCAAGGGCGTCGTGGGTGAGAACTGGAAGAAGCACTTCCCGTTCCTGTGCTCGCTTTTCCTGTTCATCCTGATCAACAACATGATCGGCCTGATCCCGGGAATGAAGCCCGGCACCGGCGCAATCGGCTCCACCGCCGCACTCGCCATTTTCGCCTTCGTGTACTTCATCTACTACGGATGCAAGGCTCACGGCGTGATCGGCTACATCAAGAGCCTCGCCCCGCAGGGCGTGAGCTTCCCGATGAACGTGCTCGTGTGGGTCGTCGAGCTTTTCTCGACCTTCCTGCGCCTCATCACGCTCGCCGTCCGTCTGTTCTGCAACATGTTCGCAGGACACGTGGTCATGGGCTCGTTCGCCATCATGGCGAGCATGTTCATGCAGCCGCTGCTTCAGCAGGTTTCCGCGGCCCACGCCGTCGGCGCCCTGCCTTCGCTGGCCTGGCTTGCCATCCTCATCCTGATCTATGCGATCGAGCTTGTGGTCGGCGCCATCCAGGCTTACGTCTTCACGGTCCTTACCGCCGTGTATGTCTCCGAGGCAGAGGAGGTCGCGGAGGAGGAGTAGTCTTCCGTTCGCGCCTTAAAGGTAAGGCAATTCGTTAAACCGCCGGTGCCCGTACCCATGGAGCCCGGCAGTTATAAAAAGGTTATCCTGCGTGAAATAAGACACGCACGACAAAGGAGGAATCGTGGGAGTTATCGGTTACGGTCTCGGTGTTATCGGCGCTGGTCTTGCTATCGGCCTGTCTGCTCTGGGTGCTACGGGTGCTATGGCCCGTCAGCCTGAGGTCCAGGGCCGCGTGTTCACCGTCTTCATCATGGGCTCCGCTTTCGGCGAGGCTCTGGCTCTGATCGGCTTCGTTGTCGCGCTGATCGTTAAATAGCACGGAGCGTCAAGTATGAATCTTTCATCCCAGAAGAGCGCGATCGCACTCTCCGCGTCCGCGGCCGCGCTGCTCATGCCGGTTTCCGCGTTCGCCGAGGACGGCGCCGCCGGTGCGGACATCCTCATCCCTAAGATGGCGGAGTTCATCCCGGCGCTTATCGCCTTCCTGATTATCTGGATCGTGCTGGCCAAGGTCGCCCTGCCGGGCATCATGAAAACCATGGAGGAGCGCGGCAAGAAGATCGAGGAGAGCCTCGACGAGGCCGAGAAGACCAAGCAGGAGGCTATCGCCAAGCGCGCTGAGTCCGACTCGATCGTCACCGACGCCCGTCGTCAGGCTGCCGACATTGTTCTCGAGGCCCGTAAGGACGCCGAGTCCGAGCGCGCCCGTATCATCGAGGCTGCTCACAAGGAGGCCGAGGAGATCATCGCCAAGGCCCATACGACCGTCGAGGACGAGCGCAAGTCCATCTACGCCGGTGCCGCGAGTTCCATCGCCGACCTGTCCGTTGCCGTCGCCACCAAGATCGTGGGCGAGGCACTCGAGGACGAGGCCGAGCAGAAGAAGCTCATCGAGCGCTACATCCAGGAAGCAGGTAGCCTGAATGCCGACTAGCCGCTATCAGGACAAGGTGCTCGAGACCTACGCGCGTTCCCTTTTGGAAGCCGCCAAGGCCGAGAACCATGTGTTCGAGGACCTCGAGATGATCGAGCGCTTGGCTTCTGCCAGCCCCGAGATCATCGCCGTGCTCGACACCATGTCCAAGCGCGACCAGCTCGACCTTCTTCCCAAGGTGGCAGCTGCCTTTAAGTATGTTGCCGAGGAAGACGAGGATGTAGTGGGCGTGACCGTCACCACGGCGATCCCGCTCGACGACGAGCTGCGTCAAACCATCACTAAGAAATGCGAGCAGGACTTCGGCCGCAAGGTATTCCTTATCGAGCAGGTCGACCCGTCTATCGTGGGCGGCCTGGTGCTCGAGGCCCGCGGCGAGCGTCGTGACATTTCCGTCAAGACGCAGCTGCGCATCGCGCAGGAGACCCTCGCAAACTCTGCTAATTCGTACGGAGGTGAAGCCTAATGTCCGAAACCCTCAATGCCCAGGATATCGCCAAGAAACTGCAGGAGCAGCTCACGAGCCTCTCCGCGACGGTCGATACGCATGAGGTTTCAACGGTCGACGAGGTAGGCGACGGCATCGCGCGCGTCTCCGGCCTCAAGAGCGCCATGGCAGGCGAGCTTCTGGAGTTCAAGAGCTCCGATACCGGTGAGACCGTCTTCGGCCTTGCCCAGAACCTTGACCGTGACGAGGTCGGCGCCGTTCTGTTTGGTGCCGTCGACTCCATCAAGGAAGGCGACGAGTGCCGCACCACTGGCCGCGTTATGGATATCCCCGTGAGCCGTGCCATGCTCGGCCGCGTCGTCAATCCGCTCGGCCAGCCCATCGACGGCCTGGGCGACATCGTCGCCACGCACCGTCGCCCCATCGAGTTCAAGGCCCCCGGCGTCATCGATCGTACCCCGGTGTGCGAGCCGGTTCAGACCGGTCTGCTCGCTATCGACTCCATGGTGCCTATCGGCCGCGGTCAGCGTGAGCTCATCATCGGCGACCGTAAGACCGGTAAGACCGCCATCGCCATCGACGCTATCCTCAATCAGCGCGGCAAGGGCATGGTCTGTATCTATGTCGCCATCGGCCAGAAGGCCTCCACGGTTGCCAACATCCGCGAGACCCTTGCTCAGCACGGTGCGCTCGACTACACCATCATCGTTTCGGCCACCGCTGCCGATTCCGCCCCTATGCAGTACATCGCGCCTATGGCCGGCGCCGCTATCGGCGAGTTCTTCATGTACAACGGCGAGGACGGCAAGCCCGCCAGCGAGACCAACCCCGGTGGCCACGTGCTCGTCATCTACGATGACCTGTCCAAGCAGGCTGTGGCCTACCGTCAGATGTCGCTGACGCTGCATCGTCCGCCCGGACGCGAGGCCTATCCTGGCGACATCTTCTACCTGCACTCTCGTCTGCTCGAGCGTGCCGTCAAGATGTCCAAGAAGAACGGTTACGGCTCCATGACGGCTCTTCCGATCATCGAGACCCAGGACGGCGACGTCTCGGCCTACATTCCGACCAACGTCATTTCCATTACCGATGGTCAGATCTACCTGCAGTCCGAGCTCTTCTTCCAGGGCCAGCGCCCGGCAGTCGACGTGGGCATTTCCGTGTCCCGCGTCGGTGGCGACGCGCAGACCAAGGCTATGAAGCAGGTCGCCGGCAACCTCCGTCTGGACCTCGCTTCGTACCAGGAGCTCGCCGGCTTTACGCAGTTCGGCTCCGACCTTGACGAGGCTACTCAGAAGCAGCTGACCCATGGTGCCCGCATGACCGAGCTCCTGAAGCAGCCGCGCTACAAGCCGTTTGAGGTTGGCGAGCAGATCGTTACGCTGTTCGCTGGCAACGAGGGCTTCCTGGATGACCTGGAGATCGCCGACGTGCTGCCTTTCCGTGCCGAGCTCATCGAGTACATGGACAATGGCTTTGGCTCGCTGCTCGACAAGGTTCGCGCCAAGAAGATCGATGATGACACCAAGGCTGAGCTCTTGCGCGTCATCGGCGACTTCAAGCAGCAGTTCATGGCCAAGCACCATTCGGATGTTTCTGGATCAGAGGAGAACTAAGCCCCATGGCCAACCTTCGCGACATTAAGAAGCGAATCTCCTCGGTTACCACGACCAAGCAGATCACGCGCACGATGGAGATGGTCTCTACGGCCAAGATCCGTCGTGCCCTCGATCGCTCCAAGCAGGCCGAGCCCTATAAGGAGGCGCTGACCGACGTCATGTTGACGGTCGCCGGCGACGCTTCCTGTTCGGGCACCGATCCCATGCTGCAGAAGCATGAGAACGTCAAGCATGGCCTGATTGTCGTTATTGCCTCGGACCGCGGCCTTGCCGGCGGTTTCAATACGACGGTGGAGCGCACGGCCGAAAAGCTCGCCGCTTCTTGGGCGAACGACGGCATCGAGTGCGAGATCATCGCGTGTGGGCGCAAACCGGCCACGTATTTCCGTGACCGCGCAAACGTCGTCATGCACTTTGAGGGCAACTCCTCTGAGCCCGATTTCAATCAGGCCCGCATGATCTCCTCTCATATCTGCGATGCGTATCGTGCCGGTGAGCTTGACCGTGTCGAGCTTGTCTACCACCACGCCAAGAACCGCGTGGATCAGGAGCTTCGCGTCGAGCATCTGTTGCCGCTCGACCCCGAGATGATCGCTATGGCCCACGGTCCGCGTAAGAACGAGACCGACGCCCCTAAGCGCATCTCGTCCACGTTCGAGTTCGTGCCCTCTCCCGAGCATGTTCTCGGCAAGCTTGTGCCGTCTTATATCCTGACGGTCATCTACCAGGCCCTGATCGATTCGGCGGCTGCCGAGCAGGGTGCACGCCGCAAGGCCATGCACTCCGCGACGGAAAACGCCACCGCGATCATCTCGACCCTTACCCGCACGTATAGTCGCGTGCGCCAGGCTTCGATCACGACCGAGATTAACGAGATCGTCGGCGGAGCCTCAGCATTGGAGGAACAGTAATGGCTAATAACACCGTAAAGCTTGCGGTCGAGGAAGCCACCAAGAAGACGACTGCCGGTGATGGTCGCATCGTGCGAATCATCGGCCCTGTCGTCGACGTCAAGTTTGACGGCGCGGTGCCCCCGATCTACAACGCGCTCACGGTCGAGGCCGAGACCCCGATCGGTCACCTGAGCACGATCCTCGAGGTCGAGAGCCAGCTTCCGGGCGGCGTTGTCCGCACGGTCGCCATGTCCTCGACCGACGGCCTGCAGCGCGGTCTCATCGCCACCGATACCGGTGAGCCCATGAAGATGCCGGTCGGCCCCAAGACGCTCGGCCGTATTTGGAACGTCATGGGCAAGCCCGTCGACGGCAAGCCCATGCCCGAGGTAGAGGAGTTCTACCCCATCCACCATGCAGCGCCCCGTTTCGACGAGCTCACCACCAAGACCGAGATCTTCGAGACCGGCATTAAGGCCGTCGACCTGCTCGAGCCCTACATCCGTGGCGGCAAGACAGGCCTGTTCGGCGGCGCCGGCGTCGGCAAGACCGTTTTGATTCAGGAGCTCATCAACAACCTCGCCCAAGAGCACGGTGGCACCTCGGTGTTCACCGGCGTCGGCGAGCGTACCCGCGAGGGCACCGACCTGTTCCTCGAGATGAGCGAGTCTGGCGTTATCGACAAGACCTGCTTGGTCTATGGTCAGATGAACGAGCCGCCCGGAGCGCGTCTGCGCATCGGTCTGGCCGGCCTTACCACCGCTGAGTATTTCCGTGATCGCGGCCAGGACGTTCTGCTGTTCATCGACAACATCTTCCGCTTCTCCCAGGCAGGTTCCGAGGTTTCCGCACTGCTGGGCCGTATGCCGTCCGCCGTTGGTTACCAGCCCACGCTGGCAACCGAGATGGGCGACCTCCAGGAGCGCATTACCTCGACCAAGACGGGCTCCATTACCTCCGTCCAGGCTGTCTACGTCCCCGCAGACGACCTGACCGACCCGGCGCCTGCCACGACGTTTACGCACCTCGACGCCACCACGGTTCTTTCGCGTAGCATTTCGTCGCTCGGCCTGTTCCCGGCTATCGACCCGCTCGCATCTTCCTCCGACGCTCTCGATCCCTCGATCGTCGGCGAGGAGCACTACCGTGTCGCCGTCAAGGTCCAGGAGCTCCTGCAGGAGTACTCCGACCTTCAGGACATCATCGCCATTCTGGGTATGGACGAGCTGTCCGAGGAGCAGCGCCTTACGGTCAACCGTGCCCGTAAGATTCAGCAGTTCCTCTCGCAGTCCTTCCACGTCGCCGAGAAGTTCACCGGCAACCCCGGTGTCTACGTCCGCGTCGAGGATACCGTCCGCTCTTTCGCCGAGATTGTCGACGGCAAGGCCGATGACCTGCCCGAGCAGGCTTTCCGCTATGCTTCCACGATTGAGGACGTGCGCGAGCGCGCCCGCAAGATGGGGGAGAAGTAGGTTATGCGTATCCGCATCGTGTGCCCCGTGAGCTGCGCCTATGAGGGCGACGCTGCGTTTGTGTCGATTCCGTCCACGGATGGCGAGTTTGGCGTCCTACCTGCTCACTCCAGCGAGATCTGCACGATCGACCGCGGTTACGTTCGCGTTTCCGATAAGGCCATGGGCACTGTCGACCACACGTTTGCCGTGGCCGGCGGCTATGCCCAGGTTGCGGACGATGTCGTGACCGTTCTCGCCGAGCGCGCTTGCGATTTGGCGACCGTCGATGCCGACAAGCTTAAAGCTGATATTCAAGGTTTTGAAGAGAAGCTGGGTAATTTGTCGGAGGATGATGCACGCCGCGCCTACCTCTATAATGAAATCGCATGGTGTAAGCTCAAGCTTGCCCAATAGTCAAACGATTTAGCGTTCGACCATTTGCGAACACATCATGCCCGGGATGGCTCAGCCATCCCGGGCATGCTTTTTGAAAGGGTAGACCTTGGATATTATCCGCGTTGAGGGTGGCCACGCCATCGGAGGCTCCGTGCCCGTTTCGGGCGCCAAGAACTCCGCACTCAAACTCATGGCGGCAACGCTTCTGGCGCCGGGCAAGACGACGCTGCAGAACGTGCCCGATATTTCCGATGTCCACGTGATGGGCAAGGTGCTCAAAGGCATGGGCGCTACGATCGATGTTCTCGACGAGCACACGCTCGAGATTGATACCTCTCAGGTCGATTCTTGGGAGGCCCCCTACGAGCTCGTCGCCAAGATGCGTGCTTCCACCGCCGTGATGGGACCCCTGCTGGGCCGCTTCCATCGCGCCAAGATCGCCATGCCGGGCGGCTGCAACCTGGGTGCTCGCAAGATCGATATGCACATTCTTGGTCTCGAGGCCCTGGGCGTAGAGTTCGATACCGCCCACGGCTACATCAACGCTAATGCGCCCCAAGGTCTGCGCGGTACCACCGTCACGCTCGAGTTCGCCAGCGTCGGTGCGACCGAGAACCTCATCATGGCATCCGTGCGCGCGCAGGGCACCACGGTTATCGACAATGCCGCCCGCGAGCCCGAGATCGTCGATCTCGCCAACATGCTCAACGAGATGGGCGCCAAGATTGTCGGCGCGGGTACGCCCGTCGTGACCATCGAGGGCGTGGAAGAACTGCATCCTGTTACCCATCGCGTAGTGGGCGACCGCATCGAGGCCGGTACCTTTATCGTTGCCGGTGCGTTGATGGCCGACGATCGTGGTGTCGATGTCACGGGCTTTTGCCCCATTCACTTGGGCATGGTGCTCAAGAAGATGGAGCTCATGGGTATCGACTGCGAGCGCGTCGAGGATGGCGTCCATGTAAACCGTGCCGAGCGTATCAAGCCGGTCGACATCCAGACGCTTCCGTTCCCCGGCTTCCCGACGGACATGCAGGCGCAGATTATGGTGCTCTCCGCCCTTGCCGACGGCAGTTCCGTTATTACCGAGAACATCTTCGAGAATCGCTTTATGTTTGCCTCTGAGCTGGTGCGCATGGGTGCCGACATTCGTATCGAGAGCCATCATGCCATGATTCATGGCGTTAAGGGCTTCTCGGGTGCACAGGTTACCTCGCCCGATCTGCGTGGCGGAGCGGCCCTCGTCGTAGCGGGCTTGATCGCCGACGGGACGACCGAGGTTTCGGCCATCCATCACATCAAGCGCGGCTACGAGCAGTTTGTCGAAAAGCTGCAGGCGCTCGGCGCGCATGTCGAGCATGCTTCCGTCCCCGATCCCGTCATCTACTAATACAGGTTGCCTATGTTTAATAAAAAGCCCCTCGCGGATACCACCGCCCGAAGACCCTCAACTGGTGCGCAGGCCAAGATCTACAGTCGCGATAACGTGGCTCGCTATTCCGAGCGCGCTCGTCAACGTCGTCGTAGCCACACGATTCGTCACGTCGCGCTCATTGTCGTGCTTGGTGTGCTGCTGAGTGCCACTACCGCTGCCGGCCTGTGGTTTGCCACCATTATGGGCAAGCTCGGCGATTCTAATGTCATTACCGACAATCTGCGTCGGGTTCTGGTTGACACCGATGAGGCAAAGGATCCGTTCTACGTGCTGCTTCTTGGCACCGACGGCCGTCCGGGCGAGGATACGTATCGTGCCGACTCGATTATCCTGGCACGCATCGACCCCACGCAAAAGCAGGCGACGCTCATTTCCGTTCCGCGCGACACCAAGGTCGAGTACAAGGGCGAGACCATGAAGATCAACGCCTGCCATACCGTTGGCGGCGCCGAGGCCATGGTCGAGGCGGTCAACGAGCTGTGCGGTGTTCAGATTTCCCACTATGCCGAGGTCAGCTTCGACGGTATGCAGGCGCTGATTGATTCGGTTGGCGGTATCGACATTAACGCAACCGATGATGTTGACGACCCCGAGCACCTGGATATTAAGATTACCGCTGGCCAGCAGCATATGGACGGTGCCACCGCCCTTACCTATGCCCGCTGCCGCTACACCTATGCCGACGGCGATTACACGCGCATGCGCCACCAGCGTCAGGTGCTTGGCGCCCTTGCCAACCAGATTCTCAATAACTTCGATGCCACGAAGATTTTTGGCCTGGTTAATTCGCTGTCCGATATGCTCGTAACCGATATGAGCGTTCAGGATATCGTGGCTACGGTCAACGCCATGCGCGGTATGGATGTCGACGGTATCTACTCGGCCAACCTGCCCTCGTACGCCGACGACAGCACCATGATCGACGGTGTGAGCTACGTCTTTGTCTACGAGGACGAGCTCAAGGAAATGATGGAGCGCGTCGATGCCGGCAAGGATCCCAAGGGTCCCAACACCATGGGTCTTTCCGACGGTTCCAGCTCTACGATCGGCGACCTGAACAACAACACGTCTGACGGCTACGCAAACGGTACCGCAACCTCATCGGTCAGCTCTGACGATTCCGATGACTCAAGCGATTCGAGCGATTCGGACTACTACGAAGAGCCCACCGGCGACGGCAACGGCTACGAGGCCAACTACTAAGTTACGGCGTTTTACCAAACGCCGTAACGGCTCGACGCTGCGCGCCGCCCAAGGCGACAATTTGTCATTCAAAAGGCAGGGCATGACCAGAAGGTCAATGCCCTGCCTTTTTCATGCCAACTTGTTCGCCTTGGACGTCGCTCGCTGACGTTGGCTCAACCTGCGGTGCTGACTACTCCCCTTGCACCAAAAACCGCCCCGTTCTCGGTTTTGAGGACGGGGCGGTTTTGCTTACCTAGATTGTTCGAGTTCCCTATGCAAAGCGGGCGACGAGCTCCTGGAGCACGTCGGTCATCTTGACGAGCGAACTGACCGGGACGAACTCGTTGACGCCGTGGTAGCAATAGCCGCCGGTGGAAAGGTTGGGGCAGGGCAGACCGCGGAACGACAGCTGAGCGCCGTCGGTGCCGCCACGAATCGGCAGCACTTGGGGCTCAACGCCGCAGGCAAGGTAGGCTTCCTTGGCAACATCAATAAGCTCGGGATAGTCACGAACGATCTCGGCCATATTTCGATACTGCTGCTTAATCTCGACCGTCACGCGCTCCTCACCCAGACGCTGGTTGAGCATCGAGGCGGCGGCATCAATAAGGTCGAGTTTCTGCTGGAACTTGGCGGCATCGTGATCACGGACGATATAGCGCGCCGTGGCGTGATCGACGGTCGCAGATACACCCTCAAGGTGATAAAAGCCCTCGTAGCCTTCCGTATACTCCGGGCGCTGCACGTAGGGGAGCAACGCGTTGAAGTCGCAGAACAGATTGCCTGCGTTGACCATACGGCCCTTGGCGTCGCCCGGGTGGATGGACTGGCCCTCAAAGCGGATGGTCGCCTCGGCGGCGTTAAAGCACTCCCACTCCAGCTCGCCGATGGGGCCGCCGTCGACCGTGTAGGCGTACTTGCAGCCAAAGGTATCGATATCCAACAGCTCGGCTCCGTGACCGATCTCCTCGTCAGGGCAGAAGCAAATGCCGAGTGCGGGATGGGGCAGAGAGGGGTCCTGAGCGATACGCGCGACAAGCGACATGATCTCGGCGACGCCTGCCTTGTCGTCCGCGCCCAGCAGCGTGGTGCCATCGCTGCAGACCAGGTCCTTACCCGCGAGGTCGTTCAGGGCGGGAAGCTTGGCGGTACTCATGGCAACGGGCTTACCGTCAACCGTGCCGCAGACCAGGTCGCCGCCTTCGTAGTGTACGATGTGCGGCTTCACGCCGGCGCCCGGTGCAACTTCGGTGGTGTCGAGATGGGCGATCAGGCCAAGGGCGGGCTTGTCCTCAGCGCCCGCACTTGCGGGGATATGCGCGCAGACATAGGCATGCTCGGTCACGTGGGCATCTTCCGCACCAAGCTCGCGCAGCTCTTCAGCCAGCACGTTGGCAAGGTCAAACTGAACGACGCTCGAGGGTACCTGGTCGCAGTTTGCATCCTCGGACTGCGTGTTGATCTGGACGTAGCGCAAAAAGCGCTCGAGGACATCGGGGTTCGTGGTGGTGTTTTCCATAAAGACCGCTCCAATCTTGGTCGTCGTGTGCAACAAGAACTCTAGCACGGTATGCCACGGCATACCGCGACGCTTGGATGGGGTAGAATCAGCCATTGAATGCAGAAGGGACGGAAGATCATGGATACGACAAATAGCTCGCGCGAACTACATCTGACGGTGGCGAACGAAGACTACTTGGAGTGCATGGTTCGCATTGAAAGCGAAGAGGGGGAAACCAACGGCGTGCGATCGGTCGACATCGCGCAGCGCCTTGGCGTCTCCAAGGCATCGGTCAATAAAGCGGTTTCGGCGCTCAAGGCATCCGAGCTTGTCGAGCAATCGCACTACGGCAAGGTAGTCCTGACCGATCGCGGCCGCGAGGTTGGCACGGCTATCTGGTACCGTCATCGCCTCGTCCGCACGTTTTTGGTTCAGGAGCTCGGTGTCGAATTTGAGCGAGCCGATTCCGAGGCCTGCATGATGGAGCATGCGCTATCCGAGGACACGATGAACCGCTGGCTCGCCTATCTCGAAAAGCAGGGAATCAGCGTCGAGGAATAGCGGGATATATATGGATACGAGTTATTACAATCGCTTTGGTGCCGAGGAACTTACGCGCCGCTTGTCGAGCGAGACCTTGTTGGCGCAGGGCCCCATGGGCAGTGTTCTGTTGAGTGAGTACGACGCCGCCGATATTCCACCGGCGTTTTGGAATCTGGCAGAGCCGCAGACCGTTTCTCGTATCCATCGCTTGTATGTCGCCGCCGGCGCGCAGGTACTCATTACCAATACCTTTCAGGCATCAAGCTATGCCCTCAAGCACGACCAGATTGCGCCGTCCGTGGCGGAGGTCAATCGCGGGGCCGTCGACGATGCCCGCCAGGCGCACCCTCAGCTGCTGCTGGGCTCGATGGGTCCGATCGGTATTGAGTGGTTTGCCGAGGACTCGGCCGAGTTTCGTGAGATCCGAGGCATTGCGCGCGAACAGGCGCACGCCTTGCTCAATGCTGGTGTTGACGGTCTGCTGATCGAGACGGTGACGTCTATCCGTAATTTGCAGCCCATGCTTGCCGGCGCCCGAGATGCCGCCGACGGCATGCCTGTTCTGGTGAGTTTTGTCGTTGACGATAAAGGCGACCTGCTGGGCGATGGCCTCAACATCGAGGCAGCCGTTTTGTACGCCGAAAAACACGGCGCAAACTCGGTTGGTGTTAATTGCTGTTCGCTTGCGGCCGCGAACGCGGCGGTGCCCAGGATGGTTGCATCGGCGACTACTCCCGTCACGGTGCGTCCCAACGTGGGCGATCCGGTCCAGACTCAGGATGGCCCCGTATGGCACGAGAGCCCCGAAGCTTTCGCGCGCGCATGCATCGAATGGAGACATGCCGGCGCCGCAATGGTGGGCAGTTGTTGTGGAACCACGGCAATCACTACGGCAGCGATGGCCGAGGCGCTCGATATATAAAGGGTAAAACCGCTCCATACGGGGCGGTTTTTTATTGCCTGCATGTCCTCGGCAGCATTTGCCCAAATGGTGAATGCTGGTGCCGGCGGGTTGCCGAGTGCATGTTGCGGGTATATCCCATGCGTACCATGATCCAAACACTGTGAGGTGTCTGCGCGTGTGCGCGATAATTCATTTTGGAACTGACGGTTGGCGCGCTCGCGTCGATGAGGACTTCACTGCCGATAACGTTGCCCGTATCGCCGATGCCGTCGGCGAGTTGTGGCAAAAGACCAATCCAGGCAAAACGGTATATATAGGGTTCGACACCCGGCCCCTGGCGAGCGAGTTCGCTGAGCTTGCGGCGGGCGTGCTAGCAGCGCACGGGCTGGACGCCGTGCTCGCTTCGCGACCTGTTCCGACCCCTGCCCTTACGTGGGCGGCGGCTTATGACGGTGAGGCGTGCGGCGCGCTCATGGTGACGGGGTCCCATCATCCGCAGGGTTATCTGTGCCTCAAGATTCGCATGGGTGACGGCTCGACCGCCAACCAGGATGTCATCGAAGAGCTCGAAGAGACCATGGCTCCCGAGCCAATGGGGATCGAGGGGCAATATCGCACCGCGGATATTATTCCTGACTATATGCAGGCGGTGGCATCGTTTGTCGATGCCGAAGCCATCCGCGCCGCGCACCTGCGCGTGGTTGTCGATCCCATGGGCGGCGCAGCCCAGGGCTATCTAGCCGACTTGCTGCGCGAGCTTGGCGTTGAGGTGCACGAGATTCACGCCGGGCAGGCGTCTGACCAAGAAGATATCTGCCCCGACCCCGTTGAGCCTTGGGTGGACGCTTGCGAGCGCACGGTTATCGATGACGGAGCTTGCGCCGGCCTGGTGACCGACGGCGACGCCGACCGTATCGGTGCGGTTGACGAGCGCGGCAGATATATACATCCGCATCAGATCATGGCGCTCGTTTTGGGCGACTTGGTCCAATTTCGTAATTTGGAGGGGCGCGTCGTCGTCAATCTTTCATGCTCGACGCTCGTGCGTCGCATTGCCGAGGCGCTTGGCTGCCGCGTGACCGTCAAACCAGTCGGTTTCAAATATATAGCGGCGGAGATGAAGAAGGGCGGCGTCCTCATAGGCGGTGAAGAAGCCGGTGGTATCGGCATCGCCGCGCATATGCCCGAGCGCGATGGAATCCTCGCCTGTCTGATTCTGTGTGAGCTTATGGCTAAGACGGACGCGCCTTTGGGCGTTCTGGTCGACCAACTCGAGGACAGTTTTGGTAAGACGAGTTACGGTCGACGGGATTTGCGCCTTGAGGCCGAAGATGCCGAAACGTTACGAACCCTGCTGCCGGGCGTAAACCCCAAGTCGATTTGTGGCAAGGTGCCGCAAAACGTTAGTCATATGGATGGCTTGCGTTTGGAATTCGAGGATGACACGTGGCTGCTGGTCCGTCCTAGCGGGACCGAACCAGTGGTGCGCGTCTACGCCGAGGGGTTCTCGGTGGAAGAACGCGATGAGTTGCTCGATGCTGGCTGTGCTTTAGCTAGGGGGACGTATCCGCTTTACCCATGAGACTGCCTTATATAAAGAGATGCTCGGCGAACGGTAGTTAACGGCTGGCAAACGTTAGTCGGATCTTAAATTGTGTAGGAAATGTGTACGCCCAGATTCCCGCCCCCGGCGCCCCTCCGGTCTGGCAATATATCTCCTTGCCGCGCGGCCCGGTCGG